>CAYSTA010000001.1:0-182548 GCA_964433845.1 uncultured Flavobacteriaceae bacterium
CTCTCGCGATCACAAAATCCCTTGTAAGTCATTGATTTACAGGGGTTTTGTTTTTATAGTGGTAAATATAGTGGTAAGTTTGTTAAGAGTTAGCTGCTTTTTGAAATATTGTAATTGTTAACAATTTTCATCATTTTTTGAGCCTTTATGATACTTGTTTTTTAGGTACTTTAAACGTGATAATTCCCAAACATCATAAAAGAAATTTAATTCATGCTGGCTGTATTGACCAGAACTTTCTGTTCTTTGTAGAAATAATAGTTTTGTAAATTGATTAATTGTGATTAACTATGCATAATTAGAAATAGTTAAATGAAACACCTCTGGGTCATATTATTTGTAATTAATTTTGTATGTGGCCAAACTAGCAAACCCCTTAGCGTAGATAGCCTTGCTTGGCTTACTGGTAGTTGGCAAGGTCCAATTAATGGAAATATACTGGAAGAAACATGGCTTACACCTCGCTCAGCTACTATTGTTGCGTTAGTTCGTTCAACAAATGAATCAGGAACAGATTTTGTAGAAATTATTCATATCAAAGAAGTCAATGGCACACTAAATCTTAAGTTGCAACTTTTTGATAATTCCCTTTCGCCTATTAACACTAAAGCTCACAAGTTTGTTTTAACTAAGATGGATAAGAATTATATTGAATTTAAAGGTATTAGTCAAGGTGCGCATCGAAAGCTTAGTTATGCAAGACCACAAAAAGATGTATTTTATATTCGTTTTCAACCTCAGGAAGGTGATGAGGTTGAAATTCGATTGACGCAAAAATGATATTTATATGAAAAAATATATTATAAAATGCTTTAAAATTATTTCCTAGGGATTAATAAAATGGGCTCTGTTCAAACAAGTAACTAAAAACAACAAATAAAGTAAACAAAATAGCGAGAGCAATTATAAAGACATTTAGTTTTCTCATAAGTATAAAGTCATTATTAATTCTTTTAATTTTAAGAGTTCATAAAGTCTGAAATTAAATTATGGAAATGATGCACTCCTTGTTCTCTTGTTGGAGAAAATCTTCCAGCTTTATAAAAGGAAGAATTTAAACCTATATGTACATTTTCCACAACAAACTCATCTTCTTCCTCAACTTTCTGAAGGTTATTACCAGCTCCCCTATTTAATTTAGAATTGTCAAATACATAAGATCTAAATGAAACTTTAGTAAATGATTCAGAAACAGGTTGAACAAGATTAATTGAAACACCCCAAGGGTAGAAATTAAACATCATATTTGGGAAAACCCAATAATAGTAAGCGGCAACATTTTTCCCATAGTCAATATGTCCTTTAGGAAGATCAAAAACTTCAGAATCATCTTCACTATAACCAATTTGTAAATTACAATACTTATAAACTTCAGTAGTATAATTTTTATAGTCTAGAACTTCATTTAAATCCTTGTGAACAAAAGGTATATGAAAACCTTCTAAATAATTGTCACAATATAAAGCCCAATGAGATTTTATATTAAAATCTTTTGATAGTGAATCATCAAATTTAAATTTATCAATTGGAAGAAATCCAATCCTTTCATTCATTTTATCTATTACTTGCTGAAAATCAAAAGCTGGGTTTAATCCAACAAAAAGTAATTTACCCCATTTTCTTAATGGAAAATTATGCAAACTATCACAGGCTCTTGGATAATTTTTAGCATCTTGAAATTCAGGCATGTATTCATATTTTCCTTTATTATCAAATCTTCTTCCATGGTACATGCATATAAGCTTTTTCATTTTTCCTGGCTCCAATACCATAATATTTCCTCTATGGGTACATACATTTGTCATGCAATTTATTTTATCATCATCCGATCTAGTAATCACAATAGGTTCTGACAGATAATCTTGCAAAAGAAAAAATGGGTATACGGAATCTTTCTCAGGAACAAGGTCTGAATCACCAATCCATTGCCAAGATTTTAAAAAAATTTTTGATTTAATTTCTTCAAAAACTGAAGCATCTTTATAAAATGAAGATGGTAAAGTTTCGGCTTTTGATATATCTGGATCAATATTATATTTATCTTTAATTGACATAAAGAAATTTTACTGAATATAAATTTTTATTATGACTCAACAAAATGAAAAAATAGGATTATTAGCAGCAACTTCACTAATAATTGGAAATATGATTGGTGCAGGAATTTTTGTTCTTCCAGCCAGTCTAGGAAAATTTGGAAGTATAAGTATTTTAGGTTGGATACTTACTGCTACTGGTGCTTTAGTTTTAGCTAAAATATTCAGTAATTTCAGCAAAATACTTAAAGGACAAAGTGGTGGGCCTTACATTTATTCAAAAGTAGTCTTTGGAGATTTTATTGGTTTTTTAGTTGCCTGGGGATATTGGATTTCATGCTGGGTTAATAATGCAGCAATTGCTGTAGCCATAGTAAGTGCATTAAGTTTTTTTGTTCCAGAGCTAGCAACAAATTCATTGTATGCTACATTGACAGGACTTTTTTTTATTTGGCTATTTACATATACCTCATCAAAAGGGTTTAAATCATCAGGAAATATTCAAATTTTTACAACAATTGCAAAATTAATCCCTCTAATCTTTATCATTATTGCAGGATTATTTGTTTTTGATTTTAGCGTCTTTCCAAAGTTTAATATAACAGACCAAAGTGATTTTGAAATTTTACCAATTGTATGTGTTATGACACTCTATGCTTTTTTGGGAATAGAATGTGCAAGCATTCCAGCTGAAAACATAAAAAATCCTGAAAACAATATACCTAAAGCTACTATGATAGGAACTGTAATTTCTACACTTATTTACATTTTTGGAACTGTAGTTTTATTTGGGATTTTACCGACTGAAATAATAATTAATTCTCCCGCACCATTTGCAGAAGCTGGTGAAATTATTGGAGGGAAATATGCAGGATATTTTGTTTCAGCAGGTGCAGCAATTTCAGCGATTGGTGCACTCAATGGATGGATTTTAATAACAAGTTATATGCCTATGACAATGGCAAATGACAAACTTTTTCCGCAAGTATTCAAGAAAAAAAATAAAAAAGGATTTCCAGTTATAAGTTTGTTGGCAGGTAGTATACTTACATCATTTGTAATGACTATGAATTTTACAGAAGGATTAGTTGATAGATTTGAATTTTTGATTCTATTAACTACATTATCTACTCTTATTCCTTATTTATTTGTTAGTGCTTCTTATATACTATATCATATAGGAAAAAAGCATTTAAAAATTAAAATTTTTAAATCCGCTATTCTTGGTTTTTTAGGTTTTAGTTATTCTTTATGGGCAATTTTTGGTTCAGGAATTGAATCTATATACTATGGATCTATCTTATTAATAATTGGAATACCATTTTATTACATAATGAAAATAAAAAAACCCTCTTAAAAGAGGGTTTTTTTATAATTAAGTAATCATTTCCTTCTATTTAGGATCTTGATATTTGTAATAATCTTCTACAGGAATCATTAGGTGATCATAACCGGTCCCTTTAAACATAACATATGGAGCTCCAGTATTAAAATTAGTAGATTGACCTTCTAATGAAGCTGGATCTTTTGGAAATAGCATTAAATGCGGTCCTGATTCAATCCATTCACCATCAGCTTTTGCTTTTGCAACGCCTTCCTCATCAATAACAAGGTGTTTTCTATTATCCTCACCCATATCTCCATGCAACATCCATGCCCATCCATCAGCATCCATTTCAGGAGTTTGTCCACTCATAAAAGCCATTGCCCATTTCAAAGCTGGACCATCTCCAACCATTGGCATAGCTTCATGTGGGTCTTTCCATCCATTTTCTGGATCAGCCATTCCTCTAGGATTAGCTGCCATTGCTGTCCAACCATTAGTTCCTTCTCTAAGAACTGTCCCATCAACATCAATAACAGTACAGTTAGCAGCTATATAAGAAGGTGCAGCTGTACTATAAGCCCAAACTTTCCATTCTGTTGACGTATGAGGCCCTTCAGGTTCTCCATTGGACACAACCTTTTCTATCTCAATAATTTCAGGTTCTGGAGTAAATGAGTCAGTTATTTTTTTAACAGCAGTGTTATTACAAGATGTAAGTATACATAATGTAAATAATAATAATATTTTTTTCATAATGTTTTTGTTTTGTTATTGTTAATCTAAATTTAATAAAAATTAATTTATTTTCACTTGCATATTAGGATCATATTTACAACAAAATGGTAAATTTTCATACTTATCCATGTCATAATCTACTAATTCAGTACCATAACCTGAATTAGCAATAGCTTGATGAACGCTCAGTAAATCTATAATTTGAGAATCATAAACTAAGTTAAGCTGTTTAGTTTCTTTGTTCCAATCTGCAGTAATTACCCCATTTAATGAATATGCAGCTGATTCAATTGTTTCTTTACACATTCCGCAATTACCCTTAACTCCAAAAGAAGTTTCTGTACCCATAAGTTCAACTATTTTTTCAGGGTTTGGTTCAACGTTTGAAGATTTGGAACCAAATACAATAATAGTGTATCCTGCTATTAGCACAATACCTAAAATTAATATGTTCTTTTTCATTTTTTAACTTTAATGGATTGATAATGTTCTATAATAACAACATTCTGGCAAGCTTTTATATACTTCATCAGTTGCTATATATTTATCTGTATCATGGCCAAATTCAGCAATATTCTTATGAACACTATCAATATTTACTTTTTTTGAATTATATATAATAGAGAGATTGTTTGAATTAACATCCCAAATGGCATATTTTACACCTTTAATTTTAACTGTTCCTTTTTCAATTCTTAATTTACACATTTCACAAACTCCACTAACCTTAAAGGAAGTTTTTACAGTTTTATTATCTTGACTATAAACGAAACTGCTAATAAAAAAAAGTAAAACAAATAAATATTTCATAATTGATTTAAAGTTACAATTTTAATCTAATTCCTATATACACCATTGGGCCCATAATTGGAGCATAAATTTGAGAGCTATCAAAATTTATTCCAAATGGGTTTGTAGAATCAAGAATAGGATTAACCTGATTATAATTACCTATATTTTCACCACCAACATATACCTCAAATTTTGAAGAAAACACTCTGGTTAATTGAGTATTTATTAAGTTATACGAAGGTGAAAACCCATTTGATGTAATTAAAGAAGGGTACATAGAATGTAATGGCAACCTTTGTTTTCCTATCCAGTTATAGGTAATATCGTATCTCCAATAAGAACCATTTTGAATAGGTTTTGATGAAAAATCTATATTGGTAAAAAATCTGTTTTTAGGAGTCAATGGATTTTGTTTAAACCCTGAATTATATTGTTTTTTTACTACATAGTTTTTATAAGCTGATTTAAATCTTATGTTATTTGATATTTGATAATCTAATTCTATTTGAAAACTCTTAGCAAAACTTTTTCCATCAAGATTATAAAAATGTAATTCGCCTTGCTTTTCCCAATCAACAACGATTTGATTTATAAAATCAGTAATGTAATAATCCACAGTTATATCACCCTCCTGATTATTAAGTGAGAAACCTTGTCGAAAACTAATGCCATAATTCGAGGCCTTTTCAGATTCTAATCCATAAAAGTTCCCATTATTATTATCAATATAAATCTTTCGACCGGTTGAAAAAACTCCCTGATTCTCAGAAAAAATATTAGATGATTTTCTTCCAGATCCAACTGAAAATCTAAAAACTGATTTTTCTAATGGCTGATATCTAATATGAAATCTGGGAGTAAAAAAAGAACCTAGATTATTATGAAAATCGTATCTCAAACCAGCTATCAAACTTAACTTTTCTAAATCATCATAACTATATTCAAAAAAACTTCCAAATGATTTATCTTTTCTGTTATAATTTCTTTTTTCAGTATCAACAATTTCATCAAAATCATCATAAGAGTAACTGAAGCCTGCTTTAAACTTATGCATTGTATTTCCTAGAATTGAATTATAAATAAAATTTGAATAAAAACTGTTCTGATTTATATTATAATCTCTTATTCCAAAAAAAGATTTTTGTTCATGGCTTGAATAAGCAATTTGAGCTCCAATCGTCTCATAAGGAATTTCTGGATTTACATAACCAAATTTAAAGTTTGAATCAAATCTATTAGTATTAATTTCGCTTAGCCATGGCAACCTTTTAACTTTCATATTATCAACATCTTCACCTGAATCTTTTTCATTTTTCATAAATCTGAATCCTAAAAAACCTACTACTCCTTTTTCCAAATCTGTATATTGCCATCTATTAAAAAAATTGAATCCTTTGTAGGTTGGGTGATCTAAAAATCCATCAGAATTATTATCATGAATAGTAGAGTTCTTATCGGCATGAAGAAAAAATCCTGTACTAAATTTTTCATTTAGTTTTTTATTTAAATGTAAATTCATTTCTTTTCTTCCCATATTAGAACTAAAAACATTTATAAAAATAGGCGCATCATTTATTGGTTTTTTTAATTCTACGTTTATTTGGCCTGAAATACTTTCAAATCCATTTACAACACTTCCCATTCCCTTAGTAATCTGCATACTTTCTACCCAAGTTCCAGGAATAAATGACAATCCAAAAACTTGAGAGGCTCCTCTTACCATAGGAATATTTTCTTCTGTAATCAATAAGTATGGGCTTTCTAAACCAAGCATTCTAACCTGTTTTACTCCAGTAATTGCATTTGAATAACTTACGTCGATTGATGGGTTTGTTTCAAAACTTTCCGAAATATTACAACAAGCTGCCTTTAATAATTCATCACTTGAAACATTAACAATATTTTGTGTTTTAAAATATGATTTTTGAATTGTATTTTTTCGTTTTGAAACAATAACCTCATCTAAATCATTAGATTCATTGGTTAAAATGTGATCATAATTTATAATCTTATTAATTGTAACTACATCTTCTTTAAACCCCAGCATTTTAAATACTAATAAATTAGTTGATTTAATAAAGGGTATGGAATAATTTCCATTTACATCTGAAATTACTCCAACAGAAGATTCTTGCCAATAAATACTTACTCCTTCTAAAGGAATTAATTCATTATCATTATTTACAAATGAAACTTTACCATTTAATAACTCTTGAGAATAAGATTTTGAAAACAATAGTAAAGCAAAAAGAAATAATCTAATTTTCATTTATTAAGAAAAGTCTTAGCTCGGTTAATTGAATTTATTCTGATATCCTCCCAAAATAAATTAATGTCAGCTTTATGATAATCCTTTACTGTTGAAACCAATATTTTTTTAAATATCCCCATTTTAGGTAATTTGATATAAACTTTATCATCTATATCTTCAATTTTTACAGTGTTTGGATATATTTTTTTATTAAAATAAAGAAAACCTTTATGGTCTTCATAGGTAGACGTTTTATTATTGTCCCAAGTTATAGGATTAGAACACAATGCCCCTTTTATCCAATCCCTATCAACAGTAAGTGAAGCTTTATTTGTCTTCCTCTCAGACATTAATCGATATGTATTCCATGTAACAAAACCACCTGTTTCATTTTTGGAATCCATTAATTTTAAATTAACAAAATCTTTATCAGTAATTTTAGTACCAATTAGATACGCAGCAACCAATTTATCTTGAAGAGGTTTTCCATCAAAAAATTCTTGTAATATTTTTTTAGCATGACCTGCTCCTTGACTATGTCCAGCTAATATGATTGGTTTATTATTATTATATTTTTCTAAAAAAACTTCAAAAGCTTTTTTTATATCATTATAAGCTAATTGATAAGCTTGCTCTCCTCCATTTAACCAAAAAGATTCTCTAAAAACTCTTATGTGAGCTTGTCTATAATGAGGAACAAACAAATCTCCAACACTAGCCCACGCTGAGGCTTGGTATTTAACACTAGAAGAATTTACAAAATCTCTCATATTGGGATCATAAATATCAGAATTCCATGATGTGTTTTTATTATCCCAAAATAAAGTTGGATGAATAAAAAAAACGTTTACATCTAATTTATCATTTTCATTAATAAAATAATTTAATTCTTTATTATCTTTTAAAGGGTGGACGGCCCAAGAATCCAATTTATTATAGTTGGGGGGTTCAGGTGCTTTAAAACTTCCATATTCCTCACTAGAATATTCAGAGGAATTATTGAATTCTGACAATAAACCACATGAAGAGAAAGAGAGAAAAATTATAATTAAAAAACAACGTTTCATAATGTAAAATTAACAACAAAAATCATGCAAAATAAATATTTTACTAATTTTATAATAAAAGAATTCTTATGAAAAAATTTTTCCTGTTTTTAATCACGTCTTTGTTTGTTTTTAGTTGTAGTGTGCCTAATATGATTGTTGTCGAACTTGAACCAAAAAACTCAACAGATGTTAATGGAAGCGTTGTATTTATTGAACAAGATAACAATGTTACAATGGTAGCTAAAATAGAAAATTTAGATCCAGGAGAGCATGCCATTCATTTGCATGAAAAATCTGATTGCTCTTCAAATGATGGAATATCTACTGGAGGACATTGGAATCCAACTTTTAACAAACATGGTAAATGGGGAGAAGAAAACGGTTTTCATAGAGGAGATATAGGTAATTTTACTGCTGATAAAAATGGACTAGGAACTATTACTTTTACAACTGACCTTTGGTGTTTAGGTTGTGATGATGATACAAAAAACATAATGGGTAAAGCCGTAATAGTTCATCAAGGGATTGATGATTTAACTTCTCAACCTTCAGGAGCAGCAGGTTCAAGAATAAGTTGCGGAGGTATTATTAGCGATAATGCATTAATTTCTGACAAAAATTAACTACCATTCTCTTTCCTTATTGTTTTCTTCAAGCAATGAAATTTCTTCTTGTGATAATACTTTTAAAAATGAAGGATGCTGCTCAATTGCAAATTCTATTTTTTCCACTATACTATCAATAGATTCATTTTCATAATCTATTTCTAATGGTTCTTTAATTTCCATTGATTGTAAAATGTCTCTTTTTTTTATTCTTATTCCTTTTTTATCAAAAGATCTTCTAAAACCATCAATGACTATAGGAATAACAATAGGCTTATATTTTTTAATTATATGTGCCGTTCCTCTTCTTATTGGTTTAAATGGAGTTGTGGTGCCTTGAGGAAAAGTAATTACCCATCCATCGTCAAGTGCAACACCTATTTTTGTTATATCACTAATTTTAACTTGCCTATTTATATCTTCTCCACGTGATCTCCATGTTCTATCAATCGAAACAGATCCAACATAAGCTAAAATTCGAGGAAATAATCCATCCTTCATTGTTTCTTTTGCAGCAATAAAATAAATATTCAATTTTGGCTGCCATAGGTAAGACATATTTTTAATAGAATCATCTCTTCCACTCAAGCTAGCATTGAAGACATGAAACATGGCACAAACATCTGCAAAGTAAGTTTGATGATTGGATACAAATAAAACATTCTCTTGAGGAAGAGATCTCAAAATATCTGAACCTTCTATCTTTAACTTGTTAAATCTATTGAACCTTTTATGAGATAAAGCTCCCAAAATTCTAATTAGCCACTTCTTTATAAATAAAATATGACCGAAAGGATTTCTTTTGAATAAATTCACTTAATAAAATATCGAAATGTAAATGTATTAAGAATTAACAACATCATTAAATAATGAAATAAATTCATTAATAATCATTGCAGTAGCTCCCCAAACAATTTGATTATTAATAACATAGCTTGGCACTTTTATTAATTTATTATTAACGCAGATTTCAGACTGTACTACCTTTAAGTTGATTAAATCATCAAATAAAGGATTTATCACTAAAGAAACTTCATTGATGCAGGGATTAAATTTTGGCAATTTATTATATATTCCGATAAATGGCTGAACATTAAAATTACTTGGTGGAATATAAAATTTAGATAATGATCCAATGATCTTTATAAAGGATTTGTCTAATCCTAATTCTTCTACTGTTTCTCTAATTGCAGTTTGCTTTAAATTAAAATCAGAATCATCTTTTTTCCCGCCAGGAAAACTAACTTGATTAGAGTGCACACCATTGTAAGTATTTCGTAAAATAAGTATCATTCTTGTGTCATTATTTTCATCTCCATAAAACAAAACCAAAACAGCTGCTAGTTTAGGATTTTTTGGAATAAATCCATCTAAAATCTGTTTTACTCTAGCTGGAGGAGCTAATTTTAAAAGAGATTTATTTCCAGGAAGATTAAAATCATTTATTTTTAATAAATAATTTTTAAAATTTGAAAAATGCATTTGATAAAGATTTTGATGTTTATAAGCTTATTAAGTTTTGTCTCTTGTAAAGATATCAGTAATAATAAGCCTACAAAAAAAATTATCCTTAAAAAAGAAATTACACCAAAACCTGTTGAAAAAAAGGAACTTTTTCTATTAAATGATAAGAATGCAATACCATTTTTTTATGAATATGAACAAAAGAATAAAGAAAATCTTGTAAGAATAATAACTGATTATGGAAATATTGATATTGAATTATTTAAAAACACTCCATATCATAGAGCAAATTTTATTTTTTTAACTAAAAAAAATTATTTTGAAGGAGAATATTTTCATAGAGTTGTCAAAGACTTCATTATTCAGGGAGGAAATTCTGATAATTGGGAAACATCTAAAAAAAGAAGATCTATAGGAAGATACCTATTGCCTCCAGATACAAAAAAGGGACACAAACATCATAGAGGAATTGTTTCGATGCCTAGTAGTGAAATTGAAAATCCTCATAAACTTGCTTCACCCTATGAGTTTTTTATAGTTCAAAAAAAAGACGGAGCATATCATCTAGATGGCAGCTACACAGCATTTGGAAAAGTAATAAAAGGAATGAATGTGGTAGATATTATTGCTAATCTAGAGACTGACAAAAGAGAATGGCCAATAAATAATGTTAGGTTTAAAACTGTAATAATAAACCAGTAATAAAACCTATATTGATAAATTCTATTATATTTTATAGTTTTAATAAGAATTTCTTATACCTGTGACAATAGTTCAATTAAAATATGCAATAGCTCTTTCTGAGTATAAAAATTTTACAATAGCTGCAGAAAAATGTTTTGTTACACAACCAACATTAAGTATGCAAATTCAAAAACTTGAAAGTGAATTAGATGTTATCATATTTGATAGAACTAGAAAACCTATACAATTAACTCCAATTGGATCGAAAATTATTAAACAATGTAAAATAATAGTTAGTGAATCTATAAAAATACAGGATTTAGTAGATCAGGACCGTGGAATAGTTGCTGGAAATTTTAAAATTGGAATTGCTCCAACTATCCTACCTAATCTTTTGCCAATTTTCTTAAAAGAACTTATTAATATATACCCTATGTTAAAAGTTTCTTTTATTGATTTACCAAGTTCAGAATTGATTTTAAAATTAAAAAAGAATCTATTAGACTTAGTGATAACTGCAACTCCATTAGAAGATGATGAATTAATTGAGAAACCTCTCTATTATGAACCTTTTATTGCATATCTACCAAAAACAAATAAAAATTTTGGCAAAAAGGAAATTAATCCTAAAGATATCTCATCAAATAATTTATTCCTTTTAAAAAACGAAAATTGTTTTAGAAATAGTATAGAAAATTTTTTCATTAACGATAAAACATTTCAGGAAAATTTTAATTTAAAAACTGGAAGTTTTGAAACATTAATAAATTTGGTTGACAAAGGATTAGGAATTACATTATTACCATACTTATATACATTAAAATTAAGTGCTCAACAAAGAAAAATGTTACACAACTTTAAAAATCCAAAACCAGCAAGAGAAGTTAGTTTAGTATATAACAAAAATGAGATGAAAATTCACATTATCAATGAAATAAAAGATCTTATAAAACAGCTTATAAAAACAAAACTTCAATTTAATGATGTGAATATCATAAGTCCAATTAAAAAGAGAAAAAGAGTTGTAGAATGAAAATAATTACTCCTAATCACTACCTTTTAAAAAAAGGATGATCCCATCCATTTATTTTATACCTCTTATATCCGTATCGAAATATAAATAGAAGAAATATGACTATTAAAGCTATAAATACTATAGCTATGGGTTTCACATTAATCTCCTCTAAGAATTGTAAAACTAAATTTTCTAAAGGATCCATTAATATAAATAAAGTAGAGAGAAAAATTAATATAAAACAGCTTGCAAATCTGGCTTATTTAATGCAAATTTATTTGCCCAAATAATAAGCTCTTGGTATTCATATGGTAAAAGCGTTAATGAGGCCTTACGTAATTCTTTTTTAAAAAGTACAGGATTAAAACTTACTTTCTTTAATACTTCAACAGTATAATTATAGACTGATCTAGGCACAAAAATTGATTAGTTTTAATAAAACTAATAATAATTATTGCTATAAAATGTTTAAGAAATGTTAAGGTTTTTTCTTGGATCTTAATTTTATACTCCATTCAAATGAAAATTCAGAAACAACATCACCTTTTTCATCAATTCCTTTAGTATTTATACTAATTTTTTGAGGAAGTTTAGTTTGTAAAGCATCATCCACTAATTTATCTAAATCTTCACCTTCATCATAAGTAAATAAAATTTTACCAGTTGCTTTTTTAGTAAATTTTGATGTTGATCCAATTAACAACATAGCTATACTGTGACCACTATCTTTAATTTTATTTTGTAAAAGTAATCCACCTGGCATTTCTGCTGCCATTCCTTGAACAGCCCAATATAAAGACTTAAAAGGGTTTTGATTTATCCATCGATGTTTAACTCGAACAACACACTTATTGTCTTCAATAGATTGAACTCTAATTCCTGAAATATAAGCTATAGGAAGAACAAAAAACGAGAAAGTATTTTTCATAATTAAAGCTAGTTTTCTCATACAAAAGTTTAAAAATAGATATTATATATTAAACTTTATTATTCAAGAGATGCCAAATAACGTTCAGCATCTAGAGCAGCCATACATCCTGTTCCAGCAGCAGTTACTGCTTGTCTATATTCTTTATCCTGAACATCACCAGAAGCAAAAACACCTGGACAGTTTGTTTTAGTAGTTTTACCTTTAGTAATAATATATCCAGAATCATCCATTTCGAGTTGACCTTTAAAAATATTTGTATTAGGTTTATGTCCTATTGCAACAAAAAATCCAGTAACTTTTATATCTTCTATTTTAGAAGTTTGATTATTGATTATTCTTACTCCCTCTACAACATTCTCACCTAGAACTTCTTGAATTTCGGAGAAATACTTAACATCTATATTTTTTCTGGAATTTACTCTGTGTTGCATAGCTTTAGAAGCTCTCATCTGACCCTTTCTAACAACCATAGTTACCTTTGAACAAATATTAGATAAATATGTTGCTTCTTCTGCAGCGGTATCTCCTCCCCCAACAATTGCAACATCTTGTCCTTTATAAAAGAACCCATCACAAACTGCACATGCAGAAACTCCTCCACCTTTTAATCTTTCTTCAGATGGAATCCCTAAATATTTTGCTGTTGCTCCAGTTGAAATTATAATAGTCTCTGCTTCAATTTCTTTATCGTTATCAACTTTTACTTTATGAATTCCTCCAAACTCACTATTCAATTTAACTTCAGTTACCATACCCATTCTTACATCCGTTCCAAATCTTTCAGCTTGTTTTTGTAATTCAACCATCATAGTTGGTCCATCGACTCCGTCTGGATAACCAGGAAAATTATCTACTTCAGTTGTAGTTGTTAATTGTCCACCAGGCTCCATTCCAGTATAAAGAACAGGATTCAGGTCTGCCCTGGAAGCATATATAGCTGCAGTATATCCTGCGGGTCCGGAACCTATAATTAATGTTTTTATTCTTTCAATTGACATATCAATATTTAAAGTTATAAATTTAAAATTTTTGACGATTTGCTTTACAAAAAGAATAAAAAGTTATCATCAAAAAATATTAATTCATTATTATCAAGTATTGTTTGATGATTTTTTAAATTGTCATATATTTGCTCGCTCTTTTCGGGGTGTAGCGTAGCCCGGTTATCGCGCCGCGTTTGGGACGCGGAGGTCGCAGGTTCGAATCCTGCCACCCCGACAAATTAGTAAATTTATTTAAAATTAAAACATGAAAAAAATATACATTCTGTGGAACAGTATTATTAACTTCAAAATCAAAGTTTTAAAACTGTTTTTAAAAAAAATGGGTACTAATAGTATCCAAAAATGATAAAAAAGTGTGGGGAGTATTACTCCCCAAAAATGGTATAAAAAGTATAAAATTGGGATTAATACTCTGTAAAATAAGGGTAAATACAGGTAGGTTCAAATACTGCCACCCCGAAAAAAGACCTCTTCAAATGAAGAGGTTTTTTATTGTTAGATTAGAATTTTATTCTTGAACCCAATCAAAAACCTTTGAATATTCAGTTGGGTCAAATGCATTGTATGTCTCAATAATTTTTCCATCTTTCCACTGAAAATAAGCATGTCCCTTGACTGAAAGTTCTTCACCGGTTTGTTTATTTGTACCAACCCATGTATACCAGTAGTTAGTATAGATTGATCCGTTATTATAAAACATAGTGTTAACCCTTCTGTCAATATTATTGATTCCATCGTAATAATCATGCCCTAACGAAAATCCATCTATCATTTGTTGAACGGTCATTGTATCATCATTTACCTGGATAACTGCGTCATCTGAGAACATATCCTTTACGGATTGTAAATCATTATTAGCATAAGAATCAACAAATTGATTAATCTTATCATTTCTTTCATCAGTTGGTGAAATAGTCCCACCCCATTCTGAATCATCAAAATTAGCAGGTGTATTGTTACATGCAGTAAAAATTATAGCTGCAAATAGTAGTAGTATTTTTTTCATTGATTTTTATTTTAAATTTTAGTTTATTAAAAATACTAAAATAAGAATAAATCTATCTTTGCAAATTCGGAATATGGCACAGAGCTCAGTTAGCGTACACGAGAAGGTAATAACTTAAACACAACAAATTTTTATCTAGTTTTGGTATGTTTTATTTGATATACAAGATCACTAATATCAGGTTGAGATACTGTTATTAACAAACTAGAAAACCAACCAATTATTACACATAATGGAATTCCAATAAGGGGATATATATAAAAATTTAATGGAGTAGAATATTTTATAATAATAAGTGCTGTGATACTAGCTACTGCTCCTACTAATGTGCCTTTCCAATGTGCTTTTTTTATAAAGATTCCTAAAATAAAAATCCCTGCAATAGCGCTTCCAAAAAGTCCAATTGTTTCTTGAAAAAAGAAAAAAATTGATGTTACTGGAAATGCAGCCATCAAACAAGCTATACTAGTTCCAATTACTCCTACAATTAAAGTGATCCACTTCGCTATAGCAAGACCTTTAAGGTCTGAATATAAAGAATAGAATCTTTTATAATAATCTACTGTTATTACTGTAGAAATACTGTGCATACTACTATCTAAACTAGACATTGATGCAGAAAAAATTCCTGCTATTACAAGACCTGCTACTCCTTGAGGTAAATGATTAGTGATAAATAAAGGGAAAACACTATCATTTTGCATTCCTACAGTTAAAAATTCTGGATGTTCTTTAAAATAAACATATAAGAATGTTCCCATAGCAAAAATTAAAATTCCAAAAGGAATAGACAAGATTCCATTAAGCCAAATACTTTTTCTAGCTTCCTTTTCATTTGAAGTGGTCATATATCGCTGTATTACTGTCTGATCTGTGGTGTAGGTTGTAAAACTTAAAGCAAATGAACCTAAAAAAAGTGACCATGTTACCACTTCAGTAAAACTAAACCTAAAGTCTAACATTTTAAGTTTGCCGTCTTCTATAGCAGTATCCCAAATAAGACCAAAATCATTGATCTCCATTCCTATATACATTAGTCCAGCTATAAGCCCTATGATTAACACTCCAACCTGTATAACGTCTGTCCATATTACAGCTTCTATACCTCCTAGATAAGTGTATATAATCGCCAATACACCCATTGATATAATAGCTACATAAAGATCTAGACCAATCGCTGTAGAAAGAGCTAAGGCAGGCAAATAAACAACGATACCCATTCTCACCAATTGAAAAAGTACAAAAGATGAACTACTAAAAATTCTAATAGATACATGAAATCGCTTTTCTAAATATTCGTATGCGGTGGTTAAATGAAGCTTTTTAAAAAAAGGAAGATAATAAGTAATAATAAGAGGAACAATTAATAAAATAGGAAAATACCCTAAATAAGCCTGCCAGTCAAAAGAATATGCAAGTGCAGGTTGTGAGATATAGGTGATGGAACTTAACATTGTTGCATAAATACTCAACCCTGCTGCCCACCAAGGTATTCTCCCTCCTCCTAAAAAATAATCATCTGTAGTTTTATTTCTTTTAGAAAAATACCATCCTAAAAAAATTATTAGAACTAAATAGGTAATTAAAGTAACATAATTTACAACACCAAAGCTTTTATTTTGAGTCATTAAATTAATTTTCTTAATCCTATTTGTTCTTACACCTGGTCTTATTTCACCACCAGGAATAATAACATCATTACCCCAATTAAGTGCATTAGTGACTACCTGAGTATCCGAATCAAATGTACCCTCTACTACCCAATTATCCGTAATCGTATGATAAGACCATATAGTCCTAGAAAAACTTGTAGTTTTAATAAGCATTATTTCTTCTTCTTTCAAAAGCTCTATTTCCTCATTACTTAGAGTTTTGTCTTTTAGTTTAGACCATATTTCCATGCGTTTAGACAAATGTTGATTAGGTCCACCTGCGCCTCCAAAAATCAAAACATGAGCATCTCCTTTTTTAATAGAAGGGGCTGCAGCCAGATATCCACCTGATAAACTTGGAGTATTATTAAAGGGGACATTAGATTTTTGAGACCATTGTTCATTGATTGGGTCGAACTGATAAACATCATACAGCATGTCATATGGTCTTGAATGATTTGGATTATATGACAAACCACTTATAACGTATAAACATTCCTGATGGCCATTGCTTTGACCAACTACTACAGATTGAATTCTACTTTTAAATGGGAAATCTTCATGTTTTTTCCAACTATATTTAGGTCTAATTATTGATGGTTTTATATTGAATGAAAGAAAATTGTTAGTTGAAATGTTATCTTTTTCTTGTTGTCCTCCTACTAGATAGACAACATCATCTACAACAGCTCCGCCCATGTTTGAAAGTGGAATTGGCATTGGAGGGAGTGTTTCTATTTCTACCTCTTTAGTGATCTCATTCCACTTTAATAAATAGACTGATTTAAAAACACCTTCTTTATTGTCGCCACCAAAACATAATAATCCCTGATTAGTATTAATAGAAACTCCATTTGCAAGAGGTCTTGGAAGGGAAACGGAAAGTTTATCATACCAAATGGTTTGATTTTCTTTTTTTTCAAGAACATAAATATCGCTGTACCATTCTTTTTCACCTCCATCCCACGGAGCTTTATTTGGAAAATTTGTACCACCTGCTAAAATAAGTACGCCATTATGAATTCCTGAAAAAGAACCATTTAATCCTTTTAATGTGGGAACTTCTTTTTCATAAGATATTTTAAAAAGTTCTTGTTCTTGAGCATTTGATTGAAAAAAAAACAACAAACAAAATGAAAGAACAATTCTATAACTAAATAATGTTTTTATAATTATCATTGTCTTATTATAACTGATTGCCTAAGAACTCTTTTAATTTATGGTAAATGGTTTAAATATTCTAAAATACCTAAGGGTTTTAAAGATTTAATAATCTCAAATTCAGATTTCTTTTCTAGGTTTATATGAGGAAATCTACTAGGGCCACAATCAACTCCCAAATACTTCATAAAGTACTTGCCAACACCATTAAATCCCCCTTTTGCATTTAGTATTTCAACAAACCTTATAGCTTTTGTTTGTAAATCAGCTGCTTTTTCCATTTGCCCATGATCAAAGTACTCCTTGATTTTAAAATAAATTGGGGCTAGATGATTGTAGGTACTTCCTACCCAGCTATTAGCGCCTAATGATAGACTTGGAAGGAATAATTCGTCGTACCCAAACAAAATATTATATTCTTCTAAACTATATTTTTTACAATGTAGAAAGTCAATTAGCTGGTTGTCTGTAAATTTAATTCCAGCAAACTGCGGAATTTCTTTGGTGGCTCTTTTTAAAAAACTCAAAATATCTATTTTCGCCCCACTCAATGAAGGAATGTGGTAATAATAAAAAGGAATATTTGGAGCACTTGCAGATACTTCTTTACAGTAATAAATTAATTTATCTAGGCTATCAATCCTGAAATAAAATGGAGCCAAAACGGCTATTGCATCTACTTTATCTGAAGCATGTTTTGCTAAATCTTTTGCAACTTCTAAACTTGGATCTCCAACATGATCTATAAGATAAAGGTCTTTAGTTTTACAAGAAGACCAAGCCAAGGTAATATCTTTTCTTTCTTGAGTCGTTAATGAAACAAAATCTCCTGTCGATCCATTGAAAAATACGCCAGAAATCTTGTTTTTATTCAAATAATAAGCATACTGATTTACTATAGATGTATTTAGTGAACCATCTTGACTCATGGGAGTATAGACAGCAGCAATTAAATTACAATTGTTCTTTCTCATTATATAAGATAAAACTCAAAAATAAATTTAGTGTTCAAAACAGTAAGTAATTAATATAATTATTAAAAAGGATTTGTTAGGAATTCCTAACTATTCAAATTTACTAAAAAAGATTAGTATGATTTTTTCTATTTTTCATAATTACAAGTGTCAGTGAACCCAGTAAAAAACTAGGGATAATTTGAGTTAGAGAACCGTAAACCACTTGTTGGAAAAAAGCTTGTGCAAAATTATCAAAATATAAGCCATAATGAGTTCCTATTTCCCATCTGGTATCAATCCACCAAAGTATAGCGACAGGAATTCTTGAAATTGGAGAAAAAATAATCAAACTCAAAAGAAGTAGTAGGTATCGGTAATTTTCGTTATATAATTTTATTCCCCAATAAACAGAAAACGCTAAAGCCAGCCAGAGTAACCCAACAATGAAAATAACATTTTCAGGAAACCCAGCTAGTTCAAGGAAATAACGAGTTGGTGTAACAAACAGGGAAATTATTATTGGTACTTTAGCAAGATTAAATGCACGTTGAAATATTACTTTTGATTTGATAATACGTTTTCTTTATTTTTCATTATAATAAGTTTTCATACCTATAATTCACACTAATTTCAAAAGATTGAATATCCCCTATTCAATAAACTCCAATAATTCACCTGGTTGGCAATCCAATGCTTTACAAATAGACTCTAAGGTACTGAACCTTATAGCTTTTGCTTTACCCGTTTTTAAAATGGAAAGATTAGCTATTGTTATACCAACTTTTTGTGAAAGCTCATTAAGACTCATTTTTCTTTTGGCCATCATCACATCTAAGTTTACTATAATAGCCATATGATTATATTGTTAATTTATTTTCATTTTGAATTTCAACTCCTCTTTTAAAAATATTACCTATTAGGTATACAAGACCTGCAATAAACAACAATTCCCCTCTAACCTCAAATTGAGGTTCTAAACCAATAGCTAGAGCTGACCATTTATCAAAAAAGTTAACAACAAAGCTTAAACCCCAAATAAAGATTAAGGTATAACTAATCTTGACAACACGATTAGCAATTTCCATAGAGAAAGGATGTATTATATTAATTTTAGCAAGTAACTTTATAATTAAATAAGCTAAGTATGATTTTATTAGTGTCCATAAAATAATACTAATGACATAAAAAATGTAATTCCAAAGATGAGATTTTTGAATTTCATAAAAATATGTGCCAGGAGATGTTCCTTCTCCAAAAACATCAATATCTTTAAATACAACAAGTTCTGGATTGAAAAGACTAATTATAAAGCTTATTAGTATAATTCCGAATTTAACTAATGTTCCCACAAAGAATATCCATGCGAAGACATTGATAATTTTTAATATTTTTTCGGTTCGAGTTTTATTTACAATTTTTCTTTTAAAACTTTTTTTTTTGAAACTTCTAACTATAATATAAACTAATATTATTGCTATGGTTATATATATTGTTAGCTTATACATTTTTATATATTTTAATTATTATTTTACAAATATCAATAAAAATTTATTGATAAACAATAAATTATTTAAATAAATTAAAATAAATGTGAGTTACTTACCTATACGGAAACTACTTTTACTCAGTTGGATACCCAATTTTGGGACACATATAGGATAAAATTGTGTTAAATAATAACTAATCAAAGGAAAAAAATAAGATATGTTCTTGGTTTAGGAATTTTTTTAGTTAAGTTTCATATTCTATGAAGTTTCTAATGCATTTGAAATTTGCATAAGTGCCCTAGGTACATGAAAACATCCTTTCCATTTTCCGCCTTTTAACTGGAGCAATACCTTACCTTGTCTATTAAGATAACCAAACCACTCCCCTTTGTGAATTGGGTCTCTAAAATGGTTCCATGTATATTCATGCACTTTCTTAAACCAATCCTTAGCTTTTAAACTTTTGTTATAAGAATAAATTTTAGCTAAGGCTACTAAAGTTTCTAGATGCACCCACCATAGTTTTTGATCCCATTCTAATTGTTGGGGTGGAAAACCTTTTAGGTCTAAAAAATAGAAAATACCACCATGTAGCTTGTCCCAACCATGCTCTAATTGCTGATACAAAATAGTTTCTGCTTGTTCTATTAAAGCTTTGTTATTCTGTTTAATGGCTATATTCATAACAAACCACATAGCTTCTATAGCATGACCCGGATTGAGTAACCTGCCTTCAAAAGAATTCACAAATTCCCCATCAATACTAATATTTTCTAATATCAAACCCGTTTTAGAATCATAAAACTGTTCCATGATCAATGGAATTAATTCCTGAGTTAAGTTTGTAACTTGCTGTTTCCCTAAGATATGTTCTAATTCCAAAGATAAATTACATAAAATCATAGGGAGCGCAAAGTTTTTCATTGGTCTGGTTCCTGAAATATGCTTATTATAAATTCCTTTAGGGTTGTCTTTTCTAGCTATGATTTTTTTAAAAATATTCTTAGCCAACTTCTTATACTTAGGATTTGGATCAATTCTGTAAAAGGCTCCAAAAGCCATAGCCGCAAAACAATCTGAAAAAATATTATAAGGAGCCATTAAAGGTTCTCCTTTTTGGTTTAATGAAAAATACCAATCACCTGAGGGAGACTGACCGTGTTTTTCTAAAAAATCGATACCCAATTTAGCCATTGCATGCCACTGATTACCATTTAATGAAGAGTGCTCTAGAGTAGCAAACATCCATGCTTCTCTAGCTTGAAGCCACACAAACTTATCAGTATCAAACACTTTTCCTTCAGAATTGAGACATGTAAAATATCCTCCGTAGGTGTAGTCTGGAGAATATTTTTCCCAAAAAGGAATAATTTCTTTTAAAAGTTCTTGTTTGTAAATAGATCCGTAAGATTTCATATTACTATAGTTCAGTAATTCTAATGATTTTGCAGTTTTTACAATTCTTTAATATAATTAACTCCAAAAGGCTTTCTTTGTGAACGTGTTAACATGCTATTTGCTTCATCATCATTAATAAACTTTTCTGTTTTGGGATTCCAATTCAACTTTCTATTAAGTTTCATAGAAATATGTGTAATTAAACAAACAGTACAAGCCCTGTGGCCCATTTCGACAGTAGATATTGGAGGCTTTTTTGTTTCTATACAATCTAACCAGTTACCATGTTGTTCATCACTTTTATATAAATTTATTTCATTAGATCCTATAATAGAAGTTAATATTTTTGGATCACTTGCATCTAATGCTTTTGAACTTTTATCTGCTGACACAGGGTCAGAAGGTGAAGCTGTATAAGCTCCTCTTGAAACAAATATCCAACCATCAGTACCTATATATTTAATGCCATTGGGGTAACCTCCACTACTAGTGTACATGGTTATGCCATTTTCATATTCTGCTTTCGACATAAAATCACCATGAACATTCCAAAGTCCTGATTTTGGAAACTCTGCTACAGCTTGCACAGATACTGGCCCTGTTAATTCGGTATCCATCCCCCAAGCAGCAGAGTCATAATGATGTTGCCCCCAACCAGTAATCATCCCCGCTCCAAATTGTTCAATACGCAACCAACCAGGTCTGCCATAACCTTCCTTAGGATGCACACCTATTTCTGTGTAATCCATTAATGGGGTTTGACCTAACCACATATCATAATTCAAATTTGAGGGTACTGGCATTTTAGAGGCCTCGGGTCCTGATGGATCACCTGGAAGACCTACTTTTACTGTATGTAATTTTCCAATTCTGCCATTACGGACTAATTCGGCGGCAACCCTAAATTGAGCCATGGAACGTTGTTGTGTGCCTACTTGTAAAATAGTACCTTTTCTCTGAATGATATCACTTAAAACTCGTCCTTCTTCAACGGTAAGAGATGTTGGTTTTTGCAAATAAATATCTTTGCCCGCTAATGCTGCTTCAATTGCAGGTTGTGCATGCCAATGATCTGGTGTGCTAATAACAACAGCATCAATATTTTTATTTTTTAACAATTCTTTATAATCTCCATACATTTTTACATCTACAGCTTTATTGCTTCCCGTTTTTTTATTGTAATAAGTTTCCGCTAATATTTTAGCATCTTTCATACGTTTACTATCAACATCGCAAACCGCAATAAGACGAGCATTGTCATATTGCATTACACCAGGCATATCATGGTCACGAGCAATACGTCCACAACCAATTTGTCCAATATTTATTTTTTTATTAGCCGTAGTTTGTCCAAATATTCCAGAAGGCAAAATAGTTGGAGCTAAAAATGTCATAGTACTTGCTACAGATGTTTTCTTGATAAAATTTCTTCTTTCCATTTTATTTATGATATTAAGATTTGTTTTCAGAATTAAAAAACTAGAGAGTACTAACTAATTTAATTATTTTTCCATATTCAAAACCCAAAGAATACCACCTCTTAAATGTTTTCTAAAAATAGGATCATCATAGGTTTCAGCATCGTGACCTAAAGCTGTATACCATTGTCTGGCTCCTTCAAATTCATTTGACCAGCAAAGTGGAAAATAGTTTCCAAAAATATCATTTGGATATTCTACTTTTTCCTTGTCCTCAACCGTTCTTAAATCAGATGCTAGTAATACATTTATATCAGGATTTAGGTTATTAGAATAATAACATTCATCTTTAACTTTCCATACTCTATCTAAAAAATTAGTTGAAGGATGATTTTTATCAACTACGACTACATCAAATTCCTGGTGAGGTGCATGTCGAACAAATTTACCACCAACCAGCGCCCAATACCAAGGCCAATCTCTTTCTACAGCATTTGCTGAATGAATACCAATAAACCCTCCTCCACCTTTGATGTAGTTTTGAAAGGCTACTTTTTGGTTTTCGTTATCAAATACCTCATTGTTGGAATTAGAAAAAATAATAGCATCATATTTTGACAATGTTGCCTTATTAAAAAGTGAAGCATCTTCACTGTTATCAAAATCAATATTTTCAGCTTCACAAATTTCTTTTAAAGCTTTTATGCTATTAGTTATATTTTCATGAACATAACCTTTTTCTCCGTTTAGTGTTAAGCCATTTTTTGTAAATATCAATACACGTTTTTTCTTTGATATTGGGTCATTTTTTTCAGCATTATTTGCTTGTAGATTAACTGCCAAAACTAGACAGAAAATAAATAAAATTATTTTCTTCATTTATTTTTTAAATTATGATTTTATTTATTAAAGTTAAACATCTTTTTTATTTTATTCTTTCAGGATAATTTGTAATTATGCCATCTACTTCAAGATTTTTCATTTTATTAATATCATTTATTGAATTGACAGTATATGGAAAGATTTTTAATCCCTCTTTTTTAATTTGATTAACAACATTTTTGTCTAATAATTTATAGTTTGGATTAATAGCAACTGCATTTAATTTCTTAGCAACAGGAATAGCATTCAATGGATTAGTATCAGTCAATATTGCAATTGGAATTTTACTGTTAAATGACCTGAAATTTTCAAGTTCATTCCAATTAAAACTTGAAATAATAAATCTATCTAATTTAGATTCTGTTTTATTAATGAATTTAGTAATAATTTCATTTACCTTTTTTGCCGTTTCTTCACCTTTTAATTCAATATTAAGAAATATTTCATTTGGTAAAATGTTAATTACCTCTATAAGTTCAGGTATTCTATATTCTCCCATCACTTTAATTTTATTAATTGAATCATAAGAAAGATCTTCAATATAACCTGAAGAGTTTGTTAATCTATCTAGTTTTTTATCGTGAAAAACTATTATTTCACCTGATTTACACTTAAAAACATCAATTTCTATTCCATCAACCCCTAATTCAACTGCTTTTTTAATTGATGGAATGGTATTTTCTGTGACATGCCCCATTGCTCCTCTGTGACCAACAATTAACGGATTTTTGTTTGGAGAAGAACAAGAAACGATGGAAAGCATTAATAACATTTTAAATATTCTTTTCACTGTATTTTTTTAATATTAGCAGTCTAAAATCAATTGATTTTTGACCAATTTTTTTTATTGTTTTAATTTTTAATGTTGATGGTCCTTTTTTAAAATACAAATCACCAATATTAATTCTTTTAAATTCTTTTGTATAAGACTCTGTTCTTTTTACCAAGTCTTTATCCATTCCTATTAATTTTGGATCATGAAAATCTTCTATCTTTTTATATATTATTTGGTTTTCATATTCAATTGCAATTTCAGTTCCAATGCTATTTTCAGGAAGAGTATAATATAAATCAACATTACTTTTTCCAGAACTTAAAACATCAATATCCCAATATATATAGTCATCTTCATTTTCCCAATTTTCAATAAAAGAACAATTTGCATGTATAGAAGATCTTTTTAGACTTCCAGTGATTTCAGCATCTCTAGCTGGAAGATGTGTATCGATTAAATCCGTATAATTTACCGTAAACCTTCTTCTTTTATTAGATTTCTTGAAAGAATCAACCAATGTATTTTCCCATTTGACCTTAGCATTTTTTAATTCTTTATAATCATCAATAAAATTTTCATTGACAGGTTTTTCTTGTTTATGATCATTATTTAAATCAAACAAATCATCATTATTATCAAGAATAAAATTATTATTCCTTACACTTATTCTATTTCCCCAATATGAAAATATTTTTCTATTATTATCTTTTAGATTGGGGTTTTCTAAATATTTATTAAAACTTTTTCCATCAAATTCTATGTTAGAAGAATTGTTTGTTAATTCAACTAATGTTGGAAAAATATCCATAACACTTGTTATCTGATTTATTTTTATTCCTTTCTTAATTTTTGATGGCCATTGAATAAAGAATGGAACTCTAACCCCTCCCTCATTTGTACTACCTTTCTTATCTTTTAAATCATTATTCCATCTATTTCCATTAGGACCATTATCACTAAAGAAAATAATGATTGTATTGTTGTATAAATTATATTTTTTTAATGAATCTATTACTTTGCCAACATTGTAATCTAAATTTTCAACCATCCCAAGTGCTGCTTCCGTTTTTTTAATATTTTCTTTTTCCGAATACCTACCCTGTTTTACTACTTTTTTGTTAGAAACATATGATTCAGGAACTTGCATTGGAGAGTGAGGAGTATTATATGATATATAGGTGAAAAAGGGATCCTTTGATTTTTTTATAAATGAAATGGCATTGTTTGTAATGTCATCTGATATATATCCTTTTCCCTTAACAATTTTACCATTTTTTTCTAATAATGGATTAAAATAATTTCCCCAATGACCAGCAGTAAACCCATAAAATTCTTCAAATCCTCTTGAATTTGGATGATATGGAGGTTGTGATCCATTATGCCATTTTCCAAAGAGTCCAGTTCTATACTTCTTTTCTTTAAAAAAATTAGAAATTAATTGATGATCTATATTCATCCTCTCATAACCTTTTGTAACACCATTAACTCCAGATCTAACAAAAAACTTTCCTGTTAATAACTCAGCTCTAGTTGGAGAACAAACTGGACTTACATAAAATCTTTCAAACCTAGCTCCGTTATTGGCAATTGCATCAATGTTTGGAGTACTTAAGTTTGTATTCCCATTAATGCTTAAATCACCCCAACCCTGATCATCAGTTAAAAAAATTAAAACATTTGGTTTATCATCATTAATATCATTACATCCAAACAAGTGTATTAGAAGGAACCAATAAAAAAAAACTTTAAAATTCATTTCATTATTTATAAAAGTTGTTCTAAAGTTAAAGTTTGTCTGTTTTCTATTAAAATATTTCTATAATAAATTTCTATATTGTTAATTAAAACAAACATCATGAAAAGTCCTATTAATCAGATATTATTATTTGTCTTTATATTTTTTATAAGCTGCTCATCACCAATTAAAGAAAAATCAGATTTTAATTTCTTTTCTGAACAATTTGCTGATCTAAAAATACTTAGATATCAAGTTCCTGGTTTTGATGAGTTGAATTTAGAACAAAAAAAACTTGTTTATTATCTTTCTCAAGCTGGTTTATCTGGCAGAGATATCATGTATGATCAAAATTATAGACATAATATTTCTATTAGAGTTGCTTTAGAAAAAATATATACGGATTACAATGGTGATAAATTATCAGATGATTGGAAAAAATTTGAAACTTATCTTAAAAGAATATGGTTTTCAAATGGCATTCATCATCATTATTCAAATGATAAATTTGAACCTGGTTTTTCTGCTGAATTTTTAGAAAAATTACTCAATGAAAGTAACGTTGAATTAAATAAAGAAGCTTTTGAAGTTATTTTTAATGATGAAGATTCAAAGAAAGTAAATTTAGATGCTAGTAAAGGTTTAATTAAAGGCTCTGCAGTAAATTTCTACGGACCTGATGTAACCACTGAAGACGTAGATTTTTATTATAGTGAAATTAAAAAAGTACCTAACCCTAAAAAACCTATTTCCCTAGGTTTAAACTCTAAACTTATTAAAGAAAACGGAAAACTTGTAGAAAAGGTTTGGAAGCTAGGTGGAATGTACAGTGAGGAAATAGAAAATATGATTTATTGGTTAAAAAAAGCTTCAGAAGTGGCTGAAAATGAAAAACAAAAAGAAGGTTTTGACCTTTTAATTAAATATTATGAGACAGGAGATTTATCAATCTGGGATGAATATAATGTGACATGGGTAGAAACCATTGAAGGAGATGTAGATTATATAAACGGATTTATTGAGGTCTATAATGATCCTAAAGGATATAGAGGATCCTATGAATCTGTAGTTCAAATAAAAGATTTTGAAATGAGTAAAAAGATGGATGCACTTTCAGAAAATGCCCAATGGTTTGAAGACAATTCTCCTATAATGGAAAAACATAAAAAAAATAATGTAGTTGGAATATCTTATAATACTGTAAATGTAGCCAGTGAAGCTGGAGATGCTTCTCCATCAACTCCAATTGGAATAAATCTTCCAAATGCTAACTGGATAAGAGTTGAACATGGATCTAAATCAATTTCTCTTGGAAACATACTTTATGCCTATGGAAATGCTGGAAGCAGCGGAAGACTTAATGAATTTGCTTTTTCTCAAAAAGAAATAGATCTTGAAATAAAACATGGTGAAAATGCAGGTAGTTTGCACACTGCACTTCATGAAGTAATAGGTCATGCAAGTGGAAAAATAAATGAAGGAGTTGGTACCACAAAAGAAACATTAAAAAGCTATGCTTCTGCTCTGGAAGAAGCAAGAGCAGATCTAGTAGGATTATATTATATTCCTGATAATAAACTTGAAGAAATAGGTATATCACCCTCAGCAGAAGAGATGGGAATAGCCAGTTATGATGGTTATATAAGAAATGGTCTTATTACACAACTTATTAGAATAAAATTAGGTGATGATATAGAAGAATCTCATATGAGAAATCGCCAACTTATTTCTCTATGGGCTTATGAACAAGGTTTAAATGATAATATCATAGAAAAAGTCAAGAAAAACAACAAGACATTTTATGTTATAAATGACTATAAAAAACTTAGAGAATTATTTGGTGTATTACTTAAAGAAATTCAAAGAATTAAATCAGAAGGAGACTTTGAAGCTGGAAAAAATTTGATAGAAAATTATGGTGTAAAAGTTGATCAAGAATTGCATAAAGAAGTTTTAGAAAGAAATAGCAAATTTACTTCTGCACCATATAGTGGTTTTATTAATCCTGATTTAGTTTTAGTTAAAGATAAAGATGGAAATATCATTGATGTAAAAGTTGAACAGCCAAAAAGCTTTGCAACTCAAATGTTATCGTATTCTGAAAAATATTAATTATTTTCTTCATGTTTTCGGGATGTAGCGCAGTCTGGTAGCGCACACGGCTGGGGGCCGTGGGGTCGCAGGTTCAAATCCTGTCATCCCGACTTTTTAAATTATATTTGCAATCATTCTTAAACAAACATAATGTTCGACTTATTATTTGCTAAAACTTTTTTAATAGTTGGAGGAATGCTTGTCATTACAACTTTTTTCTCAAGAATAAACAAGGCATATGAAACTACATCTGAAGCTATAATCACAATCATAGGATCATTTATATTCCTGTTTGCTATAATGTTTTTTGACGACAGTTATCCTTTAAACATAATCCTAGTTTCAATATTTTCAGGTTTTATTGGATGGAGTATTGGGCCTACTATTTCTGCGCTTGGAGAGAGCTACAAGATGAAAAAATACAAAAAACAAGCAGGGCTTTTAAGTAAAACAATAGTTACTGAAAAAAAGACAGCAACAGAAAAGTTTTTTGGTGCAGAAGACAAAAAGAAAACTATGTTTTATGAAAAATCTAATCCTTTGGAATTATTTGATTCTGAGTCAGAAAAATATAACCTTTTAATTGAAGAAATAAGATCCTCAAATGATTTTAAAAAAGATAATTACCATCAAGAGTGGCAAAATGTAGTTTTTCAAGCCATGTTTGCAACAACGATTGCTGTCTTAGCATCAGCATCAATTGTATTTACCTCTTCTTTTGACTTTGGTATTATGGGTGGATTTTTATTTATAGCATTGATTATTCTTATATTAATGGGGATTCTGAATTATTTTATATTTAAATCAAAAAAATATTCACTTATTAGAGCATATTTTGGTGTTCTTGTTTTTACTGGATATCTTTTATATGATTTCAATATGTTAGAAAAGCAAATGAATGCAGGAGATGAATCATGGTCAACAGCTGTACAAATTGCAGTAAATTTATATTTAGATATAATTAATTTATTTTTAGATATACTTTATATTTTAGCTGAAAGTGGTGGTAATTAAATTTTAATCAAATAAATTATAAAAAATGAACAAATATATCTCTACAACTATAATAGGCTTATTAATTTTAAATTTTTCATTTGCTCAGGATCTTAAGCCTTTAGATCAAGAAGGAGATGATTCCATTTTAACAGAAGAAACAAACTATGAAATGGAATTAGTATTTGAAGATGAAAATATTATATGGGCTATTGAATTTTTTGAAGATAATTCTATTCTAGCAACTGTAAAATCTGGATCTATTTTTCACTATAAAGATGGGGTAAAAACAAAAATAAAAGGAGTCCCAGATATATATTTAAGAGGACAAGGGGGGTTGATGGATATAGCTTTTCATCCTAATTTTAAAGAAAACAGATGGCTGTATTTTTCTTATGCTTCTGAAGATGCTGGAGAAAAGGGAGGCAATACTACTATAGCTAGAGCAAAACTAATAGAAGATTCTCTAGTTGATTTAGAGATACTCTATAAAGGATCTCCCAATTCAAGAAAAGGACAACACTTTGGAGGAAGGTTAGAATTCGATAATGACAATTATCTCTATTTTTCAATTGGAGATAGAGGAAATAGAGATGTAAACCCTCAAAACATCAATCTTGATGGTGGGAAAATCTACAGAATTAATGAAGATGGAACTATTCCTAAAGACAATCCATTTTTCAATAATCCTAATGCAAAAAAAGCTGTTTATTCTTATGGACATAGAAATCCTCAAGGGATGTTTAAACATCCTGTTACTGGAGAAATATGGACTAATGAACATGGACCAAGAGGAGGGGATGAAATAAACATTATAAAAAAAGGTAAAAATTATGGTTGGCCTAAAATTACTTATGGAATTAATTATAGCCTCACTACAATAACAAAAGATAAAAGTCTTCCAGGGATGGAACAACCATTATATTATTGGTTGCCATCTATTGCCCCTAGTTCATTTGAATATATTTCAAGTAATATATATCCAAACTGGAATGGAAGCTTACTTGCAGGAGCCCTGGTTTTTAAACATATAGAAAGAATTGGATTAAAAAATAACAAAGTTGTATCAAGGTCTAAAATAGCTGAAGGTTTGGGAAGACCTAGAGATGTAAAACAAGGTCCCGATGGATACATTTATGTTTCAATTGAAAATAAGGGTATTTATAAAATTGTTCCTAAAAAGTGAAGTTTTTAAAATTCATTTTAATAATTTTTCCAATATTAATTTATTCACAAAAGGATAGTTTAGAAATTTCTATTAATAATGGAAAATCTATCTACAATGATTTTTGTATAATATGTCATATGCATGATGGAAAAGGACAAAAAGGCATTTTTCCTCCCTTAGCAAAATCAGATTATCTATTTAAAAATATGGAGGAAAGCATTAAGGCAATAAAATTTGGAGGAATTGATGGTGAAATTGTAGTTAATGGAGTTAAATATGATACTAGAATGGAAAGAATGGGTTTATATGATGATGAAATAGCAGATGTGATGAATTACATTCTAAATAGCTGGGGAAATAAATATGACAAAATGATTAGAGAAAAATATATAAGAAAAATTAAAAAATAAAGATGTTTTTAATAGGGATATGTGGCGGAACCGGTTCTGGAAAAAGCACACTTGCTAAAAGCTTAGAAAAACATTATAAAGAATCAGGGGTTATTAAAATTCTATGTGATTCATACTATAAAGACAATTCTGAATTAAACTTAATTAACAGATCTAAAATAAATTTTGATCACCCAAATTCAATTGATTTTAAATTATTAATAAAAAACTTAAAAGATTTAAAAGAAAATAATAAAATTAAAGAACCTATTTATTCTTATATAAGTCATAAAAGATTAAAAAAAAAGAAAACAATTCTTCCAAAGAAAATTATAATTCTAGAAGGAATACATGTTTTTTGTAATGAAAAACTAATTGAATTAATTGATTTTGGAATTTACCTTGATATTGATGAAAAAACAAGATTAAAAAGAAGGATACAAAGAGATATTTTATCTAGAGGAAGATCTAAAAAAGAAGTTAAAAAAAGGTTTTTTAGTATGTGTAAACCAATGCATAAAAAATATGTTGATCCATCAAAGAAGTATGCTGATATAATTCTAAAATCAAAAACTATTTCAACTAAAAAAGTTATAAATTTAATTTCAGAAAAAAGAATGTTTTGAATTTTATAAAAAGAATCAAATCCAATAAGTATTATAGATTTATAACAAACATCTATATAGTAATAACTCTTGTATTCTTATTTTGGATGTTGTTTATGGATGCTAACTCTTATCTCTTTCACAGACAACTAAATAAAGAAATAAATGATTTAAAAGAACAAAAAAGATTATTAGAAATTGAGATTAAAAATGATAAAAAACTGATAGAAGATCTAAATGATCTTGACAATTATGAAGCATTTGCTAGAGAAAATTTTTTCATGAAAAAAGAAAATGAAGAAATATATATAATTGAATTTCAAGACAGTCTTAAAAACTAGTTAACAAAAAGACTTACACTACTAATTCACGGACATCAAAATATTGTATTTTTAACGCAACTATTATATTTAATGGGAAAAATAATTGCTGTATCGAATCAAAAAGGAGGTGTTGGCAAGACTACTACTTCATTAAACCTTGCTGCATGTTTGGGTATTTTAGAAAAAAAAGTTCTTTTAATTGATCTTGATCCACAGGCAAATGCGTCATCAGGAATTGGAATAGATTTAAAAAAAATTAAAAAGTCTTCATACCATCTGTTAGAACATACTGAAAAAGCAAATAATATTATTTTAAAATCAAATACTCCAAACCTTGATATAATACCTTCAAATATTGATTTAGTAGCAATTGAATTAGAATTAGTAAATCATCCTAGTCGAGAATTTATGTTAAGAGATGCATTAAAAGAAGTTAAAGACCTATATGAATATATAATTATTGATTGTGCTCCTTCATTAGGATTAATTACATTGAATGCATTAACGGCTGCTAATTCCGTGATTATCCCAATTCAATGTGAATACTTTGCTCTTGAAGGGCTTGGAAAACTACTAAATACCATAAAAAGTATTCAAAAAATACACAATAAAGAGTTAAAAATTGAAGGTCTTCTCTTAACAATGTATGACACAAGGTTAAGACTTTCAAATCAGGTTGTAGATGAAGTTAAAAAACATTTTCATGACATGGTATTTAAAACAATTATACAAAGAAATGTAAAGTTAGGTGAGGCCCCAAGCCATGGAAAAAATATAATAGACTATGATGTAACAAGTAAAGGGGCAAAAAACTATATTAAATTAGCTCAAGAATTAATAAATAATAATTTTTAATGGCAAAAGCGTACAACAAACAACCTTTAGGGAGAGGTTTATCTGCTTTACTTGATAATCCTTCAGAAGATATTAAGTCTGTTGAAGATAAGAATGCAGATCAAATTATAGGTAATGTAATAGAACTTCCTATTGATCAAATCAACTTAAACCCATTTCAACCAAGAACGAATTTTGAAAATGAAAAAATAATAGAGCTAGCTCAATCAATTAAACAACTTGGAATAATTCAACCAATTACTGTAAGGAAAATTGGATTTAAGGCTTTTGAAATTATATCTGGAGAAAGAAGATTCAGAGCCGTATCCTCATTGAAATTAAAATCAATACCTGCATTTATTAGAATAGCAAATGACCAACAGTCATTGGAAATGGCATTAGTTGAAAACATACAAAGAGAAAATCTTGATCCTATTGAAATTGCGTTATGCTATCAGCGTTTAATTGATGAAGTAATGTTAACTCAAGAACAAATGAGTTCAAGGGTAGGTAAAAAAAGATCTACTATTTCAAATTATTTAAGACTATTAAAATTAGATCCAATCATCCAAACTGGGATTAGAGATGGATTTATTTCTATGGGGCATGGTAGGGCATTAGTAACAATTGAAAAAAAAGAAGATCAATTAAAGCTTTATGAAAAGATTCTAACTAAATTTATTTCTGTTAGAGAAGCTGAGAAATTAGCTAATAATTTTAAAAACCCAAAAAAATCATTAAGTAAAAAATTTAAGATAAATGAACCTTTTAATTCAGAATTAAAAAAATTAAAAAAAACATATAATTCAGAAGTTAAAATTAAGTTAAACGGGGAGCAAAAAGGTTTTATAATCATTCCATTTAATAATATTGAGGATTTCAAAGAGATAAATAAGAAATTAAATGGGAAAAAGTAAACTTATATTTTTTGTTTTAATATTATTTACATCTAACTGTTTTTCTCAAGAACCATCATTTGATGAACTAGATCCATTAAGTCCATCAAAAGCAGCTTTTTACTCTGCAGTATTTCCTGGCGCTGGTCAGGCATTTAATAAAAAGTATTGGAAAATTCCTATTGTTTATGCTGCAATTGGGACTTCTATTTATTCATATAATTTTAATCAAAAAAAATATTGGAACTATAGAAATGCATATAAAAGCAGAAAAGCCGGTTACAATAATGATGAATTTCAAAATTTAATTTTAGATGATAATAGACTTTTAGATGGAGCAGAATTCCATAAAAAAAATAGAGACTTATCAATGGTTTTTATTGTAGGTTTCTACATTTTAAATATCCTAGATGCTAATATTGATGCACATTTAAAACAATATAATGTAAATGAAAACCTAACACTAAAACCATATATAGATAAAGGAATAGCTACAAACTCTGAATCTATTGGATTATCATTAAATTTGAATTTTTAAAAATGAAAATAGCAATCCTTGGTTACGGTAAAATGGGCAAAGAAATTGAAAAAATTTCTTTAGAAAGAGGACACAATATAATATTTAAAATTGATAAGAATTCTATCGTTAAAAATATTGAAGGTGCTGATGTTGCAATTAACTTTAGTACACCAAATTCTGCTGTCAATAATATTGAATTAGCATTAAAAAGTTTAGTGCCAGTTATTAGCGGAACTACGGGATGGCTTTCAGATTTTAACAGAATTAAAGAATTATCTAATAAATTAAAAACAAGTTTTTTATACTCATCAAACTTTAGCTTAGGTGTAAATTTGTTTTTTGAATTAAATAAAAGGCTAGCTAAAATCATGAAAGTACATGATCAATATAAATTAAATATTGAAGAAACTCATCATATTAATAAAATAGATAGACCAAGCGGAACTGCTATTTCACTAGCAAAAGGAATAATTGAAACTGGGAAATATAGCGATTGGTCTTTGAATAGAAATACAAATAAATCTATTTCAATAAAGTCTAAAAGAATAGACAAAGTTCATGGAATTCATAAAGTAAAATATTCTTCAATGACAGACTCTATTGAAATTACACACACTGCAAAAAACAGAAGAGGATTTGCCCTTGGTGCAATTATTTGTGCTGAATGGATAATTAACAAAAAAGGGATTTTTGAAATGAAAGATGTTATAAACGATACCAAATTTAAATTTTAAACATGACATTATTTCAATGGTTTATATTTTTTTTAATTATTCAAATAATTCATGGAATAGGGACGTGGAAATTATATAAGTCTGCTGGATTTAAAGAAATCTATGCTTTTATCCCTGTATATAATACTATAATTTTAATGAAGATTATTAATCGCCCTTGGTGGTGGGTTTTTCTAATTTTTATTCCAATAATAAACCTTTTAATAATTCCTGTAATTTGGGTTGAAACATGTAGAAGTTTTGGAAAAAATTCATTAACTGATACTCTTTTTGTTTTAATATCTCTAGGACTATTTATTTACACCATCAATTATTCAAGTAAAGTTGAATATATTATTGATAGAGATTTAAATCCTAAAACTGCTTTGGGTGAATGGGTAAGCTCAATAATTTTTGCTATAATACTTGCAACTATAGTTCACACTTATTTTATTCAGCCTTACATAATTCCAACAGGTTCACTTGAAAAAACGCTTTTAGTTGGTGATTTTTTATTTGTTAGTAAGTTTCATTATGGAGCAAGAGTTCCTCAGACAGCAGTTTCATTTCCAATGGTTCATGATACTATAGTAGGTACTGGAATTAGATCCTACTTAAATAAGCCTCAAATACCATACTTTAGATTACCTGGATTTGAAAAAGTCAAAAGAAATGAAATTGTTACTTTTAGTTGGCCAGCCGACACTGTTAGAAAATTCTTTGTTAAGGAAAAGGGAGTCAAAAAGCCAATCGATAAAAAATCAAATTATGTTAAGAGATGTGTCGCTATACCTTCAGATACACTGGAAATAATAAATGGTATAATTCATATTAATGGTAAAAGAAGTAAAATGCCATATAGGGCAAAACCTATTTACTCATTTTCTGCTTTTAGTTCTTCAGGAGTTTCTACTTCCAAACTTGCTCAACTTGGAATAGATATTCAAAGAAAATTCAAAGTTTCTGAAATTACACAAAATAAATACAAATTAATTCAGCCTTACATACAAGGAATAATTGATAATAATCCTAACAACTTTATAGTTATAACAAGTTCCAAGGGAATTCCTTATGATGTTAGGTCTAAAGGCAGAATTATTTTATCTGAAATTACTGACTATAAAATAGACTTACTTCTTACAGAAGAAGAAGCTAAAATTGTAACCAATAGTAAATTAATTGATAGCCTTAAAAGAAATTTTAAAACTTATAAATCTTATAATACCTCTTTTTTCCCGAATGATATAAAGTATAATTGGAATGAAGATAATTTTGGGCCAATAATTATGCCTAAAAAGGGAGTAAAAGTTAAGTTAACTTTATCCAATCTTCCGATTTATAAGAAACTTATTAGAGACTATGAAAAAAATACATTAACACTTGAAAATAGTATTATTAAAATAAATAATCAAGCTACTGATGAGTATACATTTAAGCAAGATTATTTTTGGATGATGGGTGATAATCGTTACAGATCAGAGGATAGTAGGGTTTGGGGATTTGTTCCAGAAGACCATATAGTAGGCAAACCTGTTTTTATATGGATGAGTATAGATGGAATAAATGATGGTTTTAAAAACTGGAAAATTAGATGGAATAGAGTCTTTACAACTGTAAATTTAGATGGAGAACCCAAATCATACAGATGGTATTTTTTATTTGGTGTTTTGTTTACCATAGGGATTTCCGAATTTAATAAAAGAAAAAAACTAAATAAACTCTGAAAGACACTTGTAAAATTATAACTCCATGTTATTTTGCTCCAATCTCACATTGGAAAGAAATAATAAGTGGAAATATTATTTGGGAATTAAACCAAAATTATAATAAACAAACTTTAAGAAATAGAACTTATATATACGGTCCAAATAAGATTTTAAAACTCAGTATCCCTATAAAACATTCAAAAGAATCATTTACATTAGAAAACACATTAATTGAAAATGATTTTGAATGGCAAAAAAACCATTGGAAATCAATTCAATCAGCATATGAGTCTTCACCTTTTTTTGAGTTTTATAAGGATGGATTAAAAAATTTATACTTTAACAATTATAAAAAACTTTCTGTTTTTAATATTGAGTGTATTAAGCTTGTATGCGAATGGTTAGATATTAAAACTAAATTGATTTTCACAAAAACATTCAAAGAGAAATATAATAATGACATTGATCTTAGAGAAATGGCTGAAAAAAACTTTGATGATAAATTCATAGTGAAAGAGTACATACAGGTTTTTTCCCAAAACCATGGCTTTAAAAATAACTTAAGCATTTTAGATCTTGTGTTCAACCAAGGACCTAATAGCATTAGTTATTTAAAATAAAAAGCAGGCCATAAGCCGGATTCTGTCGTGCCTTATCATTTATCTAGACAAAATATTACTATTTTGTTCAAACCGCCCACCCTCCAACATCGAACGAGCAATTCTTAAAAGTTGGTCTACGTGACGTTTCACCTTATAGAGTTTACCTGATTTCACTACAGCCTAACTGTACATTCTTTCTGTTGCACTAGTCCTCTATTTTCATAGTGACGGGTGTTACCCGCTATAATGCTCTATGGTGTCCGGACTTTCCTCTTTTGAAAACAAAAGCGATAAGGTGGCCTGCACAGCAAAAGTATGGTAAAAATTGCTGTTGATAAAAAGTTTTATTTAATTAATTATATCAATATATTAATATTGTCAATTTATATATTTGTTAAATGAATGATTTTGTTGTTTCAGCATTAAAATATAGACCAGATTCATTTGAGAATGTTATTGGTCAAAATTCAATAACAAAAACCCTAGAAAATGCCATAAAACAAAATCAATTAGCTCAAGCTTTATTGTTTTGTGGTCCAAGAGGAGTTGGGAAAACTACATGTGCAAGAATATTAGCAAAAAAAATAAATTCAAATGGAACTAAAGATGATTCAGATGATTTTTCTTATAATATTTTTGAATTAGATGCTGCTTCAAATAATGGTGTAGATGATATTAGAAACCTTATTGATCAAGTACGAATTCCTCCCCAAACAGGAAAATATAAAGTCTATATAATTGATGAAGTTCACATGTTGTCAGGTCAAGCATTTAACGCATTCTTAAAAACATTGGAAGAACCGCCACCATACGCAATCTTTATTTTAGCAACAACAGAAAAGCATAAAGTAATTCCAACTATTTTATCGCGATGTCAAATTTATGACTTTAAGAAAATTAGCACTAATGATATACAGTTATACCTAGAAAAGATTGCAAAATCTGAGAAAATCAAATATGAAGATGATGCACTTTTTTTAATTGCAAAAAAAAGTGATGGAGCATTAAGAGACGCATTATCAATTTTTGACAGACTAGTTAATTATACTGAAGGAAATATTACAAAAAGTTTAGCGTATGAAAATTTAAATGTTCTAGATTTTGAAATATATTTTAAAGCTTATGAACACTTAATTAATAATGATATCACCAACATGCTATTATTATTGAATATGGTAATTGAAAAAGGCTTTGATTCTCAACATTTTATTGATGGATTTTCATCACATCTGAGAGATTTAATGGTCTCTAAAAATGATCAGACTCATATTTTACTTGAACAAAATAGCTCAATTTCAAAAAAATATATTGAACAATCTAAAATCAAAGATCTAGATTTTATATTAAAAGCGATTGATTTATGTGAAGATTGTAGTTATCGATATAAAACAAGTAAAAATCAACGCTTATTAGTTGAAATATGTTTAATGAAACTTTGTTCAATTTCTCAAATTGAATTAAAAAAAAAAATAACAATAATTCCTAGTGATTCTATAAAAAAAAATAAAGAATTAATTAAAAAAGAAATACTTTCTCATAATAAAAATAATACAGAAACAAAAACGGTAAAAGAAGAAAAAGACATTCCAAAAACTAACAATGATAAAATAGTTTCTGGATTATCCATTTCTAGTCTAAAAATTAAAAAAACTATTAAGAAAAACAAAGAAAAAGAATTAATCAATACAAAAGTTAAAAGTGAAGAATTCTCTGAAGAAGACTTAAGAAAATTATGGATTAAATATTATTCTAATTTATTAGATAAGGGAGAGAAAAATCTTGCTAGTATATTACAGATTGATCAACCAATAGTAAAAAATAAGCATGAAATACATTTTACCTTATCTAACAATACTAACAAAATAGAACTCGAAAAAAACAAAAAGAATCTTCTTCTTTTTTTAAAAGAAAAATTAAATAATAATCTTATTGAACTAATAGTCCATGTAAATAAAGAAAAAGAAAAAGAATTTATTTACTCAACTACTGAAAAATTTGAAAAACTCAAAGCAATAAATCCTAGTATAGAAAAAATGCGCAGGGAATTTAAATTAGGGCTTTAGAGTTTTAAAAGTTCTGAAACCATTCCATCAGCTAAACCAACCTTTGGAATTCCAATTTGATCAACAATTATTTTTTATTTATAATGGAACTTGTAGCCTGATCCTGAGGTAAAATTAATACATCAGCAATATTGACATGTTTTGGTCTATTAATAACAAATTCGATTATTTCAGCAATATCTTTAGCTTCTAAAGCCCTATAACCATCATATACTTTGCTAGCTTTTGGATCTCCTTTAAATCTAACTTTTGAAAATTCAGTTTCAACTAGCCCTGGATTTATTTCAGAGACTTTAATATTATGTTTATTTAGGTCTATTCTCATCCCTTTTGAAATTGCATTTACAGCATGCTTTGAAGCACAATAAATATTTCCCATCTCATAAACTTCTCGTCCTGCAAGTGAGCCTATATTAATAATATGACCTGAAGATTTTTCAACCATTCTACCAATCACTGCTTTAGTCACATATAACAAGCCTTTAATATTGCTATTAATCATATTATCCCAATCTTCTATATTCCCATCCTGAATTTTATCTAACCCATGGGCATTACCAGCATTATTTATAAGGATACCAATTTGCTTGAAATCCTCAGGAATACTTTCAATAGATTTAACAACCTGATTATTATCAGATACATCAAAACACAAAGATGTAATTGCAGTTAATTTAGACAAATCTTCTCTAATTTTTTCTAATTCTTCCGTTCTTCTTCCACAGATAATTAATTGCATTTTTGATAGCGCAAGTCTATAGGCAGTTGCTTTGCCTATTCCGCTGGTAGCTCCTGTTATTAAAACCGTTTTTGTACTCATATTTTTGTGTCTAAAACTAATTTATCAAACAAAATATTAAAAATTATGTTAATATTTCTTCCAAAACCAACTACTGAAATCTTTTTATAATCCATTAGGTTATCTTTGGTACAATATTCAAATAATAGTTGTAAATTTCTTCTTGAGATCTAAATTTTGTTTTAGTATTATTTTTATACTTATTTACTTTTGAATTATTTACATGCCTAGACTTGACATTATCCTTCCAATAAATATTAAATACATCAATTATTTCTTTTTTAATTCTGTCATCAAAAATAGGACAGGTAACTTCTACTCTATTATCTAAATTTCTAGTCATCCAGTCAGCTGATGAAATAAACACCTTATTATCATCGTTATTACAAAAAACAAAAAATCTTGTATGTTCTAAAAATTTATCTACAACACTAATTACCTCAATATTTTCACTCATATTTAATTGTTTAGGAATTAAACAACATACTCCTCTAACAATCATCTGAATCTTAACTCCTGCTCTACTAGCATTGTACAAATACTTTATCATATTACGACTAGTAACATTATTAATTTTAATTTTTATCCATGATGACTTTCCAAGTCTAGCATTTTTAATTTCATTATTAATTAATTTTTTTAATTTACTTTCTGTGTTTATTGGAGAAATAATAAGGTTTTTAAAACTATATTTCTTATAATTAGCATCAAAAAAATTAAAAACTGATTTTACTTCCCTTAAAATATTGCTGTTTGAAGTGAATAACGTCATATCAGTATACACTTTTGCTGTTGACTCATTTAAATTGCCCGTACTAATAAAACCATAATTCTTTAAAAGCTTTTCTTCTTTTCTTTCAATTATACAAATTTTACCATGTACCTTTAGGTGTTGAGACCCAAACATTAATTTGATGCCTTGAGATTGCATTTCCTTTGCATACTTAATATTTGCAGATTCATCAAACCTTGCTTGAAGTTCAATTTGAACTATAACTTTTTTTCCATTTTTTGCAGCATTAATTAAAGCGCTTGCAACCTTTGACAACTTTGACAATCTATATATAGTTATATAAATAGTTTTAACATTGGGATCTATAGAAGCTTCAAGTAAAAAATTAATTATATATAAAAAATTGTGATATGGTGCATGAAGGAGGTAATCTCTTTGAGAAATCTTTTTAAACATGCTCTCACCAAGCATAATTCCATTGACTTCTAATGGTTTAATGGGTTTATATAATAAATTATTATTTAAACTTGGAAAGTTCATATAATCTCTTCTATTGTGATATTTTCCGCCAGGAATCATGCTATCTGTGTCACTATCAATTTTCATTTTATCAACTAAAAAAGACAATGTATCTAAAGGTATTTCACTATCATAAACAACCCTTACAGGAACTCCAGAAGATCTTTCTTTTACGCTTTGAGATATTTGTTCTAAGTAACTCTTTGAAATATCATCATCAAAATCAAGCTCAGCATCTCTACTTATTTTTATCATATTAGCTTGAATATTGGTTGGTTCAAATATTTTAAAAATTTCATTTAAATGAAATCTTATTATATCATCTATCATCATTACATAACTATTAGGATCAGTAGATGGCAATACAACAAATCTTTTCAAATCCTTTGGTATATGAATTATGGCATGCTGAATGGTATCATTTTTAAGTTTCATTCTCACTAAAAGAAAAGATAAATTATCTTTAAATTTTGGTACTTTTTTTGATTTATTTAAAACTATAACACCTAAAGAAGGGCTTATTTTTTCACTAAAAAATTCTGTTATATATTTTATTTGTCTTTTGTTAAGATTAGTTTCATTTACAAAAAATATCTTCTCTAATTCTAATAACTTAATTATTTGATCTAAGATTTTGAAACTTTTTTCTTGAAGTTCAATTGCAATTCGGGTAATTTCATTTAATAATTTTTTTGCAGTTATATCTTTATATATTTTTTTACCAGAGTCATTACTAACAGCAATTCTTTTTACAGTAGCATAACGAACTTTATAAAATTCATCTAAATTATTAGAGAAAATACCTAAAAATCTTATTCTTTCAATTAAAGGCACAGATGAATCATTGGCTTCTTGCAAAACCCTTTGATTAAATTCTAACCAACTAATTTCTCTATTTATATATTTATTTTTAATAGTGGTCATTTGAAATTCTTTGGAAAATAATATTTACAACTACCTGATTTAACTTCGGACCATAAAGATACATCAAATTCAAAAATCAAAATAGCACAAGTTGGAACATGTTTATCTATAATGCCTGAATATTTTCTAATTAAGTTATTACAAGAATTATTGTGAGAGAAAACAAGAACAGTGTTTAAATCATTATTTAAGTTTTTAACAAACAAATCTACACTTTCACCTGAAAAATCATATAAATCAGTTGATTCAACAACAAATAGCTTTTTATAATTAGTTAAATTTTCTAAAAAAATATTAGCTGTTTGTTTTGTTCTTTTTGCATTACTTGAAAAAACACCATCAATTTGAATTGAAAAATTATTAAGGATATTAGACATTAACTTTGCATCACTAAAACCTCTATTAGACAAAGGTCTTTCTAAGTCATTAACATTATAATCCCAAGAAGATTTTGCGTGTCGTATTAAAATTAATTTTTTCAAGGTGATAGTCTTACATAATTCCAAATATTATTTTCTTTTTTATATAATATTCTATCATGTAATCTATTTTCTCTTCCTTGCCAAAATTCAATTGAAGTTGGATCTACAATATAGCCACCCCAGTTCCTAGGTCTTTTAACTGAGGTGTTTTCGATATTGTTTTTCTTAAATTTATTTTCTAAGTATTCTCTTGATGGAATAACTTCACTTTGATTAGATATTATTGCTCCTAATCTACTTTCAATAGGTCTACTATTAAAATAATTGTCAGAATCTACTTCACTAACCTTGGATGCTTTACCATTTATAATAACTTGTTGCTCGAGGCTTGACCAAAAGAATGAAATACACACATTAGGGTTTTTAGTTATTGATTTCCCTTTTCTACTACTATAATTTGTGCAAAACACAAATCCATCATTTGAAAACTTCTTCAAAAGAACTACTCTAGTAGTTGGCACTCCATTTAAATCTATAGATGAAAGCGACATAGCATTTGGTTCAATTTCATTATTTTTTGAATCTGCATTAATAAACCAATCTGAAAATAATTTGATTGGATTTTCAGGAAGATTATCCTCAAGTAAAACTCCTTTTAAATATTCTTTTCTATAATTACTTAAATCTTTGGACATAAAATATAATATATGGATTAAAGATAATTAATTTAAAAATTAAAAACCTTGCCGTCAGATGCTAATTCTACATTGTTAAATACTTCTTGAGCTTGAGATTGAAAATCATTTAAATTATTATACCTAGATGAAAAATGTCCCAGAATCAATTTTTTTACATTGGCTAATCTAGCAATCTCAGCAGCCTGTTTAGCTGTAGAATGCTTAGTGCTATTTGCTAATTCAACATGTCTATCTAAGAATGTTGATTCATGGTATAAAAGATCACATTCATTTATCAAATCTATTATTTTGGGATAATAACAAGTGTCGCTACAATATGCGTAAGTAATGTCATTTGGTTTGGGTTCTGTAAGTTTACTATTTTCTATTATTTCACCATTGGGTAAAACTCCATCTTTACCCATCTTAATGCCATTAAATTGTGTCTTATCAATTTTTAATTTTAATGCAATATCAACAAGTAACTTTCTTTCATTTTTTTTCTCCTTAAACAAAAATCCATTAGTGTATATTCTATGGTTTAGTGGAATTGTATAAACTGAAAACTTATTATTTTCTAATAATTTAATTGATTTTAAATCTTCTAATTCATTAAATCTTAATTCATAATTAGTCCATGAATCACCTAACTTTAGCATAAGTGTAATGGCTTCTTTAATTCCTTTAGGACCATATATATTGAGAGGTTTTGTTCTTCCTAGTAATCGAAAAGTAGAAATCAAGCCAGGTAAACCAAAAAAATGATCTCCATGTAAATGGGAAATAAAAATATGTTCAATTGAATTTAATTTAATTCCACATCTTCTTAGTTGAATTTGTGTTCCTTCTCCACAATCAATTAAAAAATTATTTCCAGAAATTTCAAGTATTTGAGCAGAAGGAAAAAAATTCTTGCTTGGTGAAGCAGAATAACAGCCTAATATGGTTAATTTCATAATGAATTTAAATCACGTTCCATTTCTTCTAAATCAATAAAATCTATAGCTTCTTGAACTGTAGGGACCAGATTCAAATTATCTATCTCATAGTCAATTTTATTAGTAACGATAACTAAAGATTTATTATTTTGATTTGTGAAAGTATTTAAAACAATTAAAAATTGATCAGGAATTACATTACTTAAATCAACTATCTTATTATAATTATTATAATTTTCTTTATTTATTTCAGACTCGATGAAAATAAGGGAATCTTTTTTTTCTATTATAAATAAAATAGAATTTTTTATAATATTAATTTTCATTTTTAATAGAGCTTTGAAGCTAATAAATACATTACAGCCATTCTTATAGCCACTCCATTTTCTACTTGATCAAGAATAATAGCTTGATCAGAATCTGCAACTTCACTAGTAATTTCAACTCCTCTATTTATAGGACCTGGGTGCATAATTATAATTTCCTTATTTAAGGAATCTATAATCTGTTTATTTAAACCAAATTGTTGTACATATTCTCGAATAGAGGGAAAGTAGCTCTCAGACATTCTTTCATTTTGAATTCTTAACATATTTACAGCATCACACCAATTTAATGCCTTTAATAAATCTGTTTCTACTTTAACATTTAAAGATTCAATATATTTTGGAATTAATGATTTAGGACCACACACTGTAACATGAGCACCTAATTTTTGATATGTATAAATATTTGATAGAGCAACTCTAGAATGTAAAATATCCCCTACTATAAGTATTTTTTTATTCTTCAGATCTCCTACTCTTTCTTTAACTGAGTAGGCGTCAAGTAAGGCTTGGGTTGGATGTTCATGTGTTCCATCACCAGCATTAATAATGCATGAATCTACATTATTTGCTAGAAAAACACTAGCTCCAGGGCTTGGATGTCTAATTACGACCATATCGACCTTCATAGATAAAATATTATTGACTGTATCAATTAATGTTTCACCTTTAGAAACAGAAGAAGCTGAAGAAGAAAAATTAACAACATCGGCTGAAAGTCTTTTTTGAGCTAATTCAAATGAAATTTTTGTTCTAGTACTATTTTCAAAAAATAAATTTGCAATTGTCACATCTCTAAGAGAGGGTACTTTTTTTATTTTTCTATTAATTACTTCCTTAAAATGATTGGTTGTCTCAAAAATTAATTTTAAATCCTTAGAATTTAGATATTTTATCCCTAATAAATGATTAACACTTAAATTACTCATTCTTTATTTTTAAATAAACAAACAGAATCTTCCCCATCATATTCTTTCCAATTAACCTTCACTTTTTGATTTAATCTTGAATCTACTTGAATACCACAATAATCAGGTTGAATTGGTAATTCTCTTGAGAATCTTCTATCAATCAGATTCAATAATTGTACAGCTTTTGGTCTTCCATAGGATTGAAGAGCGTCTAGAGCAGATCTAATACTTCTTCCTGTATAAAGCACATCATCAATTAACACCACAGTTTTATTTTCAATCGAAAAGTCCAATTTTGTTTTATTTGCTTTTAGAACTTTTTCATTTCTTCTAAAGTCATCTCTATAAAAAGTTATATCTAATAAACCATATTGTACTTCGTATGATTCTTTGATTAACAAGCTAACTATTCTGTCAGCCAAAAGAACTCCTCTTGGTTGAACAGCAATTATTACCGTATCCGAAAAATCATTATGATCTTCAATTAACTGATAAGAAAGACGATGAAGTATTGTGGATATTTCATTAGCGTTCAGTATTTTTTTTGGAGTCATCCCGCCGATTTGTTTTCAAAATTAGTGTTTTTTTCCATATTAATTTTAAGAATTAATAATAAGATGAAAAAAGACTCTATACTTATTTCATGCTCTTAGCAATATTATAATAAGTTCCATCATATAGTTTAGATCTTATTTTAGAAAAAGCTGAAAGAGTTTCTTCTATATCTTTCATGTTATGAGAAGCAGTAGGTATTAATCTTAATAAGATTAAACCCTTAGGTATTACAGGATAAACAACAATAGAACAAAAAATGAAATATTTTTCTCTTAATTCTTTAACCATTACAAAAGCTTCATGAATATCACCTTTTAGAAAAACTGGAGTAACACAACTTTGAGTTGTTCCTAAATCAAAATCTTGATCTCTTAAGCCATTTTGTAATGCTTTTACATTAGACCATAATTTTAATCTAATTTCCGGTCTATTCTTTAATAAATCTAACCTTTTTAAAATTCCAATTACCAATTGCATTTGTAAAGATTTGGCAAATACTTGAGATCTCATATTGTATTTTAGAAAATCTATTATCATCGCATCGCCAGCAATAAATGCACCAGTACTCGCCATTGACTTAGCAAATGTTGCAAAATAAATATCAATTTTATCTTGAACTCCTTGTTCTTCACCCACTCCTGCTCCATTAGCTCCTAATGTTCCAAATCCATGAGCATCATCCACAAGTAATCTAAATTTATATTTGTTTTTAAGAGAAGTTATTTCCTTTATTTTACCCTGCTCCCCTCTCATTCCAAAAACACCTTCAGAAATAACTAAAATTCCACCACCTGTTTTTTCAACAATTTTAGTAGCTCTATTAAGGTTCAAACACAAACTATCTATATCATTATGTTGATATGTAAATCTTTTTCCAACGTGTAATCTAACTCCATCTACAATGCATGCATGAGAATCGATATCGTATACAATAACATCATTTTTTGAAACCAATGAATCAATTGTTGATAATATTCCTTGATATCCAAAGTTTAAAACATATGCTTTTTCTTTCTTAACAAATTCTGCAAGTTCATTTTCTAATTTTTCATGAAGCTCAGTATGACCAGACATTAATCTTGCACCCATAGGATATGCAGAACCATATTTTTTTGCTGCTTTTGAATCTGCTTCTCTAACTTCAGGCAGGTTAGCAAGACCCAAATAATCATTCACACTCCAAGTTATTACCTCTTTACCATTAAAAATCATTCTATTTCCTATGGGTCCTTCTAATTTTGGAAAAGCAAAATATCCCTCAGCAATTTTAGCATATTGACCTAAAGGACCTTTATTTGTAATAATCTTATCAAATAAATCTCTCATTAAAAGATGTAAAAATTAAGAAGTAAAAATAAGCTTATTTTATGTATTCAATAGGTTTTTCAAGTTCAGTTTTCTCAGAATCATAAAAACCTTGGTCATACATCCACTTATCGCTATATATCTTACTCATATATCTAGAGCCGTGATCACAAAAAATCATAACAACATTACTATTCTTATTAAACAGTTTTTCTTTTGCTAACTGTTTGACAGCTTGTATAGCTGCTCCAGATGTATAACCAACAAAAAGACCTTCTTTTAACGCAATTTCTCTTGAAGAATGTGCACTTTCCTCATCACTAACTTTTTCAAATAAATCAATAACATCAAAGTTAGTTGCTGTTGGAATCAAATTCTTCCCTAAACCTTCTATTCTGTAAGGGTAAATTTCATCTTCATCAAATTCTTTAGTTTCATGATATTTTTTAAGTACAGAACCATATGCGTCAACTCCTATTATTTTAATATTAGGGTTCTTTTCTTTTAAAAACTTTCCTATTCCTGAAATAGTTCCACCTGTTCCACTACTTGCAATTAAATGAGTAATTGTACCATTTGTTTGATTCCAAATCTCTGGACCAGTAGTCTTATAATGAGCTTCAATATTTAATCTATTAAAATATTGATTAATATAGAACGAGCCTTTTATTTCCTCATGAAGTCTTTTAGCAACCTGATAATACGATCTACTATCATCAGCACTAACATGAGCGGGACAAACATAAACTTTAGCCCCCATAGCTTTTAACATATCAATCTTATCAGTTGATGATTTTGAAGAAACTGCTAGAACACAGTTATATCCTTTAATTACACTTACCATTGCTAAACTAAATCCAGTATTTCCTGAAGTTGTCTCAATGATTGTGCTTCCAGGCTTTATAAGACCTTTTTTTTCAGCAGCTTCTATAATATGAAGAGCTATTCTATCTTTATTGGAATGACCAGGGTTTAGAGCTTCTACTTTAGCGTAAAAATTTCCTGGTATATTTTTGACTATTTTATTAAGCTTAACTAAAGGAGTTTCCCCTATTAAATCAAGGGCATTTTTGTAAGCTTTTACTTTTTTATTCATTTAAAGTATAGTCTTTAAAGTAGGCAAATTACTTAAAAAAAGCTGTGAACACCAAATTTTATATCTATTTAAAAATATTTTCAAGATTAAATAAAAAAACATATTCTTTAGCAAGTTCTTTAATAGCTTCAAATCTTCCAGAGGCTCCTCCATGACCGCTATCCATATTTGTATTTAAAAATAATAGATTATTTCCTTTTTTAAATTCTCTCAACTTAGCTACCCATTTAGCAGGTTCCCAATATTGAACTTGAGAATCATGAAGACCTGTTGTTACTAATAAATTGGGATATTTTATTCGTTTTACATTATCATATGGTGAATATGAGAGCATGTAATGAAAATATTTTTTTTGATTAGGATTTCCCCATTCATCATATTCTCCAGTTGTTAATGGTATTGTTTCATCTAACATTGTAGTAACTAAATCAACAAATGGAACAGCACAAACAACTCCATTATATAATTCAGGTGCTAAATTTATAACTGTCCCTACTAATAATCCGCCAGCTGATCCTCCATAGGCATAACTATGATTAGAACTAGTATATCTCTCATTAATTAAATGTTTCGTACAAGAAATGAAATCTAAAAATGTATTCATTTTATTCAAAAGTTTACCATTTTCATACCATTTTCTGCCCATATATTCACTCCCTCTTACATGAGCTATTGCAAAGATGAAACCTCTATCTAATAAACTTAAACGGCTGATAGAAAAATATGGATCTATTGTATTTCCATATGAGCCATATCCGTATAATAAAAGAGGATTTTTTCCATTTTTTTTAATTCCTTTTTTATAAACAAGTGAAATCGGAATCTGAGTACCATCTTCAGATTTAGCCCAAATCCTTTCAGAATTATAATTTTCTTTATTAAAATTTTTATCTAAAACCTGCTGTTCCTTTCTAATTATTTTTTCTCCAGTTTTCATATTAAAATCAATAATCATAGATGGCTGATTTAGAGAACTAAATCCATATCTTAGAATATTTGTATTAAAATCATAATTACTGGTAGTATATGATGTAAAAGTATCCGTCTCAAAATTTATATAATAATTTTCTGAATCATCCCATTTCTTAATATTTATCTGATTTAAACCATTTGACCTTTCACTAATCACTAAATAATTTTTAAAAATATCTATTCCTTCAATTAATACATCTTCTCTATGGTTAATAACAGTTTTCCAATTTTTGTAATCAGTATTATCTATAGGGGTTTTCATTAATTTATAATTCTTACAATTATCTCGATTTGTTATTATAAAAAAATTATTTCCAAAATGACTTATACTATACTCTAATCCTCTTTTTCTTTTGCTAAATAATTTAAAATTGAGATTTGGAAGGTCAGCATCTAAAAATTGGAATTCAGAAGTTAGGGTACTATAGGATGATATTATTATATATTTATTGGATTTTGATCTTGAAACATTAGTATAAAAAGTTTTGTCTTTTTCATGATAAACCAATTTATCTTTATTTGAATTGGAACCTAAAGTATGTTTATAAATCTTGTTACTTCTTAATGTTTTAGAATCTTTAATTGTATAGAATAAAGTAGAATTATCATTAGCCCAAGCAAAACTTCCAGAAGAATTATTTATAGAATCACTTAAAATTTCTCCTGTTTCTAAATCTTTTATTTTAATAGTATACAATCTTCTAGATCTTGTATCTATGCTATAAGCAGCATATTTATTATTAGGACTTATTCTAATGTTTGAGAGATTAAAATAGTCATGGCCTTTTGCAAGCTTATTACAATCAAATAATATTTCCTCATTAGCATTTGTAGAGTTTTTTTTTCTTACATAAATTGGATAGTCCTTTTCTTTTTTAAATTTTGTCATATACCAATATCCATTTAAAAAATAAGGAACTGATTGATCATCCTCTTTAATTTTTTCTTTTATTTCTTCATAAATTTTCTTTTGAAAATCCTTAGTGTTTATAGTCATTGCTTCATAATACTTATTTTCCTTTTCTAGATAATCTAATACTTCAGGATTTTCACGATCATTTAACCAATAATAATTATCTAATCTTACTGAATCAAATTTTTTTAGGTAAGTAGGATTTTTTTTAACTATTGGAGGAAAAATTGAGTTTTTTGATGATATTGTCATATTGTTATTACAAACAAGCGCAAACATAAGACTTAGTATTAAAAATCTCGGTATTTTGGGTATTAATTATAATTAAAATTTTAATTCATTTAAAATTTTTAAAAAAGTTTGATGCATTTCTTCTGTATAATCAAGGTGAGTAACTACCCTTAATTTATTATCCCCCATTGAAATTATTTTTATACCCTTTTCATTTAATTTATTTATAAATAAATCAGAATTTATTGTGGAATCTATTTCAAAAATTACAATATTAGTTTCAACTGGTTCTACTTTTTTAATAAAAGAAAGGTTATTAAGTGTTTTTTCTATTTCTGATGCTCTATCATGGTCTTTTGAAAGTCTTAAAAAATTATTTTCCAAAGCATAAATTCCACATGCCGCTAAATAGCCTACTTGTCTCATACCTCCACCTAGAATTTTTCTAACTCTTAAAGCCTTTTCTATTAAGTCATTCGAAGCAATTAATACAGATCCTGATGGACATCCTAAACCTTTACTTAAACATACTGAAATAGAATCAAATAATGAACCATAATCTTTTGGACTTTGATTCATTTTAATCATAGCATTCCAAATTCTAGCACCATCTAAATGATAGGATAAGTTATTCTCTAAACATGTATTTTTGATTAATTTTAGTTCTTCAATATTCCAACATGCACCTCCCCCTTTATTTGTTGTGTTTTCAATACAAACTAATGAAGTTTTAGGACTATGATAAAAATCTGGTGGATTAATAGCTTTAATCAATTGTTCATTATTAAACATTCCTCTATCTCCATCAATTAACTTACAAGAAACTCCACTATTAAAACTTACGCCACCTCCTTCATAATTATAAACATGAGCATATTTATCACATATCAATTGATCTCCTGGATTTGTGTGTAGCTTTATCGCCGTTTGATTAGTCATTGTTCCTGATGGAAAAAACAATGCAGAATCCATTCCAAACATCTTAGCAATTTTATCTTCAAGTTCATTTACAGTTGGATCTTCCTTAAAAACATCATCACCTACTTCTGCATTAACCATCGAATTAAGCATTTCTTTGCTAGGTTTTGTTACTGTATCACTTATTAGATTTATTTCCATGAAATATTTACAAATTATAATTGCATGACTCACTTCCAATTGGAGAGCCATCAGGGATTTTGGATGCCCTTTGCTTTTTATATAAATGTGGTCTTTTCTTAAAATCTTCTATCATATAAGAATATTGATCGTAATAAGCGTGTATTTTTTTTGATTTTGCAATTAATCTTTGTAAATATTTAACTGCCATTTTAGCTTCATGCTGAACTTGCATAAATGCTTGTTCATCTTCACTTATGTTTAGTAAATAAATTAAAATATTTGTATTAATTAAATGTTGAACTTCACTTATATAAGAATCTTCATATGTTTTCTTAAAGGAATTTGATATTAATCCATTTAGAACATATCTTAAACTCATCTTAGAACTATCAATAGAGTTTTGAATCATAATTCTATTTAATCTCTTTGGATTTAACAATAATGAAATAGTCATTTCACTTGCTGTTGAAGCGGCGCTAAATGGGTCAAAAGAAATTCCAGTTTTCCCTTTGAATGATTCTCTTGTTCTTGGAAATCCATAAGCTCTGGGAGGAAATAGTTTTAAAATACGTCTTGGAATTGCTAGATTGTGAGCATCTATAGATTGGAATATAGAAACTAAAGCTCTATTTTGTATTTCAAACTCAAGATCTTCCACAATTATTTGACCGTCACCTCTAGTTGCATAATTGTAATCCATTCCACCTATCAACTTTACTACAGCCTCAGTTTGATAACGATGCATAAAATATAGTGGAACAAAAACATCCTCTAAATAAGAATAAGGTTGTCCACTTTTAATATTTAATTCAGAAAAGTTTGATATGGCATTTTCTCTTATTTTAAAAATTTCATCTAAACCTTCAATTACATCCTGCCCATTATCCCACAAATGAGCATATATATGGGACCCATCCTGGGCTCTGGCGTCTTTATCAGTAATAAATCTTAATCCTTTTTGACTTGCTCTTTTTAAAATATCCTGTAATTCTTCATTTTCATCATCTTTATTAAATTGAGAATAGCTGTAAGCGACACTCACTTTATCCCACTCCCCTATTCCAACTGAATAAGCGTTCGACAAATCAATCTTATCTTCATTTAATTTTATTAATGGATGAGGATAATCCATTACAGAAGCTCTTTCGTTAGCACTAGATGCGAAATTATGTGTAAAACCTAAGGTATGTCCAACTTCGTGAGCACTTAGTTGTTTTATTCTTGATAAAGCCATTTCTAACATAGGCTTATAATTATCACCTTTTTCATAGGGCTTATTAATTAAAGCTTGGGCTATTAAAAAATCTTGTCTTATTCTTAAACTTCCTAAACTAACATGTCCCTTAATAATTTCACCTGTTCTTGGATCAGACACATTAGCTCCATAGCTCCAACCCCTAGAAGACCTATGAACCCATTGGATAACATTGTATCTACAGTCCATTGGGTCAGCATCCTTGGGTAAGACCTTGACTTGAAAAGCATTTTTAAAACCTATTTCTTCAAAAGCTTCATTCCACCAACTAGCTCCTTCTATTAAAGCTGACCTAATTGGCTCTGGAGTTCCTGAATCTAAATAGTACACTATTGGTTTAACTGCCTCACTATATTCTAAATTTGGATTTTTCTTTTCTAAACGATGTCTTATAATCATCTTTTGATTTATTTGATCTTGAACTGGACTAGCATAATCCATAAAAGAAGTCATAATAGCTCCACTTCTGGGATCAAACTTTCTAGGTTTATAATTACTATCAGGAAGTTTTATAAACGAATGATGTTGTATAACACTAATAATGGATGGATCTGGAGATACACTTGAAATTAATCTTCCCTTAGATTCACCTGTAAACGTTAATAATACCTCAAACTCAACATTTTTAGGAAAAGCTTTAGTTCTTGTTAACTCTAATGCACTTTTGGTTAAATCTAATTTATATACACCTTGATTAAGTCTTTTTAATCTATTTAGAACTCCGTGCTTATCCTGCATTAAAAATGGAGTAAAATCAATTATATAAGTTCCTGATTTTGATTCTATAATTTCAAATCCATAAATAACGGAGAATGCAAAAGCCTGCTCAACACTATTTTTTTCAGCATTATTTGTTGAAATGGCTTTATAAGATTGATTGGGTTGTATTAAAAGTAACTTGTTTCCATATTTTTTAAATCTTACAACTCTCTGATTCCCTAACTGACCACGATCTAAGCCTAAATCATTGGAACCTATTCCTGTAACTAAAGAATTAATATATAAAAAATCATAATTTAATTTATCTACCTCTAAAAAAATCTTATCAGACTCTTCTTCATAACTGAAATTAAAAAACCCTTGGTAATTTATTTTATTTGTTTTTACATCTTGAGCAGTAACCCCTATAAGGAAAAAGAAAGATAAAAGAGTGTTGATTTTTCTTAACATTTGTATAATATTAACTAAATATAAAAATTAATTAAGTTAAAATGAATTCATTATTAAATGTATTTTTGCTTATTATTTAACAAAATGATAACTATAGACCAAATTAAAAATCTCCTTGAACGTACTAAAGCGTTAAGGAGTTATCTTTGACATAGACTCAAAAAAAATAGAAATTTCTAATAAAGAGGAAGTTACATTTGATCCTGATTTCTGGAATGACTCTAAGAAAGCTCAAAAAGTAATGAAAGAACTCCAATCTTTAAAACAATGGGTTAAAGATTACGAAAAAGCTAGTTCTCTATGTGAAGATTTAGAAGTGTTGTTTGAATATTTTAAATCAAATGAAATTTCAGAATCTGAATTAAGTTCTCACTTTAATAAATGTCATGACCATATAGAATCAGTAGAATTTAAAAACATGTTGTCAAATGAAGGTGATGAAATGAGCGCAGTAATTCAAATAACTGCTGGAGCAGGTGGAACAGAAAGTTGTGATTGGGCAAATATGCTGATGAGAATGTATATTATGTGGGCCGAAAAAAATAATTATAAAGTCAAAGAATTAGATTTACAACAAGGAGATGTAGCTGGAATTAAATCTGTCACATTAGAAGTTGATGGCAACTATGGTTTTGGATGGTTAAAAGGAGAAAATGGAGTGCATAGACTTGTAAGAATATCTCCTTTTGATAGTAATGCAAAAAGACATACATCATTTGCATCAGTTTATATTTATCCTCTTGTTGATGATTCAATTGAAATTAATATAAACACCTCTGATATTTCATGGGAAACTATGAGATCAAGTGGAGCTGGTGGTCAAAGTGTAAATAAGATTGAAACTGCTGTAAGACTTAGACATGCCCCATCTGGAATAATTGTTGAAAATTCTGAAACAAGATCTCAACTTGAAAATAAGGAAAAGGCACTACAACTTCTAAAATCTCAACTTTATGAAATTGAATTAAAAGAAAAAATGAAAGAAAGAGAAAAAATTGAAGCTGGTAAAATGAAAATTGAATGGGGCTCTCAAATAAGAAACTATGTTCTTCACCCTTATAAACTAATAAAGGATGTTAGAACTGGACATGAGACTAATGATATAGATAGTGTTTTGAATGGAGGTTTGAATCCATTTCTAAAAGCTTTTTTAATGGCTAATTAATATGAAAATAGATACAATTATTTTTGATTTGGGAGGAGTTTTAATTGATTGGAATCCAGAATATGTTTTTTTAAAAGAATTTAATGGAGACAAAGTAAAAATGGAATGGTTTTTTAACAACATATGCACTAGTGAATGGAATGAAGAACAGGATAAGGGGAAATTAATAAAAATTGCTACTGAGGAAAGAATCAAGTTATTTCCAGAATATGAAAAATTAATTAGAATGTTTTATGGAAGATGGAAAGAAATGCTTAAGGGAGAAATTTCTGAAACAGTTAAAATTTTAAAAAAATTAAAAAATCAAAATTATCGATTAATAGCATTAACTAATTGGGGTTCAGAGACATTTCCTATAGCCTTAGAAAGATTTGAATTTCTAAAATTATTTGAAGGCATTGTTGTTTCAGGTCAAATAAAGATGCTTAAACCTTTTAAAGAAATTTATGAATATACACTAAGCAAATACAATTTAAATCCAGCTAATTGTATTTTTATAGATGATCGTTTATCAAATGTTGAAGGGGCTATAAAATGTGGAATAAATGGAATTCAATTTATATCTCCAGAAAAATTAATTACTGAATTAAAAAATATAGGAATTGAAATATAAATTACTTCATAACCCAAGATGCAGAAAATCCAGAGAGGGATTGGAGTTTTTGAAAGCTAAAAAAATTGAGTTTGAAACTGTTTTATATTTATCAGATCAATTAGATAAAAGAGAAATTGAAGAAATTATTGATAAATCAGAAATAAATCCGATTCATTTTATAAGAAAACAAGAAAAAATATGGAAAGAATTATTTAAAAATAAGTCTTTATCAAAAAATCAAATCATTCAAGCTATATTTGAACATCCAAAACTAATGCAAAGACCAATTTTTATTTCTGAAAACAAAGCCATAATAGCTAATCCGCCTGAAGAATCCTTGAAAATATTATAATAGAATATATTTATGAGAAAGATATTTTTAATAATTATTGCAATTTTTTCTTTTAATTTAAATGCTCAACAAAACATCATTTATCTTTCTGGAACTATCTTAGATAATGAGTCTAATACTCCACTGGAGTATGCTACAATTTCAGTTTTTAAAGTTGGTGATAGCATTGTTAAATATGGTGGAATAACTGATTCAAATGGCAAATTTAATTTAGAAATTTCTAGAGGAACCTATGATTTAAAATTGGAATATATTTCATTTAAAGAAAAAGTTTTAAAAAACATTGCTATCTATAAATCAAAAGATTTAGGTACTATATTCATGTCAATTGATGAAAATATTTTAGACGAAGTTGAAGTAATAGCTGAAAAAACACAAGTAGAAATTAAATTAGATAAAACAGTTTATAATATAGGAAAAGACTTAACACTTAGAGGAAGTAGTGTTAGTGATGTTCTTGACAACCTTCCATCTGTCGCTGTAGATATTGATGGAAATGTTTCGCTAAGAGGAAATCAAAGCGTTAGAATTTTAATTAATGGTAAACCCTCAGGATTAGTTGGAATAAGCAGCAATGATGCATTAAAACAATTTCCTTCTGAAAGTGTTGAAAAGGTTGAAATCATCACTTCTCCATCTGCTAGATATAATGCAGAAGGAACTGCTGGAATAATTAATATTGTTTTAAGAAGAAATAAGCTAGCTGGATTAAATGGATCAATAAGTATAAATGGTGGAGATCCAAAATCTTATGGTATTTCAGGGAATCTTAATTACAGAACCAAAAAAATTAATTTTTTTAGTAATAACGGTTATAACCTAAGAAGCTATGAAAATGTTTCAAATAGTAATACTGAATACTATACTGGAAATTCTGTCAATAATTTTCTTGATGAAATTGGAAATAGAAATAGTGAAAGAGAGTCTAATTATCAAAATAATGGAATTGAATATTTTATTTCTAAAAAAACAAGTTTAGTTGTTTCCTATTTAACTAGAGAAAGTGAAAGTAACGATGAAACTATTAATAATATCATTCAAAATTTTCAAGGAATTAAAAAGTCTTCTAAAAGAATTGAAAATGAAAATGAAAAAGATGATACAAATGAATTTTCATTATACTTCGCTCACGAATTTGCTAATAAAGCCGAAATAACAATGGATTATCAAAAAGAAAAATCCAATGAAATTGAAAGTGGTTTAATTTCTAATACCCAATCTATTCCAAACTATGTTAAATACTTAAGTGAAAAAGTTAAAACAGATGAGAGACAAGAAAGTGAACTCTACAAAATTGATTATGTTTTGCCAATTGGAGAGGATGGACAATTTGAAATGGGTTATAGAAAAAGCAATAAATTTCAAAATACAGATTATCTTGTAGAAGATGAAAACTCTAATGGAAACTATGTAAGAAATTCCAATCTTAGTAACAGTCTTTTTTATAACGAAAAGATAAATGCATTTTATACTCAATTTGGGAACAAAAAAAATAAATTTTCATATTTATTAGGATTAAGAATTGAAGAATCTAAAACTATAGTTAAACAAAAAGAAACCAATAGTAATGACATAAAAAAATATAATGATCTGTTTCCAACAGTAAATTTAGCTTATGAATTAAAAGAAAATGAAACCATTACTTTAGGGTATAGTAGAAGAATTAGTAGACCTAGATCCTATTTTATTAACCCATTTCCATCAAGATCTAGTGAAACAAGTTTTTTTCAAGGAAATCCTTACTTAAACCCTACATATTCTAATGGAATTGATATAGGTTACTTAAAAAGACTAGATAAAACAACTTTAAACGGATCAATATATTATAAAAAATCTAATGGAATATATACTTTTATAAATGAAGCAACTGGTAATGCCGTTTTGGTTAATGATATTCTTGTTCCAGTTATTAGAAGATCTCCTATAAACTTATCATCACAAGAAGAAATAGGAATTGAGTTTAACACCAATTATACTCAATCAAAAAACTGGAGAATTGGAGGAAATATTAATTTTTATCAATCTGAGGTAATAGGAACTTATAACAATATAGTTTATGACTCAAAAAATCTAATTTGGACAGCAAGATTAAATAATTATTTGAAATTATTCTCTTCAATTGATTGGCAAACAAGATTAAGTTATAGAGGTCCTCAAAAAAATGCTATTTCAACTCGAAAAGCATCAATAAGTACAAATACTGCTTTCAGTACAGATATTATTGAGGATAAAATGACTTTAACTTTTAAAATCAATGATATTTTTGAAACCCAAAAATGGAGATTAGAAACATTTAATGAAACCTATAAAAATTATACTGAATCAAGTTGGAGAGGAGGAAGAAACTTTAGTTTGAGTCTTATATACAGATTAAATCAAAAGAAAAGTCAAACAAAGGAAAGACCAAATTATGAGGATTATGAAGGTGAAGGTTTTGGAGGATAAATTATTTTTTTATTTTTTTCCTTAGTTCCTTCATTCTTTCAATGAATGCTCCACCTACCCAATAAGGTATAATAAAAGTTAACAATAAAAACATTAACCAGAATCCCATTGTTAAAACTGATAAAAACAAAATAAACCCTAAATATTGATCAAATTCCATAAAATTTATATAATGCAAATATAATTAAAGATATCTTCCATTAAAATATTTTTTTTAACAATTGATAAAAAACAAATATATAAACCATTTGTAGTAAATTTGTATTATAATTCTTTGACATGTCATACAGAATAGAAAAAGATACTATTGGGAAAGTTGAAGTGCCAATTAATTGTTTATGGGGAGCCCAAACCCAAAGATCAATAAATAATTTTAAAATTGGCAAACCTCACTCAATGCCTATTGAAATCATTTATGGTTTTGCATATCTAAAAAAAGCTGCTGCATTTACCAATCACAAATTAGGTGTTTTAAATAAAGAAAAAAGGGATCTTATTGGTAATGTTTGTGATGAGATTTTAGATGGTAAACATAATGATCAGTTTCCACTCGTAATATGGCAAACAGGATCAGGCACACAAACTAATATGAATGTTAATGAGGTTATTTCTAATAGAGCTCATATAATAGAAGGAAAAAAATTGGGAGAATCTGAAAAGACATTAGCACCAAATGACGATGTTAATATGTCTCAATCTTCAAATGACACCTTTCCAACAGCGATGCATATTGCTATTTATAAGAAATTGATAGAAAATACTATTCCAAGTCTTGAAGAATTTGAAAAAACTCTTTTAAAAAAATCAAGAGAATTTGAAGACATTATCAAAATAGGCAGAACCCACTTGATGGATGCTACACCAGTTACCTTAGGACAAGAGTTCTCAGGCTATCAATCTCAAATAAAACATGGTTTAAGTTCTTTAAAAAATTCGTTAAATCACTTGTCTGAGCTTGCTCTAGGAGCAACAGCGGTAGGAACTGGTATAAATTCTCCAGAAGGTTATTCTGAAATGTCTGCAGAATTTATATCAAAATTCACTGGATTAAATTTTGTTTCAGCTGAAAATAAATTTGAATCAATTGCAGCACATGATGCTCTTGTAGAATCACATGGTGCCTTAAAATTAATTGCCAATTCATTAAATAAAATTGCAAATGATATTAGAATGATGGCTTCCGGACCTAGATCTGGAATAGGAGAAATATCAATACCTGCAAATGAACCTGGAAGTTCTATAATGCCTGGAAAAGTTAATCCAACTCAATGTGAGGCATTATCTATGGTATGTGCTAAAGTAATTGGTAATGATGTTTCAGTAACTATTGGGGGAATGCAGGGTCATTATGAATTAAACGTTTATAAACCTTTAATGGCTGCTAACGTATTAGAATCCTCTACGCTTATTTCTGATGCAGTTGATAGTTTTAACAATAACTGTGTAAAAGGAATAAAACCAAACAAAAAAAGGATTGAAGAGCATGTTAATAATTCTTTAATGTTAGTTACTGCATTAAACAGTAAAATAGGATATTATAAAGCGGCAGAAATAGCAAATCTTGCTCATAAAAATGGCACAACTTTAAAAGAAGCGACCATTAAATTAGGCTATGCAAGTGCTAAAGAATTTGATAAATGGGTAGATGTAAAAAAAATGACTGGAAACAGCAACTAAACCCTTCCTTTTAAAGCATTAAATGCCCATCCTATAGAAATAAAACCAATTCCTACTAGAGAGAATCCAATTGCATTATCTTGATATTTTAATACTCCTAACAATATAATTGCTATTCCTAGTATAGTTAAAATGAATGAAGCCCATGCAAAAATTCCGTTTTTATTTAATGCCATTTTAATAAAGTTGTTGCTAGTGCAATATGTAAATAATTATATATTAATTATGTTAAAATAATTATAAAGTTAGTTAATTCTTCCACTTAAATTTTCTTTCCAATCACTCCAGTTATATTTTTTAGAGAAATATAAAATTATAAGAGGATAAATAATAAAAAATGGAACCAACATACTTGTCAGATCTGGTTCACCTACATCTTTCAAAATAGAATTCGTTTGAAAAACAGTCCAATCAGCTGTTACTAATAGAGATAGAAACACATTATTTCCAGCATGGAAACCTATAGCAAGTTCCATTCCTTTATCCATAAGTGTAATCACACCTAAAAACAATCCTGTTAAAACATAATAAATTATAGATAAATTGCCCAATTTATCTATTTCAGGGTTCCAGTAGTGTAAAAACCCAAATAATAAAGATGTTATTAATAATGGTATCCATTTATTTTTTACAATTGCTCCAATACCTTGCATTAAATAACCTCTAAACAAATATTCTTCCATACTCGTTTGAACTGGAATTAACAAAATTGAAATTATGGCTAAAATCAAAAAGGGCTTCAATTTAAAATTAAATAAGTAATCTTCAGGGGATATTAAATAGGCTGTAAGAGTCCAAAATAGAACAATTAAACAGGCAACTAAAAAAGAGACTCCTATTTTAGAAAAATCTATTTTTTTTCTTGATGTAGTTAATGATAAAAAAGTTTGATTATGTAAAAATTTAATTGTTAAAAAAAGTCCAATAAATCCAAATAGAAAAGGAATTAAAAAATAAAATAAAGTTAAATTACTATCACCCAGTACAGTCATCATAGTAGAATAATCAATTTGAGAAGTTCCCTCAACTCCAACTTTAGAAGAAATTGCAATTATAAAAGGAATAGAACCAATTTGAGTAGCAATAAAAATTACAACGCAACCTATTATATATCTCCACCAATCATTTTTTACTTTTAATACATTTTCTATATACATGAATTCCTAAATCTTAATTATCTTTTATTTAAAATAATAGTTGAAAGCTTACAATGAGAAATTAAATTATCATTATCATCAGTAACTTTAATTTCCCAAAGCTGAGTAGTTCTGCCTTTATGTATAGGTGTCGCTTTACCATAAACATAACCCTCTGTAACCCCTTTCAAATGATTACAAGAAATAACCATTCCCCTTACTATTTGTTTATCTTTATCAATAGAGAAATATGAAGCGGCACTGCCTACTGATTCAGCAAGAGCTGCAGTAGCTCCTCCATGTAAAACTCCATCCGGTTGGAGCACCTTTGAAGTAACTGGCATTTTTGCAATTATAAAGTCTTCACCTATATCTATAAATTCAATTTCCAAAGTTTCTTCCAAAGAGTTTTTATTTACAGAGTTTATCTTTTTTAATAAGTTTTCTTTATTCATTTGCCAAAAGTATAAAACAAAAAAAACGCATCAAAAATTTTGATACGTTTTTATAAGTGGATAAAACTATCTTTACCATTAGATTGACCTGTATCTTCTAAATTTATTCCAAGAAATTCTTTTTGTATTGCCTAGCATTACTTTTGTGTCTATTCTTTGATTGAATTCCTCTCTGATTGAATTTAATTGTTGGTTTCCGTTTTCTGTTTTATTCATTAATTATTTTTTAAAAATATTTGTTATTTAACTTCCTCGAAATCAACATCTTGAACATCATCAGAAGAATCTTTTCCATTATCAGACTTAGCATTTCCTTTTGGTGCTGCACCAGGTGCACTTTGGGCAGATTCAGCTTGAGCTTTATATAATTCTTCTGATGCATTTTTCCAAGCTTCATTAATTCCTTCAAGAGCAGTTTTTATACTATCTATATCTTTAGATTCGTGCGCTTTCTTCAAGGTTTCTAAGGATTCTTCTATTGCTTTTTTCTTATCCTTTGAAAGCTTATCTCCATATTCCTTTAATTGACTTTCCGTTTGAAAAATCATTGCATCTGCACTATTTAAAGTATCTACTTCTTCTTTTACTTTTTTATCTGATTCAGCATTTGCTTCTGCTTCTTTTTTCATTTTTTCAATTTCTGCCTCAGTTAACCCAGATGAAGCTTCAATTCTAATATCTTGCGTTTTACCAGTAGCTTTATCGGCTGCAGTAACATGTATCATTCCATTTGCATCAATATCAAAAGTAACTTCAATTTGAGGAACACCTCTAGGAGATGGTGGTATACCATCTAGATGAAACCTTCCAATAGTTTTATTGTCTTTGGCCATTGGTCTTTCTCCTTGAAGAACATGGATTTCAACAGATGGCTGATTATCAGCAGCAGTTGAAAAAACTTGTGATTTTTTTGTAGGAATTGTAGTATTAGATTCTATTAGCTTAGTCATAACACTTCCCATAGTTTCTATACCTAAAGACAATGGTGTAACATCTAATAATAAAACATCCTTAACATCTCCTGTAAGTACTCCACCTTGAATAGCTGCTCCAATTGCAACAACCTCATCAGGGTTAACACCTTTAGATGGTTTTTTACCAAAAAACTTCTCTACTTTTTCTTGAATTATAGGAATTCTTGTTGATCCTCCAACTAGAATAACTTCATTTATATCTTTAACACTTAATCCTGCGTCACTTAGTGCCTTTTTTACTGGCTCCATTGATCTTTTAACCAGTTCTGTAGTTAATTGTTCAAACTTAGATTTAGTTAAAGTTTTAACAAGGTGTTTTGGACCGGATGAAGTTGCAGAAATATATGGTAAATTAATTTCTGTTTGGGCAGATGAAGAAAGCTCAATTTTAGCTTTTTCTGCAGCCTCCTTTAATCTCTGCAATGCCATAGGATCTTTTCTAAGGTCTATATCTTCTTGCTTTTTGAACTCATCTGCTAAAAATTGGATAATAGCTTCATCAAAATCATCTCCACCTAATCTAGTATCACCATTTGTTGAAAGAACTTCAAAAACTCCATCTCCAAGTTCAAGGATAGAAATATCAAATGTACCTCCACCTAAATCAAAAACTGCAATTTTTTGATCTTTTCCTGATTTATCCAAACCATAAGCTAATGCTGCTGCAGTTGGCTCATTTATAATTCTCTGAACTTTTAATCCAGCTATTTCTCCAGCTTCCTTTGTTGCTTGCCTTTGAGAATCATTAAAATATGCTGGCACAGTAATTACTGCTTCAGTAACTGCATTACCTAGATAATCTTCTGCTGTTTTCTTCATTTTTTGAAGAGTCATAGCTGATAATTCTTGAGGAGTATATAATCTTCCATCTATATCAACTCTTGCAGTATCATTATCTCCTTTAACCACTTTATATGCAGATCTCTCAGCATCTTTCTTTGATTCGCTATACTTACTCCCCATAAACCTCTTTATTGAGGCAACTGTTTTTGTAGGGTTAGTAACGGCTTGTCTTTTAGCAGGATCTCCTACCTTAATTTCTCCACCTTCAACAAAAGCTACTACAGAAGGTGTTGTTCTTTTTCCCTCAGCATTTGGTATAACTACTGGTTCATTTCCTTCCATCACGGAAACACAAGAATTTGTGGTTCCTAAATCAATTCCAATTATTTTGTTCATTTTTATAATTTTATCATTAACAAATAACACATTTCAATGATTATGCCATTGTAGGATTCCTGACATAGTGGCAGTAAATAATTTTAATCAATTATAGAATTAATATTTTAAATTACATTTACAAAAATTTTATTATGTCTAATAAGAAATATAGAAGAGTAACAACACATACATTGTTAGAAATGAAACAAGGAGGTGATAAAATATCTATGCTAACATGTTATGATTATTCAATGGCAAAAATTATTGATTCTTCAGGTATTGACATTATTTTGGTAGGAGATTCAGCATCAAATGTGATGGCAGGGCATGAAACTACTTTACCTATAACTTTAGATCAAATGATCTATCATGCATCTTCGGTTGTAAGAGGAGTCAAGAGAGCTTTAGTTGTAGTTGATTTACCCTTTGGAAGTTATCAATCTGATCCTAATGAAGCATTAAGGTCTGCTATTAGAATTATGAAAGAATCTGGGGCTCATGCTGTAAAAATGGAAGGTGGATCAGAAATTAAAGATTCGATAATAAAAATATTAAATGCAGGTATACCTGTAATGGGGCATCTAGGATTAACTCCTCAGTCAATTTATAAATTTGGAACTTATACAGTTAGAGCAAAAGAAAATAAAGAAGCAAAAAGATTAATAGATGATGCTAAACTTTTAGATGAACTGGGATGCTTTGGTATAGTTTTAGAAAAAATTCCAGCTGCAGTCTCAAAAAAAGTTACAAATGAAATAAATAGTCCTGTAATAGGAATTGGAGCGGGAAGTGATGTAGACGGCCAAGTATTAGTTGTTCATGATTTAGTTGGGCTTACTACAGAATTCAATCCAAGGTTTTTAAGAAGATATGTTGATTTAAATGATATAATGTCTAAAGCAATTAAAAGCTATATTAAAGATGTAAAAAACAAAAATTTTCCAAATAAAAATGAACAATATTAATTATTTGTGTTAGATATATTATTTGAAGACAATCATTTAATCATAGTTAATAAAATCCCTGGTGATTTAAGTCAAGGTGATATTACTGGAGATCAAACTTTGGGAGACAAGATAAAATCCTACTTAAAAAAAAAATATAATAAAAAAGGAAATGTCTATTTAGGAATAGCACACAGGCTAGATAGACCAACTAGTGGATTAATCATTTTTACTAAAACATCAAAAGCTCTTTCAAGAATAAATGAATTATTTAAGAAAAATGAAATAAAAAAAACATATTGGGCTATTGTTAACTTAATGGAAGAAAAAGTATCCGATAAGCTAGTTAACTATCTTATAAAAAATAAAAAACAAAACAAATCGTATGTAACTAATAGTTTAAATAAAGAATCAAAAAAAGCTATTTTAAATTATAAAAAAAAATTGGATTTAGATAAATACTCTCTTTTAAGCATAAATTTAGAAAGTGGAAGACATCATCAGATCAGAACACAATTGGCTTATATTGGTTATCCAATTAAAGGAGATTTAAAGTATGGTTATCCTAGATCTAATAAAGATGGTAGCATTCATTTACATTCAAGAAAAATAAGTTTTATACACCCTGTAACTAAAAAAAAGATACAAATTATAGCAAATCCTCCAAAAAACAATATTTGGGACTTATGCCTTAACTATAACCAAAAATAGATTTATTTACCTGATTTTATTACTTTTACCTTTCGAATATCTTTTTATAAACCTATTATATAAATGAGCAAAGAAATTGTTAAAATTTTTGATACAACATTAAGAGATGGAGAACAAGTTCCTGGATGCAAGTTAAATACAGAACAAAAACTTATTATTGCTGAAAGACTTGATGATTTAGGAGTAGATGTAATTGAAGCTGGTTTTCCTATTTCTAGTCCAGGAGACTTTAATTCCGTTATGGAAATTTCCAAAATTGTTAAGAATGCCTCTGTTTGTGGTTTAACTAGAGCGGTTAAAAAAGATATTGAAGTAGCAGCAGAATCTTTAAAAAAAGCAATCTATCCAAGAATTCATACAGGTATTGGCACATCTGATTCCCATATCAAATATAAATTCAATTCTACTAGAGAAAAAATCATTGAACAAGGTTTTGAAGCAGTAAAATATGCTAAAAAGTTTGTAAATGATGTAGAATTTTATGCTGAAGATGCAGGAAGAACTGATAATGAATTTCTAGCCAAAGTTTGTGAAAAAATGATTGAAGCTGGAGCCACTGTTCTTAATATACCTGATACTACAGGTTATTGTCTTCCATTTGAATATGGAGAAAAAATTAAATTTCTTAAAGAAAATGTAAAAAATATTGATAAAGCTACTCTTTCATGTCATTGCCACAATGATTTGGGTCTTGCTACAGCTAATTCTATTTATGGAGCATTAAATGGTGCAAGACAAATTGAATGTACTATTAATGGTATAGGTGAAAGAGCTGGAAATACATCATTAGAAGAAGTAGTTATGATAATGAGACAGCATGATAAATTAAATTTAGACACAAATATTAATTCTAAACTTTTATTTGATACAAGTAAAATGGTATCAGAAAGCATGGCAATGCCAGTTCAACCTAATAAAGCAATTGTGGGTGCTAATGCTTTTGCTCATAGTTCTGGAATTCATCAAGATGGAGTGATTAAAAAAAGAGAAACTTATGAGATTATAAATCCTCTAGATGTAGGAGTAAATGAGTCTGCAATAGTTCTTACTGCAAGAAGTGGTAGAGCTGCACTAGCCTATAGAGCTAAAAATATAGGATTCCAATTGACTAAGGATGAATTAGATATTGTTTATTCTGAATTTTTAAAATTTGCTGATCAAAAAAAAGAAGTAAAAGACTTAGACATTCCTATCATCATAAAAAAATCTAATTTAAAATCTATTATTACTTTATAAATCATGAGTAATACATTGTTTGATAAGGTTTGGGACTCCCATATAGTTCATACAATCAATAATGGACCAGATGTCTTATTTATAGACCGACATTTGGTACATGAAGTTACTAGTCCAGTAGCATTTTTGGGATTAAAAAACAGAAAAGCTAAAGTATTATTTCCAGATAAAACATTTGCAACAGCTGATCATAACACTCCAACAAAAAACCAACATCTTCCTATTAAAGACCCTTTATCCGCTAATCAATTAAAAGCATTGGAGGAAAATTCCAAATTACATGGAATTTCATACTGGGGTTTAGGTCATAAAAAAAATGGGATTGTTCATGTTATTGGTCCAGAATATGGAATAACACAACCTGGAGCAACCATTGTTTGTGGTGATTCTCATACCTCAACTCATGGTGCATTTGGTGCAATAGCTTTTGGAATTGGAACATCTGAAGTTGAAATGGTTCTTTCTACCCAATGTATAATGCAACCTAAGCCTAAAAAAATGAGAATAAATGTCAATGGTAAATTAAATAAAGGTGTAACTCCAAAAGATGTAGCCCTTTTTATAATCTCTAAATTAACTACATCAGGTGCAACAGGCTATTTTGTTGAATATTCTGGAAATGTTTTTACAGAAATGAGCATGGAAGGAAGAATGACAGTTTGCAATTTAAGTATTGAAATGGGTGCAAGAGGAGGAATGATAGCGCCTGATAAAAAAACATTTAATTATTTAAAGAATAGAGAATATAGTCCTAAGGGTGAAGATTGGAAAAAAGCAATGCAATATTGGTTAACATTGAAAAGTGATAAAAATGCAATTTTTGATAAGGAACTGGAATTTGATGGAAATAAGATTGAACCCATGATAACTTATGGTACTAACCCTGGAATGGGAATGAGTATAGCAAATGGTATTCCTAAAACAATAAATCAAAATAGTGAAGCTAAAACATATCATAAATCTCTTAAATACATGAATTTTAATGAGGGTGAAAGTATGTTAGGTAAAAAAATTGATTTTGTCTTTTTAGGAAGTTGTACTAATGGAAGAATAGAAGATTTTAGAGCATTTACTGAAATAGTTAAGGGTAAAAAGAAAGCACCAAATGTAACTGCTTGGTTAGTTCCTGGTTCTCATAAAGTAGAAGAAGCTATAAAAGAAGAAGGATTATTATCTATTTTAGAAGAAGCTGGATTTGAATTAAGAGAACCTGGATGCTCAGCATGCCTAGCAATGAATGATGATAAAATACCAGCTGGTAAATATGCTGTAAGCACATCAAATAGAAATTTTGAAGGCAGACAAGGTCCCGGATCAAGAACATTGTTAGCAAGTCCTTTAGTAGCTGCCGCAGCTGCTATAACGGGAACTGTAACAGATCCAAGAACCTTATATTAATAACTTATGGCATACGATAAATTTAATGTACTTGAAAGCTCTGCTGTTCCTCTACCAATTGAAAATATTGATACTGATCAAATTATTCCTGCTAGATTTTTAAAGGCAACTGAAAGAGTTGGTTTTGGAGATAATTTATTTCGAGATTGGAGGTATGATTCAAAAAATCAACATAAAAAAGATTTTGTTTTAAATAATGATACGTATAGTGGAAAGATATTGGTAGCAGGAAAAAATTTTGGATCAGGATCATCTAGAGAACATGCTGCATGGGCTATTTATGATTATGGCTTTAGATGTGTTGTCTCAAGTTTTTTTGCTGATATTTTTAGAAACAACTGTTTAAATATAGGTGTTCTCCCTGTTCAAGTTTCACCTAATTTTTTAGAGAATATCTTTAATGAAATTTATAAAAATCCTAATACAAAAATAAAAGTAGATCTTAAAAAACAAGTTATTAGTATAATTGAGAGTCATATATTTGAGTCATTTGAAATAAATGAATATAAAAAAGAAAATATGCTAAATGGTTATGATGATATTGATTATTTAATGAATATAAAAAGTTCAATTGAAGAATTTGCAAAGCAAACTCCTCTTTAAAGTATGAAAAAAAGAATAGTTGAAATAATGGATACAACCCTTAGAGATGGGGAACAAACATCTGGAATGTCCTTTTCAGCATCTGAAAAATTAACAATTTCTAAATTATTAATTGAAGAGTTAAAAATTGATCGAATTGAGGTTGCTTCTGCTAGAGTGTCAAAAGGGGAATTTAAAGCAGTAGAAAACATTACTAATTGGGCTAAATCAAATGGCTATTTAAATAAAATTGAAATTTTAACTTTCTTAGATAATGGAATTTCTCTTAATTGGTTATTAAAATCGGGAGCAAAAGTCCAAAACCTACTTACAAAAGGATCTTTAAATCATCTAAAACATCAAATTAAGAAAACTCCAGAAAAACACTTTAAAGAAATTGATGATTCCATATTATCTGCTAAAAAGGAAGGTATAAGTACCAATGTTTATTTAGAAGATTGGAGTAATGGGATGAGAAATTCAAAGGAATATGTTTTTGAATTTCTTGATTTCCTAACAAAACAACCTATTGACAGAATTTTATTACCTGATACTCTAGGAGTTTTAACTCCTTCCGAAACATTTTTATTTGTATCTGAAATTATTAATAAATATCCCCAAACTCATTTTGATTTCCATGCTCATAACGATTATGACCTTAGTGTCTCTAATGTAATTGAAAGTTTAAGAGCAGGTTGTCATGGTTTACATCTAACTGTAAATGGGATGGGTGAAAGAGCAGGAAATGCTCCTATGGCAAGTGTCGCAGCTGTAATAAAAGATTTTGTTAAAGATGTTGAAATTAATTTAAAAGAAGAATCCTTGTATAAAGTAAGTAAGTTAGTGTCTGCTTTTACTGGTTTTAGAATTCCAGCTAATAAACCAATTGTAGGAGAAAATGTATTTACTCAAACTGCTGGAATTCATGCGGATGGAGATAGTAAGAAAAATTTATATTATAACGACTTACTTCCTGAAAGATTTGGTAGAAAAAGAAAATATGCCTTGGGAAAAACGTCTGGTAAAGCTAATATTAAAAAAAATTTACTAGATTTAGGATTAACACTAAATAGTGATAACCTAAAAAAAGTAACCGAAAGAATTATTCAACTAGGTGATAAAAAAGAAAAGGTAACTGCTGAGGATCTTCCTTATATAATTTCTGACGTTTTAAATAGCTCAGAGTTTAAAAATAAAACAATTATTAAATCTTATGTTTTAAAACACGAAAAAGGATTAAATCCTTCTGCAGATTTAGAAATTGAAATTGAAGGAATATTATTTAAAGAATCTTGTAATGGAGATGGTCAATTTGATGCCTTTATGAATGCGGTTAAAAAGATATACCTTTCTAATAAAATAAATTTACCTTTATTAATTGACTACGCTGTTACAATACCACCAGGAAGTAATTCAGATGCTCTTTGTGAAACATTTATAACATGGAAAAATGAAAACAAAGAATTTATAACCAGAGGACTAGATTCTGATCAAACAGTTTCAGCAATAAAGGCTACAGAAAAAATGCTAAATATTATATAACTATGGAATTAAATATAGCTTTACTTCCTGGAGATGGAATTGGTCCTGAAGTTATTGATCAAGCTGTAAAGGTGTCTAATGCTATCGCAAAAAAATTTAATCATAAAATTAATTGGACTCCAGCATTAACTGGAGCTGATGCTATTGATAAAGTTGGAGATCCATACCCAGAAGAGACTCATGAAATTTGTATGAAATCCGATGCTATATTATTCGGAGCAATAGGTCATCCAAAATATGACAACGATCCTAATGCTAAAGTTAGACCAGAACAAGGTTTATTAAAAATGAGAAAAAAATTGGGTCTTTTCGCAAATATAAGACCTACTTTCACATTTCCATCTCTCATAAATAAATCACCTTTAAAAAAAGAAAGAATTGAAGGTACAGACTTAATTTTTGTAAGAGAATTAACTAGTGGAATATATTTTGGCAAAAGTGGAAGAAAAAATAAGGGGAATATCGCATTTGACACATGTACTTATTCTCGTAAAGAAATAATAAGATTGGCTAAAAAAGGGTTTGAATTAGCTATGAGGAGATCAAAAAATTTATGTTGTGTAGATAAAGCAAATGTATTAGAATCTTCTAGACTTTGGAGAGAAACTGTTCAATTAATGGAAAAAGATTATCCTGAAGTAAATGTGTCTTATGAGTTTGTAGATGCTGTAGCAATGAGATTGGTACAATGGCCTAACTCTTATGATGTTTTAATTACTAAAAACCTGTTTGGGGATATTTTAACTGATGAAGCATCTGTTATTTCTGGTTCTATGGGTCTTATGCCCTCTGCTTCAATTGGTAAAGAAACTTCATTATTTGAACCAATTCACGGTTCATATCCACAAGTTGCAGGAAAAAATATAGCTAACCCTTTAGCAGCAATACTATCAGCTGCAATGATGTTTGAAGATGCATTTTCACTGAAAAAAGAAGCACAACTAATTAGAGAGATTGTAAATAAATCACTTGAAGAAATGATTGTAACAGAAGATTTATCTAATGGAAAAAAATCCTATTCTACTAGTGAAGTTGGTGACTGGTTAGTTAATCAGATTTAAAAAATCATTTTTTATCATCCATTTTCTTTTTAAGATCTGCTAAAACATCTAAATCACCTAAAGTAGACTTGTCAGAATCCTTCTTATTAACCTTCTTTAAAGATTTCTGTACTGTTTTAGCTTCATCTTCTTTAAAAAGAACTGTATGAGACATTACTACTCTTTTAAAATCTTTATTATATTCTATAACTTTAAAATCTGCAGTATCACCTTTTTTTAATTTATTTCCATCTTCCTTCAATAAATGTCTACTTGGAACAAAAGCTATTACATCATCATTAAATTTAATAGTTGAACCTTTATCATTTGAATTGAATATGGTTCCATTGTGAATCGTGCCTTCAGCAAAAGTTTTATCATAAGCATCCCAAGGATTATCCATAGTTTGTTTATGTCCTAAACTTAATTTTCTATCATCTGAATCAAGTTCCAAAACGATAACGTCAATTGAATCTCCAGCTGAGAAAAGTTCAGAAGGATGTTTAACTTTAACTGTCCAAGAAAGGTCCGAAATATAAACTAAACCATCTATACCTTCTTCTAGTTCAACAAATATTCCAAAATTTGTAAAATTCCTTATAAGCCCTGTATGTTTAGAACCTTTTGGATATTTAGATGTTATATCTGTCCATGGATCATTAGTTAATTGCTTAATTCCCAAAGACATTTTTCTTTCATCTCTATCTAATGATAAAACTACGGTTTCAACTTCATCTCCAACTTTTACAAAATCTTGAGCAGATCTAAGATGGGTTGACCATGACATTTCAGAAACATGAACCAATCCTTCAACTCCATCAACAATTTCAACAAAAGCTCCATAATCAGCTAATACTGAAACTTTTCCTTTAACCTTGTCACCTTCCTTTAATTCTGCATTTAAAGCTTCCCAAGGATGAGGACTTAATTGTTTAACACCTAATTGAATTCTTGATTTATCATCATCAAAGTCAAGTATAACTACATTTAACTTTTGATCTAACTCTAATATTTCACTAGGATGATTTATTCTGTTCCATGAAAGATCAGTAATATGAATTAATCCATCAACACCACCTAAATCAATAAACACACCATATGTTGTAATATTTTTTACAATTCCCTCTAATACTTGACCTTTTTCAAGTTGACTAATAATTTCTTTTTTCTGTTCCTCTATATCAGCTTCTATAAGAGCCTTATGAGAAACCACTACATTCTTAAACTCATGATTGATCTTAACGACCTTAAATTCCATGTTCTTATTAACGTATTGGTCATAATCTCTTATAGGCTTAACATCTATTTGTGATCCAGGAAGAAAAGCTTCAAGACCAAAAACATCAACAATCATTCCTCCTTTTGTTCTGCACTTAACAAAACCTGTTACAACAGTAGATTTATCATGTGCTTCATTTACTCTATCCCAAGCTTTTATTGTTCTAGCTTTTCTATGGGATAATATTAATTGACCTGTTTTATCTTCTTGAATATCAACTAACACCTCAACTTTGTCTCCAATCTTCAAATCAGGGTTATACCTAAACTCATTTAGGGATATAACACCTTCAGATTTAGCATTTATATCAATAATAGCTTCTCTATCCGTTAAATTAATAATGACTCCTTCAATGACACTGTCATTATAAGTGTCAACAAAGTTTTTTTCAATTAATTTTTCTAACTCAACCAATTTTTTTTCATCAACTGTTTCTATACCTTCTTCAAAATTTTCCCAATCAAAATCTTTTAAAAATTTATCTGATGGTATAGATTTTTTTGTTTCTGGAACCTTTTTTGATTGATTTTCATCAACTTTATTCCCCTTTTCCTTAGTTTTTTTTACATCTTGAGTTGTTTCAATGACTTCAACTACCTTTTCTACAACTTTAACTTTTGGTTTTGATTCTTTTTTTGGTTTTGAAGTTGTTTTAACAGCCTTCTTTTTTGTAGCTGACTTTTTAATTTCTTTTTTTGGTTTAGATTTTTTTTCAACAGCTTTCTTAGATTTGCTGTCTTTTTTAGTTGCAGGCATAACTTATTTTTTGTATTCTAATTTATTAATAGAAATAAAGGAGTAAATTAGAAGATGTTAATCAAAATTAAACTTTTGGTATCCTATATTAACCAACCAAAAGGATCGCGAAAATAAGTCATTTTATCTTTTAATCAAATTTTTTATTAAGAATTTAAATTTGGCAAGTTTATATATTCTAAAATTTTACTTTCAACTTGATTTAAATTTAGGGTTTCAGTATCAATCAGAATAGCGTCCGAAGCTTTTTTTAGAGGAGAATTAGATCTATTAATGTCTAGTTTATCCCTAGAAACAATATTTTTATATACTTCATTAAATGATATTTCTTTATTTTTTAGAATCAACTCATCATATCGTCTTTTGGCTCTTAATTTACTTGAAGCTTTTAAAAAAAATTTATATTCAGCATTGGGAAAAACAACAGTGCCAATATCTCTACCATCCATTACTACTCCTTTTTTATTTCCTAATGAATGTTGAATTCTTACCATATATTCTCTAACATCATCTATTTTTGCCAATTCACTTACAAGATCTGAAACTTCTAAAGTTCTTATCTTATTTTCAATAAAATCTCCATTTAAATTCACTTCTAAGTTATTACTAAGCGGATTTTTAATAAAATCAATTTTAATTAACGGCAAATTATTTATAAGCAGATCTTTCTTAAAAAAATGTTTTGAAATTATGTTATTTTGAATGCAATAATAAGTTAAAGCCCTATACATAGCTCCTGAATCAATATAAACATATCCCAATTTTTTTGCTATTCTTTTTGCAATAGTACTTTTCCCAGTTGATGAAGTTCCATCTATTGTTATTATAAATTGGTCTACCATTTATAATTTCTTACTTTTTGTTTTGTTATTGCAATATCAATAACTTCATTCATATTTGAAACATAATGAAATTTAAGGCCTCTTAGATAAGTTTTGTCAATGTCTAAGATGTTTTTCTTATTATCAATACTTAAAATAATTTCTTTGATTTTAGCTCTTTTAGCTGCTAAAATTTTTTCTTTAATTCCACCGACTGGTAAAACTTTTCCTCTCAAAGTTATTTCCCCAGTCATAGCTAGTTTATTCTTAACTTTTTTCTGGGTTAATAAGGAAACAAGGGAGGTTAACATAGAAATTCCTGCACTTGGACCATCTTTAGGGGTTGCTCCTTCAGGGACATGGATATGTAAATTATATTTTGATAATTTATCAATATTAATTTTTAATTCATTTGAATTCGATTTAATATATTCTAAAGCAATTGTTGCCGACTCTTTCATTACTTTTCCAAGATTACCTGTAATGGATAAATTGCCTTTTCCCTTAGACAAGGTCGACTCAATGAATAAAATATCTCCACCAAGTTGAGTCCAAGCTAAACCAGTTACCACTCCAGCAACATCATTATTTTCATACTTGTCTTTAGAAATTGAAAGACCTAAAATTTGTTCCAATTCATCTACTGAAATGTTTTTCGAAAATTTCTCATCCATAGCGATAGACTTTGCAACATATCTAATAACTTTTGCAATTTGTTTTTCAAGACCTCTTACACCAGACTCCCTAGTATATCCCTCAATAATCTTTTCTAATGATAGCTTATTTAATTTAATAATATTTTTTTCTAATCCATGTTCAGAAATTTGCTTTGGCAATAAGTGTTTTTTTGCTATTTGAACTTTCTCTTCAATTGTATATCCAGAAACATTAACAATTTCCATTCTATCAATTAATGCAGGTTGAACATTTGAAATATTGTTTGAAGTAGCTATAAACATAACTTTAGATAAATCAAAACCTGTTTCAACAAAATTGTCATAAAATGAAGTATTTTGTTCAGGATCTAAAACTTCCAACATAGCAGAAGATGGATCCCCTTGATTACCAACAGAAAGTTTATCAATTTCATCTAAAACAAAAACCGGATTAGAAGTTTTAGCTTTTTTTAAACTTTGAATAATTCTACCAGGCATAGCTCCAATATATGTTTTTCTATGTCCTCTAATCTCTGATTCATCTCTTAAACCACCTAGTGAAATTCTAACATATTCTCTTCCTAATGCTTCAGCAATAGATTTACCTAAAGAAGTTTTTCCAACTCCCGGAGGTCCATTAAAACATAGAATAGGAGATTTCATGTCATTCCTAAGCTTTAAAACAGCAATGTGTTCAATTATTCTTTTTTTAATATCATCTAATCCATAATGATCTCTATCTAATATCCTCTGAGCACGCTTTAAATCAAATTTATCTACTGAAAACTCATTCCAAGGAAGATCTAAATACAGGTCTAAATAATTTCTTTGAATTGAATACTCTGCAACCTGAGGATTCATCCTTTGAAGTTTAGCTAACTCTTTTAAAAAGTGATCTTTAATATCTTTCCCCCACTTCTTTTTCTTTGATCTAATTCTCATTTCATTAATCTCTTCATCATATGAAACACCTCCTAATTCTTCTTGAATAGCTTTTAATTGCTGATGTAAAAAATATTCTCTTTGTTGTTGATCTAAATCAGACCTAACTTTTGATTGAATATCATTTTTTAATGAAAGTCTCTGGAGCTCTATATTCATTTGTTTTAAACACATAAGAGCTCTATCATGAAGATCACTTGTTTTTAAAATATCATATTTCTCTTGAATACTAAGATTCATATTGGAGCACACAAAGTTTACTAAAAATGAATCACTCTGAATATTCTTAATGGCAAATGATGCTTCACTTGGAATATTAGGGTTTTCTTCAATAATTTTAAGAGCAATATCTTTAATTGATTCTATAGTTGCAGTAAATTCTTTATTATCATTAGAAGGCTTTATTTCTTTTATTTCTTTTATTTCAGCTGTTATATATGGATCTTCAGACAAAACTTTTTCTATTGAGAAACGTTTTTTGCCTTGAATAATTACAGTTACATTACCATCAGGCATTTGTAAGACTCTTAAAATTTTAGCAACTGTCCCTGTTGATTGAATATCATTTAAATTTGGATTTTGAATTTTAGAATCCTTTTGGGAAACAACCCCAATTAATTTCGTATTTATATTAGAATCTTTAATTAATTTAATAGACTTATCTCTAGAAGCAGTTATAGGAATTACTACTCCAGGAAACATAACGGTGTTTTTCAAAGGTAAAATTGGAAGGGTTTCAGGTAATGATTCTTTTGAAATTGCTTCCTCGTCGTCTGAAGTCATTAAAGGAATTAAATCTGAATCCTCATCAATATTTTGCAGTGACATCATGTCAAGATTTACAATTTTAGATTTAGACATATTAAATTTTTTAAGTCAAAGTGTCATATAATTAATTATAACACTGTAATAAATTATCTTTTAGTTATATATCTATTAAATAAGTCAAGATTCATGCCATAAAATCAAACATTCTTAATTTTAATTCTTCTCAAAAGAAAAGCCCCTATAAGAAATATAAATAAGAAAACTAAAATAGAATTTCTCATACTTCCGGTAATTTGATCGACAAAAGCAAACAAGGTCATCCCAATTACAATACTTACTTTCTGTGAAACATCATAAAAACTAAAATAAGATGTAGTGTTATTTGTTTCTGGAATCATTTTCGAAAAAGTAGAACGTGATAATGCTTGTATACCGCCCATAACAAGACCAACTAATCCCGCTGCTATATAAAATTCTAATGGTTTTGTAATAAAAAATGCCCCAATACATAAAATTGCCCAAAATAAATTTAAAATTACTAGTGTATAAATGTTCCCTAATTTTTCAGAAAGCTTTGCTGTAAACATTGCACCAAAAACAGCAATCAATTGAATCAAAAGTATACTAACAATTAAGCCTATAGTTTTTTCGCCTTCAGGCCAAATAATTTCTTGCTCCCCAAAATACGTTGCAATAAGTAAAACTGTCTGTAATGCAGAGCTATATATAAAAAACGCGATTAGAAATTTCCTTATAATAACAATATCTTTAACTTCATCCCAAACTTCTTTAAGTTCTTTAAAACCATTAAAAATCACATCCTTAATAATTTTTCTTTTTTCAATTAAATTTGGAAGATGATAAAAAGTATATTGGCTACAAATAATCCACCAAAGTCCAACTGAAACAAAAGAATATTTCATTGCAATAAGTTCAGCACCATCTCCATAAATACCAAATGAGCTTGGATACATAACCATACACAAATTAAATATTAATAGAATTACACTGCCAATATAACCCATGGCATATCCTTTAGCACTTATGTAATCTTGTTGTTCTTTATAGGCAATATCAGGCAAATATGAATTATAAAAAACTAAACTAGCCCAAAAAGAAATTAGAGCTAAAAAATAAAAAAATAAACCTATATAAATATTTTCTAAATCAAACCAATATAATCCTATACAAGATATAGATCCTAAATAACAGAAAAACTTAAGGAAAGTTTTTTTATTTCCCATATAATCTGCAATTCCAGAAAGCAAAGGAGTTATAAAAGAAAGTATTATAAATGCAAACGCAGTTAAAAAACTAATTAAAGCAGTATTTTTAAAATTAAATCCGAAAACCTCAATATATAAGTCATCGAAAAACAAAGCTCCATAATAAATCGGGAAAACAGAAGATGAAATAACTAGGGGATAAACTGAATTAGCCCAATCATAAAAAGCCCATGCATTTAAAACCTTAGAATCTCCTTTTTTTAAAAAAATTTTTGACATAATATCTTTCATTTAAATATATGCAATATACTTAATACAAATTATCTTAATATTTTTTAAAATTATTAAGTATTTTTGTTCATCTTTTGAAAAATAAAGAATGAAAAAAATTGGTTTTATTATTTTATTAGTTTGCTTCTTAAAAAGTTGCACTGATTTTAAGCAAAAAAAATCTATAGGTAAAATTGAAAACAATTCAGAATTAAAAGATTTTTCAACAAATAATCTTGAATACAATAAAGGTGTTTATCATTGTAAAAAATGCAATTCTCCTCTTTATAAATCTGAAAACAAGTATGAATCAGATTTTGATGATGAAAGTTTTGACAAACCTATTGATAATAAGGTCAAATACGACAAACAATTTATAAATAAAACAAAGCTAGAATGTAAAAATTGTGGAGCACACCTAGGTAATGTATGGAATGATGGTCCTGAAACTACAGGAAATCGACACTGTGTTACTAAAAATGCGTTAATTTTTAAAAATCTTAAAACAAACTAATGAATAAGATTTATATCATTCTTGCAATAAGTGTAGTTATGACAAATTATAATTTCTCTCAGGAAAATAAACAGATTAAAAAATCTGATTCAGAATGGAAAAATGATCTGGACAATCTAAGTTATCAGGTTTTAAGAAAATCATTTACAGAAAGACCATTTACAGGAGAATATAATTTACATTTTGAAAACGGGACTTATAGCTGTAAGGGTTGCAATCAAATTCTATTTTCAAGCATAAATAAATATGAAAGCAATTGCGGTTGGCCAAGCTTTGATAAAGCAATACCTTCTTCAATTATTTATGTAGAAGATCTTTCCCATAATATGAAAAGAATTGAAGTAAAATGTTCTAAATGTGATGGTCATCTTGGACATGTATTTAATGATGGGCCAAAAGAAACAACAGGAAAAAGATATTGTATTAACTCAGCTGCATTATCATTTAACAAAAAACAATAACTATGGAAAAATTTGATTTAATAGTTTTAGGAAGTGGACCAGGTGGTTATGTTACTGCTATTCGAGCTTCTCAACTTGGTTTAAATACTGCTATAATTGAAAAGGAAAGCTTGGGTGGTGTTTGTTTAAATTGGGGTTGCATTCCAACAAAAGCTTTATTAAAATCTGCACAAGTTTTTGAATATTTAAAAAATGCAAAAGATTATGGTATAGATGTTAATGATATTAATAGAGATTTTAATTCCGTTATTAAAAGAAGCAGAAAAGTTGCTGACAAAATGAGTAAGGGTGTTAATTTTTTAATGAAAAAAAATAAAATTAAAGTTTTTAACGGATTTGGTAGACTAACTAATGATCATACTGTTACCATTAGTGATGAATCAAATAAGGAAACAATTATATTCTCTGAAAAAATAATAATTTCTACTGGAGCGAGGTCTAAAGAAATAGCAAATTTAAAACAAGATGGCAAAAATATTATTGGATATAGGGAAGCTATGACATTAAATACACAACCGAAGGATATTACAATCGTTGGGTCTGGTGCTATTGGAATTGAATTCGCATTTTTTTATAACTCAATGGGATCTAATGTTACTATAATTGAATATTTAGATAGAATAGTTCCTATTGAAGACAAAGAAATTTCAAAAGAATTAGAGAAAAATTTGAAGAAAAAAGGAATTAATATTTTTACTTCATCAGAAGTAAAAGACTCAAAAATAACTAATAATGGTGTAGAAGTTTATTTTGAATCTTCTGAAGGAGAAAAAACAAAAATTAATTCAGAAATTGTTTTAAGCGCAGTTGGAATTAAATCAAATACTGAAAACATTGGTTTAGAAGATATTGGCATTGAATTAGAAAATGATAAAATTTTAGTTGATGAATATTACAAAACTAATGTTAAAGGGTATTATGCAATTGGTGATGTTGTTAAAGGACAAGCTCTAGCACATGTAGCTTCAGCAGAAGGAATTCTTTGTGTTGAAAAAATTGCTAATATGGATGTTTCTCCCCTAGATTATAATAATGTTCCTGGGTGTACTTATTGTTCACCTGAAATTGCATCCGTTGGTCTTACAGAAGAAAAAGCTATCGAGAAAGGTTATGATATTAAGGTAGGAAAATTTCCATTTACTGCATCTGGCAAAGCACAAGCATCAGGTAAAAGTGAAGGGTTTGTAAAAGTTATTTTTGATTCTAAATATGGAGAATGGCTTGGATGTCATATGATTGGTGATGGAGTTACAGATATGATAGCAGAAGTAGTTTTAGGAAGAAAATTAGAAACTACTGGGCATGAAGTCCTTAAGGCTATTCATCCGCACCCTACAATGAGTGAAGCTGTAATGGAAGCTGTTGCAGATGCATATGGTGAAGTTATTCACTTATAAGTTTCAATAAAACTTGAAATAGCTAAATCATAACTTCTTAATCCAAAACCCATAACTATTCCCTTAACATGTGGGCTTAAAAACGATTTGTGACGAAATTCTTCTCTTGAATATGTATTTGAAATATGAACTTCTATAACTGGAATTGATATTGACCTAATTGCATCACCTATTCCTACTGATGTATGTGTGTACGCAGCAGCATTTATAATTATTCCATCAAAATTAAATCCAACATCATGAATTTTATCAATTAATTCACCTTCAATATTTGATTGAAAATAATGTAGTTGAATACTTTTAAACTTTAATTTTAATTTTTTAAAGTAAACTTCAAAATTCTGGTCACCATAGATGTCTTTTTCTCTTGTTCCTAATAAATTTAAATTGGGACCATTAATAATTTGTAATTTCATTAAAATATTTTTTTTAAATATGAATATAGCATTTAATTAATCAATTATATATATGAATTGGGATGTAGCACTTAATAATTTTAAAAATTATCTTAAAATTGAAAGAAATTTATCAATCAATACAATTGACAGTTACTTGTTTGATGTAAAAAAATTGATTGGTTTTTTAAAAAAAAATAAAATCAAAAAAAAGCCAAATGAGTTAAAATCAAAAATCACAAAAAAATTTATATATAATATTTCAAAAAAGGTTAAACCTCCCACTCAAGCTAGAATTATATCAGGAATTAGACGTTTTTTTGACTATTTAATTTTAGAAAATTTAATTGAGAAGAATCCAATGGATAATATAGAATCCCCAAAATTAGGTACTAACCTACCTAATACACTAACAATTGAAGAAATCGATAAAATTATATCCTCTATTAAATTAAGCTCTAAAACTGGATTAAGAAATATTGCCATTGTAGAATTATTATACAGTTGCGGTCTTAGAGTTTCTGAATTAATTCATTTAAAAATTTCTGATTTATTTTTTAAAGAATCATTGATAAAAGTTACTGGAAAGGGAAATAAAGAAAGGTTTGTGCCAATTAGTAAACAGTCTCAATTATATATTAATAATTATTTACAAGATGCAAGGTTATACCAAAAAATTAAAAAAGGTTTTGAAGACACTCTTTTTTTAAATGAAAGAGGAACTAATCTTTCAAGAGTTATGATATTTTTAATACTAAAAAATTTAAAAAACACATCAAATATTAAGAAAAAAATAGGTCCACATACATTAAGACATTCTTTTGCAACTCACTTAATAGAAAATGGAGCAGATCTAATAACAATTCAAAAAATGATGGGGCATGAAAGCATAACAACAACTGAAAGATATTTGCATGTAAATAAAAAGCATCTAATTGATTCAGTGATGAAATTTCATCCAAGAACAAAAAAATAATATTATTTATTTATAATTAACCTAAACCCTTCTCCATGAATATTTTCAATTTCAACACTTGGATCTTTACTTAAGTATTTTCTAATTTTAGCAATATAAACATCCATACTTCTTGAAGTGAAATAATTATCATCATTCCATATTTTCACTAAAGCTAATTCTCTAGGCATTAAATCATTTAGATAGTTTAATAGCATCCTTAACAATTGATTTTCTTTAGGAGATAATTTTACAATAGGTTCTGTTTCAAATTGTAATGTTCTAAGTTTTGAATTAAATTTAAATTTAGCAAACACAAATTCATGTTGAACAAATTCTTTCCTATTTATTAACTGTTTTCTTTTAAAAATAGATTTAATTTTAAGAAGTAAGATGTCTGAATCAAAAGGTTTTGTTAGATAATCATCTGCTCCAATTTTATAACCTTTTAAAACATCTTCTTTTAAAGTCTTCGCAGTTAAAAAAAATAATGGAACATCTTTATCAATTTCTCTAATTTCTTTTGCTAAAGTAAAACCATCTTTAAAAGGCAACATAACATCTAAAACACATAAACCAAATTTAGATTTTTTAAATTTTTCTAATCCTTCTATTCCATTTTTTGCTAAAACTACATTATAAGAATGAAGGGTTAAAAAATCATTTAATAATGCTCCAAAATTAATGTCATCTTCAACTAATAAAATATTTTTATCACTATTCTTCATTATCCTTTATTAAATTATTTGTTGGAAGCTTGATAAAGAAAGTACTTCCAACTCCAACTTTACTTTCTACATAAATTGTGCCATTATGTAAATCCAATATCTTTTTCACATAAGACAGACCTAAACCATGACCTTTAACATTATGAATATTCCCTTTTGTTTCTCTATAAAATTTTTGAAATATCTTGTCTTTAACTTCAGTGTTCATCCCCATTCCATTATCTTTAATTTTAACTAATAATGAATTTTCTAAATCAGAAGATTCAATAGTAATTTTAGGGTCTTCTTTAGAATATTTAATAGCATTTTCTAATAAATTAACAAAAACATTAATAAGACTTTCATTTGATACAAGAATTTTTGAATTTAGAGCAGAAAAATCTAATGAAACATCAACATTTCTATCTTTTAATAATAAATCTAAATGAGAAACAGCTTTTTCTATAACATCGTGAATATCACAAATAGATCTTTTTAATATATTTTCTTTTCTTTCTAGTTGCGATATTCTCAGTACATTTTCAACCTGAAAATTCATTCTTTCATTCTCATCCTTTATCATTTTTAAATATTTTTTTCTTTTATTTAAGTTATTCTGTATTTTATCATTATTTATTGCGTCTAATGCCAATTTAATTGTAGCTATTGGAGTTTTAAACTCATGAGTCATATTATTAATAAAATCAGATTTTATCTCAGACACTTTTTTTTGTTTTAAGATTTGATAAATAGTAGAAGAAAAAGTTATGATTATTGTTAAAGTAAATAATAGTGATAAAAGAATTAAATTAATTAATGATGATCTTAAATATAATTTTCTTTCAGGAAAAGCAATAACTAACTCAAAGTCACTATCCCCTTTCTCATTAACAAATAAGGGAGATTTATATTTTTTTAAGCCCTCTAAATTTGTATAATTATCAGATCCTACTTTAGTCGCAAAACTTCCATTAAAAACTCTATATTGAAAAGGAATCTCAATATCTCTATCTCTTAATTCTCTTTGCAATAAAAGTTCAAGTTCTACATTAGTTAATCTTCTATGAATAGGTTTTAATGCAGCAAGTTCCATAAATACGGAAGCATACTTAGCTTTATCCATCAAAGAAAGCCTTTCTACCCTCTGCAATCTTTCAATACTACTCATGCTTTTCATTTCTCTATCAAATGCTTCATCAATTATAGTTGTTGTCTTCAAACCTTTATATTCTAAAATTGAAGACGTATCATTAACATTAGGTTCAAATAATTTAGCAGAAATATTATAATCTTCCTCTAATATTCCATGAGAATATATATAGGTTTGATTAGTGTTTTCATTTCTATCAACATATTTAAAAACCGCAGTTAGTTGAGATTCTTTGGGTGAACCAATACTATCAACTAATTTTTGGTATACAGCTAAATAATCTCTTAATTCTCTGCTTTGAATCTGTTCAGAAACTGATTTTAGCGCTTGATTTATATTTAAAGAGAATTGTTCTTCCTTATTATCTAATGTGGTTTTAATCCAAAAAGCTTGGACCAAAATGATACCAATAAGAGCAATACTCATTATAAAAATAAGGGTAAAATAAATCTTCTTATTCATTTTATATATTAAAAAATAATATTATCATTATTTAAATTTTTCATTTAGATATTCTATCATTTTTATAACTGTCTTATTAGTTTCTTCTAAAGAATTATTATTAATTATGTAATCACATAAAGGAATTTTCTTGTCATCACTCCATTGATTTTTAATTCTACTAATTACATCATTCTCAGATATATTATCTCTATTTTTTACTCTTTTAATTCTTGTGTTAAGATCTGAAACTACTAAAATATTGTAATCATTATTTTTATAAGATCCTGTCTCAAATATAAGAGCTGATTCAAAAATAACGTATTTTGAAAAAAAATCTTTTTTCCAATGATTAAAGTCATCGTATACAAAAGGATGAACTAAAGAATTTATCTTTATTATCTCAGACTTACTATTAAATACAATATTTGAAAGATATTCTCGATTTAATTTATTGTTCATATATGATTCTTTCCCAAATTTTTGAATTATCTTTTTTTTCAATTCGATAGAATCATTCATTAAAAATTTGGCTCTAGAATCAGAGTCATAAACTGGAATACCTTCACTTATTAACATTTTTGAAACTGTAGATTTTCCAGAGCCAATTCCTCCAGTAAGGCCTATGTTTTTCATTTTAATCTAATAAAAATCCACTTCTTTTAAAGCCAATTTAATATAAATAATTTTTAAAATAGTTATAGGACCTAAATAAGTAAAAAAAATTTAATCAGAAGGTGAAATAATATCAATTATTTCTTGACTTACTCCAACATTTGAAAATCCACCATCATTATATAAATTTTGAAGAGTAACTCTTTTTGTTAAATCTGAAAATAAAGTAACAGTATAATTAGCACAATCTAAAGCTGTAGCATTTCCTAAAGGAGACATCTTTTCAGCATAGGATATAAAGCCATCAAATCCTTTAACTCCTTTCCCAGCAGTTGTAAGTGTTGGTGATTGAGAGATTGTATTTACTCTAACATTCTTTTCTTTTCCAAAAAAATAACCAAAGCTTCTAGCAACTGATTCTAAATAAGCTTTATTGTCAGCCATGTCGTTATAATTAGGAAAAACTCTTTGTGCAGCCATAAAGGAAAGAGCAACAATACTAGACCATTCATTCATTGCATCTAATTTATATAAACTTTGAAGTAATTTATGAAATGAAACTGCCGAAACATCCCATCCCTTTGCCATCCAATCATGATTTAAATCTGTATAATGTTTACCTTTTCTAACATTAACAGACATACCTATAGAATGCAAAACAAAATCAATTTTGCCTCCAAATATTTCCATGGTCTGATTAATAAGGTTTTCTAAATCCTCTAATTTAGTAGCATCAGCTGGAATAAGTTTTGAATTTGTTTTTTTTGCTAGTAAGTCAACTTGACCCATTCTCAATGCTATTGGAGCATTAGTAAGAACAAACTCACCTCCTTCTTCATAAACTCTTTCTGCTGTTTTCCAAGCAATTGAATTTTTATCTAAAGCTCCAAAAATAATTCCCTTTTTTCCTTTTAAAAGATTATATGACATAATTTTAATTTAAATATAATATTAATTAAGCAACTCTTTAGCATGTATTAATGCAGAAGAAGAAATAATGTCACCTGAAAGCATTTTTGCAATTTCTTCGATTCTTTCTTCACTATTTAATTTCTTAATTTTAGTATTAGTTATTCCTGATTTTTGATATTTATATACACTATATTGATTTTCTCCTTTTGCCGCAATTTGAGGTAAATGAGTAATTGATATAATTTGCATGGTTTTACTCATATCCAACATTAAATTTGCCATAGCATTAGACATCTCTCCGGAAATTCCAGTATCAATTTCATCAAATATCATTGTTGGTAAATTTAAATGCTTAGATAAAATAGATTTAATTGATAAAAGAATCCTAGAAAGCTCTCCACCAGAAACAACTTTAAAAATTGGCAAATAATCAATTCCTTTATTTCCTGAGAAAAGAACTTCAACAATATCATTTCCATATTTATTATAATTTTCAGATTCTTTTATATTAAAAATAAAAGAAGAATTCTTCATTCCAAGATTACCTAAAATAGATTCAATATGATTTTTTAATTTTGGTAATACTTTCTTTCTTGAAAGGGATATTTTTTTTGATTGTTCTTTTAATAAAGATTCCTTTAAAAGAATCTCATTTTTCAAATTTTCTATATCAATAATTATATTATTATTTTTCTCAAGCTTTTCTTCTAAATTATTAGTTACCTGTATTAAATCTGAAATTGAATTAACAGAATGCTTTTTTTGAAGATTATAAATTAAATTTAACCTGGATTCCATATCCTCTAATTCTAGGGGGTTATTATTAAAATCTGATGATGATCCTATAATTTCTAATTTTATATCTTCTAATTCAATTAAAATACTTTCAATTCTCTTTTTAAGTACAGAGTATTTATCTGAAAATTTTGAAATGTTAGTTAATATAAAATTTAAATTTCTTATTTGATTTTCTATACTTTTTTCATCATTCTGAATTAGATTATCTATTTGATTAAGAGAAGCTAATATTTCTTCTGAATTTTTTAAAATTTTAAGATTTTCTTCTAAATCTTTTTGTTCACCTAAAAATAATTTAGCATCTTTTAATTCATTTAAAAGGTAAAGATTATAATCATAATCATTTTGAAGACTAACATTTATTCTATTTAATTTTTCTAACTCTAAAACGAGCTCTTTATATAAAGTTAAATTTTGTGAAAAGTTCTTTACAATATTTTTTTGTTCTGATAAATTATCGATTAGAGAAAAAAAGAAATTGTCTTTAGAAAGTATTAAAGATTCATTTTGAGTATGAATATCTATTAATTTTTCTCCAATAGATTTCATTAAATCTAAATTAGCAGGTGTATCATTAATAAAGGATCTTGATTTGCCATTTGGCAAAACCTCCCTTCTTAGAATAGAATGATCAAAATAATCCAAGTTATTTTTTTCAAATATTTTTTTTAATTTAAAATTTGTTAAATCAAATTCTGCTTCAATTATGCATTTAATTTTATTATTCTTTAATAAATTATGATCTGCACGTTTTCCTATTATTAATGATAAAGCATTTAATAAAATTGACTTACCTGATCCAGTATCACCAGTTATTGTAGAAAATCCTTTTGAAAAATCAATTTCTAAAGAGTCAATTATGGCAAAATTTTTTATAGAAACTTTTGTTAACAATATATTAATCTATTTTAATCAAATATAACTTAGTTTATTATATGAATCCAAATAGAATTATCTAATGTTATTCCACTTATTAGAAAAGAAAGGAGCCATTCTATTTAATTGATTGTATAAAATAACGGTATCAAAATCTGGGCCAGAAGAAAAGATGTCTTTTATTTCATCTGACTTCGTTTCAAAAAATATTTTAAGTAAAATAGAATTTGGAATTCTTCTATTCATTCTCTCTAATGAAATTATCGACGATGAAATATTTTTCTTTGATAATAGTTTATCTTCATGCATCAAATCCAGTCCATTAACATGATAATTATATAAAAGGTCTCTAAATTCTTTAGAGTTTGAAGAATTTAGATTTTCAACTAACCAAAATTTATTAATTCTTCCTCCTGAATTTTCGAGCTGCCAAGTATTCGAATAACCACTTTGATTAGCTAAATTTAAAATTTCTTGAGCTTTACTATAAAAAATATTTCCTGAATTATTTATAAAACTATCACTATCAATTCCATAAATAATATTTATGTAATACGATAATAATGAAACTAAATCAGATTGAAATTTATTTTCAACAAAAAATAGAGTCTCAAATTCTTCAAATTCAAATTCTACATTTTTATCTACAAAATTAAAAAGTGGTGTTTGATAAGTAGAATTTAATACTGGTCTAAGAGATTGAAATTCAAAATTAGCTTTAAATTTATTATTTGAATAAGATAAAACTGTAATAAGAATGTTAAGATCAATTTTTTCATGATTTAAAAAATTATTATCAGACCATGATTTTGAATTAATAAAAGTTGTAATTGATTTCTCTAAATTTGAAAAAACAGCTTTATTAGTTTGATTTATTTGATCAGAATTAACAATAACTTCAGAGTCAATCTCCTGCGCATAACTAATATTGATTAATAATATAAATACAAAAAACAGTTTTCTATTTATCATTTAGTTTAATTATCTCATTAAAAATATCCTCTGCAACTTCAAGTTTATTTTTTAATTTAAACTCAGTTAAATCATTTTTATTGCTTATGAAAGTAACTTTATTAGTATCATGATTAAAACCAGCTCCTTTATCCTTTAGAGAATTTAACACAATAGCATCCAAGTTTTTATTTTTAATTTTTTTAATTGCATTATCAACTTCATTATCAGATTCTAGTGCAAAACCTATTAGTAGTTGATTTGTTTTTTTTATAGAACCTAGATGCTTTAGAATATCAACATTTGAAACCAAATCAATAGTAAAATTACTGTCTGCTTCTTTTTTTATTTTATTTTTTTTTATTTTTTTAGGTTTAAAATCAGAAACTGCTGCAGACAAAATAGCTATATCGACTTCAGGAAATAACTTAGAAGAAATTTGAAACATTTCATCTGCACTAGTAACATGAAAAGACTTTATTCTATCATTTTTAATAGATAAGCTAGTAGGACCAGTTATTAAGAAAACTTCTGCTCCTAATTTAGCAGCAGTTTTAGATAATGCGAAACCCATCTTTCCACTAGAAAAATTACCAATAAATCTTACTGCATCAATAGCTTCATATGTTGGCCCAGCAGTAATTAACACTTTTTTTCCATAAAGTTTTTTTTTATTTAAAATATAACTAGAAACAAAATCAATGATCTGATTTGGTTCTTGCATCCTTCCTTCTCCTTCCAATCCACTTGCAAGAAGTCCAGAATTAACTGGAATATGAATATTTCCAAATTCTATTAACTTACTAATATTTAATTTATTTGCTTGATTTTTATGCATATCTAAGTCCATGGCAGGAGCAAAAAATACTGGACACTTAGCAGATAAATAAGTTGCAATTAATAAGTTATCCGCTCTAGCAGATGCCATTTTAGATAAAGTATTAGCAGTAGCTGGTGCAATAATAAAATAATTAGCCCATAATGCTAAATCAACATGATTATTCCATAATTTATTTTGATTATCCTTGTTAAAAAAGTCTGACAAAACAGGTCTTTTAGATAATGTAGAAAGAGTTAGTGGAGTTACAAAATCTTTAGAATTTGGAGTCATTATAACTTGTACATGAGCCCCATTTTTTATTAATAATCTTACTAAAAAGGCAGACTTATAAGCTGCTATTCCTCCTGAAATACCTAATAGAATATTTTTTCCATTTAGGATGGACATCTTTATTCTTTAATTTCAGTATTTCTATAATATATTTTATCTAACAACCAGTTTTCAATTGCCATAGCATGAGACTTAGGAAGCTTTTCATAGAATTTTGAAACTTCTATTTGCTCTTTGTTTTCAAAAATTTCATCTAAACTTTCAGTAGGACTAGCAAACTCTTCAAGTTTATCCAATAACTCTTTTTTTATTTCCTCATTAATTTGAATGGTTCTTTTAGCAATGATAGAAATAGCTTCATAGATATTATCTGTTTTTTGATCAACTACATTTCTATCATAAGTTATTGAATTTAATGGTGCACTTGTTTTTTTAAAATCCATAATAATTTTTTAAATGAAATTAATTATTTTGCAAATGTAGTAATTTCTTTGTCTATAGTCTCTAACAGTTCATTTGATTTATCTATATACTTAGATTCAGGATAAGTTTCTAATAATTCATCATAAATCTTTCTCGCATTTTTTAGCCTTTCTAATTTTTTTGAATCAATACTATTGATTGCTAATTCATAAGATGAGTCCAATAGATAAAAAAGTGCATCTTCTCTGTAAGGAGTTCCTGGATAATCTGAAATAAAATCATCTAAAACTATTATAGCTGATTTATAGTCTCTAATTGTATTATATTGTTTTGCTATTTCAAATGCCTTAAATTCCAGTTTTATTCTAAGCTCTTGAACTAAATCATTAGCTGAAGACATTCTTTCAGAATTAGGGTATGTATTTATAAATTCCTGAAGCTTATCAATAGCTTCATTTGTTTCATTTTGATCAAGACTATGAACCGGAGAAGTTTTATAATAGGAAAAAGCAGATAAATACATGGCATCTTCAACTTTTTCACTTAATGGATATGCTTTAGCAAAACTTTCAAATTCATATGATGCTAATACATAACTTTTAGTATTCAAGAGACAATTAGCATAAAAAAAAGTAATTCTCTCCCCTTGTGGTTTTCCCCTATATTTTGGTTTGATTTGTTCAAATAACCTGCTAGCCCTTCTAAATTCTTGATTTTCATAATACTTTTCAGCCATATCATACTTGGCCTTAATATCTTCATTTTTTAGAACTCTTTGAAATTCATTACATGAAAAAGAAATACTAATAAGTATTAGCAGAAAAAATATATATATTTTATTTGACATATAATAAAATTATAAAGGAATGCAAATATATAAAAACTACTCAGGATTTTCGGAAATAAACTTTTCTATTTTAGAATAAAGACTATCTGATACAGGAATTAAAGGTAATCTTAATTTATTTTCACAAAGATTCAATATTGAAAGTGCCGCCTTAGTTCCAGACGGATTTCCTTCATCAAAAAGTAATTTTAGATATGGCTTTATTAAACCTAATAATATATTAGTATTCTTTTTTTCTTTTTTTAAAGCATAATTAATTGTCTTTGTAAAGAGTTTAGGAATAGAGCCGGCAGCTACAGATATAACACCATCTGCACCATTTAAAATACTTTCAGCAGCAGTATCATCGTCCCCAGAAAGAACTAGAAAATTTATAGGTTTATTTTGTATTAAATTGTTCATTTGATCTAAATCACCTTTAGCTTCTTTTATACCAATTATGTTTTTGTGTTTTTTTGCAAGTTTAATTGCAGTATCAGGTTCCATATTACAACTAGTTCTTCCAGGAACATTATATAGTATAATTGGAACTTTAGATGAGTTTGCAAGTTTTGAAAAATGCAGAAAAATACCTTCTTGTGAAGGTTTATTATAATATGGAACAACTGAAAGAATTGCAGAAAATCCTATCAAATCTGATTTGCTAACATAATCTACTAAATAATCTGTATAATTTGATCCTATTCCAATAACAAGAGGAACTCTTCCTTTATTTGCATTAATAAAAGCTTTTCTACATTTAACTTTCTCATTTTCGGATAATGTTGCATATTCTCCCGTTGTGCCTTGAACTACAATATAATTTACTCCACCCTTTATTACAAAATCAACTAATTTTTCTATAACATCATAGTCAACTGAAAAATCACTTTTAAATGGAGTAATTATTGCAACTCCTGTTCCTCTTAAGCTATTAATCAAATCAATCATTTTATCAATTTCAAATATTTAATTAATTCCATTTTAAAATCTAAATAATTTTTAATTTTTTCAGAAAAAATCAAATCGTTTAATTTAGAGTCTACTGACTCAAAACCTACTCTAAATTTTGCGTTTGTTTTGGAAGAAAGCAAAATTAAAGAATAGTTTGATTTGAAAAAATTAATTAATAAATCAAATTCAAAAGAAATAAATTCCAATGAATCTTTTCCATTTAAGTTTCCAGTAAAAGAAATACATTCAGGAGTAATATTCATATTTGAAAAAACATTAAAAGTGTTTCTATTTTCTTGGAATGTTATAATTTTTAGATCTTTCTCTTTTAATCCTAAAGAATTTGACAAATCAATAAAGTTATCAACTGATACAGGAAATGATGGGTCTATAATACATCCTAAAGTTTTAATAGGGTTTGGTTTAAACCTTCTCTGAGCTGAAAGTTTATTTAAAGACTTCTCAATCTTTTTACTCAATAATTTATTACGTAGTGATTTAAAAATCATATATTTAATACTTCTGTAAAATTACATATTTCGTCATTGAAACCTATATTATATTTTAATAATAAAAACAAACTTATTGTTATAATTCTAACAATTTTATTTTTTTCATGTAATAATTATAATTATCAAATTAATAATATTAAAGGAGAAAATATAATTGTTTTGGATTCAATTGCTAAAAATAAAGAACTAGACAAATTAATACATCCTTACAGAAAAAAAATTAAAGAGTTACAAAAAATAATAGGATATTCTAAAAAATCTCTAAGTATTAGAGATGGCGTATTGGAATCTTCATTAGGAAATCTATTGGCAGATATTTTAATTGAAGAATCTAACCCTGTTTTTAGTAAAATTTCATCTGAAAAAATTGATTTTTGTTTATTAAATTTTGGAGGAGTAAGAGGAAACTTAAATAAAGGACAAATCACTCAACACGATCTTTTTACTATTATGCCTTTTAATAATACATCAACTGTTGTTAAACTTAGTGGAGAAAAAGTTTTAGAATTAATTCAATATATAAATAAAGAGAAATTAGCTCATCCTGTTTCAGGAATAAAAATAGAGTTTAAAGGAAATAAAATAAATAAAGTACTAATAAGAAATAAAAAATTTAATATTGATAAGACATATTATATTTTAACTTCAAATTTCCTTCAAGAAGGTGGAGATAAAATGGTTTTTTTTAAGAATCCATTAGAACTATATTCACTTAATACAAATATTAGAGATGTTCTAATTAATTATATTATAAAAAAAGATACCATTGTTAGTAAAATAGATAATAGAATTATAAGATTATAATGAAAAGAAGATACTTTATAGATAAAATTACTTCATCAACAATTTTCGGATTGGCTTTTCCTTTTATAAGTTTTGAAAAAATAAAATTTAATTCAAAAAAGATTACTATTCTCCATACTAATGATGTACATAGTCATATTGATCCTTTTCCTTCAAATGATCCTATTAACCCAAGTGGTGGTGGAGTAATTGCAAGAGCAAAAATGATAAATGCTTTCAAAAAACAAAACCCTAATACTCTTGTCTTAGACGCTGGAGATATTTTTCAAGGAACTCCTTATTTTAATTTTTTTGAAGGAGAAATTGAATTAAAACTAATGAGTAAATTGGGTTATAATGCTTCAACTTTAGGAAACCATGAATTTGACAATGGTATTAAGAAACTAGCCAAATCTTTAGAGCATGCTAACTTTTCATTATTAAATTCAAATTATACACTAAAAAATACTCCATTAGAGGGTAAAATTAAAAATTATGAAATATTTGTTTTGGAAGGTATTAGAATTGGTGTATTCGGAATTGGAATTAAATTAGAAGGATTAGTAGATAAAAAATTGTATAGTGGAATCAAATATTTAGATCCAATAGAAATTTCTCAGGATGTTGCGTATAAACTTAAAAATGAGTTTAAGTGTGATATAATAATTTGTCTGTCTCATCTAGGTTTTAGCAGAGGATATAATGATGGAGTCATGTGTGATTTGATATTAGCAGAAAAAACAAAAGATATAGATCTTATAATAGGAGGACATTCTCACACATTCATGAAAAAGCCATTTAAAGTGAAAAATTCAATAGGTAAAGAAGTAATAATTAATCAGGTTGGATGTTTTGGTATAAATCTTGGAAAAATTGACTTTTATCTTAGTGAGGATAAGATTAAAAAAAAATCAAATTCTTTTAAGGTTTAAGATTTATCATTTCCATTAAATCATTCTCAGATATTATTGGAATTTCTAGTTTTTTTACCTTTAAAAGTTTGCTTGGTCCTATATTGTTTCCTCCCAATAAATAATTTGTTTTTGAAGAAATAGAAGAAGACAATTTCCCTCCATTTAATTCTATTAATCTTTTCAATTCATCTCTTGAATATTGATTAAATACACCAGATATAACAAATATATAACCAGACAAAGCATCGGTTGTTTTTTGGATAGATTTATCTATTTGAAATTTTAAACCTATAATTTTAAGTCTATTAATAATATCAATATTTTCTTTATTACTAAAAAAATCAACTATACTTTCTGAAATTCTATCACCTATTTCATCAACTAAAAGCAATTCTTCAAATGTAGCAGAAATCAAATTATCAATAGATTTGAATTTTTTAGCTATTTTTTTTGCTACAGTTTGACCAACATATCTTATTCCTAAAGCAAATAAAACTCTTTCAAAACCAATTTTTTTAGAATCTTCTAAACCAACAAAAATATTCTCAACTGATTTGTCAGCCATTCTTTCTAGCAAAATTAAATCTTCTTTTTTAAGATCATATAAATCAGCATAATTTGAAATTAATCCATTACTATGCAATAAATCAATTGTTTCATTTCCTAAACCGTTTATATCCATCGCCTTTCTAGAAATAAAGTGTTGAATTCTTCCTGTAATTTGAGGAGGGCAATTATAATAATTCAAGCAATAATGATGTGCTTCTGATTCTTTCTTAGAAAGAAGTTTAAAACAAGAAGGACAATTTTCTATGAATTTAATTTTTTCGGATTTAATATCTCTTTTTGTTATTTCAACTCCTACTATTTTTGGAATAATTTCTCCTCCTTTTTCTACAATTACAATGTCATTTATATATAAATCAAATTTATTTATCTGATCTTGATTATGTAAAGATGCTCTTTTAACGTAGGTTCCACCTAAAAGAACAGGCTCTAAATTAGCCACTGGAGTAATAGCACCAGTTCTTCCAACTTGATAAGAAACGCTTAATAATTTAGTAAATATTTGTTCCGTTTTAAATTTATATGCAATCGACCATCTTGGGTACTTTGATGTAAATCCAAGTTCATCTTGATAATCTATTTTATTTACTTTTATTACAATTCCATCGATCTCAAAATTTAAATTATCTCTGTTTTTATCCCAATAATTAATATATTCCATTATATCTTTTAAACTACTACAAAGCTTATAGGTTTTAGATATATTAAACCCCCAATCTAATGCATTTGACAAATATTCGTTTTGAGTTTCAAATATTTGTTCAGAAATAACTATTTGATATAAAAAACATTTTAAAGGTCTTTTAGCTACCTCGGCACTATCTTGCAATTTAAGACTTCCAGAAGCTGTATTTCTTGGATTCATATACGGGTCTAATCCTTCAGAAAGTCGTTTTTTATTCATTTTAATAAAATCGTCCTTTTCAATAATTATTTCTCCTCTAATCTGAAATTTACCTGGATAATTTCCTTTTAATTTTAAAGGAATAGTTTTTATAGTCTTAATGTTTTCTGTAACATCATCACCTTGTACACCATCTCCTCTAGTTACTGCTCTTTTTAATTTTCCATTTTCATATGTTAAATTAATAGAAACACCATCAAATTTTAATTCACATAAATATTGAAGATCATTATCCTTTAAATTTTTATATAATCTATTATTCCAATCTTCCAAATCATCTTTAGAATAAGAATTATCCAAAGAATACATTGGGAATTCGTGTTTTATAGTATTAAATTTTTTAATTATTTCACCCCCTACTCTTGATGTTGGTGAATTTACATCTTTAAACTCTGGATATTCCTTTTCAAGTTTAATAAGATCATTTAACTTCATATCAAAATCATAATCACTAATTTCAGGTTTATCTAATACATAATAATAGTAGTTATGAAGATGCAATTCATTTCTCAAATTTTCAATATTTTTCTTTATAGAATTCATTTAAAAGTAGCTCTTATCATTCTATTTTTTGATCTATAATCTTTTTTTAATTCAATATCGTGAAAACCTGCTTTAATTAAAAGCTCTGAAATACCTAAATCTTGCTTTTCAGAAATTTCAAAAAATATATTTCCATTATTATTTAAATTTTGCTTCGCAAAATCAATTATTTTATAATAAAAAAATAAAGGATCATTATCATCAACAAATAATGCTTTATGAGGTTCAAAAAGCAAAACATTTTTATTTATACTTTTCTTTTCACTATTACAAATATAAGGAGGATTAGATACAATTATATCGAATTTTTTATCCGATTTTATTGAAGATATATCCTGAACTTCAAATAAAACTTTGACTTCATTTAAAAATGCATTTTTTTTTGCAACTTCTAAAATTTCTTGGTTAATATCCCATGCAGTTAAATCACATGATTTTATAAATTTAGCTAATGAAATTGCAATACAACCACTTCCAGTACCAATATCTAATATTTTTTTGTTTATAGGATTTGTACTTATAACCCAAGAAACTAATTCTTCTGTCTCAGATCTTGGAATTAGAACTTTATTATTTAAGTGAAATTTTAAATTCATAAACTCTGATTCTCCAATAACATATTGGATTGGCATATTAATTTTCAAAAGTTCAATAGCTTTGAAAAGATTGGATTTTTGATGATCACTAATTATATAGTTTGGATTTAATATATATTTCATTCTATTAATGCCACAATAGTATTCAATCAACCAGAAAAAAAACTCATCTAACTCATTCCTGTCAATTTTAGAATCTAATTTTCTAATAAATAAATTATAATATTCAATTAAGGTCATTATAAGTTCTTTATCATCCATACAGGACAGGAAGAATGTCCTGTATTACCTAAAGGTTTATCAATATAAATAAAGCCTTCAGATAAATATAATTTTTGAGCTGATTTCATATTGTACATAGTCTCAATATAACATTTATCATATTTATATCTTCTAGCTATATCAATACATTTTTTAATCATTTTCTTGCCCAAACCAATTCCTCTAGCATCACCCAAAAAATACATTTTTTGAAGTTCACAAATATTTTCTTCAGAATTTTTTAATGGAGCAATTCCAGCACCACCAAATATTTTACCTCTTCTTTCAATTATAAAATAAATACTCTTGGAGCGATTATAAGCATCACTCATTTTATTTAATTCTGGATCACATAATGCAGTACCCTTCTTAGGAACTTTAAATTCTATCATAACGGAGCGCAAAATATTTTCTAATTCTTTATTGTCAGATTCAATAATTTCTCTTATAATCCATTCTGTATTAGCTTCCATTTTTTAGATTAATTTTGTATTATGAAGATACGTCATAAATATTAGAGAAAACTTGATTTAATCAATTATGAACAAGAAATCCAGTCATGAATTTTATATGTCAAGGTGCATTGAAATTGCAAAAAAAGGAATAGGAACCACATTCCCAAACCCTTGCGTTGGATGTATAATTGTTTATAATAATAAAATAATTTCTGAAGCATTTTCTAGTAATTATGGAGGGAATCACGCTGAAATTAATGCAATACAAAATATTGAAGAAAAGAGACTTTTAAAAAAATCAACTCTATATGTAACATTAGAACCATGTTCTCACTTTGGCAAGACTCCACCTTGTTGTCATACTATCATCAATTATAAAATACCAAATGTTATTATAGGAACCTTAGACAATAGTTCTAAAGTAAATGGTAATGGAATCCGTTTATTAAAAAAAAACAAGATAAATGTTATTAAAGGAGTTTTAGAAAAAGAATGTAGGGAATTACATAAAGTTTTTCTTCATTTTAATAAAAATAAAAGACCATTTATTATTTTAAAATGGGCACAATCCAAAGACAAAATTATTGCACCATTAATAAAAGAAAAAATACAACCATATTGGATTTCTTCAAAAAAAAGCAGACAATTAGTACACAAATGGAGATCTGAAGAACATGCAATTTTAATCGGACATGACACTGTTATTTGTGATAACCCAACTTTAAATATTAGAAATTGGAAAGGCATAAACCCAATTAGAATAGTAATAGATTTAAAAAATGATTTAAAAAAAACATATAAAGTTTTTAATAATCAGGCTAATACAATAAAAATAATTGATAAGAATATTGAAAAAAATAAATCATTTTCAACTGAAATAAGTAACTTTTTATTTACAAAAAATATACAATCTGTAATAATTGAAGGTGGGAAAAAAACTTTAGAAGAATTTATAAAAAATAATCTTTGGGATGAAGCTAGAATATTCACTAATAAGAAAAAAATGAATAAAGGATTGAAAGCACCCATTATTCATGGGAAAATAATTTCAAAAAAAATTATAGGTGACGATAAACTAGAAATTTTTAAACCTTGTTAAGTGCATCTAAAATCTTTTTCGGACATCTAATGGGTTTATTAGTTTTGGAATTTAAAAAAATTAATTTAGTGTATCCCAAAGTAATAATTTTATCATCTTTCAAAATTTCATAATTAAACTCAATCATATAAGATGGAAGTTTAGCTAAGGTGGTGATTAATGTTAATTTATCATCAAACATTGCAGGCTGTTTAAAATTTATTTTTAAATCAATTACCGGAAGTAAAATTCCATCCTCTTCCATTTTTTTATAAGAAAATCCAAGTTTTTTAAGCCAGGAAATTCTCCCCATTTCAAAATACTTCACGTAATTTCCATGATATACAAAAGACATTTGATCCGTCTCGCTATATCTAACATTAATATCTAATTTGTCTATCAAAATTTGACTTTTATTAAACAAAAATTGTATGTCTATAATATCAACAAAAAAAAATTAAAATTCAATAGCAAAATGATTTTTTTTTAATAAAAATTTGTACATATTTGTTACTAATTAAAATTCAATAAAGTTTTTCAGGCTTTATTTTATTTATAACAACCAAAAAATATACTTTAATAAATGTTAACAGCTGAATCTGTATGGAATAATTGTCTCAAATTTGTTAAAGACAACATACAAATTCAAGCATATAAAACATGGTTTGAACCCATTAAACCTATAAAGCTTGAAGGAAATATTTTAAATGTTCAAGTTCCAAGTAAATTCTTTTATGAATGGCTTGAAGAACATTATATAAAATTACTCAAACTAGCTTTAACAAAAGAGCTAGGAAATAAAGCTAGATTAGTATACATCATTAAAATGGAAAATACTTTTGGTAATCTAAAACCATTTACTGAAAAAATTCCAAGTCAATACAAATCGAATATTCCATCACAGAAAGTAGACATTCCTCTAAGCAATTTAAATACTGAGCTAAAAAATCCTTTTATTATCCCAGGTATTAAAAATTTAAAAATTGAATCTCAGCTAAATGCAAATTATAATTTTGATAATTTTTTAGAAGGAGATGCTAATAGACTTGCCAGATCTGCAGGTATGGCAGTTTCAAACAAGCCTGGTGGAACTTCTTTTAATCCTTTATTAATTTTTGGTGGTGTTGGATTAGGTAAAACTCATCTTGTACATGCAATCGGTGTAAATATTAAAGAAAAATTTCCTGAAAAAACTGTATTATATATTTCAGCTGAAAAATTCACACAACAATATATTGATTCAGTTAAAAAAAATAATAGAAATGATTTTATACATTTTTATCAAATAATTGATGTTTTAATTATTGATGATGTACAATTTTTGTCTGGTAAAACAGGAACCCAAGATGTTTTCTTTCATATTTTCAATCACCTACATCAAAACGGCAAACAAGTTATTTTAACTTCAGATAAAGCTCCAGTAGATATGCAAGATATAGAACAAAGACTTTTATCGAGGTTTAAATGGGGTTTATCTGCAGAACTTCAAAGGCCAGATTATGAAACAAGGGTTTCTATTTTAAAAAACAAACTTTTTAGAGATGGAGTTAATATTTCTGATGAAATCATTGATTATGTTGCAAAAAATATAAAAATTAATGTTAGAGAACTTGAAGGTGCTATAATTTCATTAATAGCCCAATCCTCTTTTAATAGAAAAGAGATAACTATTGACTTAGCAAAAAGTGTTGTTGATAAATTTGTAAAAAACACTAAAAGAGAAGTTTCCATTGATTATATACAAAAAATAGTATCTGAATATTTTCAAATGGATGTCTCGACTCTTCAATCTAAAACTAGAAAGCGACATATAGTACAAGCTAGACAGTTAGCCATGTTTTTTGCTAAAAAATTTACTAAAGCATCATTAGCTAGCATAGGATCTCAAATTGGACATAGAGACCATGCAACTGTTTTACATGCATGTAAAACAGTTGACAACCTTTCATTTACTGACAAGCAATTTAGAAAGTATGTGGAAGATCTTTCTAAAAAATTTACAGTATAAAAGCAATTTTTTAATATTTATATCATAAAAGTGGGCAATGGATCTCTTTATTTAGTCCCAAATTATTTAGGAAATTTATCCTATTATGAATTTAATAAAAGTGTTAAAAAAGTCATTAATGACATTCAATACTTTGTTTTTGAAAATGAAAAACCAGGAAGAGCTTTTATTAAAGCTATAATTCCTGAAAAAAATCAAGCAGAATTAATCATTTCTACCTTAAATAAGTTTACTAAAAAAGAATCTATAAGAGATTTCTTAAAACCTTGTTTTCAAGGCAATGATATTGCCTTAATTTCTGATGCAGGATGTCCTGGAATAGCAGATCCAGGTGCAGAACTAGTTTCAATTGCTCATCTCCGAAAAATTAAAGTTATCCCACTAGTTGGTCCCTCATCAATTTTTTTAGCATTAATGGCATCAGGAATGAATGGTCAACAATTTGAGTTTAATGGCTACTTATCTATTGATAAAAAGAAAAGAAGAGAAGAGATTAAGGTAATGGAAAAAAAATCAAATTTAGTTACTCAAATTTTTATGGAAACACCTTATAGAAACGATAAGCTTATCATAGATTTAATAAACTATTTAAAACCCTTAACTAGGTTATGTATAGCTACAGATATTACCTTAGAAAATGAATTAATTAAAACAGATACAATTGAAAACTGGAAAAATAATAAAGAAATATATAATAAAAGACCATCTATATTTATAATTGAATCTATATTTTAGGTTTTCTTATTGGTTTAATTGAAGACAAATCAAAATTTTTAAAGTAACTCATATATGAACTGATGGATGTGCCAAATGAATCTTTAAAATCTTCTTTTCCATTTCCTCTCAAATATTTTTTTACATTTCCTGGGCCTGATAAGTGTGCAGCTGCTATAATACCTGATTCAGTAATTTCAATTCCATTAACATTAGATCCAACAAACCATTTAATATCTTTTCTCAAAATCCATTTATTTCTCTGAACATTTAATAAAAAAACTTTTTCTTGAAGTTCTGGGCTATTAATATAATTTACTCCATTTCTAACTTTAAACATTTTTAACGTATTTAGATTAAACTGGTACTTTCCCATATATCCATATTTATTAATACTTGAATACGACCCTCCAGATTCCTTAAAAGCTAAAAGCTCTTTAAATCCTGTAAAATCTTTATTTAAATAAATAACATTAGGAAAGTATTCTACTGGCACATTAGAAACTGTATGTTCTCTGGAAGAATATGATTTATATTTCAATTTAAAAGTTGGGGAGTGGAAAGAACTATTTAAAAATAGAACTAAAAAGAAAAATATTATGTTAATTTTAAATCTTTTTATCATTTATAAATAAAAAAACTGCGGCAAACATACATAAAATTTTAATTATCTGTAAATCAGATACTTACCTTCTTATGTTGTTTTTTCTAAGCCAATTTGTATACTGACGTTTATTTTTATTGTGTTGCTTATTTGTTTTAGCAAACATGTGATAACCTGGTCTTTTAACATCTGCCACAAAATATAAATAGTCATGGTTTTCTAAATTCAGAACAGACTCAATTGAAGTAAAATCTGGCATGTATATTGGGCCTGGCGGCAAGCCTCTATTTATATAGGTGTTATAAGGAGATTTTATTTTTAAATCTCTATATAAAACTCTTCTAATTTTAGTGTCGAAGCCTTTTTTTTCTTTAATTGTATATACGACTGTTGGATCGGCTTGTAGTTTTATTCTCTTTTTCAACCTGTTATAATAAACACCAGAAATTGTAGGTCTTTCATCAATTTTAGGAGTCTCACGCTGAACAATGGAAGCTAATACAGAAACCTGAATGGGAGTTAAATTTAAAGATTTAGCTTTTTCTTTTCTTGATAAATTCCAAAAAAGATTAAATTGTTTAAGCATCTTATCCCTAAATTCATTAGCATTAGTATTCCAGTAAAACTCATAAGTATTTGGTAAAAAAATAGAAAAAACAGATTCAGTATCTAAATCATTATTTTCTAAAAATGTTTTATCATAAAATGAATTCATTAGACTCAAACTGTCAGCTTCAATATATTTGGAAACTCTGGAAGCCAAATTTTCTATCCGTTCAATATTATTAAAAGTAACTTTAACTGGAATATTTTTGAATTTTAATGAATTAATAATTTCTTCATTAGAAAAGCCTTTTTTTATCTCATATTTGCCAGCTTTGATATTTAAAACATATTTCGTTTTATATGCTGCATTAAAAAAAGTTGAAGAATCTTTTAAAAATGGAGTGATTTGTTTTTTTAAATTATTTAAACCTGATTTGGTTTTTATATATAAAAAAATAGATTCTTCGTTAAAATTCGTATTATTAGAATAGTAAGTTTTATAATAGTTAAAAATAAAAATTGAGGAAAAAAACAAAAAAATTAAGATTCCAACATATATTACGGGTTTATAAACTTTTATGTTTTTCATCTATATTTCAATTTCACCAGAGAATATCATTTCAACTTTTCCAGTTAATTTAATTTCTGAATAACCATTTTCTGAATTATTAAACTCAACTGTTAATACTCCTCCTCTAGTATTTATTTTAAGTTTTTTTGAATTAGTTTTTTTTAAATGAAACATAGCCAGAGCAACAGCAGTTACACCTGTTCCGCACGAAAGTGTTTCATTTTCAACTCCTCTTTCATAAGTTCTTACTGAAAATTCATTTTTTGAAATAATTTGTACAAAATTCACATTTACTCCAAACTCTTTAAATTCTAAACTATTCCTTATTAATTTACCCTCATTATAAACATCAAAATCATTTATATTATCAACAATTTTAGTATAATGGGGAGAACCTGTATCTATAAATAAATCATCATTGAAAGTTTTTATATCACTAACAGGCTTCATAGTGAGAGTAATTACATCTTGATTAATAGTTGCATTATGATTTCCATCGAATGCATTAAAAGAAGCACTATTATTTATTATATTATGAAACTGAGCAAATTTCACAGAACATCTTGCACCATTTCCACACATTGAACCTAAAAAACCATCAGAGTTAAAATACTGCATTTCAAAATCTGAGTCATTCGATGGATTTATTAATATAAGTCCATCACAACCAATTCCATACTTTCTATCACACAACTTTTTTATAAATGAATGATTTTTGGAAGGAAATAGTAAATCTCTATTATTTATGATAATAAAATCATTTCCTGTTCCTTGATATTTTTGAAATTTTATTTTCATTAAGTTAGGACACGAAGATAAAAAAAGATAAATGGAGTTATAAATTTTAGATTTTCTTTTTAAATGCTGTTAAAATGTAGTTAAAAATACATTTTCTATTAATTTAAAAATTAATTTTGTAAAAAAATTTAATAAAAATGAAAAAACTTATAATTCCATTTGCAATCTCTATTATTGGTGGAGTAATTGCTCTTTTTATTCATAATTTAAATTATGATCATAATATAGTTCAAGACAAATTGGTTTCTGGAAATAAGATGGTAAACATTTCCTATGATCCTAGTCCTACAATAAATTCAAATTCGAATATTGATTTTACTATTGCCGCAGAAAAAACTATAAATTCTGTAGTTCATGTGAAAAACACAAGTGTTTCAAGTGGATCTTCTTCAGTTTGGGACTATTTTAATAATAATAGAAGTAACAGAACTAGGATTGGAATGGGATCGGGTGTGATAATTTCAAAAGATGGGTATATTATAACCAATAATCATGTAATTGATAATGCAACCACTATTGAAGTAACAACTAATAACAACAAAACCTATCAAGCAGAATTAATTGGAAAAGATGAAATATCAGATATAGCAGTTTTAAAAATAGATAGTGATAAAACTTTCCCATACATAAGGTTTGCTGATTCAGATCAAACTAAAATTGGAGAATGGGTTCTTGCAGTTGGAAACCCTTATAATTTAACTTCGACTGTTACTGCAGGAATTATTAGTGCAAAATCTAGAGATTTAAACGATTACGATTCTAAAAATCAATCATTTATACAAACTGATGCTGCTGTAAATTCAGGAAATAGTGGGGGTGCATTGGTAAATACTAATGGAGATTTAATTGGTATCAATACAGCAATTACCAGTGGAACTGGTGGCTTTGTTGGTTATTCCTTCGCTGTTCCTAGTAATGTTGCCAGAAAAATATTTGAAGATATTATTGAATTTGGAAATGTCCAAAAAGGATTATTAGGTGTTACAGGTTTTGGATTAAACTCTAGAAATGCTGATGAATTAAATATTTCATTGACAGAAGGTTTTTATGTAAATGATGTCGAACCAACAATGGGTGCTGCACTTGCTGGAATTAAAGAAGGTGATGTTATTTTAAGTTTAGACGACTTAAAAATTGCTAAATTTTCTGATCTTTCTGGCTACTTAAGTACTAAAAGACCTGGAGATGTAGTTTTAGTGGGTGTAAAAAGAAATGGTAATAGTCTAAAACTCAAGGTAACTCTAGAAAAAAATGAAAATGTTGAATTCTACGGAATGCAATTAAAAAACATGTCTAAAAGTGAGTTGGCTAAATTAGAATTAAAAAATGGAGTAAAAGTTTTAAATCATCGAAATAACACTCTATATAGAATGGGAATTTCACCTGGATATGTTCTAACAGAAATTAATGGCGAAGCAATAAATAGTACAGCTGATATTTCTAATTTCTTGAATGATGCAAAAATTAATCAAATTACTTTTGTTAGTCCCAATGGAGAAAAAGAAAGATTAATTTTTGAATAAATAATATGTTGAGAATTGACATAATAAGTGTTTTACCAGAACTAATTCAGAGTCCATTTAGTGGTTCTATAATTAAACGAGCAGTTGAAAAGAAAATTGTAGAAATTCATTTTCATGATTTAAAAGATTATGCTTCAAACAAAAGAAAACAAGTTGATGATTATCAGTTTGGAGGGGGTTCAGGTATGGTAATGATGATAGAACCCATTAAAAAATGTATTGATTCTTTAAAAAAAGATAGAGATTATAAAGAAATTATATATATGACTCCTGATGCAGAGATATTAAATCAAAAAATTGCTAACAAATTATCCATTAAAGGAAATTTAATAATTCTTTGTGGTCATTATAAAGGAGTTGACCAAAGAGTTAGAGATAAACTTGTTACAATGGAAATATCAATAGGAGACTATGTTCTTTCTGGCGGTGAACTTCCTGCAGCAGTATTATGTGATTCAATTATACGGTTAATACCTGGTGTATTAGGTAATGAAACTTCTGCATTATCTGATTCATTCCAAGATGGAATGATAGCCCCTCCAGTTTATACCAGACCTGCAATTTTTGATAATATGACTGTTCCACAAGTATTATTATCAGGAAATAAAATGAAAATTGAAAATTGGAGAGAAGAAAAAGCTTTGGAAAGAACTAAGAAAATCCGTCCAAATTTTTTTGATTAACCAAATTTCCATGAAATAAAAAAAAATGGTAAATTCGCAATCCAGTTGACATAACCACTGACGATAATCGTGAATGTTATATCAATTTAATTTAAATCTTACATAATGGAATCTTTAGTAAAATTCGTTCAAGATAAGTTTGTAGCGAAAAAAGAAATCCCAAATTTCAAATCAGGAGATACAATTACAGTTTATTATGAAATTAGAGAAGGAGATAAAGTCCGAACTCAATTTTTCAAAGGAGTTGTTATACAAATTAAAGGATCTGGTCTAACGAAGACTTTTACAATTAGAAAAATGTCTGGAACAATTGGTATTGAAAGAATTTTTCCTATTAATTTACCTGCGATTCAAAAAATTGAAGTTAATAAACGTGGTAAAGTAAGAAGATCTAGAATCTATTACTTTAGAAAATTAAGAGGAAAAAAAGCTAGAATTAAAGAAGTTAAGAGTTAATTTCAAAAATTTTCATGAAAAAAATTATTGTTAAAAATCCAGTAGTTGAATTAGACGGAGATGAAATGACAAGAATAATATGGGATTTTATAAAAACCAAACTTATTCTTCCATATCTAGACATTAAAATCAAATATTTTGATTTAGGTATAAAAAACAGAGATTTTACAGATGATAAGGTTACTATTGATTCTGCTAAAGCAATCAAAAAATTCAATGTAGGTATAAAATGTGCAACTATAACACCTGATGAGGACAGGGTAAAAGAATTCACACTCAAAAAAATGTGGAGATCTCCTAATGGCACAATAAGAAACATCGTAGGAGGAACAGTATTTAGAGAGCCTATTATAATGAATAATGTACCTAGATATGTTCAAGGTTGGCTTAAACCTATATGTATAGGTAGACATGCATTTGGAGACCAATACAAGGCAACAGATATTGTTACTCATGGAAAAGGAAAACTAACGATGACTTTTACACCAGAAAATGGAGATCCTTCAAAAACATGGGAAGTTTACAATTTTAAAGAAGATGGGGTAGCTATGAGTATGTATAATATAGATTCATCTATATTTGGTTTTGCTAGATCTTGTATGAATCAAGCTTTAAGTAAAAAATGGCCTTTATTCTTATCAACAAAAAATACAATCCTAAAAGCTTATGATGGAAGATTCAAAGATATTTTTCAAGAGGTTTTTAATAATGAATTCAAAGATAAATTTAAAAAATCTGGTATTACCTATGAACACAGATTGATTGATGATATGGTTGCAGCTGCTATGAAGTGGAACGGAGGTTTTGTTTGGGCTTGTAAAAATTATGATGGTGATGTTCAATCAGATACAGTTGCACAAGGGTTTGGATCATTAGGATTAATGACTTCTACCTTGGTTACTCCAGATGGTAAAACAATGGAAGCGGAAGCTGCTCATGGTACGGTAACAAGACATTATAGAGAACATAAAAAAGGAAATGAAACCTCAACTAATCCAATTGCATCAATTTTTGCTTGGACAAGGGGACTTGCCCACAGAGGAAAATTAGACAATAATCATGAATTAATTAAATTCTGTTTAGATCTTGAATCAGTATGTATCGAAACTGTTGAAAGTGGTAAAATGACTAAGGATCTCGCACTTTTAATTCATGGTAAAGAATTAAATAAATCTCATTATTTAAACACTCAAGAATTTTTAGATGCCATTAAATTAAATTTAGAATCAAAATTTAAGTAATTTAACAGAGTTAATGTTTTGGCATATTTTTTGAATTAATAATTAAAATTTATTTTAATTAGTGAATCATCTTAAGTTTTTATTCTTAAATCTTATTCTACTTTTTACATCAATAATTAATTATTCACAAGAAAATTTTACTTTGAATGGTTATGTCTTAGATATTAATAACAATGAATCTATAATTGGAGCCAATATTATTATTCCAAGCATTAATACTGGAACAATCACAAATACCTATGGTTTTTATTCAATAACAGTTCCAAAAGGGAGTTATGAGATACATATAAGTTCAATAGGTTATAAAAAAAGCATTAATAAAATTGATCTATCAAATAATATTAATACAAATTACTATTTAGAAGAAAATATAGAAAATTTAGATGAGGTAATAGTAACTAAGGATGTTGAAGAGTTAGATCTAAAAAAACCTATTATGAGTTTAAATGTTTTATCTAACCAAACCATTAAACAAACTCCAGTTTTATTTGGAGAATCCGATGTTTTAAAAACAATTCAATTACTTCCAGGTGTTTCAAATGCAGGTGAAGGATCAGGGGGTTTTAATGTAAGAGGGGGAGCAGCAGATCAAAATTTAATTTTATTTGATGAAGCTGTCATTTACAATTCATCTCATTTATTTGGATTATTTTCTATTTTTAATTCAGATGCAATTAAGGAAGCAAAATTATATAAAGGTGGAATTCCCTCCTCATATGGAGGAAGAATTTCATCTGTATTAGACGTTTATCAAAAAGATGGAAATAGTAAAGAACATAAGTTGAGTGGAGGAGTTGGAGTAATATCAAGTAGAATTTTAGGTGAAGGACCTATCAAAAAAAATAAGGGATCTTATCTCATTGCATCAAGAGGATCTTATGCACATCTTTTTTTAAAGTTTACAGATATTGAAAATGCGGCATATTTTTATGATATAAACACTAAATCTAATTATAAATTAGATGATAAGAACAGATTATATTTTTCAGGCTATTTTGGAAGGGATAAGTTTAAGCTTAGTAATACATTTTCCAATACCTATGGTAATTCTACTCTTAACTTAAGATGGAATCATTTAATTAATAAAAAAACATTTTCTAACACATCTCTAATTTTTAGTGACTATTACTATGGATTGACATTAGATTTTATTGGATTCAATTGGAATTCAGGAATTAAAAACTTGAACTTGAAATTTGATTTAAAAAATTATTACTCGAATAATATTCAGTTTAATTATGGACTCAATTCTATTTATTATGAGTTTAATCCTGGTGAAATTAAGCCGATAAATCAATCTGGAATTAATTTTAAAAAATTTGATAGAAAATTTGCATTAGAGAATGCTGCTTATTTTGACATAATTCAAAAAGTTTCATCAAAATTTGCAGTTAGATATGGTTTTAGAATTAATCAATTTTTAAGATTAAGACAAAATGGTTTAAATAGATATTTAGATGATAATCCTGTGATCTTTGATCAAAGTTTAGGTATTTATAAAGAAGGAAAAATAATTGGAGAATATTTAAATCCCAACAATTCAAAATCAATCAAATCATATTATAACTTTGAACCTAGAATTAACATTACATATAATTTTATTAATCAATCAATTAAAGCTAGCTACAATAGGCTAAACCAATACATTCACCTAATTTCAAATACTAATGCTCCTGCTCCTCTAGATGTTTGGGCTCCTAGTGGACCATATCTAAAACCTCAAAAACTTGATCAATGGGCATTTGGATATCACTCAAAATATAAAAATGGCAATAATTTAGAAGCTGAAATTTTCTTAAAAAAAATAAAAAATAGACTTGATTACATTGATGGTGCTGATTTAGTTGCTAATCAAGCTATTGAAAGGGTGTTGCTAGCAGGTAAATCAAGGGCTTATGGAATAGAGCTCTTGTATAAAAAAAATAGTGGCAGACATGTTTATTGGGTTGCATATACGATCTCTAAATCACAACAAAAAACTATCGGAAGAAATGAAACTGAAACTGGAATTAATATGGGAAAATGGTATAATACTGGATATGATAAAACTCACGATTTTAGCTTTTACTCAAATTACAAATTGAATAATAAACTAACTTTTAATACTAATTTTATTTTTCAAACAGGTCAACCAACAAATTATCCAACTGGTCAGTATACTTTTATGGATTTGATAATACCAAATTATGGGGAAAGGAACTCTAAAAGGCTTCCTAATTACCATAGATTAGATATATCTTTAACTTTGAATTCTAACAATAAAAGAAATTATAAAAGTGAATGGGTTTTTGGACTATATAATATTTATAATCGTGATAATGCAAACTCAATATTCTTTAGGGAAAATGAAAAAACTTTAAAAAATGAGGCTGTTCAAATTTCTATATTTGGAATTGTGCCGAGTGTAACTTATAATTTTAAATTTTAAATGAAAAAATTTATTCTTTTTATTTCAATATTATTTTTTTATGGATGTGAAAAGGTAATTAATATAGAAACTGAATACAGCAATGAAAGAGTTGTTATTGATGCTAGTTTATTTAAAAATATTAAGGAAAATTTTGCTACTGCAATAGTTAAAGTAAGTAAAACTGCTCCTTACTTTAGTGAAAACAATACTGTAATTGAAGATGCAGTGGTTTTTATAAAAACCAAAAATGGAAATATTAAATTAAATTTTAATACTGAAAAAAAATATTATACAAACACAATTGATTATATAAGTTTTGAAGAAGATTATGAGTTATTAATTAATTATAAAGAGCAGAATTATTATTCTTCTGAAAAAATAATTCAAATTCCCGAAATTGAATCCATTACTTTTGGCACGAGAAAATCACTTCAAAAAGATGAAGTAGAATTACTTGTTACTTTTACAGATCCTGTAGGCATTGGCAATTATTATCTTTGGAAATTCGGGCCAAAAGGTATAGGCAATAAGTATGATTATGTTACTTCCAGAGACACATATATTAATGGAAACAAATTCACATTTTCATTTTTTATTGATAAAAACGAATATTTTAAATACGATGATATTGTTATAACTGAGCTATCGGGAATTACAAAAGAGTGCTACGATTATTTAAATATATTAACATCTCAAGCAGGAGCTCAATCTGGAAGACCATTTTCTTCTGCAAATGCAATAATTAAGGGAAATATAATAAATCAATCCAATCCTGAAAAGTTTCCTCTAGGATATTATAGAGTTTCTGAATTTGATTATTTTAGTTTATCTAAACAGGATGCTCCAGATGGAGTATTTGATTAATAAATTTTTGATGAACTTTTTTAAGATTACCGAATCAAATTCTAACTATGATAAATTAGAAAAAAAATCTATTAAACAACTTTTAGAAATAATTAACTCTGAAGATCAAACAGTAGCTTCATCTGTAAAAAAAGAAATTTCAAACATTAACAGGCTTATTAATAAAGTAATTCAACAATTAAAGATTGGTGGTAGATTATTTTATATAGGTTCAGGTACTAGTGGAAGAATTGGAGTGGTGGATGCCTCAGAGTGCCCTCCTACTTTTGGAGTAAATGCAGATTTGGTTATTGGAGTAATTGCAGGTGGAGACAGAGCTATAAGAAGAAGTATCGAAAATGCAGAAGATGATACAAATCAAGGCTGGAACGATCTTATAAAACATAACATCTCTTCAAATGATTTTGTTATTGGGATTACTGCTTCAGGAACTACACCTTATGTAATAGGTGCGTTAAAAAATTGTAATAAAAATAAAATACCTACGGGATGTATTACCTGTAATCCTGGGAGTCCAATATCATTAATTTCAAAATATCCAATTGAAGTTGTTGTTGGGCCGGAAGTAATAACTGGAAGCTCTAGAATGAAAGCTGGAACAGCTCAAAAACTAATTTTAAATATGATTTCAAGTACTACTATGATTAAAATTGGAAGAGTCTTAGGAAACAAGATGGTTGATATGCAACTTTCTAATGAAAAGCTTGTAGATAGAGGAATCAAAATGGTTATGGATTCAGTTGGAATTAATAAAAATGAGGCGACAAAATTATTAAATAAATATAAAAGTGTTAGAAATGCTATAAAAAACTACAAAAATGAAATCTAATCTTTTTAAAAAGGGGATAAAAAATATTTTTTTCTCTATTTTTTTAATGTTTATTGGGCCTACTCTACTTTTTCAATCTTTTAAAAACGAAGATCATCCATGGTTTATTCCTGTGTTATCTATTAGTATTATCATTTGTATTTTATCTATTTTTTTTGGAATTAAAGGTCTGAAAAATATTATGAATTCTATTTTTAAAAAAAAAGAAAGTAAAGTTGTTAAGTAATTCAATGATCTTATCTTTGTTATATAACTAACTAATTAAATGATTGAAATTACTTTTCCTGATGGAGCATCAAGATCATATAACATTGATATCACTCCTTACGAAATAGCCTCTTCAATAAGTGAGGGATTAGCTCGTAATGTAATTTCAGCTAGTTTTAATGATCAAACTATTGAAACTTCTACTAAACTCAAGGAAAACGGAAAACTTGTTTTTTACACTTGGAATGATTCAGAAGGGAAAAAAGCATTTTGGCATTCTTCTGCCCATGTATTAGCTCAAGTTTTAGAGGAGTTTTACACTGATATAAAATTAACAATAGGTCCTGCAATCACAAATGGATTTTACTATGATGTAGATTTTGGAAATCATACTTTTTCAGAAAAAGATTTTCCAAGAATTGAAAAAAGAATGGTTGAAATTAGTAGAAAAAAACATTTATTTAAGTTAAAATCAGTAGAAAAAAAGGAAGCACTTGATTATTATAAGAAACAAGGAAATAAGTATAAAGTAGAGTTAATTGAAAATCTAGAAGATGGATCTATAACTTTTTGTGATCATGATAATTTCACTGATTTATGTAAAGGAGGACATCTGCCAAATACCGGATTTATTAAAGCTGTTAAACTTTTAAATGTAGCAGGTGCATACTGGAGAGCCGATCAAAATAAAAAACAACTTACAAGGGTTTATGGAATATCTTTTCCAAAGCAAAAGGAACTAAATGAATATCTTAATTTAATTGAAGAGGCTAAAAAAAGAGATCACAGAAAATTAGGTAAACAATTAGAACTTTTTACATTTTCTAATAAAGTAGGTTTAGGTTTACCTTTATGGCTTCCAAAAGGTACTGAATTGCGAGAAAGGTTAGAATCCTTTTTAAAAAAAGCACAAAAAAAAGCTGGATATAAACAAGTAATTTCTCCCCATATAGGAAATAAAGATCTATATGAAACATCTGGTCATTATGAAAAATATGGTGAAAGTAGTTTTAAACCAATTTCAACTCCTGCTGATGGTGAAGAATTCTTACTTAAACCTATGAATTGTCCACACCATTGCGAGATGTATAATTCAAAACAATGGAGCTATAAGGAACTTCCTGTAAGATATGCTGAATTTGGCACAGTTTATAGATACGAACAAAGTGGTGAGCTTCATGGATTAACTAGAGTTAGAGGATTTACTCAAGATGATGCACATATTTTTTGTACCCAAGAACAATTAAATTCTGAATTTAAAAATGTAATAGATCTAGTTTTATATGTCTTTAGCTCCTTAGGTTTTGAAGATTTTACAACTCAAATATCATTAAGAGATATTAATAATAAAGAAAAATATATAGGATCTGATGAAGTGTGGGAAACTGCTGAAAATGCAATTATAAGTGCAACAAAAGAAAAAGGTCTAAAATATAAAGTTGTTTATGGAGAAGCTGCTTTTTATGGTCCTAAACTTGATTTTATGGTAAAAGATGCTCTAGGTAGAGAATGGCAGTTAGGAACAATACAAGTTGATTATAATCTTCCTGAAAGATTTAAATTAAGCTATATAGATAATCAAAATAATATAAAACGTCCTGTAATGATACATAGAGCTCCATTTGGTAGTATGGAAAGGTTCATTGCTATTTTAATTGAACATACAGGTGGAAACTTCCCATTATGGTTAACATCTAATCAATTAACCTTAATTTCAGTAGGGGAAAAACATAAAAAATACACTGAAAAAGTTTTAAAATTACTAGAAAATGACGAAATTCGCGCACTTGCCGATACTAGAAATGAAACTGTTGGAAAAAAAATTCGTGAAGCTGAATTAAATAAAATTCCATTCATGATAATTATTGGTGATAATGAAATAAAAAATAATACTTTTCCAATTAGAGGTCATGGAGGAAAAGATTATGGTGAAAAATCTATTAAAGAATTAATTAAATTCATTAATGATAAATCATCTGAAATAATAAAAGATTTTAATTAATTTAAATATACAACTATAGCAATTAGAAGAAAAAGAAGCAGACAACCTGCTCGAATAATTAAAAAAAATCCACATAAAATAAATGAGGATATTATAGCTAATGAGATAAGGCTTGTTGGAGATAATGTTGAGATTGGTATTTATCCAATTAATAAGGCATTAAGTATAGCTAAAGAACAAGAATTAGATTTAGTAGAAATATCCCCAAAAGCCACTCCTCCAGTATGTAAGATAATGGAATATAAAAAGTTCTTATATGAACAGAAGAAAAGGGAGAAAATAATGAAATCTAAATCAACTAAAGTAATTGTTAAAGAAATTAGATTTGGACCAAATACAGATCAACATGACTATGAGTTTAAGAAAAAACATGGAATTAAATTTTTAAAGGAAGGTGCCAAATTAAAGGCATTTGTATTTTTTAAAGGAAGATCTATCATTTATAAAGAAAAAGGACAAATTTTATTGTTAAAATTAGCTCAAGAACTTGAAGAATATGGAAAAGTTGAGTCTTTACCTACAATGGAAGGAAAAAAAATGATTATGTTTGTGGCCCCAAAGAAATAAAAATAATTAGAAGTAAGAAATTATGCCTAAAATGAAAACAAAATCTAGTGCTAAAAAAAGGTTTAAAGTTACTGGAACTGGAAAGATTAAAAGAAAGCATGCTTTTAAAAGTCATATATTGACAAAAAAGTCTAAGAAAAGAAAGTTAGCACTTACTCACTCAACTTTAGTACATGAAAGTGATAGTGATAATATAAAAAAACAATTACGTTTGAAATAAAGGTTTAATAATAAATTAAGTATAACCAAGAAAAGGGCTTAAAGTTCATTAAAATGACGCCTTATCTAAAAAATTAAATTATGCCAAGATCTGTAAACTCTGTTGCATCAAGACATAGAAGAAAAAAAATCCTAAAACAAGCTAAAGGTTATTTTGGAAGAAGAAAAAATGTGTGGACAATAGCTAAAAATGCTGTAGAAAAAGGACTTTCCTATGCTTATAGAGATAGGAAAAATAAAAAAAGAACTTTTAGAGCACTATGGATAACTAGAATAAATGCTGGAGCTAGACTTCATGGTTTATCTTATTCTGAGCTTATGGGAAAATTAAAAGAAAAGAAAATTGTTATTAATAGAAAAGTTCTTGCAGATTTAGCTATGAATAATCCTGATGCTTTTTCAGAAATCGTTAATAAAGTAAAATAGTTTTTTTCTAGAAGGGGGTATCTTCTCCTTCCTCCTCTCTATAACTTCCGCTTTCAAATGCCTGATCAGGATTAACTTTAGGTCCATCTTGATTTATTTTTGATTGGAATTCAAAAGGCGAATCATAGTTGTCAATATTTTCAAATTTACCTAAACTTGAAACAAATTTTAACCTAATATTAGTTAAACCCCCATTCCTATGCTTTGCAACAATGTATTCGGCTTGACCAGATGAAGGTGTTCTTTCCTCATCATCCCATTCATCAATTTTATAATATTCAGGTCTATAAATAAATGAAACAATATCTGCATCCTGTTCGATTGCACCAGATTCCCTTAAATCAGAAAGAATAGGCCTTTTACTTCCTCCTCTTGTTTCAACTGCCCTTGATAACTGTGATAATGCTATCACTGGAACATTTAATTCTTTAGCCAAGGCTTTTAAATTTCTAGAAATAGTTGATATTTCTTGTTCTCTATTTCCATTTTTATTACTTCCACCAGCAGTCATTAATTGTAAATAATCAATAACTATAAGTTTAATTCCGTATTGAGAAGATAATCTTCTAGCTTTAGCTCTTAAATCAAAAATAGATAAAGAAGGTGTGTCATCAATAAATAAGGGAGCATTTTCTAATGAAGAGACTTTTACATTTAACTGTTCCCATTCAAACTTCTCTAAATTTCCAGTTCTTAATTTTTCAGAAGACAAACCTGTTTCAGAAGAAATTAATCTAGTTATAAGTTGGATAGAAGACATTTCTAAAGAAAAAAATGCTACAGGAATATTTTTAGCTACTGTCATATATCTAGCCATAGATAAAGTTAAAGCAGTTTTTCCCATTCCTGGTCTAGAAGCAATAATTATCAAATCACTAGGTTGCCATCCTGAAGTAAGTTTATCTAAATCAGAAAAGCCTGAAGGAACTCCACTTAAACCATCTTTGTTAGAAATATCTTCAATTTTCTTTTTAGCTTGAATCACTAAGCTTTGAGCTGTTTCAGTAGATTTTTTAATATTCCCCTGAGTTATATCATACAGTTTTGATTCAGCTAAGTCTAAAAGATTAAAAACATCTTGTGTTTCATCGTAAGAATCCTCAATTATTTCTGTAGAAATTTTAATTAAACTTCTTTGAATATATTTTTGTAAAATTATTCTTGCATGATATTCAATATGTGCAGAAGAAGAAACTTTTTGCGTTAATTGAACCAAATAGTAGTCTCCTCCAACTTTATCAAGCTTACCTTCTTTTTTTAATTTTGCAGAAACTGTAAGTAAATCTATAGGTTCCGTATTTTCAAATAATTTAATAATGCTTTCAAAAATAAATTGATGAGCCTCTTTATAAAAAGCATATGGGTGTAAAATATCTATTACTGCATCTACTCCTTTCTTATCAATCATCATAGCTCCTAAAACAACTTCTTCTAAGTCTAAAGCTTGAGGGGGTATTTTTCCTCTTTCAAAGGAAACTACAGGAGTTTTTTTATTAGACCTTTCGAAAAGTGGTTTAGCATTATCCATATAGTAAACTTAAGAAAACATAATTCTATATCATTAAAATTATTTCATTTATAACAAACAAATTATTGTTAACAAAGAAAAAAAAATGTTAATATCTACAAGAATTAAGAATCGTAAACACCCATTGAAATAAACTTTTTCATTCTTTCCTCAATAAGTTTATTTGTTTTCTTTTTTTTAAGTGAATTATATGAGTTCAAAATGGCATTTTTAACATTTAAAAATGTCTTTTCTCTGTCTCTATGGGCACCTCCAAGAGGTTCAGAAATAATTTTATCAATTAATTTATTTTTTTTCATATCATTTGGAGTAAGTTTTAAAGCTTCTGCTGCTTTTTCTTTAAAATCCCAACTTCTCCATAAAATTGAAGAACATGATTCTGGTGAGATAACGGAATACCAAGTGTTTTCAAGCATCATTACATGATCTCCAATTCCTATTCCTAATGCACCTCCAGATGCTCCTTCTCCAATCACAATACAAATTATTTGAGTTTTTAGTTTAAACATTTCAAATAAATTTTTAGCAATTGCTTCACCTTGACCTCTTTCTTCAGCTTCTAATCCAGGGTAGGCTCCAGGTGTATCTATTAAACTAACAACTGGAATACCAAATTTTTCAGCTGATTTCATTAATCTTAAAGCTTTTCTATAACCTTCAGGGTTAGACATTCCAAAATTTCTATATTGTCTTGTTTTGGTATTATATCCTTTTTGCTGTCCAATAAACATAAAAGTTTGATCCTTAATTTTCCCCAAACCTCCAATCATTGCTTTATCATCTTTAATGTTTCTGTCACCATGAAGTTCTAAAAAGGTATCATTTGTTAAAGCCTTAATATAATCTAATGTATAAGGTCTAGAAGGGTGTCTAGAAAGTTGAACCCTTTGCCATGGAGAAATATTTTTATAAATCTGCTTTTTAGTTATTTTTATTTTTTCTCTAAGCTTTTTACATGTTTCTGAAACGTCAATTTCACTTTTATCTCCAATTAATTTACATTCTTGAAGTTGATCTTCCAATTCTTTTAATGGTTCCTCAAAATCTAAATACTCCATAATAAAAGACAAATTATTTTCAAATATAAAATAATAATTTACACCAATTTTATTTTCTTTTTAACTTAAAAATTCCATTTATAATAACAGATATAAAAAACAATAAAATGGAAGTAAATTAAACTTTTAAATCTATTTTTTTGCATATTTTAAAAAATAAATAGCAAGAGTAAGAAAAATAAAATTTGGGATCCATGCTCCTAAAAAAGGAGAAAGCCCTGATTTAACAACCATCACAGAGAAAAATTTATCAAAAAAAACAAAAGTAAAAGCCATTATAATTCCAAAGGCCAAATTTACACCCATCCCCTCTCTTCTTTTAAATGAAGAGGATGAGACAGCTAATAAAGTTAATATAAATGTTGACAAAGGCAGACTCCATCTTTTATGTCTAACTAATAAATGGTTATTAATAAGGGGGGAACCACTTTCTCTTTCTTTTTTAATAAACTTGTTTAATTCAAAAAAGTTTTGAGTTTCAGCCATATAATTTAAAGATGAGAGTTCATTAATTTTAAATGGAAAAATAGTATCTAAAACCTTTTTTGATTCTATAAATTGATCTTCACCAATAAAACTTCTTTTAAAATAATCCATTAATCTAAATATACTATCTTCCTCAATCCATCTTATGTTTCTTGCACTTATTTTATATTTTAATGTATTCTCTTCAAAATGCTCATAAGAAAAATCGTAAGCAAGTTCTCTTGTAGGATTATAATTGCTTACATAAACAAAATCATTTTCATCAATTTGTTTATATATTTTAGATGTTGTTCTTGATTTCTTTCCTTTTTTTAAATATTTATAATAAAACTCATTATAACTTTTATTTTTTTCTGGCACAATAAACATCCCTGAATAAAAAGCTACAATAGCTATAATAGAAGAAGCAATCATAAACGGTCTTAGATATCTATTAAAAGATATTCCTGAACTTAGTATAGCTATAATTTCAGAATTATTTGCAATTTTAGAGGTGAACCATACAACTGAAAGAAAAACAAAAAGAGGATAAAGAATATTTCCAAAATACCATACAAAATCTATATAATAGTTAACTATTTCATTAAATGGAACGTCAAATTCTTTGAATTTATCAATCTTTTCTGAAATATCCACAAGAATTCCTATAGGAATAAAAAGAAAAAGCATAACAAAAAATGTGCTCAAATACTTTATAATAATATATCTATCTAATATTTTCAATGTTATAATCTATTATTCATTCTTTTAATTATCTTAGATTTCCAGTTTGAAAAGGTTCCTCCTATTATTTGTTTTCTTGCTTCCTTTACTAACCATATATAAAATGCTAAATTATGAATTGTTGCAATTTGTCGTCCTAAAGCTTCTTTTGTGATAAAAAGATGTCTTAAATAAGCTTTAGAATAACTTAAATCAACAAAGGAATAATCATTAGAGTCTATTACTTCAAAATTATCTTTCCATTTTTCATTTTTAATATTAATAGTTCCATTAATAGTAAAAAGCATTCCATTTCTTGCATTTCTTGAAGGCATTACACAATCAAACATATCTACACCTAGAGAAATATTTTCTAATAAATTTATTGGAGTTCCAACCCCCATTAAATATCTTGGTTTATCTTCTGGCAGAATATTACAAACCACTTCAGTCATTCCATACATTTCTTCTGCTGGTTCACCTACAGAAAGTCCTCCAATTGCATTTCCCTCTGCTTGAGTATTAGCAATAAATTCAGCAGATTGTGTTCTCAAATCCTTATATGTACTGCCTTGAACAATAGGAAATAAGGTTTGATTATAATCAAATATAGGAGCTGAATTGTTAAATTCTTTATAACATCTCTGTAACCATCTATGAGTCATTTCCATAGATTTTTTAGCATAATTAAATTCACAAGGATATGGAGTGCATTCATCAAAAGCCATAATTATATCTGCTCCAATTGATTTTTGAATTTCAATAGCCTTTTCAGGAGAAAAAAAATGAAATGAACCATCAATATGAGATTTAAATTTAACTCCTTCTTCATTAATTTTTCTACTGTTAGATAATGAATATACTTGATAGCCACCACTATCTGTCAAAATATTCCTGTCCCAATTCATAAATTTATGAATACCACCTGCTTTTTTAATTATATTCTCACCAGGTCTTAAATACAAGTGATATGTATTTGAAAGAATTATATCTGGATTGATTTCATTTTTAATATCCTTTTGATGAACACCTTTAACAGTCGCAGCAGTGCCAACAGGCATAAATATTGGAGTTTCTATTATTCCATGATCAGTAGTTATAACACCTGCTCTAGCTTTTGATTTTAAATCAGTAACATTTAATTCAAATTCCATATCAATTTCAGAATTTATAAATATAATTATATGTGCAATTTAATCTATATGATTTATATATAATTTATTTTATTAACATTTAATATAGCTTATTAACAAATCAATATATATATCACTTAAATAGACAGATAATATTTTTATTAATTCCTTAATTAATTATACTTTTGATTTTCAAATAGGAAATCTTTAAATGACTCCATTAAGTAATCTGTCTGATTTCGTCACTCAAGTTCGTAGAGATATTTTAAGAATGGTGCATAAAGTTAATTCTGGACACCCTGGAGGTTCATTAGGTTGTGCTGAATTTTTTGTAGCCTTATATTCTAAAATTTTAAATCGTAAAGAAGGTTTTAACATGGATGGAAATGGAGAAGATATTTTTTTTCTATCTAATGGACATATCTCCCCTGTTTTTTACAGCGTATTGGCACGTATAGGATATTTTAAAGTTGAAGAGTTGAATACATTTAGATTATTAGATTCTAGACTTCAAGGTCACCCAACAACGCATGAAGGTCTTCCAGGTGTAAGAATTGCTTCAGGTTCATTAGGACAAGGGCTTTCAGTTGCAATTGGTGCTTGTCAAGCAAAAAAACTAAATGGTGATTCAAATTTAATTTATAGTCTTCACGGTGATGGTGAGCTTCAAGAAGGTCAAAATTGGGAAGCAATAATGTATGCTTCTGCCAAAAAAGTTGATAACCTAATTGCTACTATAGATTTAAACGGGAAACAAATTGATGGATCAACTGATGATGTATTATCAATGGGAAGTATAAAAAATAAGTTTGAAGCATTTGACTGGATTGTAGTTGAAATTGAAGAAGGAAATAACCTAAGTGAAATTTTAAGTGGAATGGAAAAAGCAAAATCACTAACTGGAAAACAAAAACCTGTCTGTGTTTTGCTTAAAACAATGATGGGGAACGGAGTTGATTTTATGATGCATACTCACGCTTGGCATGGTAAAGCCCCTAATGATGAACAATTAGCCTCTGCATTAGCACAGAATAAAGAAACTTTAGGAGACTACTAAATCTTATTCATGAAAAAATATACTTACAAAGAGAAAAAAGATACAAGAAGTGGATTTGGAGCTGGCTTGACAGAGCTTGGAAGAAAAAACCCTAATGTAGTTGCTTTATGTGCAGATTTGATAGGTTCATTAAAAATGAATGAATTCATGAATGAAAATCCAGAACGTTTTTTTCAGGTTGGTATTGCAGAAGCTAATATGATGGGAATTGCAGCTGGGTTAACAATTGGAGGCAAAATTCCGTTTACAGGAACTTTTGCAAATTTTTCTACAGGAAGAGTCTATGATCAAATTCGTCAGTCAATTGCATATTCAAATAAGAATGTTAAAATATGTGCTTCTCATGCAGGACTTACTTTAGGGGAAGATGGAGCTACACATCAAATTTTAGAGGATATAGGTCTAATGAAAATGTTGCCTGGAATGGTGGTTATAAACCCTTGTGACTATAACCAAACTAAAGCAGCAACAATTGCAATAGCTGAACATAACGGACCTGTTTATCTTAGATTTGGAAGACCATCTGTTCCTCTTTTTACTCCAGATAATCAAATTTTTAAAATTGGCAAAGCTATACCATTGCAAGATGGATCTGATGCAACAATTATTGCTACTGGACACTTAGTTTGGGAAGCTTTAGAAGCAGCGAAAATTTTATTTAATAAAGGAATTTCTGTAGATGTTTTAAACATTCACACTATTAAACCACTTGATGATGAAGCAATTCTAAAATCAGTTAAAAAAACAGGATGTGTAGTTACTGCAGAAGAGCACAATTACCTAGGAGGATTAGGTGAAAGTGTTTCAAGAGTTTTAGTCAAAAATAATCCTGTTCCTCAAGAATTTGTTGCTACAAACGATACATTTGGTGAATCTGGAACCCCTCAACAATTAATGAAAAAATATGGAATTAATTCTGAATCAATTATTAATTCAGTTATCAAAGTGATCAAAAGAAAATAAGTGAAAAACTTAATTCTATTTTTTTTATTTTTTTACTTTCATAATTTATCTGGACAAGTTGTATCTCTAGAATATGGCTTAAAAGCTGGAATAAATTTTAATAGCCATCTAAATGTTGCTTTAGAGATAGAATCTTTAAATTTAGGATTTCCAACAAATAATTATGAATCAAGAAATGGTGAACATTTTGGTTTGTTTTTTAAAATTAATTTTAAAAAATTTTATTTAAGGCCTGAAATTAATTATACAAGAATTAAAAATAGTTATGATTTGTTTTTAGTGCCTAAAAGTGATGTTGTTACTGATTTTAATGAAGCAAAAATTGATATTCCTGTACTAATAGGATATAAACCATTTAAATATTTAAATATTTTTATAGGTCCGAGATTTGAATATAATAAAAAAGTAAAAGATCTTAATAATTTGAGCATAAGTGATCTAAATACTGATTACCGAATTGGTTTACAATACGGAGTTGGTATTAAATTCTCAAGATTTGAAATTGATATTAGAGCAGAAAGAGGTTTTGAAAAAAATGAAATAAATTATATGAAAAATCCTGTTGAAAATAAAAATCAATTTATTACATCTATAGGAAAAATATATCTTTTAGCTTTTTCTTTTTACTTGTAAATAACTTAATCATTATCTAAATAATCAGGAATTCCATCACCATCTGTATCATCAGCAACCCCATCACCATCTACATCATATTCATCTTTAGTTAAAACTCCATCTCCATCATCATCATTATCTAAATAATTAGGAGTTCCATCACCATCTGTATCATCAGCAACCCCATCACCATCATAGTCATAATCATCTTTAGTTAAAACCCCGTCCCCATCATCATCAGAATCTCTATAATTGGGTAAATTATCTGAATCTGTATCGTCATTATTAAATATATGATCATTATTAATGTCCTCATTAATTGAATCAACACCATCGGCATCATGATCTGCTGTACTTAACGTATGTAAATTTATTTGAAAAATTAGAGGAGAATATGCTGGTATTGTTGCAGTACCATTATTATAATAGCCTAATCCAGATGGAAATATTGCAATTCCTATTCCAAAATTATCAAAAGAATAAGTCCCGTCATTATTAATAATGATATCTCCTCTTTTAAGTAAAGGGGTAAATTCTTGAAAACCACGAACTACAGAAGTTTGGTCTAACCAAATTGGATTTTTTCTTGAATCAAAAGTTGAGTTTCCAAGCAACATCCCTTTATAGGTAACATAAATAGAATCTGCTACAGTAGGATTAGCTCCGTTTCCTTCTCTATTAATTATATAATATAAATTATGAGATATCATATCTTCATTTTCATCCTCAATACTAATAGACATGGTACTAACTTGATCGAAAAGAGGAGTTTTTGTAGAATTATCTCCATCTATAGTATCAATTACTAATTCAACTTTTTTGTTAGAGGGTAAATTTTCAAAATCCTCATAATTATAAAAATGGGTTTTAAGAAATTCTATTATTGAATCATTCTCTGCAATATACTGTGGACCAATATCTTTAGGTGGAGCAGCTTGATCCTCATCACTAGAATCAGATGAGCATGAATAGATAAGAGAAATTAAAAAGAAATTATAAAAAAGTATTTTAAAAATTTTTCTCATAATCAAATTAATATGGCGCAAGATACAATTTTCTTATATTTTTAATCTAAAAAAATTAGATATAATATTCTTATGAGAATAGCTATATTTATGTAATTAAATTGATGAATTGAGACAACAAAACAAAATATTAAATCAAGATAAAATTAATAAAATCATTAAGAGAATTGCCTTTCAAATTCATGAGAAAAATCAAAATGAATTTGAAATTTTTTTAATAGGTATATATAAAAATGGATATATGCTTTCAGAATTAATTAAAAATGAATTACAGATTATTTCTAATTTAAAAATTAATTTATGCTGTTTAAAAATTAATAAAAAAGAACCTTTCAAAGGAATAGAGTCTGATTTTGAATTAATTCAAATTAAAAACAAATCTATTGTATTAATTGATGATGTTTTAAATTCTGGAAAAACTCTCGTTTATGGCGTAAAACATTTGTTAGAAGTCCCTTTATCAAATTTCAATACTGTTGTTTTAATTGACAGAAACCATAAAAAATTTCCAATAAAAATTGATTTTAAAGGAATTTCATTATCAACTTCAATTGAAGAAAACGTAAATGTAGTTTTTGATAAAAACAAATCTTATGCAATTATTGATTAAGTATTTCAATAATTTCATTTATAATTTCTTCTGTATTTTTTTTTCCAGCATTTACCTTATATTTTGCCATATTATAAAAATGCATTCTTTCAAACATATGTTTAGAAACAAATTCAGTCATTTTATCTAAAGATTGTATTTTAGATATAAGAGGTCTATTCTTTCTTTCTTTAAAAAGTCTTTCAGATAATACTTTATTAGAATTTTTTATATAAAAAACGTATTTAGAATTTGAATTTATATCATTCATATTCTCAAAGTAACATGGTGTTCCTCCACCAAGAGAAATAACAGCTTTTCTCGAAGACTTTAGAACATCTAATAAAACTTCTTTCTCAATTCTTCTAAATTCTAACTCACCTTTTATTTCAAAAATTTCTGAAATTTTCATTTTCTCTTTAATTTCTATTTTATGATCAAGGTCAATGCATTTTAAATTTAAAACATTTGCTAAAGATTTGGATATTAAGGATTTTCCACACCCCATGTATCCAAGAATAATAATATTAAAGTCTATTTGAAGTTTTGTAGTTTCCAATTTTAAAGATGTGTTTTTGACAAATTTATAAGAAATTCTCTTTGAATAATAAATTTATTGAACCTATATTTGCAGCCATTAAATTCTTATTAAGATTTGGTAGCTCAGCTGGTAGAGCATCTCCCTTTTAAGGAGAGGGTCCTGGGTTCGAACCCCAGCCAAATCACTAAGACCTGGTAGCTCAGCTGGTAGAGCATCTCCCTTTTAAGGAGAGGGTCCTGGGTTCGAGCCCCAGCCAGGTCACTACTTAATTTTGCGCACGTGGCGGAATTGGTAGACGCGCTAGGTTGAGGGCCTAGTGAGATTAATATCTCGTGGAGGTTCAAATCCTCTCGTGCGCACTACTGATTTGAATCTTAATTTTAGTTATGGTAAATAAAAGTATTTTCATAATTGGATCTGGTTTCTCTTCATTATCAACTTCTTGTTATCTAGCTAAAAAAGGCTAAAAAGCAACAGTAATCAAAAAAATATTTTAAATAAGAGCCATTTTTATAGCTGCAATAGCTGCCTCAGTTCCTTTATTTCCATATTTTCCTCCACTTCTATCAATTGCTTGTTGCATAGTATCATCAGTTAGAACACAAAAAATTACAGGACAATTTCCAGAAATGTTTAAATCTTTTATGCCATTTGAAGTAGCATTGCAAATAAAATCAAAATGTTTAGTTTCACCTTTAATTATACTTCCAATTGCAATAACTACATCTACATTCATATCTTGCATTTTTTTACAGCCATAAACAAGCTCAAAACTTCCTGGTACATTAACAACTTTAATATTATTATCAGAAACATTCTTAGATTTTAGAAGATCTAAGCTTCCTTTTAGTAAATTATTAGTAATATCACTATTCCAATTAGAAACAACTATTCCAAATTTTATATTAGATGCATCTGGAATTTTATTTATGTCAATTTTAAAAGATGCTGTTGACATTTTAATTTTTTGAAGAATTTTTTCCTATTTGAATATCTATTAACATAGATTCTGGAGATTTTGGAAAATCATCTTTAATTTTTTGGTAATAATTCAAAGCCTCGGATTTTTTTCCTAATAATGTTGCAATATTACCTGCTTTTAATAAAAATTTAGGGGATGAAAATTTGTTTGAACTTGAATTTGCAGCTAATTTGTATGAATCTAAAGCATCGTTCAACTGATTTAGCTCAGCAAATGAATCACCAATCACTCCCATTGCTAAAGCATTTAATATTTCATCATCACTTTCAAAATTTTTTAAGTAATCAATGGATTTTTCAAAATTATTTAAATTAAAATATGCCATTCCTGCACTGTAATATGAAAGATTAGAAGCATCGGTTCCACTATAATTACTAATTATATCTAAAAAACCATATTTACCCTCTCCTCCATTAAGTGATAATAAAAACAAAGAATCCTTATTTTCAGATTCATTTAGTGCTTGATTAAAATAGTTTTGAGCTGTAAAAAGTTCATTGTTGGCTTCATCTGATTTTGGTTGAAGAATGAAATTTTCATATCCCAAATACCCTAAAACTATAATAACACATAGCCCTACAATTCCAATTATATAGTTTTGATACCTTGAAACTATCATTTCAGTTCTGGAGGCACCGACATCTAATGTTTCAAAAACTTCTGCAGTTGTACTATCCTTTACTGATGAATCAAATTTTTTTGACCTTGATCTAAACCCTTTTTTCTTATAGGTTGCCATATTTAAATTTAATAATTGCGTAAAAATAAAATTTTATTCCAATGATTTAGGAGAAAAAACTAATTATTTTATATAATTTGCAATGAAGTTCCTAATTATATCTTATAAATTTTAAAAATGAATTCTTTAATCCTAAACAAACTTTCCTTGGTCAATTATAAAAATATTGATTCTAAATCATTTGTTTTTGATAATAAGATTAACTGCCTTGTCGGAGATAATGGTGTTGGAAAAACAAATGTATTAGACTCTATATATCATTTAGCTATGACTAAAAGTTATTTTAATTCTACTTCTTCTCAATCTATTAATCATAAAGCTGAATTTATGGTTATAGAGGGACATTTTAATAAAGGAGATAAATCTGAAAAAATTATTAGCAGTTTAAAAAAAGGACAAAGAAAAAAATTCAAGAGAAATGGAAAAATTTATAAAAAATTTTCAGATCATATAGGATTAATTCCAGTTGTTATGATTTCTCCATATGATAGAGATTTAATACAAGAGGGTAGTTCAAATAGAAGAAAATTTATTGATAGTGTTATTTCTCAAAACAATAAAACATATTTAAGTCATATAATTAATTATCAAAAGATTTTGTTTCAAAGGAACGCTCTTTTAAAATATTTTAAAAAAACCAACAACTTTGATATTAATATTTTAAAAGTTTATGATAACCAATTATCTGAACTTAGTTCACCTATTTACAAAACGAGGATCAATTTTTTTAAAAATTTTGTTCCAGTTTTTATTAATAGATACAATTCTATATCTAAGAACAAAGAAAAGGTTAATATTTCTTATGATAGCCAACTTAATAATGAAAAATTAGATTATTTATTAAAAAATAGTATAGAAAGAGATAGAATTGTTCTATATACAAGTTGTGGCATTCATAAAGATGATTTAATTTTTGAAATTGACAATTTTCCTATAAAAAAATACGGAAGTCAAGGACAACAAAAATCATTTTTAATAGCACTTAAACTTGCCCAATTTGATTATTTAAAAACTGAATCTAATTCATCTCCAATTTTATTATTAGATGATATTTTTGATAAATTAGATAACAAAAGAGTTAAAGAGTTAATTAAATTAGTTAATGATGATAATTTTGGACAATTGTTTATTTCAGATACTGATTATAATCGAACAGAAAACATAATTAAAGAAATAAATTCATCTTATAAAATGATTAAATTATGAAAAGGAACTTTGATACAAAAAACATCAAATTAATTATAGATAATTTTATAGATAATAATTCTTTAAGTGGAGGATTAAATAATGTTAAAATTCAAGGCCTTTGGAAGAAAACTATGGGACCTAATATAAATTCTTATACAACGGAAATAAACTTAAAAAACAAAACTCTTTATGTTAATCTTTCCTCATCTGTTTTGAGACAGGAGCTTAGCTATGGCAAACAAAAAATAATAGACTTATTAAATGATGAGATTGGAGAAACTATTGTTACTAAAATAGTTTTAAGATAAAATTTCACTAGGATCAAAGTGGAATGATCCTTCAATTAAAGCATTTTCATCACTATCAGAACCATGAACAGCATTTTCACCCATAGATGTTGCATATAAGTTTCTAATTGTTCCCTCTTTTGCTTCTGCAGGATTAGTTGAACCAATCAATTCTCGAAAATCTTCAACAGCATTATCTTTTTCTAAAATAGCAACAACAATAGGACTTCTACTCATAAATGTAACTAGTTCATTAAAAAAAGGTTTTTCTTTATGGATTTCATAAAAATTTTTTGCTTTTTCTAAACTAAGTTTAGTGTATTTCATCGCAACAATTTTAAATCCAGCTAAATTAATTTGTTTTAATATTGACCCAATGTGACCATTCTCAACTGCATCAGGCTTAATCATTGTAAAAGTTCTATTACTCATTTTTTTTTTTGCAAACCTAATAAAAAAATCTAGTCCTGCATCATTATAGTTTATTTGTATTTTTGAAATATGTTAGAAATAGTTGTGATTGGAACAGGCAATGTTTCATATCACCTTTGTAAAGCAATTCTAGAAACTGAAAATCTTAAATTAATTGAGGTATTTGGAAGAAAAAAAAATTCTCCAAAATATTTAATTGATAGTATTTCTTACTGTACTAATTTAAAAAAAATTAAAAAAGCTGATTTATACATATTATGTGTGAGTGATAATGCTATTTCTAAGATCAGTGATCAATTAAATATCAATCATGATAGCATTATAGTACATACTTCTGGTTCAACTAACATGAATTGTTTATCAAAACATAAAAATTATGGGGTTATTTATCCATTACAAACATTAAGTGAGAACAAAAAAATTATGTTTAGTAATATTCCCCTCATAATTGAAGCAAATTCTAAAATAGTATTAGATAAACTAAGAACTATTTGTTCAATTTTATCTAAAAAAGTAATAGACTCTAATAGTGATCAAAGAACATTAATTCATATTTCTGCTGTTTTTGCCAATAATTTTTCTAATTATATGAATATAATTGCTAAAGAAATTTTAAATTCAAATAATATAGATTCTAATCTATTAAATCCATTAATTAATGAAACTGCAAATAAATTAAATCATTTATCTCCATTAAATGCTCAAACTGGACCTGCAATAAGAAAAGATCAAATAACAATTCAAAAACACTTAAATTTATTAAAAAAAACAAAGTATTTTGAAATATATGATAAGCTAACAAAAGAAATAATAAAATTAAAAAATGAATTATAAAGAAAAACTCCATATAATTAAAAATTTTGTATTTGATATTGATGGTGTTTTCACAAATGGGTTGATAACGATTGATTCTTTGGGAAATGAATCCAGAACATTTAATACAAAAGATGGAATTGCAATAAAACATGCAATAGAAAATCAATATAATGTTGCTATAATTTCGGGAGCAAATAATGAAGGAATTAGAATAAGATTAAAAAAGCTGGGAGTAAAAAACATTTTTCTTGGATCTAATAATAAACTAAAAGATCTCAAAAAATATATAAAATCCAATCAACTATCAAGTGAAGAAACTGCATATATGGGTGATGATACACCTGATATTAATTCTATGTCATATGTAGGTTTAAAAGCGTGTCCTTTTGATGCTATCCCAGAAGTAAGAAGTATCTCTGACTATGTTTCGCCAAAAAAAGGAGGAGAAGGATGTGTTAGAGATATCATTGAACAAACATTAAAAGTTCAAAATAATTGGGAATTAAAAGATTTTAGTCAAAATATTTAAATTTTATGATTTCAAAATATTTGAAAAACTATAAAGTTTTACTGGCTTCTTCTTCAAAAAGAAGGCAAGAACTTTTAAAAGAATTAGAAATTAATTTCCAAATAATCTTGCAAAAAATTGAAGAAAGCTATCCTAAAAGATTAAATAGATCTGAAATAACTGATTTTCTTTCAAAAAAAAAATCTATTCCATTATTAAATAGTTTAAAAAAAAATGAGTTGCTAATAACATCTGATACTATAGTCTGGTTTAATAATAAAGCAATTGAAAAACCAAAAAATATAGTTGAAGCAAAAGAAATGTTAAGTCTATTAAGTGGATCTATGCATCAAGTATTTACTTCAATTTGTATTTCATTAAAAAATCAACAAAAAATAGTTAATCAAGAAACTAGAGTTTATTTCAATATTTTAAAAAATGATGAAATAAATTATTATGTGAATAAATTTGATGTTTTAGATAGAGCGGGAAGTTATGGAATTCAAGACATAATAGGTCATGTAGGAATTTACAAAATTGAAGGTTGTTATAATAATGTTTTAGGATTTCCTACTAGCTTGTTTTGCGATACTATTAAAAAAATGAATTTATAATCTATATTTTTATTAATTACAAACTATAATAATATGTTTAAATGGGATAAATCATATACTATTATCATTTTAATTAATATTTCATACATAATATTTTTTAGCATTATAACTAATTTATTTTCATAAAATATGGCAGGAATAGATTGGTTAATATTAATTAGCACTCTAGTCTTTATAGTAAGCTATGGAGTAATTAAAACTAGAAATAATAAGAATTTAAATGATTATTTAAAGGGTGGTAATTCATCTAATTGGTGGACAATAGGTCTATCAGTTATGGCTACTCAGGCTAGTGCTATAACCTTTCTTTCAACACCCGGTCAAGCCTTCAATGATGGAATGACTTTCGTACAGTTTTATTTTGGAATTCCTATAGCAATGATTATAATTTGCATGGTTTTTATACCAATATACCATAGACTAAAAGTTTATACAGCATATGAATTTTTAGAACAAAGATTTGATCTTAAAACTAGAACATTAGCTGCTATATTATTTTTAGTACAAAGAGGGCTTGCTGCAGGAATAACAATTTTTGCTCCTGCAATAATATTATCTTCTGTTTTAGGTTGGGATTTAAAACTTTTAAATGTAGCTATAGGAGTGTTAGTAATAATTTATACAGTTAGTGGAGGTACTAAAGCTGTAAGTATAACTCAAAAACAACAAATGTTTGTGATTATGAGTGGTATGTTTATAGCTTTTTTTATAATATTAAACTCTCTTCCTCCAAATATTAATTTTTCAAATGCTTTAGATATAGCTGGTTTAGGAGGAAAAATGAAAGTTTTAGACTTTTCTTTTGACTTAAATGAAAGATATACGTTTTGGAGTGGAATTACTGGTGGATTATTTTTAGCATTATCTTATTTTGGAACAGATCAAAGTCAAGTTCAAAGATATTTATCAGGGAAATCCCTAAAAGAAAGTCAACTAGGATTATTATTTAATGCTGTTTTTAAAATTCCTATGCAATTTTTTATCCTCTTTGTAGGAGTTATGGTATTTGTTTTTTTTGAATTTAACAACGCTCCAATTCATTTTAATCCACAAGCCATCGAATATTTAGAAAAATATGAAACAGATGATTTTAACGAATTGAATAAAAACTACAGTCAATTAAAGAATAGCAAAAGAAAACTTCAAATTGATTTTGTCAAAAGAAAAAATAAAAACCAATCAACAGTAAAAATTGAAAATCAAATTCTAGATCTTCAAAAGAAAGAAATAGAACAAAGAAGTGATATAAAAGAAATACTTAATAAAAATAACGCAAGAATAGAAACAAACGATAAAGACTATGTATTTATTTTTTTCATATTAAATTACCTGCCAAAAGGAATTATAGGTTTATTGTTAGCTGTAATACTAAGTGCTGCAATGTCATCAACTGCATCAGAGCTAAACGCACTTTCTGCTACAACTGTCATTGATCTATACAAAAGGAATCATATTAAGCCTAAATCAAAAAAACACTATGTTAACGCATCAAAATGGTTTACATTAATTTGGGGAGTAATTGCTATAATTTTTGCAAGTTTTGGAACATTATTTGAAAACCTTATACAATTAGTAAATATTATAGGGTCTATATTTTACGGAACAATTTTAGGTATTTTTTTAATCGCTTTCTTCATCAAGAAAATAAAAGGAAACGACGTTTTCTGGGCAGCTTGCATATCCCAAGCACTAATATTTATAATTTACGCTTTTACAGATATTGGTTACTTATGGTTAAACTTTATTGGAGCTTTATTAACTACAATATTTTCATATTCCTTGAATTTTTTAAATTCAAAAAACAATTAATTATTTAAAATATATTCTACAGTATCACTTAATGATTTCACAGAATCTTTGAGTTTTGTCTCTTTGGCTAGAGCAAGTCCTTTATTTGCTATTTTTAAAGCACCTTCTTTGTCACCAACAGCTAAATAAATCAGGGCTTTTTGTTTTAACATCCAATATGGAGCATCTTTTCTAAGTTCAAAGGATTTATCAATCCAACGCTTAGCTAAATTCATATTTAAATTTTCTTCTAAATAAAAAACTGCTGCTTTATAATAATTTTGAGAGTTTGGATTCTTGTCTAAAGTATTTTTAATCGAAGAAATAGTTTTGTCTCTAGTTAAGGTATTTATGCTAAAAGAAGAAACAGTTGATTCCCAAATAAAATATATAGTAGCTCCATTATTACTTAAATTATTTATTTGTATAGAAAAAGATTCAACAGAATAAGGTAATTCGTAAGAATTTGCTGATGTTTTTATTGCAATCTCATTTTTATCCCAATTTTGGGGCAATCCCCAATTATCATTTTTTTTATATAAAATAATTTCCCATGATTCATGTCCAGGAATTGTATAAATAGCATATTTCCCTTTAGGAACTACTACCTCTCCTATCATTACTTTATCACTAAATTCAATAGTAGTGTTTTTATTAGCACCTGTTCTCCAAACTTCATTATAAGGCACCAAATTTCCAAAAATTTGTCTTCCTCTAGCTGATGGTCTTGAATATTCAATTTTAATATCAACAAGTCCAACTTTTTGAACTAATGTTGAAAAAGGACTAGGTTGTGGAGTTTGGATTTGAGTGAAAGAAAAAAAAGGAGCAAACAATAGAATAATAAATATTTTTTTCATAGTATCTTTTTTAGTTATTCAAATTTATAAAATCAATAATAATTATTAAAAGATAAAATTTTTATAAAAGAACTAAAGTCTTTTTATTCTTGCTCCTAACTTATTTAATCTCTCGTCTATTTTTTCATAACCCCTATCAATTTGTTCAATATTATGAATAATACTTGTTCCTTTAGCTGATAGTGCTGCAATTAATAGTGAAACTCCTGCTCTAATATCTGGAGAAACCATTTTAGTTGCTTTTAACTGAGATTTAAAATCATGTCCAATTACATTAGCCCTGTGAGGGTCACATAAAATAATTTTTGCACCCATATCAATTAATTTATCTACAAAAAATAACCTGCTTTCAAACATTTTTTGATGTATTAATACACTTCCTCTTGCTTGAGTTGCAACAACTAAAATTACACTTAATAAATCTGGTGTAAAGCCTGGCCAAGGGGCATCAGAAATTGTAAGAACTGAACCATCAATATAATTTTGAATTTCATAACCATCATTATGTTCAGGTATATAAATATCATCTCCTTTCTTTACCAATTTAATTCCCAATTTCTTAAAAACATCTGGAATTTGACCTAAGTTTTCCCAACTTACATTCTTAATAGTAATGTTACTTTTTGTGATAGCAGCCATTCCAATCCAACTACCAATTTCAATCATATCTGGAAGAACTTTATGTGAACAACCAGCTAATGACTTAACACCTTCTACTACTAATAAATTAGAACCAATACCAGAAATATTAGCACCCATACTAACTAACATTTTACACAACTGTTGAATATAAGGTTCACATGCTGCATTATATATCCTAGTTTTACCTTCAGCTAATGTTGCTGCCATCAAAATATTTGCGGTTCCAGTTACAGAAGCTTGATCTAAAAGTATATAAGCACCCTTAAGTTTATTTGATTCAACTCCATAAAAATGTTCTTCTCTATTATATCTAAATGATGCGCCTAGTTTAATTAAACCTAAAAAATGAGTATCTAATCTTCTTCTACCAATCTTATCTCCTCCTGGCTTAGGGATATATCCTTTACCAAAACGGGTTAATAAAGGTCCAACAATCATTATAGATCCTCTCAAACTACTTCCTTTAGATTTAAAAGATTCAGATTGTAAATTATCGACATTTATTTTATCTGCCTGGAAAGAATATTTGTTATTTGAAATTTTATTGATTTTAACTCCAAGAAATGATAAAAGGTCAATTAGCTTTATTACATCAATTATCTCAGGAATATTTTCTATTACAACTTCTTTATCAGTTAATAAAGAAGCACAAATTACCTGTAATGCTTCATTTTTTGCACCTTGAGGGTGAATTTCTCCATTTAGCTTAATTCCGCCCTCAATTGAAAAAGTACCCATTTATATTGATGTTAATTATTATTCCTTTTTTTATAATTACGATATGGTTTTTTATTTTTTGAACTATGCTTTGTAAATTTCTTATTAGTTAACTTAATTAAATTTTGAGAATCTGTAAGTGGTTTGTCTGAAGAATCTACAACAAGTTTGCCATCTGAAAGTTCTAATAAATGTTCATAAATAACATCATCTTCAACAGTATCCTTATTCCAATTTAAAAAACATTTCTTCATATGATTTGCAATTACATATATCAATTGTTTTTTCATTTCACCTTCCTCCCATCCAATTGCAACATCAATCATTCTTTTTATATTATTGCCATAAAATCTATATTTAGGAAAATTTTGAGGATAATTTAATTTATCAGGTCTTTGATAAAAAACTTCTTTTGAAGGTAAGGGAAATGGGGAATCAACATCCAATTTAAAATCAGACATAATAAAAAGTTGATCCCAAAGTTTATGTTGAAAATCAGGAACATCTCTTAAATGAGGATTTAAATTACCCATTACTCCAATAATTGCCTTTGCCATTTTATTTCTTTCTTCTTTATTATCACAAGCTAAAGCTTGATCAATCATTTTATGAAGATGCCTACCATATTCTGGAATTATAAGCTTAGTTCTTTCGGTATTATACTCTAAATTTTCTATCAAAATTTGGGTGGTTTAATTAGTAAGAAGTTACAAATTTAATAAATTATTAATCATAAAGATATTATTCCTTCTATTTCAGAAGCTAATTTATATTTTTTTATCACTTCATTAGCTGATTTCATCTTTGCAATTATTGTAATACTAGTAAAATTCTTCGAAGAAGAAAGATTTGAAGAAATATCAGCATCAATATCATTAAAAATATTTTTAAGATTGGTAATATTTAATGAATCCGATTTTAAAATAAATTTGAATTTATAAATTGAAGGCCAATCTGAAGACAAAGAAAGTTGTTTTTCTAGTCTTATATAAAAATCATTATTATCATTTAACATTATTTCAAATATATATAAATAAAGATTTATTAATTGATAAATTTGCTTGAAATGAAAAATAGCAAAAAGATTGTAATTACTGGTGGTCCAGGTTCAGGAAAAACTAGTTTAATTGATGAGTTAGAAAACAAAAAATTCAATTGTGAAAAAGAAATTGTTAGATCATTAACTCTTGAAGGGAAAAAAGATGGAAATGATCAACTTTTTCTTAAAGAACCATTAAATTTTTCTAAAAAATTATTAGACTTAAGAATAATTCAATTTAATAAAAAACAAGTTGCATCTATCACATTTTTTGATAGAGGAGTTCAAGACACTTTTGCTTATTTAAATTTTTTAAAAACTAAATATGACAATGATCTTTTAAAAAAATGTGAAAGAATCAAATATGACAAGGTTTTTATCCTTCCTCCCTGGAAAGAGATATATAATCAGGATGAATGCAGATATGAAACCTTTGAAGAATCTATAAAGATTTTTGAAGAAATAATAAAAATTTATCATTTTTTTAAAATGAAAACAATAATATTAGAAAAAGATTCAGTAGATAATAGAATTAAAAAGATATTAAGTTACTTGTGAAAAAATATTTTAAAATGAATAATTTAAAGATAATTTTTATGGGAACATCTGATTTTGCTGTTAAAAGCCTTGATAATCTATTATTAAATAATTTTGATGTTGAAGCAGTAGTCACAGCTCCAGATAAAAAATCAGGTAGAGGGAATAAAATCAATTTTTCATATGTAAAAAAATATAGTTTAAATCAAAATTTAAAATTATTTCAACCTGAAAACTTAAAGGATACAGATTTTATTAAGGAAATGAAATCTTTTGATGCAGATATTTTTATTGTAGTTGCATTTAGAATGTTACCAAAAATAGTATGGGAAATTCCTAAAAAGGGAACAATAAATTTACATGCATCTTTATTACCACAATTAAGAGGAGCAGCACCAATTCAATGGGCTATTATAAATGGATTAAAAAAGACAGGTGTTACAACATTTTTTATTAATGAAAAAGTTGACTTTGGAGATATCATAGAACAAAAAGAAGTAGAAATTGGAGATTTTGAAAATACTGGAAGTTTATATGAAAAATTAAAAATTGCTGGCGGTTTATTAATATTATCTACCTTGAAATTAATATCTAAAAATAATTTAAAAACAATTAAGCAAAGTAATTCATTAAATCTTCTTAAAGCGCCTAAATTGAATAAAGAAAATACAAAAATAGATTGGAATAAATCTGGGTTTGAAATTTTTAATTTTATTAGGGGATTATCTCCTTTTCCATCAGCATGGACAAAGGATCAAAAAAATAATAAAATTATAAAGCTATTTAATGTAATTTATCATAAAGAAACAAAAACAAAACATTTAAATGGTGTAATTTCTATAAAAAATAATATGTTAAAAATTCTTTTAAAAGATGGATATTTAGAGGTCTTAGAAATTCAAATCGAAGGCAAAAAAAGAATGTCTGGGAAAGAATTTATAAATGGATATAAAGATTATGATTCTATTAGACTTTTATAGTTATGTTAAACAATTTAAATTAAAAAATTGTTAAAAAAAGGGACACTTTTAATTGCTGAACCAACTGGTCTATCGGATTTAAATTTTAATAGGTCAGTAATACTACTAGTTGAACATAATGAATCCGGATCTGTTGGGTTTATTTTAAATAAAAAACTTAACTATTCCACTAAAGATTTAATTCCAGATTTAAAATATAAATTTCCAATTTATAATGGTGGGCCTGTTCAGACCGAAAATTTATATTTTATTCATAATCAACCAGAACTAATTCCAAATAGCTTAAAAATTACAAAAGAAATATACTGGGGAGGAGATTTTACTATAATTTTAGAATTAATCAATAATAAAAAATTAAAGTTAGATGAAATAAAATTCTTTTTAGGTTATTCAGGATGGGATAAGAATCAATTAGAAAAAGAAATTTCTATTTCATCTTGGGTTGTGAAACAAGAAAATAGGAATGCTAATTTATTACTAAAAAATTGTGACAACATTTGGAAAGAAAATCTATTAGAATTAGGCGGAAAGTATCTAATTTGGTCTAATTCACCAGAAAACCCAAGTAATAATTAAGAAACAGAAATTTGTTTATTCAAATAATTAAGAATAGTAATAGCAATTTTGTTTGAAAAAAACTTTCTTCTATATTCCGTCACTGGTATTAATCCAGAAATTGAATTTGATACCCATATTTCATTAGAAGAAATTAACTCATAAGCTGAAAAATCTTTTTCCTCAATCTCTAAATTTTTGAATTTACGGATTGATTCTATAATCTTATTTCTCATAACACCATTTAAGCATCCAGAGGATATAGTTGGGGTTATTATTAGACTATCTTTTACTATAAAAATATTCCCATTTAAAAATTCTGCAACAAATTTTTGATCATTTAATAATATACAATTATGTAAATCATTTTCTTTAGCATAAATGCTTCCAATAACATTTAAAACTCTATTATTTGTTTTTAAATTAGAAATTAAGTTTGATTGAATTTGGTAATCTTTAAATAGATCTACTTTATATGATTTTAAATTAACATTAAATAATTTCTGATCTGTTTTTTGAGAATTAATAACAAATATTGGGTCATTAGAATCTGGAATATATAGTCCTCCTTCTCGCCTAAAAATTGTTAATCTCACTCTTCCAGTAAAAAATGAATCTATTTTTAAATTGGTTTTTTTTATTTCCTCTTCAAAAAATTCAGGAGTATATAAACTAGGAATTTCCATTCTAAGGATTCTCATTGAAGACATAAGCCTTAAATAATGTTCCTCCCAATAAATTATTTTATTATCTACAACTTTAATGGTTTCAAAAACTGAATCTCCAAAAAGGAATGCTCTGTTATTAAAGTGATCTAATGGATTATCTTTAAAATTTCCGTTATAATTAATCATGAATTATTAAGAAGATCCTAAAACCTGTTTTAAATCAGATATTTGATTATCCCATAACATTTTAGTTTCTTCAACTTCATCTTCATAAGCAAAATCTGTAACCATCAACGAAACATCTTTTGTTATTTCATCAACAACTATTTTTATTTCAAAGAAACACTTGTCCTGATCTTCACTATCATCTAACCATCTATATTTTACAAAGCTATTTGATTTGCTACTAATTAATTCAGCTTTTTCTTCAGATCCGTCCCAAAAAAAAGAAAAGATTATTCCCCTAGAATTAACATTATCAGCAAACCATTCTGAAAGACCAGATGCAGATGATATGTACTGATATAACATTTGAGGAGATGCATGAATTGGAAACTCTAATTCAAACTTTACTTTTAATTCCATAGAGTGGCAATATATAGATTAAAATTGATGTAAAAAAAAAATTAAATAATTATTATTCTAAGTTTGAGTCTAGTTAATTTGTTTATATATTTACGCGCATCTTATCTTGGCGAGGTAGCTCAGGCGGTCAGAGCGTCGGATTCATAACCCGGAGGTCGGGAGTTCAAGTCTCCCCCTCGCTACTTTTTATTAAAACAATTCCAAATTAACTTCTTCAATTGAATAATTTGACTGACTACCATCTATCATATTCTTAATAACAACTTGATTATTTTTGAATTCATTCTCACCCATTATAATTGCATAATTAACATTATGTTTATTAGCATATGAAAATTGCTTATTTAATTTGACTTCATCTGGGTATATATCAATTTTTTTACCACCTTTTCTTAGAGATTCAATTAACGGATATAATTTCTTTATATAACTAATTCCAAAATTTATTACAATAATATCAAAATTTTTATCTATATGTTTTGGAAACATATTTTGTTCTTCCATTTGAAGATAAATTCTATCTAATCCAAAAGAAATTCCAACTCCACTCATGTTTTTTAAATTAAAGAACGAAGTTAAGTCATCATATCTTCCACCACCCCCTAATGATCCAATTGATCTATTTGATTTCGAATTTACTTCTAAGATTGTACCTGTATAATAATTTAATCCACGAGCTAATGTTAAATCAAATTCAATTTCATTATTAATACAATTATTTTCAGAAACAAATTCGATAATCGTATTTATTTCCTCAATACTTTTTTTACCTTCATCTGATTCTCTAAACAATATCTTTAATTTTTCAATAGAAATCTTTTCTTTACCTAATAAACTAGTTAATTTAGAAACAGAACTTCTATCAATGATCGTATTTAACTCATCCATTACTTTATTTACTCCTATTTTATCTATTTTATCTATTATAGATATAAAATCAGTTAGTTTATCGCCTACTCCAATATAATTTGCTAATGCATTTAAAATTCCTCGGTGATTAATTTTAAAAATTATATCATCAAACCCTAGTTCTGAAAAAATGGTATCATAAAGCTTTACAAGTTCGATTTCTTGTAAAATAGAATTAGTTCCTATAATATCAGCATCACATTGAGTAAATTCTTGAAATCTACCATGTTGTGGTCTATCGGCTCTCCATACATTTTGAATTTGAAAACGCTTAAAGGGGAAAATTAAGTCATTCTGATGCTGTGCAACAAATCTTGCTAAAGGAACTGTTAAATCATATCTCAATCCCTTTTCACTAATAGAATTAGTGAATTCTGAAAGATCATTTTTTTTAATTGCACTAAAATTTGCTTTCTTGACCTTTTCTCCAGAATTAAGTATTTTAAAAATTAGTCTATCCCCTTCATGTCCATATTTACCCAAAAGCGTAGAGTTTTTTTCTAATGCTGGTGTTTCAATTTGCAAGAACCCAAACAAAAGAAAGTTTTTCTTTATAACATCTATAATATAATTTCTCTTTGAAAGATTAGATGGTAAAAAATCTCTTGTTCCTTTTGGGTTTGCGGGTGTTTTAGACATTTAATTCATAATATAAAACAAATATCTAATTTTTTAAAACAATCAAGAAATTAAAGGATAATTCTTTAAAAATTATTTTAAAAATATAATATTATTCTTCTGATTTAATTACTTCAAAAGTAATTTCGTTAATTACGTCCCTATGAAGCCTTATTGTAGCAGTATAATTTCCAAGTCTCTTAATTGATCCTCCCTGAATTTTTATAATTTTCTTATCAAATTCAAACCCTGCATTAGCTAATTCATTATTAAGATTAACATTAGAAATAGAACCAAAAAGCTTCCCAGCTTTTCCAGATTTTGCAGGAATTTTAATTTCTAATTTATCTAATTTTTTAGCAATTTTTTCAGCCTCATCAATTAATTTCTTTTCTTTAAACTCTCTTTGTTTAATATTCTCTGCTAATATTTTTTTCGATGAAGAAGTTGCTAGTACAGCCAAACCTTGAGGAATTAAAAAATTTCTTCCATAACCATTTTTAACTGAAACAATATCATCTTTAAAGCCTAAATTAGGCACATCATTTTTTAAAATTAATTCCATAATCTTTATTTTAACATATCAGCTTGATAAGGTAAAAGTGCTAAATGTCTAGCACGTTTAACTGCAACAGAAATTTTTCTTTGAAATTTTAAAGAAGTACCTGTTAACCTTCTAGGTAATATCTTACCCTGTTCATTAATAAATTTTAAAAGAAAATCAGGGTCTTTATAATCAATATATTTGATGCCTGACCTTTTAAATCTACAATATTTTTTATTATTTTTTGTAGCAATATCTAAAGGGGTTAAATACCTTATTTCACCTTGATTTACTTTGCCTGCTTGATCTATTGATGACATATCTATGCTTTTTTAGTATTACGTTCTCTTCTTTTTACTGACCATGCATCTGCATACTTATCAAGTTTTACATTTAAATAACGCATAATTCTTTCATCTCTTCTCAACTCTAATTCAAAGGAATCTATTATTGCTGGGGGAGCTTTAAAATCTATTAGATTATAAAATCCACTTTGTTTATTTTGAATTGGGTAAGCTAACTTTTTCAACCCCCAATTTTCAGTTGAAATTATTTCAGACCCTTTTTTAGATAGGTAATCTTCAAATTTTTTTACTGTCTCCTTTACCTGATCATCAGATAAAACGGGATTTAAAATGAAAACAGCTTCATAATGGTTCATAAATTTTATTAAAAATTGGTCGCAAAAATACATTTTTAATATTGAATAGAAAAATTTGAAAGAAAAATTAATTATATGGATCTACATCAATTAAAATATCAATATTTCTAAAGAAAGAAACACTTTTGAAACTTTTCAAGCCTTTAGCTAATAATTCCTTTGATTTTTTTAAGTTATTATTAATGGGAATCTTAATCAAAATATTTTTTATATACCTATTTTTTATTCTTGGTATTATAGGAGATTCCGGTCCAAGTAATTGATCTTTAAAATGATTTTTTAAAGCATCTGACAACCAATTTGATGCTTTTACTAATTTTTCTAAATTTTTATGTTTTAAAATAATCTTTATTAACCTAGAATATGGAGGATAATTAAATAAAAACCTTTGATTTAATTGTTCATTAAACATTCCTAAATAATCATGCTTAACAATTTTATCTATTAAATTATGATTTGGATTGTAAGTTTGAATAACTACTTTCCCTTGTTTTTTAGTCCTTCCTGCCCTTCCTGCTACCTGTTGCAAAAGTTGAAAACATTTTTCTTGTGATCTAAAATCTGGAAAATATATTAAACTGTCTGCATTTACAACACCAACTAAAGCTACATTTCTAAAATCAAGTCCTTTTGTTAACATTTGAGTCCCAATTAAGATTTCAAAATGGTTTTTTTCAAAAGAATCTATAATTTCTTGAAATGAATTTTTTCTTCTTGTAGAGTCATGATCCATTCGTTTAACTTCAACATCAGGAAATATTGTTTTTATTTCCTCCTCTACCTGCTGAGTTCCTAATCCTTTTTTTAAAATAGTTTGATTAAAACACTTTTTACATTTAGTTTGATTTTTTTCTTTAAAGCCACAGTGATGACATTTCAATTCATTAGTTGATTGATGATATGTCAGGCTTACATCACAATTAATACATTGATAAACAAATCCACAAGAATTGCACTCTAAATAAGGAGAATGACCTCTTCTGTTTTGAAATAAAATAATTTGCTCTTGATTTTGAAAAGTTTCCTTAATGTTGTTTAATAATAGAGTTGAAAAATTTCCATTCAAAGTTTTTTTAACGATAGACTCTTTTAAATCCTTAATTATAATTTTAGGCATACTAATATCCCCATATCTTTTTTCCAATTTTATTAAACCATATTTATTAGTTATAGCATTATAATAAGATTCTAAGCTTGGAGTAGCTGAACCCAATAATGTTTTTGCATTATGAATAGTCGCTAAATATATTGCAGAATCTCTAGCATGATAACGGGGAGAAGAATTAAATTGCTTATAAGCATTTTCATGTTCTTCATCAACTATGATTAATCTCAATTTATCATATGGTAAAAAGATAGAAGATCTTGCGCCCAATATAACCCTTGCTTTTTTATCATTCTTTATTACTTTTTTCCATATCTCTGTTCTTTGTTCAGGAGAATATTTGGAATGATAAACAACTAAAGCATCACCAAAATATTTTTTTAAACGATTTATTAGCTGAGTTGTTAATGCAATTTCAGGAACTAAAAACAAAATTTGATTTTTCTTTTTCAAATTTTTTTCAATCAATTTTACATATATCTCAGTCTTTCCTGAGGAAGTAACACCGTGCAATAAGGAAACACTTTTATTCTTAAAACTTGAAACTATTTCATTAAATGCTTGTTTTTGGTCTATGCTTAGCTTTTTTGTTTTTATTTTATTACCTATATCAAATTGAATTCTATCGACAATCTCATATTTCTTTTCAATAATTTTAGAATCAATTAAGGCATTAATTGTACTACGTGAGACATTACACTTTTTTATTAGTTCTTTTATAGAAATACTATTTTCAGTTAGTGAAAAAAGTGCTTCAATTACTTTTATTTGAGATTTTTTATTTTTAAGAATATCTATTAGAATTTTCTTCTCTTGATTATTTTTAAATTTTTTATTTAAATATATTTTCAGATTTTTTTTTGGTTTGAAATAATCATAAATTTCTTCTTTTAAAGTAATTAAAGAATTATCTAAAAGTTCATTTATAGTCTTGTTAATATTTTTCCTATTAAGAATAGATATTATCTCACGATAAGTTATTTTTTTATTTAATATTAAGTTTTGATAAATTAACTCTGCATTATCCGATAGGTCAAAATCTTTTATTTTATTTGTCAAAATAATTTCACTTTCACTTTTCAATAGCAATAAACTAGGTAATGCTACTTTAAGTGCCTGACCTAAGGGACACATATAATATTTAGAAATCCAGTGAATAAACTTTATCTGATTATCATTTATTGAACATTCTTGATCAATAATAAACTCTATATCTTTAGGAATATAAGAATTGGGGGTTTGAGTATGTTTATTAGCTACTATGCCTGTAATAAATTTTGATTTCCCAAATGGAACTATAACCCTAAAACCTATTCTTAAAAATTTAAACTCTTTCTCATTTACTCTGTAAGTAAACAAGCTATCTAGAGGAAGTGGGATTATTACATCAATATAATAATTCATTATTAATTATTCTTCAATTTATATATCACAACATTTAATTCAAATCCCAATAGTAAGGATATAGAATTTATCCATATGTATAACATCATAATTATTAATGCACCAATAGATCCATAAAGCTCATTGTAATTGGAAAAATTTTCAATATAAAGGCCAAAAAAATATGTTGTAACTATTAGTAAGAATGTAGTCATAATAGAACCAGGAGAAATAAATTTTAAATTTCTTCCTTGAATTGTTCCAAAAAAATAAAGGGATGAAAATGCTACAAGAGCTACTATAATTAAAAAGATATATTTAAAATAAAGAAACAAATAAGAAATAATTGAAATGTTTTTAGCAATTAAAAAATCAAAAAATATAGACATTACTGTTGCAAATAATACTACTATTACTAAAATAAAACCAACCATGATAGCATATAAATATTGCTTGATAAAGTTTCTAGAAAATTCAACATGGTAAGAGTCTGAGAAACCTTCAAAAACAGAATTAATACCATTACCTATAAGTATAATTGAGAAAAGAAGAGTTGATGACAACAAACCACTTCTTTTATTATTATTAATATCAACAAAAATATCATGAAAAAAGACCGTAGATTCTTGTGGTAATAATGATTCTAATAAGTCTAAAAATATTTTATCAAAATTTTCAATTGGGATAAAAGGAATTAGATTTAAAACAAATAAAACAAATGGGAATAAGGCCATAAAGAAACTAAAAGAAATACTTCCAGCTCTTGTAGAAATTGCACCTTTTAAGATACCCGTAAAATATAGGCTAAACAATTCATATAAAGAAAACCCATATAAACTTTGTAATTTAATTTTTTTTAAAAAGTTTGAAATATTATTAATAATCGAAAAAATAAAATTAGTTTTAAGCAATCCTATATATTTATATTAAATATAAATTAAAATTAACCAATTGTTTAGTTAATGATCATTAAGTTATTAGTAGTTGGAAAAACCACAGACTCATTATTAAAGGCTCTAATTTTAAATTATAAAAAAAGGATAAAACGATATGTAAATTTTGAAATAATTGAACTAAATGTTCCCAAATTTAAAAAAGGAAAAATTTCAGAGATTAAAAAAAAAGAAGGAATTAAAATTCTAGAAAAAATAAGTATTGATGATCAAGTTTTTCTTTTAGATGAAAAAGGGGATAATTATAATTCTGTTGAATTTGCCAAATTTGTTGAAAATAAAACAATATCACATGGAAAAAGTATAGTTTTTATAATTGGCGGAGCATATGGTTTTTCTGATGAAGTATATTTGCAATCAAAATCAAAAATATCTTTATCTAGAATGACACTCTCTCACCAAATGATTAGATTGTTTATTGTAGAACAGTTATATAGAGCTTTCACCATAATTAATAATCACCCATATCACAATCAATAACTAATGAAATTAACTTTTGCTTCAAGAAACAAAAATAAATTTCTAGAAATAGAAAAAATGATTCCCAATAAATTTAAACTAGGGAATCTTTCAGATTTAAATTATTTTGATGAAATTCCCGAAAATGAAGATTCTATTGAAGGGAATGCTGCTCATAAAGCAAATTTTATTCACTCAAAATTTAATGTAAATGTATTTGCTGATGATACTGGTTTAGAAGTAGAGTCCTTAAATGGCAGACCTGGTGTTCATTCAGCTAGATTTGCGGGTATTGAATGTGATGCTGAAAAAAATATAGATAAACTTCTTTTTGAATTAAAAAAAGCAGAAAACAGAAAAGCTAGATTTAAAACTGTTATTGCATTAATTATTAATAACAAATTTTACCAATTTGAAGGAATAATTAATGGAGAAATATTAAGATATAAAAAAGGAAATAATGGATTCGGTTATGATCCTATATTTAAGCCAGATGGATACAAAGAAAGTTTTGCAGAATTACCAATAGAAACAAAAAATAAAATTAGCCATAGGGCAATAGCAATGTCTAAATTAATCGATTTCTTAACTAAATAGATAAAAGTTAATTTTATAATAAATAAAATTTTAATTTTAAGAAAGATCTTTTTAGTTTGTATTTTTGATTCATCAATGAATAAAATAAATAAGTACCTATTTATTTCTATATTTTTTAGTTTATTAACTGGAAATGTAATAGCACAAAATCAAACACTTACAGGATTTGTTGAAAATGCAGCTGATAATTCCCCTTTATCTAGTGTTCATGTAATAAATCTTTCTCAAGTCATAGGTGTAATAACTGATAAAGCTGGAAAATTTGAAATTCCAGTAAAACTTAATGACACTCTATATCTTTCATATCTAGGATTTAAATCGATAAAAGTTAGAGTTACAAATGACTTTCTTAAGTTCAAAAATTCAAAAATTCAATTAACAGAATTAGCATACGCACTTGAAGAAGTAATTATCTCACCATATAAATTAACTGGATATTTAGAAATCGATGCAAAAAACATTCCTATTAGCAGATCTTTCAGATATAGTATTCCTGGTTTACCTACAAGAGGCTATGAAGGTGGTTCAAGAAATGTAGGAGCCTTCTCTAAAGTGATAAACTCTATATTTAACCCTGCAGATTTCTTATATAATCTTTTTGGGAAAAACCCTAAACAACTTAGGAAACTAAAACAAATGAAAGATGATTATAGAATTAGAGAATTACTAGCTTCAAAGTTTGATAGAGAGACATTAAAGGAGTTATTACAAATTGAAAAGATAGATATTGATGAAATATTAAGAAATTGCAATTATTCTGACAATTTTATCATTTCTGCAAATGATCTTCAAATATTAGATGCAATAAGTGGATGCTATGAAGAATTCAAAGTGCTTAACAGAAAGTAATCCATTAAATAATTAAATTTTAAAAGATTAACTTTGTAGACTTTCAAAAGAAAGTGTATGCAACTTAATTTTCTAAATGCTATTAGTCCAATTGATGGAAGATATTATGAAAAAACTAAAGGTTTTAGAATTTTTTTTTCAGAACAAGCCTTAATAAAATACAGGGTTTTAGTTGAGATAGAATATTTCATTGCCTTAACTAGAACAAAAATTCCTACTTTAAGTGATTTTCCAAAAGATTATATTAATAAAATAAAGGATATTTATTTAAACTTTTCCTATAATGACGCTGTTTCAATAAAGGAAATTGAAAAAGAAACAAATCATGATGTTAAAGCTGTAGAATATTTTATAAAAAATAAGTTTAAAGATTTAAAATTAGATAAGTATTTAGAATTTATTCATTTTGGACTTACTTCTCAAGATATTAACAATACTGCTATTCCCCTTTCTATTAAAAATGCTTTAAATGAATTATATCTTCCAGAATTAAATGAATTAATTAATTTGTTAGATAAAAAAAGTAGTGAATACTCAGATATACCGATGCTTGCCAGGACGCATGGCCAACCTGCATCCCCTACAAGACTTGGAAAAGAAATTGAGGTTTTTAAAGTAAGGCTTAATGAACAATTAAAGTTTCTAAATTCAATTCCAATCGCAGCTAAATTTGGAGGAGCTACAGGAAATTTTAATGCACATCTAGTAGCTTTTCCAAAAATTGATTGGAAAAATTTTGCAACTTCTTTAATAAATGATTTAGGTCTTCAACATTCTTTTCCTACAACTCAAATCGAGCATTATGATCATTTAGCTTCTTTATTTGATTGTTTAAAAAGAATAAATACAATTATAATAGATTTTAACAGAGATATGTGGTCTTATATTTCAATGGATTATTTTAAACAAGAAATAAAGAAAAATGAAGTTGGATCATCAGCGATGCCACATAAGGTGAATCCTATTGATTTTGAAAATTCGGAAGGAAATTTAGGAATTGCCAATTCTATCTTTGAACATCTATCTTCTAAATTACCTATTTCAAGGCTTCAAAGAGATCTTACTGATAGTACTGTTTTGAGAAATATAGGTGTGCCATTTGCTCACACTTCCATTGCATTTCAATCTACCATTAAAGGGATAAAAAAATTGATTGTAAATCAAAAAAAAATTGAAAAAGATTTAAATGATAATTGGGCTGTTGTTGCTGAGGCTATTCAAACAATTTTAAGAAGAGAAGGTTATCCAAACCCTTATGAAGTTTTAAAAGAACTAACCAGAAAAAACACGTCAATAAATCAAGAGAATATTCACCATTTTATTGATAAACTTGATGTTAATAATGATATAAAAATTGAATTAAAAAAAATAACCCCATTTAATTATACTGGAATATAATTAATCATTCTCCATTTACAGGTCTGTCAATCATATTTGTCTCAATTCCAATTTTAAAATTTCCATCTGATATTTTGGTAACGTCTTTATCAATTTTACCAAACTCTTTAGATGTATCATTGTAATGATTAACTGCCGTACTGAGAGACTTACCTAATCTATTATGTGAATTTTGATAAGAATTTAAATGATTCGATAGTTTATCTATATTCAGAAGTATATCTTGAATAGATTTTTCAACTTTCAAATTATGTAATGCCTTTACAGTAATTTGTAGCATTGGAAACAAACTCATGGGGGATACTATCATCACTCTCTTTGAATATGCATATGAAACCAGATCTTTAGAATTGATTTGTAGGGTGCCTACCCTACTATTTAATAAATCTTGATACAAGCCATCAGCAGGTATAAACATATAAGCATAATCAGTTGTTTTTTCATTTGGTCTTATATACTTGGAAGTTTCATCAATTCTTGATTTAATATCCTCTTTAAATTTTTTTTCTAATAATTGAATTTCAGTTGAATCCGAGCTTTCTATCATTTTATTATAATTATCTAACGAAAACTTTGCATCAACCGGTATGATAAATTCTCCAACTTTCACAATTGCATCAACTGCTTCACCACTATTAAAACTATACTGCATTTGAAATAGCTCTGGAGGTAATACATTAGCAAGTAAATTTTCCAACTGAATTTCACCAAGAATCCCTCTTTGTTTTTGATTGCTCAATATTTTTTCTAGTGACTTCATTTGATTAGCAAAATTTAAAACCTGTTGGTTTGTTCCCTTTATATTACCTAATTGTTCAGTAACATCTTTGATGACCTTATTAGATTCAGAAAACTGTTTTTGTATATCTTTTTTCGAGCTTTTGTGAAAATCAATAATTTCCTTGTTTATGGATAGTAATTTATTTTCAATTTCTTTTCTATTTTTTTCGGAATTATCACCAACTTCTTTTCTAATGCTCTGAATTTCATTACTAAGATTGTTGGTAAGTTGAACAATTAATTCATCAGAAGATCCACTTTTCTTAGTTTTTATGGAATATATAAGAAAAGCTAGAGTAAATAAAATAGCAATAAGAAGATAAGTTATTTCCATTTAACTAAGATAGAAATATTATTATTTACTCAAATACATTTTTCTTCTAGAATACAATTCATAAAACTGATCATCTTTAAGATCGTCTATAAATAAAATACTCTCTCCTGTACTCTTCATCTCAGGTCCCAGACTTTTATTTACATTTGGAAACTTGTTGAAAGAAAAAACTGGTTGTTTAATAGCAAAACCTTCAAGATCAGGCTTATAATCAATGTCTGACACCCTAAGTTTACCAAGCATTACTTTTGTAGCATAGTTAACATAAGGTTGCTTATATGCTTTAGATATGAAAGGAACAGTTCTAGAAGCCCTAGGATTTGCTTCAATTATGTAAACAACTTCATCTTTAATTGCAAATTGAATATTTATTAAGCCTACAGTGTTTAATGATAATGCAATTTTATTAGTATGATCTATAATTTGTTGCATTACATATTTTCCTAAATTAAAAGGTGGAAGAGTTGCGTTAGAATCTCCTGAGTGAACTCCACAAGGCTCTATATGTTCCATTATTCCTATAATAAGAACATTTTTTCCATCACATATAGCATCAGCTTCAGCTTCAATTGCCCCATCTAAATAATGATCCAAAAGAAGTTTATTGTTTGGAATTTTTTGAAGAAGATCTACTACATGCGCCTCTAATTCTTTTTTATTAATAACAATCTTCATTCCTTGGCCACCTAAAACATAAGACGGTCTAACAAGAATTGGAAAATCTAGTTTATCTGCAAGAACTAATGCTTCATCAGCGGTTTCAGCAACACCAAATTCTGGATAAGGAATATTATTTTCTTTTAATAGAGTTGAAAAACTTCCTCTATCTTCTGCTAAATCTAAAGATTTATACGTTGTGCCTATAATTTTAATTCCATATCTATCTAACTTCTCTGCAAGTTTAAGTGCAGTTTGTCCACCTAATTGAACTATAACTCCCTCAGGTTTTTCATGTTGTATTATATCATAAATATGCTCCCAGAATACAGGTTCAAAATATAGTTTGTCAGCTGTATCAAAATCCGTTGAAACAGTTTCTGGATTACAATTTATCATTATTGTTTCATATCCACACTCAGATGAAGCTAATACTCCATGAACACAACAATAATCAAATTCAATTCCTTGTCCAATTCTATTTGGGCCAGAACCCAATACTACAATTTTTTTTCTATCGGTAACTTCGCTTTCATTTTCTGTAGTTATTGTACCGTCAGATAATTGAATTGACTCTTCGAAAGTAGAATAATAATAGGGTGTTTTCGCTTTAAATTCTGCAGCACAAGTATCTACTAGCTTATATACTCTATTTATACTTAAACTTTTTCTTTTTTTATGAACTACACTTTCTAAACAACCTAGCATATGTGCTATTTGACGATCTGCATATCCCATTTGTTTAGCTTCTAACAATAATTCCTTTGAAATATCATCAATCTTATACTTTGAAATTTGATTTTCTAAGGCAATTAAGGACTCATATTGTCTTAAATACCAAATGTCAATTTTTGTAATTTCATTAATTCTATCAAGAGAAATCCCCATTTTAATTGCATCATATATAACAAAAACTCTATCCCAAGATGGATTAGTTAATTTATTAATAACTGTTTCATAATCTGTATATCCTTTTCCATCTGCTCCTATTCCATTTCTTTTAATCTCTAATGATTGAGTTGCCTTATGCAATGCTTCCATAAATGATCTACCTATACCCATAACCTCACCAACAGATTTCATTTGAAGCCCTAATGTTCTTTCAGACCCTTCAAATTTGTCAAAATTCCATCTTGGAATTTTAACAATTACATAATCTAGTGTAGGTTCAAATAATGCAGATGTAGATTTTGTAATTTGATTATCTAACTCATCTAAACTATATCCTATTGCAAGTTTACTAGCAATTTTAGCTATCGGATAACCTGATGCTTTTGAAGCAAGAGCAGATGATCTAGATACTCTAGGATTAATTTCAATTGCAATAATTTCTTCTTTTTCATCAGGACTAACTGCAAACTGAACATTACATCCTCCCGCAAAATCTCCAATACTTCTCATCATTTTTATTGCCATATCTCTCATCCTTTGATAGGCAGTATCTGACAGCGTCATGGCTGGTGCTACAGTAATAGAATCCCCAGTATGAATCCCCATTGGATCCATATTTTCAATGGTACAAATTATTACTACATTATCATTTTTATCTCTTAAAAGTTCTAATTCATACTCCTTCCATCCCATCAATGCTTTATCTATCAAAACTTCATGAATAGGTGAAGCTTCTAGTCCTCTAGTTAATAATTCATCAAAATCTTTAGATTTATATACTAAAGAAGCTCCACTCCCTCCTAATGTAAAAGACGGGCGAATCACCAAGGGAAATCCAAATTCCTGAGCTATTTCTTTCCCTTTTAAAAAAGATGTAGCTGTCTTAGCGGGAGCTACTGGAATATTAATTTTTTTTAATAACTGTTTGAACTGTTCTCTATCTTCAGTAATATTTATTGCATCAATATCCACACCAATAATTTCTACATCAAATTCTTTCCAAATCCCTTTTTCATCGGCTTCAATACATAAATTTAAAGCAGTTTGACCACCCATAGTAGGTAATACTGCATCAATTTCGTGTTTAGATAAAATCTCCTTTATTGAATTTGTTGTTAATGGTTTCAAATAAATATGATCAGCCATTACTGGATCTGTCATAATAGTAGCAGGATTAGAATTTATTAAAATTGTTGTAATTCCATCCTCTTTTAAAGATCTAAGTGCTTGAGAACCAGAATAGTCAAACTCACAAGCCTGGCCAATAATTATAGGTCCAGAACCAATTATCAAAATGCTTTTTAAATCTTTTCTTAAGGGCATTAATTTTTTAAATTTTCGGTTAATGAATATATATAAAAAAAGGTGTTACTAAAAAAGTAACACCTTAAATTTTTTAAATTTTTATTCACTTATTTTTTATGTCTAGTTTCACAAGAAACAGAAACTTTATTTCTTCCTTTAGCTCTTCTAGATGAAAGTATTTTTCTACCACTTGGTGTGGACATTCTTTCTCTAAAACCATGTTTATTACGTCTTTTTCGATTTGATGGTTGAAAAGTTCTTTTCATTGCAATTAATTAACTATTTTTACCCAAATTTGCGGCCAAATATACAATATCTTTTAACTATCTCAAATGTAATATTAAAAACTTTTAAGTTTAATTAGTAATAAAAATAATAATATATGTATCCAAAATATATAAAATTAATTCTAGCTACTTTAACCTTGATTTATTCAATTTTTCAATTTTATGAAAATAATATTGGAAATGGCATAGCATTAATTTTTTTGATGATAATTTTCGTTTTTTTATATTTTAAAAATGAGATTATTATTCTTGCTTTTCTTAGACTTAGAAAACAAGACTTTGATGGAACTGAAAAATGGTTAAATAAAATAAAAAATCCAGAAAGTGCTTTAACAAAAAAACAAGTTGGTTACTACAATTATTTAAGGGGAATTATATCATCTCAAACAAATTTAACTATTGCAGAAAAGTTTTTTAAAAAAGCTATTTCAATTGGTTTGTCAATGGATCATGATTTAGCAATGGCTAAATTAAGTTTAGCTGGTATATTAATTCAAAAAAGAAGAAAAAGGGAAGCAACAACTTTGTTAAACGAAGCTAAAAAAATAGATAAACAAAAAATGTTGACAGATCAAATTAGAATGATGCAACAACAAATGAAAAGAATTTAATTCCCTTTAATAAGTATTGGTATTTTTTTGCTAATCCATTCAGCTCTTTTTAATATCATAGCATGATCTCCTCCTGGCAATTCAATATAATCACTTAATAAATTAGTTGGAAAAATTACATCTTTTGATCCATGTATGTGAATTATATTATCTATAGGTTTATTTTGTTTCCATTCAATTAACTCTCTAATACACCAATTCAAATAATTTTGATCTCTTTTAGATAAATATTTTCTATAAAGTTCTACTCTTTTTTTAATTTTTGGACCTAAAACAAAGGAGATTAGTGATTCAAAATCATTTATCCACTTTAAAGGAAGTAATTTATAGCTTTTAGTAATTTTTCCAAACTTCATGTGAGGAGGCAACTCCTCGTTACACTTTATACTTGAAATAATTATTAACTTATTATATTTAATGATTTTAGAAATTTCTTGTATAAGTACTCCCCCAAAAGAAACACCAATAAGAATGGGATTTTTATGAATTATTAATTTTGAAAATCTTTTAGCATATTCTTCCAAAGACTCATCTTTTCTAGGGTCTATCCACTCTAAATAATGCAAGGAAAAATTTGAAGGAAATTCTATTCTTTCAAAAATTAATGAATTTGCAGACATTCCTGGCATTAAATAAACATGTATTAGTTTTGAAGACATATTTATGGTAAAACTTCTTTAAGTTCTATTTTTAGTATATTTGTAGACCGTAAAATTAGAGAATAAAATTAAATGGGAAATCTAATTATTAATGATAATGTTTTTTTGCGTCAATTTGAAGTAAAGGTTGATGAAGATTTGGCAAAAATAGAATATGCCCTTCAGGATAGAAAAATCTTTCTTACAAAACTAATTCTTCCTAATTCTAACCCAGACTTTGAAGAGGCTTTTATAAAACAAGTTTTTGAAATAATAAAAGAAAAAAATATTAGTATTATGCCAACTTCACCCGAAATCAGGAAGTTTATAAAAAAACATAAGGAATTCAAGAACTTACTTCCAATTGGAGTTAGGTTATAACAAGTTTTTTAGAGTTTTCAACGAGAACATAACCATCATTAGAAATTTCCTTTAAATTATATTTCACAATATTATCAACTAGTTTTTTCCTCCATGGGGTTTTAACTCTTATATAATTTTCTGAAAAGCCATAAATAAATCCTTTTTTATTCTCTGATTCAAACAATATATTTTTTTTAGTTCCTACTTGTTTAGAATAAAATTTTCTTTTCATTTTTATTGATAATGATCTCAATAATTTACTTCTTTTATATCTAATTTGATTATGAACAACATCAGGAAGTTTATTTGCTACAGTATTGTCTCTTTCAGAGTAAGAAAAAACATGTAAATAAGAAATGTCCAAACTTTGAATAAACCTATAGGTTTCCATAAACAATTCATCTGTCTCACCAGGAAAACCAACTATTACATCCGCACCAATACATGCATTTGGTATCAAAGATTTTATATAATCAATTCTTTCCTTATATAATCCCCTTTTATATCTTCTTTTCATTAATCTAAGAATTGCATTACTTCCACTTTGTAAAGGAATATGAAAATGAGGAACAAAGTTTTTACTTTTTGCAACAAAATTAATTATATCGTTTGATAATAAATTTGGTTCGATTGAAGAAATTCTAATCCTAGCGATTCCCTCAACTTTATCCAATTCATTAATTAATTCTAAAAAAGTATTTTCGTGATTTTTTTTGCCAAATTCTCCCTTGCCATAATCTCCAATATTAACCCCTGTTAATACAATTTCTTTTACTCCAGATTCAGATATAGACTTAGCATTAGAAATAATATTAGTTAATTTATCACTTCTTGAAATTCCTCTTGCTAAAGGAATAGTACAATAAGTACATTTATAATCACATCCATCCTGTACTTTTAAAAAGGATCTAGTCCTATCACCAATAGAATAGCTTGAGCTATAGAAATCTGTCTCACTTATTTCACATGAGTGAATTTCTCCAAAATCATTTTTATTTAAATCATTTAAGTAATCTAAAATTTTAAATTTTTCTTTACTCCCTAAAACTAAATCTACACCCTTTAACTTAGCCAATTCTTCTGGTTTTAATTGAGCGTAACATCCTATAGCAATGATAAAAGCTTTTGAATTTATTTTTAAAGCCTTTGAAACCAGATTTTTAAATTGTTTATCTGCATTTTGAGTTACAGAACAAGTATTGATTATGTATATATCTGAAATTTGATCAAACTTTACAATATCATAGCCTGCATCAAGGAATTGTCTTGAAATTGTAGATGTTTCAGAAAAATTCAATTTACAACCTAGGGTTGTTAATGCAACTTTTAAACTATTATTCATTTATATTGAAAAACTTAATTTTGCAAGCAAATATAAGTTGAAATCTTATGATCAAAAAGTCTGAATACATTATATCATTTATTTTAATTTTCAATATAAGCTGTTCCAATAATTTAACATTAGATGAAAAAAGCATCTTTAGATATAATGAACATTCAAATATAAGTTCATTAGATCCAGCATTTGCAAGTACTTTAAGGAATATTTGGCCAGTTAATCAATTATTTAACGGCTTGGTTCAGTTAGATGATTCACTCAATATTAAGCCAGATTTAGCCAAAAAATGGACAATTTCACAAGATGGTCTTAAATATACTTTTACAATTAAAAAAAATATCACTTTTCATGATTCTAATATTTTTGGTAAAGATTCTACAAGAAATGTAAATGCTTATGATTTTGAATATAGTTTCAAAAGATTAAAGGATCCTAAATTAGGATCTCCAGGATCTTGGGTTTTAAATAATGTTGAAAAGTTTAAGGCTACTAATGATAGTATTTTTACTATCAACTTAAAAAATCCTTTTGCTGCATTTTTAGGTATTTTATCTATGAAATATTGTTCTGTTGTTCCTAAAGAGGCAGTAGAGTATTATGGGGCAAAGTTTGGTAAAAACCCCATTGGAACAGGTCCTTTTAAATTCAAGAGATGGGAAGAAAATATAAAGTTAGTTCTTAGAAAAAATAACAACTATTATGAAAAAGATAAAAATGGAACTTCAATTCCTTATCTAGAGGCAATTTCAATTACTTTATTACCTGATAAAAAAAGTGAATTTATGGAATTCGCACAAGGAAAAATTGATTTTATAAATTCAATTGATTCTTCTTTTAAAGATCAATTATTAGAATCAAACGGAAATCTAAAGAAAGAATACTCTAAATCTATAAATTTAATTAGCGGTCCATACTTAAATACAGAATACATTGGATTCTTTCTTGGCAACAAAAATTCATTGATTAATTCCAAAAAATTAAGATTAGCAATTAATTACGGATTTGATAGAGTTAAAATGATGAAATTTTTGAGAAACAACATTGGTTATCCTGCAAATAATGGTTTTATACCATTTGGTCTCAATAAAGATATCCATACAAAAGGGTTTAGCTATAATCCAAATAAAGCAAAAAAACTTATTGCAGAGTACAAAAAAGAAAGTGGAAACAATAAAATTGAATTAATTCTTTCAACAGATGCCAATTATATAGATATTGTTGAATATATTCAGAGGGAACTATTAGAAATTGGAGTTGTAATTAAAATAAATATTATGCCTCCTTCAAGTCTGAGACAAGGAAAATCAAATGGAAAATTAGAACTTTTTAGGGCTAGTTGGATTGCAGATTATCCTGACGCTGAAAACTATCTGTCTCTATTCAACTCAAAAAACAAAGCTCCAAATGGACCTAATTATACTCATTTTGAAAACTCTAAGTATGATGATTTATTTATTAAATCCTATTTAGAGCAATCTGATGAAAAAAGAAGAATTATTTATTCAAAATTAGATAAGATGATTATTGAAGAAGCTCCCATAATTCCTCTTTACTATGATAAAATAATGCGATTTACGAAAAAAAATGTCATTGGTTTAAACACAAACCCTATTAACCAATTGAATCTAAAGAGAGTATATAAAAAGTAAGTTACTTTTTTAACTTAGCATACCTGTTTTTAAACTTGTCTATTCTACCAGCAGTATCTACAAGTTTTGTTTTTCCAGTATAGTAAGGGTGGGAAGTTCTTGAAATTTCAAGTTTAACTAATGGATATGTTGCACCTTCATGCTCAATTGTCTCCTTAGCCTCAACAGTAGATTTTGTTAAAAAAATGTCATTATTAGACATATCTTTAAAAGCAACTAATCTGTAATTTTCAGGATGTATACCTTCTTTCATATCATTAATAATTGGATGCAAATTTAATTCTTTTTTACAAATTTGCAACTAAACTTAACTTATTTAAAAAAGTGAATTTGTTTAAAAATGAAGATTAATAAATTCTAACTACTTTTGCACCTATAATTAATAACCTAAAATTTAATTAAATGGAAGAAATTACAACAAAAAAATATATGATAGAGTACGGTACTTGGACAGGAATTATTCTTATTTGCTTTGCTATTATGCTATTTTTTTTAGAAGCTCATTATGAAAATAGTACATCAACACAAATAATTAATGCACTTATTCAGTTTTCAGGAATTACAATTGCATGTTTAGCATACAAAAAAGCTAATTCTTCTAAAATTTCTTGGGGAGAAACTAGAAAAATTGGAAGTGGTGTTTCCCTGATTATAGCTATAATAGCCCTTATTTATACTTATCTTCTTATAAATGTGATTGAACCAGGTTACATGGACAAAGTTTTAGAAATAAGTTATTATGAAACACTTGAAAAATACCCTGAGGCATTGGCTAATATGGACTTAAATCAATATATCGAAACTGCTAAACCCTATACTTGGTTTACCTATCCAGCTATTTTATTTTTTACAATATTATTTGGTTTTATCTATAGTTTAATTTTAGGATTTTTTATAAAAACAAAAAGTGAATAGAAATGCGTCTATCCATTGTTATACCTCTTTATAACGAACAAAATTCTTTAAAAGAGTTAAATGAAACTATTGAAAAGGTGGTTTCAGCTATGGATATTGAATATGAATTAATATATATCGATGATGGAAGTAATGACAATTCTTGGAATATTGTCAAAAATCTCGCAAAAGAATCTGATCAAATAAAGGGAATAAAATTCCTTAGAAACTTCGGAAAATCACAAGCATTATCAGCAGGTTTCAAATCAGCAAAGGGAGATGTAATTATTACAATGGATGCTGACCTTCAAGATGATCCAAATGAAATTCCTGATCTTTTTAAAGGAATTTATGAAGAAAATTTTGATTTAATTTCAGGCTGGAAAAAGAAAAGATATGATTCATTTATTTTTAAAAATTTTCCATCAAAAATATTTAACTGGGCTGCTAGAAAAACTTCAGGAATAAAGCTTAATGATTTTAATTGTGGAATTAAATCTTATAAAAAAGCTGTTGTAAAGGAAATAAAGCTAACAGGAGGAATGCATAGATATATTCCCGTTTTAGCAAAAAATGCAGGTTTTAAAAATATTTCTCAAAAAATAGTAAAACATCACCCTAGAAAACACGGAAAAACAAAGTATGGTCCTGATAGATTTATTAAAGGATTTCTTGATCTTATTACCTTATGGTTCATTCATAAATTTGGCAAACGACCAATGCATTTTTTTGGACTAATAGGGACAATTATGTTATTAATTGGGTTCCTTTTTTCAGTTTATTTGGGGATTGATAAACTATTAATTGAAACCAGTGGAAGATTGATAACTGAAAGGCCAGAATTTTATATTTCTTTAGCTACTATGATAATGGGATCCCAGTTTTTTCTTGCAGGATTTTTAGGTGAAATCATTTTAAGAAATAAAAAAATTAAAAATCAATATATCATTTCTGAAAAAGTTAATGAATGAGTGAATTAAATATAATTGAAGAAAATTATAAATCTTGGACTAAATCACCTTTTGATAAAAAAACGATATCTAAAATAATAAAGCTTAAAATAAATAACCTTGAAGATTTTAAGGATTCCTTCTACAAAGATTTAAGCTTTGGTACTGGTGGAATGAGAGGAGTTATTGGTTTGGGACCAAATCGAGTGAATAAGTATACTTTTGGAAGAAATACACAAGGAATTTCAACATATATAAGAAATAATTATAAGAATGAAATGCCATCTGTAGTTATAGCTTATGATTGTAGAAATCAAAGTGAATATTTGGCTAATAAGGTAGCTGAAATTTTTAGTGCTAATGGAATTAAGGTTTTTTTATTTAGTTCCATTAAACCAACCCCAGAACTCTCATATGCATTAGTTAAATTAAAATGTATTTGCGGGATAGTTTTAACAGCTTCGCACAATCCTCCGGAATATAACGGCTACAAAGTATATTGGGAAGATGGGGGGCAAATTGTTCCTCCAATTGATATGAATTTAATTTCAGAAATAAATAATACAAAATACTCAGAAATAAATTTTAAAAAGAATGATCAATTTATTGAATTGATTGATAAAGAAATAGATGATTTATTTGTTGCAGACTCTATTAAAAATGGTAAAATAGGGATTTCTAAAAGAGAAGATTATAAAATTGTTTTTACCCCATTGCATGGAACCTCATACTTAATTGGGCCTAGAGTTTTGAAAGAAGCTGGGTATACTAATTTAAAAATTGTAAAAGAACAAGCCATACCAGATGGAAATTTTCCTACTATAAAATCACCAAACCCAGAAGAAAAAGAAGCTTTAGAAATGGCATTAAGTCTAGCAAAGGTTAATAATTCTGACATATTTATTGGAACAGATCCTGATGCAGACAGGCTTGGTATAGGAGTAAAGGATGATACTGGTAATTATATCACTTTGAACGGAAATCAAATCATGGTCATTTTAACAGAATATTTATTAAGTAAGAAAAATGTAAATAAATCATGTTTCATTGGATCAACGATTGTTTCTACTCCAATGATAAAAAAGTTAGCAAAATATCACGATGTAGATATTAAAATGGGACTTACAGGTTTTAAATGGATAGCAAAAATGATTAAGGATTTTCCTAATCAAAAATTTATTGGAGGAGGTGAAGAAAGTTATGGATACCTAGTTGGGGATTTTGTTAGAGACAAAGATGCCATTACGAGCACTTTATTAGCCTGTGAGTTAGGTTCAGAATGTAAAAGTAATGGGGGAAATATATATGATTATTTAATAGATTGCTATGTAAAATATGGTTTTTTTATGGAAAGATTAATTTCAATTGAAAAAAAAGGAATTAAAGGGTCAAAAGAAATAAAATTAATTATGGATAAGTTGAGAAATAGTCAAATTAATGAGTTGGCAGGAAGTGAATTAAAATTAATTCAAGATTTTGAAAATTCAAAAGAAACCAATTTTTTAACCGGGGAAAAATCTATTTTAGAATTTCCTAAATCTAATGTTTTGATTTTTGAATCTAAAGATGGCACGAGAGTTGCAGCTAGACCTAGTGGAACAGAACCTAAAATAAAGTTTTACTTTAGTGTTAATATGAAATTAGAATCTAGGAAAATGTTTAAAAAATCAAATATTATCCTTGGAAAGAAAATGGATAAACTAGTATCGGAATTTAATTTTTAAATATGACTTATTTTAATAAAATTTTTAAATTCGCCATCCCCTATTCAAAATACATTTTTCTTAATATTTTTTTCAATATTCTTTATGCTATTTTTAGTGCCTTATCATTTCTTTCATTAATGCCAATGTTAGAAGTCTTGTTTGGTGACTCAAATAGAAACTATAAGAAACCAGAGTTTGATGGTTTATCTAATTTTGGCAATAACCTAGAAGAATGGCTTAACTTCCAAGTTAGCACCTTTGCAGGTGATGATCCCAAAAAAGCATTAATGTTTGTTATTTTAACAATCATAGTTCTATTTTTTCTAAAAAACTTTTTCAACTATATCGCAATGTTTTTCATTACATTTCTAAGAAATGGAGTATTAAAAGATCTCCGACAGAGTGTATATGAAAAGATTATTGATTTACCTCTTCCATATTTCTCTGAAAAGAAAAAAGGTGATGTAATTTCAAGAATCACAGCTGATGTGCTTGAAATTCAAAACTCATTTCTTTCTGTATTAGAATTAATAGTTAGAGAACCTCTAACTATTTTCTTTACAATTTTGGCAATGTTTCTTATTAGTTTTGAACTAACTGCTTTTGTACTATTTTTTATACCATTATCAGGTTTTATAATTTCTCTAATTGGAAAATCGCTAAAGCCAACATCAAATTTAGTTCAAGCTGAACAAGCAGAAATATTATCTATTACTGAAGAAACATTACAAGGGTTAAAAATTATAAAAGGATTTATAGCTGAATTATTTTTTATTAATAGATTTCAAAAAACTAATGATAAATTTTATAATTATTCAAATAAATTAATTAATCGTCAAAATTTAGCAAGTCCATTAAGTGAGTTCCTAGGAATTTCCGTTATTGGTGTTCTTCTTTGGTATGGAGGCCAATTAGTATTAGTTGACCTTCAATTAAAGCCAGCAGCTTTTTTGACTTATATGGGACTGGCATATGGGGTTTTAACTCCAGCCAAAGCAATTAGTAAAGCATCTTATTCAATTAAAAAGGGTAATGCAGCAGCAGAAAGAGTTCTTGAAATTTTAGAATCTGAATCTACAATTAAAGAGATAAAAAATCCTATTAAAAAAGATACATTTGAAAATGAACTAAATTTTAAAAATGTTTCTTTTAAATATGATAAAGAGGTAGTGCTAAAAAGCTTGTCCTTCAAAATTAAAAAGGGGCAAACTATTGCAATTGTAGGACAATCTGGTAGTGGAAAGTCGACAATTGCTAATTTAATACCAAGATTTTATGATGCAACTGAAGGTGAAATTGAAATTGACGGAATTAACATCAAAAATTTATTAAAAAAAGATCTTAGAGATCTAATAGGAATAGTGACACAAGATTCTATACTATTTAATGATTCTATAGCAAATAATATTACTTTATCTGATTCTTCGGTAAATACCAATCAAATTATTGAAGCCACTAAAATTGCTAATGCTTATGAATTTATAGAAAAAATTGGCAACAAACTTGATTCTAATGTTGGTGATAGTGGAGGTAAATTATCTGGTGGACAAAAACAACGAATCTCTATAGCAAGAGCTGTTTTAAATAATCCTCCAATTATGATTTTAGATGAAGCTACTTCTTCACTTGATTCAGAATCAGAAAAACTAGTTCAGGATGCTCTGGATAATTTAATGAAAAACAGAACATCAATAATAATAGCTCATAGGTTATCAACTATTCAAAATGCTGATTTAATTTTAGTTATGGACCATGGGGAAATCGTAGAATTAGGTAAGCATGAAGAATTAATTAAAGTTAATGGTATTTATTCCAAATTAATAAAGCTACAGTCCTTTAATTAAACTTATTCTATATGGAGTTGTCTTAATTACTAAAATATGCAATTGAAAAATGAGTTTAAATTTATTGAAGACTTAAAAAATAAAGAGACTCAAAATAAGGCATTTGAATCTTTATTAAATCAATACAAAGAACCTTTGTATTGGCATATAAGAAAAATAGTTTTAAACCATGATGATGCTGATGATGTATTACAAAATACTTTTGTTAAAATTTTTAAAGGAATAAAAAAATTTAAAGGAGAAAGTAAACTCTATACTTGGATGTACAGAATAGCTACTAATGAATCATTAAATTTTTTAAAACTTAAAGCCAAAAAATACTTTAATAGTTCTGAGGAAATGATGACTTTTATAGTTAAAAACCTTAAAGATGACCCATTCTTTGATGGAGATGACCTTCAGCATAAATTACAAGTTATTATATCTAAGCTTCCTCAAAAACAAAAATTAGTTTTTCAAATGAAGTATGAACAAAACATGAAATTCAAAGATATATCTGAAATTTTAGGAACCTCTATTGGTGCATTAAAGGCTTCGTATCATATCGCTGTAAATAAAATAAAAAAAGAAATTAATGAAATTCAAACCTTTTTGTAATGTAATTGTCTATATATAAATGGATTACAATAATAACATACCAATTAATAAAAAAAGATTCATAACTCCTAAAGGATTTTTTGAAAGCATTCAGTATGAAAATGTTTCAGAAAATAAAATAAAATTTAAAGGATTTATAGTTCCAAAAAATTATTTTTCATCAATAGATAAACAACAAATATTTAATAGAATATATATTAATAAAATAAAATATCTTAAAACTAATTTTTATAAAGTAGCCTCTTTAGCTGCCATTTTTATTTGTCTATTTTATCTTTTAAATTATTCTGAAGTGGATAGTTATGATATTAATTCTAATGATGTAATTAACTATGTAAATGAAGATTTTATTATGCTAACCAACTCTGAATACTCCGAATTATTAGATTCAAATGATATAAATTATACTAATTTGATAACTTATAGTGATATTGAAAACTACTTTATAGAAACATCTAATATAGATGTAGAAAATTTAATTATTGAATAATATGAAAAATATAATATTTTGTTTGTCAGCTTTTTTAATGATAAATACTATTTTCTCCCAATCTGAAAGAATGAGCAGGGAAAAAATAGATGCATATAAAAAACTATACTTAACAGATAAGTTAAAATTAAATCCAAGTACAGAAACTGCTTTCTGGACAGCTTACAAAACATATGAAGACAGTTTATATAAACTTACTAGAGAAAGAAGGCAAAAAATTACAAAAGCAAGAACGGATAATATCTCTATCTCTGATGAGGAATTTTCTAAAATGATTGATAATTATATGAATTATGAAAAAAGAAAAGTAGAGCTAAGAGGTAAACTGATTTCTGAATTAAAAGAAGTTATGTCGTTTAGAAAAACTTTTATGCTATTTAGATATGAAGAAGATTTTAGAAGAGAAATGATGGAGAAATTAAGAAAGCAGAGAAAAGAAAAATAAAGTCTTAGAAGAAAATTTTATTATTTAGAGACTCCACTATTATACTATATTTACGCAAATTTTAATATGCGTCTTCACAGAAATTTAGTTTTGGCAGTAATCAAGGTACTTGATGGTGTATTTAACCATGATTTGTATGCTGATAAAAACATAGAAAAAATATTAAAACAAGATAAAAGATGGGGAAGTAGAGATAGAGGCTTTATAGCTGAAACAAGTTATGAGATTGTTAGATGGAAAAGGCTATATATAAAAATTGCTGAAGTAAAAAAACCATTTGATCATCAAAATTTATGGAGAATATTTTCTGTTTGGGCTGTATTAAAAGGAATAGATTTGCCTGATTGGAAAGAATTTAAAGAAACACCTAAAAGAAGAATAAAAGGAAAATTTGATAAGCTTTCTAAAATCAGAAAGTACAGAGAATCTATTCCCGATTGGATTGATGATTTAGCATGTAAAGAAATTGGAGAAAAAACATGGGAAAAAGAAATTTCTGTTTTAAACAAAATGGCACCTGTAATCTTAAGAACCAACACTTTAAAGAACAACGTTGATCAATTACAAAAAACTTTAGCCTCTGAAAAAATAATTACAAATAAAATAAAAGGATATCCAGATGCCTTGAAGTTAATAAAAAGAACCAATTTGTTTAATAAAGATTCTTTTCAAAATGGACTATATGAAATACAAGATGCTTCATCACAACTTGTTGCTCCATTTTTAGAAATTAAATCAGGAATGAAAATTTGTGACGTTTGTGCAGGAGCAGGGGGTAAAACACTTCATCTGTCATCTTTAACTAATAATAAAGGTCAAATAATTGCAATGGATATATATAAGCATAAACTTTTTCAGTTAAAAAAAAGAGCTAAAAGAAATGGGGCCTTTAATATAGAAACTAAATTAATAGAAAATAATAAATCTATAAAGAGGCTTAAAGGTAAAATTGACAGATTACTAATCGACGCACCTTGTTCTGGATTAGGTGTTTTAAGAAGAAATCCTGATTCAAAATGGAAATTAAAACCTGAATTTTTTGAAAATATAAAAAAACTACAACTGGATCTTTTAACTAAATATTCTTCATTAATAAAGTCAAATGGAAAAATAGTTTATGCCACATGCTCCATTTTACCTTCAGAAAATGAGCTTCAAATAGAAAAGTTTTTAGAATCACAAGAAGGAAAAAAATTTAAATTAGAAGAAGAAAAAAAAATAAGTCCATTAATTTCTGGTTTTGATGGGTTTTACATGGCAAGACTTTCTTTAAAATAAACATGTTAATAAGTATTTTAAAATCGTTATTTAAATTTAATTTTTACGATATCTATTTTGGTTTTTTTCTTATAAATTTGAATAAATTTTAAAATTTCTTAGTCCTTAATGGTTCTTTTCTTTAAAGACAAAAACGAATTAATATACTCAGTAGATTCAGTTGAAGGCTTAGACTTAAAAAACATCTCCAAATTAGAATGGTTATTTGTTGCAACTTATTTAAAGGACTGTAAAGTTGTTCCTAAAAAATATTTAGGCCCAAAAAAGACAATGATTTCACCATGGAGTACTAATGCAGTTGAAATTACTCAGAATATGGGAGTAAATGGTTTAAAAAGAATTGAAGTATTTGAATTATTAAAAAGTAATCCTAAAAAGTTTGATCCAATGCTTTTTGAGATTTATAGTCAATTAGATCAAGAAATTTTTAAAAACTCAATAATTCCAGATCCTCTTATAGAGATTGATGATATAGCAAGTTATAATGAAAAAGAAGGGTTGGCATTAAGTGAAGAAGAAATAATTTATTTAGAGTTTTTGTCCAAAAAGATTAAAAGAAAATTAACAGATTCTGAAGTTTTTGGTTTTTCTCAAGTAAATTCTGAACATTGTAGACATAAAATTTTCAATGGAAAATTCATCATTGACGGTAAAGAAAAAGATTTATCCCTTTTTAAATTAATTAAAAAAACCTCAAAATTAAATCCAAATGAGATTGTTTCTGCTTATAAGGATAATGTTGCATTTGTTGAAGGCCCAAACGTAGAACAGTTTGCTCCTAAAAACCCTGAAATACCCTCCTATTTTGAAAAAACAAATTTTAAATCTGTTATTTCTTTAAAAGCAGAAACTCATAACTTTCCAACTACTGTAGAACCTTTTAATGGTGCTGCAACAGGATCAGGTGGAGAAATTAGAGATAGATTAGCTGGTGGAAAAGGATCTCTTCCACTAGCAGGTACTGCAGTATATATGACATCTTACCCACGTATCGATAAAAAAAGATCTTGGGTAAATAATCCTAGAAAATGGCTTTATCAAACTCCTTTAGATATATTAATTAAAGCTTCTAATGGAGCTTCTGATTTTGGAAATAAATTTGGACAGCCACTAATTTCAGGATCAGTTTTTACATTTGAGCATAACTCTGATAATTTAAATCTAGGATATGATAAAGTTATTATGCTTGCTGGCGGAATTGGTTTTGGAAAAAAGGATCAAAGTTTAAAAGATACTCCTAATGAAAATGACACTATTGTAGTTTTAGGAGGAGATAATTATAGGATTGGTATGGGTGGAGCAGCAGTTTCTTCAACAGAAACTGGTAAATACAGCTCTGGAATAGAACTAAATGCAGTTCAGAGGTCAAATCCTGAAATGCAAAAAAGAGTTGCAAATACTATTAGGGCTTTTGTAGAATCTGAGAAAAATTCTATTATTTCTATTCATGATCATGGAGCTGGAGGACATCTAAATTGTCTTTCAGAACTTGTTGAAAAAACAGGAGGAGTTATAGATTTAGACTGTCTTCCAATTGGTGACAACACCCTTTCATTTAAAGAAATAATTGGAAATGAATCCCAAGAAAGGATGGGGCTTATTATATCAGAAAAAAATTATAAAAATTTAAAAAAAATTGCAGATAGAGAAAAAGCACCATGCTATAAAGTTGGAAAAGTAAAAAATGACAAAAAATTTGTTATACATTCTAGTTCCTTAAAAACATCTCCAATAAACCTTTCTTTATCTGATTTTTTTGGAAATTCTCCTCAAACTATAATGAAGGATTCTAGGATAAAAACTAATTTTTCAGAACTTAAATTTCAATCACACAACTTAAAACAATACTTGACTAATGTTTTAAGTTTAGAATCAGTTGCTTGCAAAGATTGGTTGACTAATAAAGTAGATCGATGCGTGACTGGAAAAGTTGCTAAACAACAATGTACTGGGTCTTTGCAACTTCCACTTAATAATTGTGGAGTCATGGCTTTAGATTACTTAGGAATTAATGGGGTTGCAACATCAATTGGTCATTCTCCATTAGTAGCATTAATTGACCCTGGTGCTGGTTCTAGAAATGCTATTGGAAAGGCATTAACAAATATTATTTGGGCTCCTTTAGAAAAAGGAATAAAATCTGTTACTCTTTCAGCTAATTGGATGTGGCCATGTAATAATTATGGTGAAGATGCAAGACTTTATGAAGCTGTAGAGGCATGCTCAAATTTTGCAATTGAATTAGGAATCAATATACCAACTGGAAAAGATTCTTTATCAATGAAACAAAAATATAAGGATAAAGAAGTTGTATCACCTGGAACAGTTATTATTTCAGCAGCAGCTAATTGTAATGATATTAGTAAAGTAGTAGAACCGGTGTTTATTAATAATGAAGATTTTATTTATTATGTTGACTTTTCAAAAATGAGTTCTAAACTTGGTGGTTCAGCATTTGCTCAAACATTGGGAAAAATTGGATCTGAAGCATCAGATGTTTCAGATGGAACATACTTCAAAAAAGTTTTTGATGTTTTACAAAATTTCATAAAAGAAGGAATAATAACATCGGGACATGATATTAGCTCAGGAGGTTTAATAACTACATTACTTGAGATGTGTTTTCCAGAAAATAAAATTGGTGCAGAAATAGATTTGTCTTTTTCTAACGAAAAAGATATTATAAAGTTATTATTTAGTGAAAATATTGGAGTTGTTTTTCAAGCAAATACAATTATTGACAAAGAACTTAATTTACAAGAAATAACTTTCCATAAGTTAGGTAAAGTAAATAATAGTGGGGTATTGAAAATAATTAAAGACAAAGAATCATATGATTTCAATATTGATAAATACAGAGATATTTGGTATAAAACTTCCTATTTATTAGATGTTAATCAAAGTGGAAAAACAAAGGCAAAAGAAAGATTTAAAAATTTTAAAAAACAACCCCTAAAATTCAAATTTCCAATAAACTTCAATGGAAAGCTAAATAAAATAACTAATAATAAAATTAAAGCAGCAGTTATAAGGGAAAAAGGAAGTAATTCAGAAAGAGAAATGGCTTATGCTATGAGTTTAGTAGGTTTTGAGGTAAAAGACATTCATATGACAGATTTGATTTCAGGAAGAGAAAATTTAGAAAATATTCAATTTATTGTTGCTGTTGGTGGATTTTCTAACTCCGATGTATTGGGGTCTGCTAAGGGTTGGGCAGGCTCATTTCTTTATAATAATAAAGCCAAAAATAGTTTAATGAATTTTTATAAAAGAAATGACACTCTTTCTTTAGGAGTGTGTAATGGTTGTCAACTATTTATAGAATTAGGACTTTTACATCCTGAACATAAGGAAAAACCAAAGATGGTCTATAATGATTCCAACAAATTTGAGTGTATCTTTACTTCAATTGAAGTTCAAAAAAACAATTCTGTAATGTTTGGAAATTTATCAGGCTCTAAGTTGGGTATTTGGTCAGCACATGGAGAAGGTAAATTTATCTTACCTTATAATGAAAGTAAATATAAAATTATAGGCAAATATGGTTATAAAGACTATCCTGCAAATCCTAATGGATCAAATTACAATACTGCTATTATAAGTAATGAAGATGGTAGACATATTGCAATGATGCCACATCTAGAAAGATCTACATTTCCTTGGAATTGGCCTTATTACCCAAAAAGTAGAAATGATGAAATTACCCCTTGGGTTTTAGCATTCCAAAATGCTAAAATTTGGTTAGAAAAAAATATATAAAATTTTTGTAAATATATTATGCGTGCATAGTATTTTTTTTTAAATTTGATTTAAATAATTATATGAGAAAAAAAACTGTTGATCAAGTGCTAAGATCTACTTGGCAGTCCATTGCTAAAATGTATAATGAGGAAGCATCTAAATATAATTCTTCAATGGCAGCTGGATTTGCTTTATTAAGTATAGATCCCAAAAAAGGAACACCTTCTACTTCACTAGGCCCTAAAATGGGCATGGAAGCAACTAGTTTATCAAGAACCCTCAAGTCTTTGGAAGAGAAAAAATTAATCAAAAGAGAACCTAATCCAAATGATGGAAGAAGTGTTCTTATTTATTTAACAGAAAGAGGTAAAATAAATAGAGACTTATCTAGAGTTGCTGTTTTGAAATTTAATCAAGCGATTAAAAATGAAATAGGAGATAAATCACTAGAAAATTTTCACAATACAATTGAAAAAATAAATAAACTAATTAAGAATAAGGAAAAAATATTCAGTTTTTAATTTATACATAAAAGAAAAAACAATGAACAGAAAAATTAATAGCGTTGCAGTAATTGGATCTGGTGTAATGGGGTCAGGAATTGCATGTCATTTTGCAAATATTGGAATTAAAGTTCTTTTGCTAGATATTGCACCTAATAAATTAAATGAATCTGAAGAAAAACTTGGCCTATCTATAGAAGATAAAGCAGTAAAAAACAGAATTGTAAACGAAATGTTTCAAAGATGTATAAAATCTAAACCTGCTCCATTGTATCATAAGAATTTTGCAAAAAGAATCACTTTAGGAAATCTTACTGATGACATTAACAAAATAAGTAAAGTTGATTGGATAATTGAAGTGGTTACAGAGAAGCTAAGTATTAAAAAAATTGTATTTGAACAGATCGAAAAATATAGAACCAAAGGAACTCTGGTAACTTCAAATACTTCTGGTATTCCAATTAAACAAATGAATGAGGGAAGATCTGAAGATTTTAAAAGTAATTTTGCAGTAACTCATTTCTTTAATCCACCACGTTATTTAAAATTATTTGAAATTATTCCTGGTCCTGATTGTAATCCTGAAATAATTGATTTCTTAAATGATTTTGGTGAAAGATACTTAGGTAAAGATTCTGTTATAGCTAAAGATACACCGGGATTTATTGGAAATAGAATTGGAACATTTGGAATGGTAAATATTTTAAATAATGTAAAAAAATTAGATTTATCAATTGAAGAAATTGATAAATTAACGGGACCTATTATTGGTAGTCCAAAATCTGCAACTTTCAGAACAAGTGATATTGTTGGATTAGACACAACTGTTAATGTAGCTACGGGTATATACGAAAATTGTCCAAATGATGAGTTTAGGGATACTTTTAAACTACCTAAGTACATCTATAAAATGTTAGAAAATAATTGGTTAGGATCCAAAACAAATGGTGGTTTTTATAAGAGAATTAAAGATGAGAATGGAAAATCTACTATTCTGTCCCTTGATCTTGAATCACTTGAATATTCACCAGTTAAAAAAGTATCATTTGAAACAATTAGTAATGCTAGAAAAATAAATAACGTTATTGACAGGTTTTCAGTATTAATTGAAGGAAAAGACAAAGCAGGAGAGTTTTATAGATTTAATTTTGGAACCATGTTTTCCTATATACAAAATAGAATTCCTGAAATTTCAAATGAATTATACAAAATTGATGATGCATTAAAAGCAGGCTTTGGATGGAAAAATGGTCCTTTTCAAATTTGGGATTCAATTGGTATAAAAAAAGGTGTTGAAATAATGAAGTCTTTAGGCTATAAACCTGCTGAATGGATTTCTGAAATGATAAAAAATAATGTTGATAATTTCTATAAAGTAGAAAATAGAAAAATTCATTATTACGATTTAAATACTAAATCTTTTATTATAAAACCAGGTCAAGATTCATTAATAATACTTAAAAACCTAAATAAAAGTTTTATTATATGGGAAAACTCCGATTCGGTAATAAAAGATCTTGGTGATGAAATTATCAACTTAGAATTTAGAACCAAAATGAATACTCTAGGCCAAGGAGTTCTTATGGGCATCAATAAAGCTGTAGATTTAGCGGAAAAGAATTACAAAGGAATTGTAATTGGAAATGAAGGTTCTCATTTTTCTGCAGGAGCTAATTTGGGTGCAATTTTCATGGCATCAGCTGAACAGGAATATGATGAGATAAATTTTGCTATTAAATTTTTTCAAGATAGTATGATGAAATTAAGATATTCCAGTATACCTGTTATTGCAGCTCCTCATGGTCTAACTTTAGGTGGAGGCTGTGAGGTTACAATGCATTCTGATAAAGCAGTTGTTTATTGTGAAAGCTATATAGGTTTAGTGGAGGTCGGCGCTGGTTTAATTCCTGGAGGTGGTGGATGTAAAGAAATGGCCTTAAGAGCATCTAAAAAGTTTAGCAAAAATGATGTTGAACTTAATGTTCTTCAAGAATATTTTTTAAATATTGGTATGGCTAAAACTTCAACATCTGCTTATGAAGCAATAGATTTAGGTTACTTACAGCCAAATAATGATACAATTATAATGAATAAAAATCATCAAATTTCCATTGCAAAAAAACACGCAATTTTAATGTCTGACTATGGGTATTTACCCCCATGTAAAGAAAAAAATATCAAAGTTTTGGGTAAACAAGCATTAGGAATGTTTATGGTTGGAAGTGATACAATGAAAGCAGGTGGATATATTTCGGATCATGACCAAAAAATTGCTAATAAAATTGCCTATGTAATAAGTGGTGGAGATTTATCACAGTCTACTTTAGTTGATGAACAATATCTTCTTGACTTAGAAAGGGAGGCATTCCTTTCATTATGTTCAGAACGAAAAACACTAGAAAGAATTCAATATATCTTAAAAACAGGAAAACCATTAAGAAATTAAATCATGAAAGAAGCATATATAGTTAAAGCATATCGAACTGCTGTTGGAAAAGCTCCAAAAGGATTGTTTAAATTTAAAAGACCTGATGAACTTGCTTCAGAGACCATAAATTATATGGTAAATCAAATTCCAGATCTAGATAAAAAAAGAATTGATGACGTAATTGTTGGTAATGCAACACCAGAAGCCGAGCAAGGTTTAAATATTGGAAGAGTTATTTCATTAATGGGATTAAAAGTAGAAGATGTTCCTGGAGTAACAGTTAATAGATATTGTGCCTCTGGATTAGAAACTATAGCAATGGCTTCTGCCAAAATCAAATCTGGAATGGCAGAGTGCATAATAGCAGGTGGAGTAGAAAGCATGAGCTTTATACCTATGGGAGGATATAAACCAGTTCCAGATTATGCAATTGCTAAACAAGGAAAAGAAGATTATTACTGGGGAATGGGACTTACTGCTGAACAGGTAGCCCAACAGTTCAATATTAATAGAGATGATCAAGATGAATTTGCTTTAAACTCACACTTAAAGGCTATTGATGCTATTTCAAATGGAAAATTTAAATCGCAAATTGTTCCAATAAAAGTTGAAGAAACATACTTGGATATTAATGGAAAAAAATCTTTAAGAGATTATACAGTTGATACAGATGAAGGTCCAAGAAAAGATACCAATCTTAAAGTTCTAAATAAATTAAGACCTGTTTTTAGAATGAATGGTAGTGTTACAGCGGGTAATTCATCTCAAATGAGTGATGGTGCAGCATTTGTTATTATAATGAGTGAAAAAATGATTAAAGAATTAAATATTGAACCTATTGCAAGGTTAGTCAATTATGCAGTTGCTGGTGTTCCACCAAAAATAATGGGAATTGGACCTGTTAAAGCTATACCTAAAGTTCTTAAACAAGCTGAAATGAAAATAGATGATATTGATCTTATAGAATTAAATGAAGCTTTCGCATCTCAATCTTTAGCAGTTATTAGAGAATTAAAATTAAATAGTGAAATAATTAATGTTAATGGAGGAGCAATTGCACTTGGTCATCCATTAGGATGCTCTGGAGCAAAATTATCAGTACAACTTTTTGAGGAAATGAGATTTAAAAAATCAAAATATGGTATGGTAACCATGTGTGTTGGAACTGGACAAGGAGCTGCAGGTATTTATGAATTTTTAAATTAAAAAAATGGAAGAATCAAATATAACAAGAGGAGGAGAATTTATTATTAAAGAAACAAGTCCTGAAAACATTTTTACTCCTGAGGATTTTTCAGAAGAGCAAAAAATGATGAAGCAAGCTGTTATTGACTTTATTGATAAAGAAGTGTGGCCACATAAGTATAGATTTGAAAAGAAAGATTATAAACTAACAGAAGAAGTAATGCGAAAGGCTGGTGAGTTAGGATTTTTGGGTATTGCTGTGCCAGAAGAGTATGGTGGATTAGGAATGGGTTTTGTATCAACTATGCTAGTTTGTGAATATATCTCTGGCTGCACAGGATCATTATCTACTGCATTTGGAGCACATACTGGAATTGGTACAATGCCAATTGTTTTATATGGAAATGAAGAACAAAAGAAAAAATATGTTCCAAAACTTGCTTCCGGAGAACATTTTGGCTCATACTGCCTAACAGAACCTACAGCAGGTTCAGATGCAAATAGTGGTAAGACAAAAGCTGTCCTTTCTGAAGATGGAACTCATTATTCAATTTCAGGACAAAAGATCTGGATTTCAAATGCTGGTTTTGCTAATATTTTTATAGTTTTTGCTAGAATTGAAGACGATAAAAACATTACTGGTTTTATTGTTCCTAACGAACCTGAAAATGGAATTTCTTTAGGTGAAGAAGAAAATAAGTTGGGTATTCATTCATCTTCAACTAGACAAGTATTTTTTGATAAAACAAAAGTGCCTATTGAAAATATGTTGTCAGAAAGAGGAAATGGATTTAAAATTGCTTTGAATTCTTTAAATGTTGGTAGAATTAAACTTGCTGCAGCTTGTCTTGATGCACTAAAAAGAGTTACAACTCTTGGAGTTCAATATGCGAATGAAAGGGAACAGTTTAAAACTAAAATAATAGATTTTGAAGCAATTAGAGAAAAAGTTGCTCAAATGGCAACAGATGGTTATGTTGGAGAATCTGCATGTTATAGAGCAGCAAAAGATATAGAGAACAGGATTAAAATTCGTCATGATAGTGGTAATTCTTTTCAGGAAGCTGAATTAAAAGGTGTAGAAGAATATGTTATTGAATGTTCAATATTAAAAGTAGCACTTTCTGAAGATTGTCAAAACGCAACAGATGAGGGAATTCAAATATTTGGAGGTATGGGATTTTCAGCTGAAACTCCAATGGAATCAGGATGGCGAGATGCTAGAATAGCTAGAATTTATGAAGGTACAAATGAAATAAATAGAATGTTATGTGTTGGGATGCTAATAAAAAAAGCAATGAAAGGGCATATTGATTTCATCACACCAGCAACACAAGTAGGGGAAGAATTAACTGGAATTCCTTCTTTTGAAATTCCTGATCTTTCTGAGTTATTTTCTCAGGAGAAAATAATAATTAAAAATCTTAAAAAAGTATTTTTAATGTTAGCTGGAGCAGGCATTAAGAAATTTGGAGAAAAACTTGAAAAACATCAACAGATACTTTTAGCTGTATCAGATATAATGATTGAAATCTATTTGGCTGAATCTGCCATTTTGAGAACTGAAAAAAACTGCAATAGATATGGTAAAGAAACTCAAAAGGGGCAAATAGCAATGTCTCAATTATATTTATATCAAGCAGTAGATATAGTCCAGTCTAAAGGCAAGGAAGTAATTGTTTCATTTACTGAAGGTGATGAACAAAAGGGTTTACTAATGGGACTTAAAAGATTTACGAAATACTATGATTTTCCTAATGTCATGGACTTAAGAAATAAAATTGCTGAAAAATTAAAGGAAGAAAACAAATATTGTTTTTAATTTATTTATAAATTTAGGTATGAAATATCTAATATTCATTCCTTTTTTTCTTTTTTACAATATTAACAAATCTCAAGATCATAAAGTAATTTATGATATTATTAGTGAAGTTTCATCTGAAAGAATAAAAAAAGATGTTAAAAAGTTAGCTTCATTTGGCACAAGACACACTTTAAGTGATACCTTATCTGAAAAAAGAGGTATTGGAGCGGCAAGAAGATGGATTAAATCTTCATTTAATGAAATTTCAAAAGAATGTGATAATTGTTTGGAAATAAGTTATCAAAAAAATTATTTTTTAAAAAATAAAAGAAGACTAATAAAAGATGTTTGGATAAATAACGTTGTTGCTATTCAAAGAGGATCAAAATATCCAAACAGGTACATTATCATGAGTGGTGATATTGATAGTAGAGTATCTAACCCTAATGATTTTACTTCTGATTCACCCGGAGCAAATGATAATGCTTCTGGAATGGCAGGAGTTTTAGAAGCATGTAGGGTATTAAGCAAATATAAATTTGAAAACAGTATAGTTTATTTGGGACTATCAGGAGAAGAACAAGGACTTTATGGCGGAATGGGATTTGCAAAATATGTTAAGGAAAACAATTGGGAAATTATTGGTGTTTTAAATAATGATATGATTGGAAATATTGAAGGTGTTGATGGAATAATAGATAATTACAGTTTTAGAATTTTTTCAGAGCCCACACCGGCTAATGAATCTGAAAAATCAAGAAAAAGAAGAAGATTTTATGGAGGAGAAGTGGATGGAAATTCAAGACAATTAGCAAGATATATTCATACGCAGGTTAAAAAGTTTATGCCAAAATTAAACCCTATGATGATATATAGACTTGATAGATTTGGAAGAGGAGGTCATCATAGACCATTTAATGACCTAGGTTATCCAGGTGTAAGAATAATGGAAGCTCATGAAAATTATAATAGACAACATCAAGACTTAAGAGCAGAAAAAGGAATCAAATATGGGGATGTGATTGATGGAGTAAATTTTAATTATGCAAAAAACATTACCGCTGTAAATGCAATTAATTTAGCCTCTTTAGGATGGAGTCCCCCACAACCTAAAAATGTTAAAATTGGCGGAATAGTAGAACCCTCCACTAAACTAAAATGGGATAATTCTGAAGATAAAAATATTATAGGATACAAAATTTATTGGAGAAAGACTACTTCCCCATTTTGGGAAAATAGTAAACAAGTTGGAAAAGTAAATAATTATATACTCAATGGAATTGTTATTGACAATTATTTATTTGGAGTTTCAAGTATAAGTAAAAAAGGCTATGAAAGTATTGTAGTATTCCCAAAAGATATTTTTTAAATTTTAGTTTTCAACTATTTTTGAAAAACTATTTTTATCAGTTTTCCCTTCGGTATTAAAAACTAGAACTTTAGAATCTTTGTTTAAACCTATATGATCTTTTAATTTTTTTAATTTATTATCATTTAAGCATTTAATCAATCCTGCTAATCCAGCAGCACCAGACTCTCCAGAAATTATTTTTATATCCTCTAATAAAGGTTTATAAAACAGCTTCATCGCTGACATAACTTCAGTATCTGTTATTTTAATAACTCCATCACAACCTCTTTTAATTATTTCCCAAGCTGACTTAGATGGAATTCCGCAATTTAGACCTGCCATAATTGTAGATAAATTTCCTTTAGGCGAAATTCTTTTGCCTTCATAAATAGATTGATAAACCCCACAACATTCCACTGGTTCAACTAAAATAATTTTAGGTTTATTTTTGCCATATCTATTTAAATAATACCAAATACATGAAGCTGGCCAGGACCCAACACCACATTGTAGAATTACAATATCAAAATCTGGTTGATTTAATTTATTAATAGTTTCTTCCATTTCAATAAATTGAGTTAAATAACCTGACATAATGTATGCTGGAATTAGTTCATAATTATCCCATGAAGCATCCTGAACCAATTCCCAATTCATCTTTAATGAAATTTCAGCAGCATATTTACAAGTATCTTCATAATTCATTTCTAATTGTTCTACTTTAGCTCCTAGGTCTGAAATAGACTTTATTCTTAGTTTAGATGTATGTTTTGGCACATAAACAACACATTCTTTTTTATATTTTTTTACAGACCAAGCTAAACCTTTTCCGTGGTTACCATCAGTTGCTGTACAAAAGACAGAAGTATTTGGTTTATTTTTTAGTATTTGACTAACTGCATAAGATCCTCCCAAAACTTTAAAAGAATCTAATTCAAATCTATTTGACTCATCTTTAATATATAGGTTTGAAATTTTTAAAAAATTTGAAAGAGCAGGCAATTTATGTAAAGGAGATTTTTTGTAATTTTCTATAGTTCTATGATAAAAAATAGACTTACTCTTTTTTAAAATTTCATTAGTAATATTCCTTGGTAAAATATTAGATGGATAATTAATAATAAAATCTTTCATCTAATTCTAATCAATGATGAAACCATGTTTTTTCATCCATTCATCATTATAAATTTTTCCAATGTAACGACTTCCTGAATCGTGAAGTAAAACTACCACTACATCATCCTTCTTGAAATGTTCTTTTAACTGAATTAGACCTTTTATTGCTGCTCCACATGAATTACCACCAAAAATACCTTCCTCTTTAGCTAACTTTCTAGTATAAATAGCAGCATCCTTATCATGAACTTTCTCAAATGCATCAATTAAACTAAAATTTACATTTTTTGGTAAAATATCTTCACCTATTCCTTCTGTAATATAAGGGTATATTTCTTTTTCATCAAAAATTCCAGTTTCATGATATTTTTTAAAAACAGAACCGTAAGTATCTATTCCCCAAACTTTAATATTTGGATTTTTTTCTTTTAAAAATTTAGCTACACCAGAAATAGTTCCTCCAGTACCAACCCCAACAACAAAATGAGTAACTTTTCCTTTCGTTTGAGACCATATTTCAGGTCCAGTAGATTCATAATGGGCTTTAGTATTTGATAGATTATCATATTGATTAACAAACCATGAATTAGGAGTTTCTTCAGCAATTCTTTTAGATGTAGAATAGTAAGATCTTGGATCTTCAGCTTTTACATTTGTTGGACAAACTACTACTTTTGCTCCAACAGCTTTTAAAATATCTAATTTTTCTTTAGACTGCTTGTCTGAAGAAACACAAATAAGTTTATAGCCCTTTACAATAGCTGCCAATGCTAAACCCATTCCAGTATTTCCTGATGTACCCTCAACTATTGTTCCTCCTGGCACTAATCTACCATCATTTTCAGCCTCTTCAACCATCTTTAATGCCATTCTATCTTTAACTGAACTTCCGGGATTAAAATATTCAACTTTAGCCAGAACTAAAGCATCAATCTGTTTTGTAATATTATTCAATTTAACTAAAGGAGTGTTTCCTATAGTTTCTAATATATTTTTTGAATATTCCATTTAAATTTTAAAATTATAAAGTTAACCCTTAAGATTATTAATATCGAATTGAAATTAAGATTTTATCAATTAATTTTTAAAGATTGAGTTGGAGAAATTCTTCCGATTATATATGATGGAATAATCAACATTAGCAAACAAAAAAATAAAATTCCTAAATTCAAAATAATTATTGTAAACAAGTTTATATCAACAGGCACTTCAGTAACATAATAAGTTTCAGGATTTAATTTAATAAATCCTGTAAATTTTTGAAAGAAAATTAAACCAAGGCCAATAATATTACCAAATAAAAGTCCAATTGAAATTAAATAAACTCCATTAGAGAGAAAAATATATCTAATACTATTAATGTTTGAACCTAGAACTCTTAGAATTCCTATTAGTTGTGTCTTTTCTAAAATTGTAACAAGTAATGCAGTGATCATGTTTATACCACCAACTAAAATCATTATTACAATTATCACTAATATATTCATATCAAATAAAGCAATCCAATTAAAAATATCAGAAAATTTATCCGAAACATTTATCACATCTAAATTAGACGGAGTAATAGAATACAATTTATCCGAAGTCTTAGAAATATCATTAAAATTTTCAATGAAAATTTCAAAGTTTCCAATTTGATTTGAATTCCATTTATTCATCTTTTGAATATGTTTAATGTCTCCTAAAAAATAAATTTGATCAAATTCAATTAAACCAGAATTAAAAATCCCAACTATATTAAAATTTCTATTATTAGGAATAGAAGAATCTGTTTTTAAAAAAGAGGTTTTGAATTTTTCTCCTATTTTTAAATTTAATCTTTTAGATAAGTATTCTGAGATAATTACCTCATTAGTTATTTTATTATTTATTGAAGGTATTTTACCTTCTATAATATATTCAGAAAAAATTGTCCAATTAAAGTCTTCATTTATACCTTTGAAAACAACACCTTCAAATGTTTCTTTTGTTGTAATAACACCAGATTTGTAAGCTACACTCTGAATATGATTAATCTCTTCAATTTTATTATTTGTATAAAATTCTTGATCAATTAAAATAGGAGTTAAAGATGACTGAGAAGAATTATTTTGAAAATTTGAAACTGAAATATGTCCAAAAAATGATGAAATTTTATTTTGTATTGTTTTTTGAAGTCCAACTCCTGATGAAATTGAAATAATCATCATCAAAAAACCAATTATTATAGACAATATAGATATTTTTATTATTGGGGCGGAAATACTATTTTTATAAGGTTTAGACCTTATAATTCGAGTTGCTATAAATGATTCAAATCTCACAACTAATGAAACTTAATATAATTAAATTCAAAAGTACCTTTTTTTTAATTTTAATATGCTTTAGTTATTTATCTTTTTCTCAAAACAACAATCAATTAACATTAGGAGCTGATCAAATAGAATTATTTATAGATGATTTAAAAGGAAAGAATGTTGCAATTGTAGCCAATCAAACCTCAAAAATAAAATCTGATAAAAAATATATTCATATTATTGATTCATTATTAATCTTAAACATTAACATTAAAAAAGTTTTTTCTCCTGAACATGGATTTAGAGGAATAGCAGATGCTGGAGAAAAAGTTGAAGATGGAATAGATTTAAAAACAGGATTACCTATAATATCTCTTCATGGATCAAATAAAAAACCTACTAGTGATCAAATTAAAGATATTGATGTAGTTATATTTGATATTCAAGATGTTGGAGTTAGATTTTACACATATATTTCAACTCTTCATTTAGTAATGGAAGCAGTGGCCGAGAACAATAAAAGATTGATAATTTTAGATAGACCAAATCCAAATGGACATTACATTGATGGTCCAATTTTAGAAGATAAATTTAAAAGTTTTGTTGGAATGCATCCAGTGCCAATTGTCCATGGAATGACTATTGGTGAGTTTGGAATGATGATTAATAATGAAGGCTGGCTAAAAAACAAAATTAATTGTGATCTTAAAGTAATCCCAATTAAAAATTATGACAGAACTATAATTTATGAATTACCTGTAAAACCTTCTCCTAATCTTCCAAATAAAAAATCTATTAATTTATATCCAAGCTTATGTTTTTTTGAACAAACACCTATTAGTATTGGAAGGGGAACAGAAATGCAATTTCAAATAATGGGAAATCCAAATTGGAGAAAAACAGGTTTCAAGTTTAAACCACAATCTATGTCTGGAGCAAAATCTCCAAAACACTTAAATCAAATATGTAACGGAATTGATTTAAGAAATCATCCTTGTTTAAAGGAAATTAATTTAGAATGGATAATTTATGCATATAATAAATCTAAAAACAAATCTTCTTTTTTTAGAAGCGGTTTTAACAGGTTAGCAGGAAATGACAAGCTACAAAATCAAATTATTAATGGCATAAGTGAAGAAGAAATTAAATTGAGTTGGAAAAAAGGAATTGAAAATTTTAAAACAATTAGATCAAAATATCTTTTATACAATTAAGGAATATTTAAGTATTTATGCGTTTGTAGAGAAACTTTCCATTTTACATTATTCATAATATAATCTACAATAATTGGCATCATTTGATCTCTCTTGCTCCACTCTGGTTGCAGATATAGAATACAGTTTTTAGAAACTTTTTTAGCTTCTTCTTCAGCAAATTTTAAATCATGCTTATTGTAAATGATAATTTTTAATTCGTCTGCTTTTTTATAAACTTGATTTAATGGAATTTTTCTTTTTTTTGGTGATAAACAAATCCAATCCCAATCACCAGTTAATTTATCTGAACCTGATGTTTCTAAATGGGTTTTAAAATTATTTTCTTTTAATAATTCTGTTAGTGGATTCATATCCCAAATTAATGGCTCTCCTCCAGTTATAACTACAATCTCACATTTATTTTTAACATTTTGAACTATTTCATTTACAGATTTTATGGGATAAATGTCTGAATCCCAACTTTCTTTAACATCACACCAATGACAGCCTACATCACATCCAGCAATTCTTATAAAATATGCAGCTGATCCCTTATAATATCCTTCACCCTGAATAGTATAAAAAGATTCCATCACTGGCAAATTAAGTCCATGATTTAATTTCAAGACTTTGTTTTGATTCATTACACAAATATATATCATATAATTAATTAAGATTTAAAAGGAATTAGTACTTTTAGAAAAGTTTTTAGAATGAATAAATATATCTTAATACTTATAATTTTAATTTCTTTTGGTTGTTCCAATTATAGTGTTGATTATACTGTTGGGAAAGGAAAAGTTGGAAAAATAAATTCTAATACAATTGTTAAAGACCTTGATTCATTATTTTCAAATGACTCTATTGTAAAAAGAATAGGTGAAGGAGATTATATGTTTTCTGGAGAAGACAAATATTTAATTTACGATAAAGAACAAAATCATCTTCTTACTTTAACTCCAAAACAGCAACATGATGTAAATGAAAAAATTGAAACTATTGAGGTTATAAGTGAAAAGTTTAAAACTATTAAAGGAATAAATATTAATAGTACATTCAACGACATTAAAATCAATCATAAAATTTCATCAATTCAAAATACAATAAGCAACATTGTAATATTTGTTGATGAAATAGACACTTATTTTGTTATTGATAAAAGTAATTTACCTATAGATCTTAGAATGGGTACAGACATAAAAATAGAAGAAATTAATATTCCGCCTAAATCAAAAATTAAAAGATTTATGGTTGGATGGAATTAATATAAATACATTTGAAAAAATTATCCCCTTTTCATTTAGCTATTCCAGTAAATAATCTAGAAAAATGCAGAATATTTTATAGAGACATATTAGAACTTAAAGAGGGAAGAAGTAATAGTACTTGGGTAGATTTTAATTTTTTTGGCCATCAGTTGGTTATTCACTATGATAAAACTAAAAGAAAATATGTCACTAATCCTGTAGATGGCAAAGATGTTCCAGTTCCACATTTTGGAATTATTTTAGGTTGGAATGACTTTAATAATTTTGCTAAACTTTTAATTAAAAAAGAAATTACTTTTATAATTAAACCTTATACAAGATTTAAAGGATTAGTTGGAGAGCAATCAACCATGTTTTTTAAAGATCCATCTGGAAATGCACTAGAATTTAAATCTTTTAAAGATCCTGAACGATTATTTGCTAAAGAAATTAAAGAGTAATTAATGATTATTTTTTAATAAACTCTTAGATAACAAAGTGTTTTTTAAAAGCATAGCTATT
>CAYSTA010000001.1:182648-192541 GCA_964433845.1 uncultured Flavobacteriaceae bacterium
ATTATTTTTTAATAAACTCTTAGATAACAAAGTGTTTTTTAAAAGCATAGCTATTGTCATAGGGCCTACACCTCCAGGAACTGGTGTTATATAACTAGCCTTTTCTTTAACAGAATCAAAATCTACATCTCCTTTAATTACATAACCTTTTGGAGAATTATTGTCTTTTACTCTAGTTATTCCTACATCAATAATAACAACTCCTTTTTTTACCATTTCTTTTTTAACGAAATCAGGTATTCCTAAAGCGGATATAATTATATCGGCATTTTTAGTATAACTTTCTAAATTTACAGTCCTACTATGAACAACAGTTACAGTTGAATCCCCAGGGTTACCCTTACTGTTCATTAAAATACTTATTGGACGACCAACTATATTGCTTCTTCCAATAACTACTGTATTTTTTCCAGAAGTTTCTATCTTATATCTTTTTAACAATTCCATTATCCCAAAAGGTGTAGCCGGAATAAATGTTTTCATATTTAAGGCCATTTTACCAAAATTAGTTGGATGGAAACCATCAACATCTTTATCGGGGTTTATAGCTAATAAAATTTTTTCTTCATCGATATGTTTAGGCAAAGGTAATTGAACAATAAATCCATCAATTTCTTCATCATTATTTAGCTCAGCTATCTTGGATAATAAATCTTTCTCCTTAATATTCTCAGGTAATTTAACAAGTGTTGATTTAAAACCAACTTGTGCACAAGATCTTACTTTACTTCCAACATAAGTTAAACTTGCACCATCTTCTCCCACCAAAACAGCAGCTAAATGAGGAGGTTTAGCTCCATTAGAAATAATATTCTCAACTTCATGCTTTATTTCTTCTTTAATTTGATTTGATAATTTTTTTCCGTCTATAATTCTCATATTTTAATTATTTCATTCCCTGCATCATCTGCATTAATTTACCTGATCCACCTCCTTGCATCATTTTCATCATTTTAGACATTTGCTCAAATTGTTTCAATAATCTATTCAATTCTTGAACATCTAATCCACTTCCTTTAGAGATTCTTTTTTTTCTACTAACATCAATAATTTTAGGGTTTGATCTTTCCTTTGGAGTCATAGAGTATATAAGAGCTTCAATATGTTTAAATGAATCTTCATCTATTTCATTATCACCCATTGCTTTAGAAGCACCAGGAATCATATTAACCATATCCTTAAGGTTACCCATTTGTTTGATTTTCTTTATTTGATCTAAAAAATCATCTAATCCAAATTGACTTTTAGCAATTTTTTTATTTAAAATACGTGCCTGTTTTTCATCATATAAATCTTGAGCCTTTTCAACTAAAGAAACAACATCTCCCATTCCAAGAATTCTATCAGCCATTCTTTCTGGATGAAAAACATCAATTGCATCCATTTTTTCTCCTGTGCCAATAAATTTAATAGGCTTATCAACTACAGATTTAATAGATAGAGCAGCTCCTCCTCTAGTATCTCCGTCTAATTTGGTTAAAATAACACCATCAAAATTTAAAATATCATTAAAGGTTTTTGCTGTATTTACTGCATCTTGACCTGTCATTGAATCTACAACAAACAAAGTTTCGCTCGGATTTATTGCCTTATGAATTTCTTTAATTTCATTCATCATCTTTTCATCTATTGCCAATCTACCTGCAGTATCAATAATTACAAGATTTTTTCCGTTTTTCTTTGCAAATTTTATAGAATCCTTTGCAATTTTTACAGGATTTTTTTCTTCTTCATCGCTATAAACCTCAACACCAATTTGTTCTCCAATTACTTTTAATTGTTCTATTGCTGCAGGTCTGTATACATCACAGGCTACCAAAAGAGGCTTTTTAGACTTCTTTTTAATTAAATATTGAGATAGTTTGCCACTAAAAGTTGTTTTACCAGAGCCTTGAAGACCAGACATTAAAACTATAGTTAATGTATTAGATAAATTTATACCTGCCGTATCCCCTCCCATCAAAGAAGTAAGCTCATCTTTAACAATCTTAACCATTAATTGACCAGGATTAAGATTGGTAAGAACATCTTGACCTAGAGCCTTCTGTTTAACATTTGCAGTGAATTCTTTAGCAGTTTTATAGTTTACATCCGCTTCAAGTAAAGCCCTTCTAACCTCCTTTAAAGTTTCTGCAATATTAATTTCGGTTATTTTTCCATGCCCTTTAAGAACCTGAAAAGCAGAATTAAGTTTGTCTGTAAGGTTATTAAACATATAAAATGATTTACTACAAATCTAATAATTTGAGAATATTTTATAACTAAAATTTAGTACTATTAATTTCCCTCTTTTTTTTTACATTTTTTGAGGAACTTCAACACCCAATAATTTCATAGAGTTTTTAATAACTTCTCCTACTTTGTTTGAAAGAGTTAATCTGAAATTTTTAATTTCCAAATCATGTATTTTAAGAATAGTGGTAGATTGATAATATGAATTAAATGTTTTTACTAATTCAAATGTATAGTTAGCAATTAAAGCAGGACTATAATTTTCAGCAGCACTTTTAACTGCTATAGGAAACTGAATTAACTGTTTTAGAATATCTTTTTCTTTTTCATTAACATTAATATCTAGATTAGTTTTGGTATTTGAAAATTTTTCTTTTCTAATCAATGACTGAATTCTGGCATATGCATACTGAATAAAAGGTCCAGTATTCCCATTGAAATCAATCGATTCAGTAGGATTAAATAATATTCTTTTTTTTGGATCTACTTTTAATATAAAATATTTCAGAGCTCCCAGTCCTATAGTGCTATTAAGTTCATCTTTTTCTGTTTTAGAATAGTCTTCTATTTTTCCTAAATCTTCTGACAAATTACTAGCGTTTAATTTCATTTCAGAAATAATTTCATCTGCGTCTACAACTGTACCTTCCCTACTCTTCATTTTCCCTGATGGTAAATCGACCATTCCATAACTTAAATGATGAAGGTGTTTAGACCAACTATAGCCTAATTTATTTAATATTTTAAATAAAACCTTAAAATGATAATCTTGTTCATTTCCTACTGTATATATTACTCCATTCATGTTTGGATGATCTTTATGTCTTAAATACGCTGTTCCTAAATCTTGTGTCATATATACTGAAGTTCCATCTGATCGTAACAAAATTTTCTCATCTAAACCTTCATCAGATAAATCTATCCAAATAGAACCATCTTTCTTTTTATAAAAAATATTATTATTTAAACCTTTATTAATAATTTCTTTACCAAGCAAATACGTATCACTTTCATAGTAATAAGAATCAAAATCAACTCCTAAATCATTATATGTTTTATCAAATCCTTGATATACCCAAGAATTCATTTTTTTCCAAAGAGCAATAACTTCTTTATCACCTTTTTCCCATCTAATTAATAAATCTTGAGCTTCAAGAAAAATAGGAGCATTTTTTTCAGCATAATCTTTTTCATTTCCTTCATTTATCATTTTAGAAATTTCCTTCCTGTAAATTTTATCAAAAAGAACATAGTATTTTCCAACAAACATATCCCCCTTTTCTCCAGTATCTTTTGGATTAGAATTTTTTCCAAATTTTAACCAAGCTACAATAGATTTACATATATGAATTCCCCTATCATTAATTATTTGAGTTTTATGTACATTTTTTCCGTTTGCTTTTAAAATTTCAGAAATAGAATACCCTAAGAGAATATTTCTAATATGACCTAAATGAAGAGGTTTATTTGTATTAGGTGAAGAATATTCAATTAAAAATAGCGGATCATCTATATTAGGTTTAAGAATTCCGTAACTATTATCTTCAATAATTTCATTTAAAAATTCAAGATAAAATTTGCTGTCAATTGATAAGTTTAAAAACCCTTGAATCAAATTATAATTGTTTATATATTTTGATTTTTTTACAAGAAATGAACCTATATCATTGCCAATTTCTATAGGAGATTTTCTAAGAAGTTTTACTAATGGAAAAATAACTACTGTAATATCACCATTAAAATCTTTTTTGGTAGCTTGAATTTCAATATCATTAAAGTCTAAATCAAATTTTGATAAAATAAATTTTGAAATTTGATCCTTTAAAATATTATAAAAATTCATTTAGATAATTTGCGAGTAAATATACTTATAAAAAGGATAAATATGTTTTAATTAAATATCTCGGCTATCATACATCTTACACTTCCACCTCCACATTTTTCTATAGTATCAACTGAAGAATATATCAATTCAGAATGCGTCTTCAATCTTATTAATTGATCTTCCTCTAAAGACATATAAGCTGTTTCACTCATAAATAGAAAACTTTTTTTATTTTTTCTTAACTCAATCATATTACCAGCAAACGATTTTAATTGTGATTCTGAAATAGTAATTATTTCTTTATTATCATCTTCTAAGCTTTCAACAACTTTTTTCATTTCAGCTTGATCATCAATAGCGTCTAAACATATTACACTGTAATGAGTTGCATTACACATCATTACGTTAGTATGATAAATTGGTTTTCTTTTATTTTCATGAGTATGAAAAGAATTAAAAACTATTGGCATATATTCAAAATCATTACAAAACTCATAAATAAGATCCTCACTGGTTCTTTCTGAAATAGAGCAATACGCTTTTTTATTTATTCGATCAAAAACCATACTTCCTGTCCCTTCTAAATAAAGACTATTATTTTCTGCACTTGTATAGTCCATTATTTCATGTATAAAAATTTTATTTTTTTCTAAAAATTTAAATACATCTTCATTTCTTTCTAAACGTCTATTTTTTGCATACATCGGATAAATAGCTATTCTTTTATTTTCATGAAAAGTAATCCAGTTATTTGGAAAAATAGAGTCTGGAGTATCCTCGATATCATCATCATTATAAACATTAACATAAATCCCGCAATCTTTAATTTTAGAAACCAAATTATCAAACTCTAAAAGAGCATTTTTTAAAACAATATCATTATTTAGATTAAAGTTTTGATTTTGAAAATAATTATTTTTGGCAGTTTCATAGTTGTATCTGAAACTTGAAGGTCTTATCATTAAAACTGAGTGTAAATTATTAGGCATAATTTAATTTCTTATCAATGGTAGAGAGGAACATCGAAACAAGCCTTCTTGTTTAGAAATCTCATTAAAAGCAACTTTTTCAACAGTAAAACCCTTTAACTCTAACCAGGCATTTAATCTTTTAAAGGATGGGTCAGAAATAACCAACTCATGATTTATTGATAATATATTACTATTCATTTGATACATTTCTTTATTATTAATTAAGAAAATATTTTCAATTCCAAAAAAGGATTCTAACCATTGATAATCTTCACTATAAGTGAAAGCCTCAGGATATATAATTGCTTTATCTTTTCCAACTAATTGAAAACAACAATCTAAATGAAGAACATTATTGAAAGGATCTGTATCGGATTTTTTTAAATGAAAAGCTTTAATATTTTTTTTTGGAAAAAATTCCTTAAAATAATTAACTGCATCCTGATTTGTTCTAGCAGTAAATAAATCTGAATAGTCATCATTATCATAATATCCAATAAAAATATCATCGAAATTTGTTAATATATCCCCCCCCTCTACATGTACATTTTCTGGAATATTAATTATTTCTCCATTGAAATAATTAAGAATATATTCAAGTCCTTCAAATTCTTTAGATCTTTTTGGAAGAATATTGGATTTAAAAAAATAATTATCAATAACAAAACCAATATCTCTAGTAAAAATTTGATTACAATTAATGATATTACTTGGTCGGAAAACCTCTACTCCATGTCTTATTAAAGTATTAGATAAGTTTTCTAATTCATTAATCATATCTGATTCTAAAGGATATTTTCCTTTTTTTAAATTTTCAATGGATTTAGGGTCATAAAGATTTTCAATATTAGGAAGTCCGCCTGAACTATTTGCAATTCCTATAATAACAGAAATAAGTTTAGAAGTTTCATCATTTACAGAAAAAACCATTTTTATTAATTAAAATTTAAAATTAACGCAATTCTATATTTGAAAAGTTTCTTATAGTTTCGCCTGTATAAATTTGTCTAGGCCTTCCTATTGGTTCATTATTTAATCTCATTTCTCGCCAATGGGCAACCCAGCCAGGTAATCTTCCTAAAGCAAACATAACGGTAAACATTTCATTTGGAATTTCAAGAGCTTTATATATAATTCCAGAATAAAAATCAACATTTGGATAAAGTTTTCTTTTTACAAAATAACTATCTTTTAAAGCTTCCTTTTCTAAACCTTTAGCTATATCTAAAATTGGATCATTAATTCCAAGCTCATCTAAAATTTGATCAGCAGTAACCTTAATAATTTTTGCTCTAGGATCAAAATTCTTATATACTCTATGTCCAAAGCCCATAAGTCTAAATGGATCTGACTTGTCCTTTGCTTTTAACATAAACTTTTTAGTATCTCCACCGTCTTTTTTAATTGCTTCTAACATTTCTAAAACAGCTTGATTTGCACCTCCATGTAATCTTCCCCATAATGCTGATATTCCAGCTGAAATTGAAGCAAACAAACTTGCTTCAGATGAACCAACAATTCTAACAGTTGAAGTTGAGCAGTTTTGTTCATGATCTGCATGTAAAATCAAAAGCTTATTCATAGCATCTACAATAACTTGATTTTTTACATAATCTTGATTAGGTAACTGAAACATCATTTTCGTAATATTTTCGACGTAACCTAAATTATTATCTCCATAATCTAATGGCAACCCTTTTCTTCTACGATGAACCCAGGCAACTAAAATTGGAATTTTAGCCAGAAGTTTAACAACAGAATTATACATATAATCTTTATCTCCATTTTCTTTATTATTGAGACTTATTTTTTTTTCTGGATTGAATGCAATTAATGCACTAGTTAATGAAGAAAGAATTCCCATTGGATGAGCAGATTTAGGGAAACTTTCAAGAATTCTTTTAATATCTTCATCAATAATTGAATTTTCTTTGATATCAACTAAAAACTTATCTAATTGAACTTTATTAGGAAGTTCTCCAAAAATTAATAAGAAAGCTACTTCCAAAAAATCAGCTTTTTCAGCTAATTCTTCTATAGAATATCCTCTATATCTTAAAATTCCTTTTTCACCATCTAAAAAAGTAATTTCACTTTTACACGATCCTGTATTTTTATAACCAGGATCAAGAGTTATCAACTTAGATTTTATCCTTAAACCACTAATATCTACTCCAACTTCATTTTCAGATCCTTGTATTAAATCTAATTCTATTTTGCTGTCATTTATTTTTAAATGTGCCTTATTCTTCATTTTATAAATATTAACGATAAAATTACAGAAAAAAACTTACTTTAAAATTGTATTTTAAAGGCCTTTTCTTTTGGGTAGTAAGCTCTTTCTCCTAATTCTTCCTCTATTCTTAATAATTGGTTGTATTTAGAAACTCTATCACTTCTAGAAGCAGAACCAGTCTTAATTTGACCAGTAGATAATCCTACGGATAGATCTGCAATAGTATTGTCTGCGGTTTCTCCTGATCTATGTGACATAACACTAGTAAAACCTGCTGCATGGGCCATTTTTACAGCATCAATAGTTTCAGAAAGCGTCCCAATTTGATTTACCTTAATTAATATTGAATTTCCTATTTTATTTTTTATTCCATTTGATAATCTTTCCACATTGGTAACAAATAAATCATCACCGACAAGTTGAACATTATCTCCACATATTTTTGTTAAATATTCCCATCCACTCCAATCATTTTCATCCATTCCATCTTCAATAGAAATTATAGGATATTTTTTAGCAAGTTTTGACAAATAATCTGCTTGTTGTTTTGAATTTAATATTTTTCCATTTTTTCCTTCAAATTTGGAATAATCATACATTCCATCAATATAAAATTCAGATGATGCACAATCCAAAGCAATCATTACTTGATCTCCAGCAGAATATCCTGATTTTTCAATAGCTAATATTATAGTGTTCAAAGCATCTTCAGTTCCTGCTAACTTTGGAGCAAAACCACCCTCATCACCAACTGACGTAGTTAAGCCTCTATCAGAAAGAATTTTTTTTAAATTATGAAAGATTTCTGTTCCAATTTGCATTGCATGCGTGAATGAATTTGCTTTAACTGGCATTATCATGAATTCCTGAAAAGCTATTGGAGCATCCGAATGTGATCCTCCATTAATTATATTCATCATTGGAACAGGAAGAGTATTTCCTTTACCATCTGAAATGTAAGAATAAAGGGGAATCTTTTTTTCATTACTTGCAGCTTTTGCTATTGCTAGTGAAACTCCTAAAATAGCATTAGCACCTAATTTTGATTTATTTGAAGTTCCATCAATATTTATCATTAGTTTATCTATTTTTTTCTGATCAAAAACAGATTTTCCAACTATTTCTTTAGAAATTATTGAGTTTACATTATTTACAGCATTTAAAACACCTCTTCCCATATATTTATTTCCACCATCTCTTAATTCGACAGCTTCATGTTCACCAGTGGAGGCACCAGATGGGACAGCTGCTCTACCTAAAAACCCATTTTCAGTTAAAACATCTACTTCAACAGTTGGATTTCCTCTGGAATCAAAAATTTGCCTAGCAAAAATTTTAGCTATTTTACTCATATTATTTGTTGTTGTTAATCATTTCAATAAATTGATCAAAAAGATAACTTGAATCATGAGGACCAGGGCTTGCTTCAGGATGATACTGAACTGAAAAACAATTATTATTTTTTATTTTAATTCCTGCGATGGTATTATCATTTAAATGAACATGGGTTATTTCAACATTAGGATTTGATTCAGTTTCTTCTCTATTTATTGCAAAACCATGATTTTGAGAAGATATTTCACCTTTACCTGTTATTAAATTTATAACAGGATGATTTATTCCTCTATGTCCATTATGCATTTTATATGTAGAAATTCCATTAGCCAAAGCAATTATTTGATGTCCTAAACATATACCAAATAGTGGAATTTTTGTTTTTAAAATATCTTTAGCTGTTTGAATTGAATTTTTGAGAGGTTCTGGGTCCCCAGGACCATTTGAAATAAAATATCCATCAGGGTTCCATTCTGACATTTCATCAAATGTTGCATTGAAAGGAAAAACTTTAATATAAGCATCTCTTTTAGATAAATTTCTTAGAATATTTTTTTTTATTCCAAGATCTAATGCTGCAATTCTAAATTTAGAATTTGAATCTCCAAAGTAATATGTTTTTTTTGTAGAAACTTTTGAAGCTAATTCTAAACCTTCCATAGATGGTAAATTCTTAAGATTTATTTTTAATTTATCTATTCCATTAGTGTCGGTAGAAATAACTGCATTCATCGCTCCATTATCTCTTATATAAGAAACAAGTGCTCTTGTATCTACATCGGATATTGCTACTATATTATGCTTAATAAAAAAATTCTGTAAAGAATCGTCTGCTAGGGGTCTAGAAAATTTTGAATTAAAATTTTTGCAAATTAAACCTGCAATTTTAGGACTTTCTGATTCAACTTCTTTTTCATTAACGCCATAATTTCCTATATGAGAATTTGTAGTGACCATTAATTGACCATAATAAGAGGGATCAGTAAAAATCTCTTGATATCCTGTCATTCCAGTGTTAAAACATAGTTCTCCATACGCAGTTCCCTTAACACCCAATGCTTTTCCAAAAAAAATAGTTCCGTCTTGTAATAAAATTAAAGCTTTATTTAGAATAGATTTATCTTTCATTTTTATCCAAAATTAATACAAAAAAAGGGAAAACTTAATGTTTATCCCTTGATTTAATCAATTTATTTTTGAAATTGATTGTTTAGCTAATTTTGAATAATAAATTTATGAATCCTTAGATTCAGATTCATTATTCTCATTAGAATTTTCTTGTTTAGTTTCCTCA
>CAYSTA010000002.1:0-73642 GCA_964433845.1 uncultured Flavobacteriaceae bacterium
TCTGTAATTCAGCAACAGAATAATCTAGATCACGAGTTGCTCCTCCATCAGTTATTGTTAAGTTAAGTTTACTACTGGTAGTTTTTGCTTTATCACTAGTAGCTGTTATAATTATTGAACCTCCATTCTCATTCATATTAGCAGCACTAGTAGCCCAGGTTACTGCAGGTGCTTCATCATCAATAATACTTATTGATGCAACAGAATTAGATGCATCATATGTCCCATCAGTTATATCATCCGTTATAGTATAAGTAATGGTTTCTGTATCTTCATTTTCACTATCATTAACACCAGTAACAGTAAGATCTACTTTAGATTGACCAGCAGAAATAGTTACATTTCCACTATCGGTAAAAGTAGCATCCGTACCACTTGTTTCTGAGAATCCTGAAGATCTAGTAACTACATAAGGTATAACCACATCTTTTGCAGAAATAGTTCCGCTAAATTCAACTATAAAGAATCTACCATGGTTGGAAGGAAGATCGTTCCATCTTCCATTGTGTCCATAAAACTCAACTACATCTTCCTCTCCTGCGTTATTTGGTTCTCCCTGATTCCAATTGGTATAAGTAGCATCACTTCCATTTGCCCAAACAAAAGTTCCTTCATCATCTTTATCATTATAGCCTATCCAGTAAGAATCCCATTTATAATTATCTCCTAAATTATCTTTAATAAAAGTATTTTCAGCCTCACTATTTATAGTCAAAAGATATCCACCTAATGCAATTGCACGATCACGTGCATCTTCCCAATTTATCCATTCTTGAACTATGTAATATTTATGATCTTGGTAATTTCCAATATATGGGAATTCTCCTTTTAAACCATCATCTAAATCCATTTTAGTACCAGATTCTGCAGCACCCCCAATTTGGAAGGAAACTTTAGAGACACCTCCATTTTCTGCAATACTTGTTTCAGTAGCAATAACTTGAACAGTTGGAGCTGCGTCATCACTTGCCAGAATAATACCATTGGTTCCATCAGTAGCATTAGTTGCTTTTGTTGTCGTACTATCAAAACTTAAATAATCTGTAGAAGATTCTGTAATAAGATTTTTGGTATTAATGGAAACATTGGTTCCAGTAGCTACTAATTTAATAGTCTCATTATCCTCATAGAAAGACTCATCTTTAATATTCAATACATAAGTTCCTGTAGTTTCACCAGCTGGAATTCTAATTTTTGATGAAAAATCAATAGTTCTAGCCTTTTTATCATCATTCTGAACAAACACTAAATTTCCTGTTGTTGGATGTAGAGTCATGTCCATTGGTTTTGCAATCTTAGCACTTGATAAAGCACCATTTACAGTCCCTTCATCAGAGCTTGAATCAATAATTTTAACTAAACTTCCAGTAGAGGCAACATACTTATATATATAACTTTCATTTCTGGCTCCAAAATATATATTATTTGAAGCGTCTGCAACCAAACCATATTTTTCAGACCATCCTTTTTCTACAACTTTAAGGAATTTTGGATCACTAGATTGAGAACCAAATGTGAATTTTTTAATACCCCAGTAATCTCCTACTAAAACATCGCCGTTACTATCTATATCGATAGCTCTAGGTCCTTCAAGCCTTGCTGAAGTAGCTGAAACATTATCTTCACTCCATCCCCATTCATTACTAACAGACCCAACATTAACAACTTTTATATTGTTAAAATCTTCAGCTGAAGAATTGGTAAAAATATTATCAGAATCATTAGTATAAATTTTTCTAATTACGTTTTCATCTGTAACGTAAATTATAGTACCTGCCGCATTTACAGCTATTCCTTTTAAATATCTAAATCTTGCATTAGTCGCTATAACAGCTGAAGAACTTCCAGAGGGAACCATTGTATCACTCCAATCATTGCTACCAGCAACATAGTAAATACGTGAATTACTTGGATCTAGGATTCTAATGGCGTTTTGATCAATAAAATATATTTTTCCACTACTATCAATATCCATATCTCTTATGTCTTTGAACTTCGCACCAGAACCAGTACTTGGAGAAGTAGAAAAGTCACCATAACTTCCACTACCAATTGAAGTAATCGTTCCTCCAGATGTCATTTTATGTATTTTTCTGCTATCAGCATCACCAGCATAGTAATTTCCACTTCCATCTACAACAATACCATATACTCTATTTATTCCAGTAAAAGAAAGGTCACTTAAATAACCCTCATCAGATGATGTAAAGTCTGTACCAGCTGTTGCAGTACCTGAAATAGTTAAAGCAATGGTAGAATCGAATGCTTTAGCGTAATCTAATGTGCCTACTATAGTAATACTTGTATCAGTTCCCTCAGTATAGGTTACCTTATTAGCAGATGTAGTCATGGTAGCAACAGCATCTTCATTGTCCTGAATATTAATTGTAACTGTCTTTTTACTTCCCTTAACTATAGCTAGAGAAGAATTTGCTGAAGTTCCCGTTATAGTAATAGGTTCTGTTCCTTCAGCTGTACTATCATTTATAACAGTTACTGTTGCTGTAGCTGAAGATGCATCTTCAGCAATGGTAATAGAATTTGCATTAATTGTCCAGTCATCTCCTGAATCAGCAGTAGAATCCCCATTTGTATTTTGAGCTGAACCGGTATATGCTAAATTTACTGTTGTAGCTGCACTAGCATTAACACTACTATCAAACTCAATGATATACCCATTAGTATTATCCGTTTCCGCTACATTTTGCCATCCATATCCTTCATCACCTCCATTATCATAATTCTTTACCGCTTTCTTGTTTTCCGCATCAGCAGGGTAACCACTTCTCCAGTTTTTATAACTGCTGTTATCATAAGTCGCTCCATTTATCCATTTCCATGCATCACCAGTTAATTTGTAATTAAGTCCAAACCAAAACCATTGACCAGTAAAATTAGCTTTACTTGATTGTAGTTTGTCAAAAAGCCATGTTTCTTCAGCTTCGGTTTCAAATACAGCTAAATATCCTCCTTTTGCAAGGGCATCCGCCTTGGCTGCACTATAGTTACCCCAACTCTCTTTTAAATAGTATTTATGTCCACCTGTTTCTCCTAAATATTTATAGCCCAAAGAGTTTGTTGCAAAAGCAGAAACTGCAGCTGCATCCATATCTCTTCTTGCTGAATAAAAAGAGTTACTAACTAAACTCGCTGTTATCGTTACAGTACCCACATCCTCCGAAACTGTATTTGAACTGACATCTAAAACAATTTGAGGTTTATCTTCATCAATTGCAGTAATGGCAATATTAATTGTAGCTGTAGCACTATCTACTGTACCATCATTTGCCTTGATCTGAAAAGAATCTGTAGCATTAGAGCTAATAGTTGAAGTATTAGTATAAGTAAGAATACCACCTGAAACAGCATTTCCAGCCGATAAATCAGCACCATCCGTAGCAGTTAGAGTTCCACTGGAAGGACTGCTTACAAGGGTGTAAGTTAATGATGAAGAATCCACATCAGATCCTACAATTGTAATTTCTACTTTATCTTTCTCATTCAAAGTATAATCAGCACTTCCGTCAGTTGAAGCAGCAATAGTTGGCGCATCATTAACGGGAGTTACAGTTACAGTGGCTGTAGAGGTATTACTATCTGAATTAGTATCATTAGCTTTAAAAGTAAACGAATCTGAAGTAGTTTCTCCTCCGTTGTGTGTATATTTAACTGAAGATCCTGCTATTTGCGTACCTGCAGATATAGCTGCATTAGAATTTCCTGGATCTGTTAAAGAACCATTGGTAGGTACTGTAACAACAATATATTTTATAGTTCCTGCTCCAGTATCAGAATCCGTAGTATTTGTTGCTAAATCATAGGTATTATTTGCCCCCTCATTTAATGTAAAACTTACAGCAGTTGTAACAGGAGATGAATTTACAGATGTTACCGTAACTGAAACGGTAGCAGGACTACCATTTGCAGTCCCATCACTCGCAGAATAGGTAAAGCTATCTGAAGTTGTTTCTGTTCCATTATGTGTATAGCTCCAAACTCCCGCATCGCTAATGGTAACTGTTCCATTAGTTGGTGCAGTTTCCAATTTAAATGTCAAAGTATTATCCGCTGTTTCCACATCTGTAGCTGTAAGGGCTATTGGACTTTTTGTTCCGCCTTCCGCAACAGTTATACTTACTGCACTAGCAACTGGTAGGTCATTTACTGCAGTAACTGTAATAGAAGCAGTAGCAGCAGCAGAAGTAAATTCTCCATCACCAACTGTGTAGGTAAAGGAATCGCTGGTTGTTTCTCCCCCATTATGTATATACCTAACACTTCCTGAACCATTATCGATTAGGTTACCATTACTAGGTTGGGAAGCTATAGTAAATACTATTTCATTTAATGTACTATCTGTATCTGTGTAAGATAGATTAAATGTTTTTTCAGCACCTTCATTTAAAGTAACAGCAGTTCCAGATGAAGTTGGGGCATCATTAACATTTGAAGCAAATAAAGTAACAAATGTCTTTTCAGATTCATCACCATTTGAATTTTTAATTTTGTATTCAAATGAATCACGTCTATTTTCTGAACTATCATGTTGGTAAGTAAAACTACCATCAGCTTTATTAAGATTTAATGTTCCATACTTAGGAGCAGTAGCAACTTTTACACTATCAATTGTAAAATTGTTGGAGTCAACATCATTAGCTTTAAGACCTTGGTCTGCAGCAACTTGAAGTAAAGCTCCTTCGGCAAGATTATAAGTGTCTGGTACAGGAATTAAAGTAGCTAAAGTAAAGGTCACCGTTGCTGCTGCACTTGCTGCTCCAGAAGCATCTTTAGCTTTGTAAGTAAATGAATCGGTGTTAAAAACAGTAGAAGTATCAGGTATATAGCTAAAAGTACCATCATCATTAAGAGTAATACTACCGGATGATGGTTGAGAAGCAATTTCTACTGTCATATCATTATCCTCAGGATCCACATCATTTCTTAAAAGACCCATACCAGGATTAGTTATTGTATACTCTGCTGCAGAAATATAGTAAGCATCTGCACTTGCTGCAGGAGCGTCATTCTGCGGATTAATGGTTACAGAAATAATTGCAGAGGAACTTAAAGCACCATCTGAAATATTATAAGTAAAAGAATCCGTAGTAGTCTCAGATCCATCATGTGTATAGGTATAATTTAAGGGATTGTTAGTGTCTAAAGTAACTGTACCATTAGATGGAATACTAGTTACAGAAGAAGTCAATGTTGAACTATCAGAATCTGTAACATTAAAAATACCAACAGAAGAACCGCCCTCATCCGCATTAATAGTCGCAGCATTAACAACTGGCGCATCATTAACAGCAGTAATGGTAATCGTTACTGTACCAGATCCCGACAAAAGATTATTACCGCCATTCTGTGTATTTGCTTTCTCAGTAGCAGTAACAGTAAAGGAGTCAGAAGTTGTATCTGATCCATTATGTGTATAAGTAAAAATTCCTGTTGTAGCATCTTTGGTAACTGTACCATTAGCAGGATTATTATTGGTAATTGTCAATTCAGTATTTTCCGCATCTTTTCCAATCACTGTTATTTCTACTGAAGAACCCTCATCTACAGTTTTAGAAATATCATCAACAGTTGGTGCATCATTTACATTAGTTACATTAATTGTTATGGTAGAAGTATTACTGTCTCCATCAGCATTAGTAGCTTTAAAAGTAAATGAATCCGTAGGTGCCTCAGAACCATTATGTACGTAAGTATAATAACCATTATTACCATCAAAACTAGTTTTTTGAGCTGGCTGAGAGACAATAGTATAAGAAGTTGGACTTCCAGTGGTATAGTCAGCCAAATTAATATTCACCGTAGCACCCTCATTAATTGTAATGGTTGCAGAAGAAGTTTCTGGTGCTGCTACAAAATGAATTGGAACAGGATGTGGATTAGAATAAATTAAAAGTGAAATAAGTAAAAAAAGTGAGGATAATGTATTTTTCATAACGATTAATTATATATCAAAAAAAAATCTGTTCACATAGAATAAGCTATGTAAAGATTAATATGTTGATATGAGGGTTAAATTTGTATTATAAGCAATATTTTTAATTGTTTTAGATAAAAAAAGGGTCTAAAACCCCTTCTATGTATATTATACAATATATTAAAAATTGAAAAATATTACAACATAATAAGCAACAATTAAAAAAAAAACTACTAAAAATAATAGTTCATTTTATAAAAATAAAAACAAATCAATAGTTCATTTTTAAGATAAGATAGATAAAAAATTTATAATAAAAAGTCTTATTATTTTTATTTAAAAAGTGTTCAGAAAAATAAGCAGGAAAATTTACCTATTCCAAAGGTCTTGTTCAAAATCTAGGATCTCTTTTTTGATTCTTGCAGACTCTAAAATAGACTCTAAACCTTTGTCTTTATAAGCTGAAATAGGTCTGTCTCCATAGAGGTTATCTTCCTTGTAGATATAAGAGCTAAACCTTCTCGAAAGTAAAAGTTGATCAAATGAAATTCGATTGGCATTACTAGTGTCATTAAAAACCAGTTCTTTATGAAGAATTTCCCTAATACTAGGATACCATATCCAGAATAGGTTGGTTTTCTTCTCTTCATCTCCATCTAAATTTTTCAAGTCTTCACCAATAGGCATTAGCCCAAGTAATCTATACATTAACTCACCTCTTCTTTTATCGAAATACCACATTCCCTTAATTCTATAGCCAGTAATATCATCAGAATTTACTTCCTTTGGAATTAACTCACCGTCACCAAAATCAACTTTTGTAGCGACGATATCCTTTACTTCTTCTGGAGATAATGGATACCTAAAGTTATCATTCACATCAGAATAGATTTTAGTGATATTTCCATTTAAAATATTCTCTTTCAATACTCTCCAAAGTGATTTTCTAGTATTTTCATACAAGTCGTCATCTATTGGAAATAAAAGAGGAAAATTTAACCTTTCATTTAAATCAATTTTTTCATAAACAATCTTTGACCATAAAATATCTCTATCATCAATAAACTCATATTCTAGATAAGAATCTAAATCAGATTGCACTTGATCAATATTCTTAACACCAATCTGTTCAGGGTTTGATGCATTTAAAATATTGGACTGACCAGATAAGCAAAAACTAATCAATAAAAAAATTGAATTAAATAAATACGATAGTTTCATTAGTTTATAATAAGGAAAAATGATTCAACTTCATAATTAGGAGTTACAGTATCTCCATCTTTTGAGCTAGCTTTAATATTGGATATTACCACTGCCGTACCTTTTCCAGCACTCTTAATATCTAAAGCAGCTTTAGGATTTCTACTTGCTTTATTTCCATTTACAGTTTTTGCTGGAGAATTTCCAACTTTTATATCAAAACCTGTAACAATTATAGAATAGTCATATAAAAAATCTTTGGGCTTAGTACCAGTAATTATTCCGTTTGTAAGCAAAGTTTTAGAAATAGAACCTCCTGTTTCAATAACTTTGCCCATACCAGAAACAGAACCCTTTCCAGGTGGTGGAGGTAAAATTCTAAATGTTCCTCCATCGAAATTCTTTCTTTTTCCATTTAAAATACCTGAAACACTAACCTTCATCTCTTTAGCTCTAGCATTAGTAGGTTGAGCAGCCCATCCACTTTTAGTTTTAGTGAATTTTGCATTGGCACTTGAAGGAACTATAGTATTAGCTGCTACACCAGGAATAGAAATAGAAGTTGGATTTCTTAAACCTCTATAGAAAACTTTCATATTATCCGCAGAAACTACAGCAGAATTTGGCTCTCTGATAATAACTAACTTCTGATTAACAGGTATAGATACTAATTCTCCAGTGTCTGCATTTTTCTTTGATAAAGTTCCAGTTAAATCATAGGTGCCAGGAGAACCAATTCTCTTTTTCAAGACTACTTTACCATTTTCGATAAAATACTCTTTATCACTTAATGGCTTCCCATTCAAAAGCAATTCTACCTTGTCTGGCCTAAAACCTTCATCTTTTTTACCCATTACAATCGCAGCGTCAACTACATCGGTAGTATAATATACTGGCTTAGTAGTTTCAAGTAAAGTCTGGAAAGTACTGAAGTTCAATCCTTTACCCTGAATAGAGCTTAAAATCTCATTTAAGACTTTATTTTCTATATACCTAATATCCGATTGCATTTTAGTTAATTTTGCAAGTGAAGCAATTACAGGGAATCCATAAAAATTATAAATTAGAAAATCTTGAGAAGTTCCTTCGCTATTGACAATTTTTTCAGAATAAGAAAATCTGCTTTTTAAATCTTTTTTGGAAGAATCAAAATCATATTGAATTTGCACCCCATCCTCGTCTTTAGATCCATCAAGTGCAGTTTTAGCTATTTTAGCTTCCTCTTCCATAAAAACTATTAAATCCAAAATTTTATTTATGTTGTTTGGAAAATTTCTGAATTTACTAAGAAATTCTTCTCCCATAGGTTTTAAATCACCCTCACTGCTTTCAAAGAAAATATCATCTAAAACCAATGATTTATCCATTTCTTGATATGAAGTTACTGTAATTACTGAATCTGTTCCTTTTACATTAACCTCTTTTAAATATTTATTGACTTCACCTTCATCTCCTACAATTAATGAATCTTTTATTATTTGAATAAAATCATAAAAAGAATCCGATTCCTTTTTAATTTCTAAAACATTGCTTGCTGCTATCTCATAATCTGCAGAACCTGAATTAGATTCTATTTGTTGATAGCTAGCCAGAGAAGAAGCTTCTAATTCTACAATTGAAGACTCTAAATCATCGTTTAAAACTCCTAAAGTAGCAAGAACCTCTTTTCCAATATTTAGAGCAAGCATTGCGATAAACACGAGGTACATCATGTTTATCATTTTCTGTCTTGTATCTAGTTTTCCAGCCATAATTAATTAATTATTTTAATTGTTCATAGCATTTATCATTCCTTTATATTTAGCATTAAGCGAAGCAACTTTATTTTTCATTTTAGCCAATTCTTCATTTAATCCTTCAGGAACATGCATTTCGCTTGTTGAAGAATTCACCTCAACAAGATGACTGCTAAGAGACTCATAGAGCTTGTTGATTTCATCCAATTTAACAGCACCTGCATGAATATTAGCATTATAGTCACTCATATGTGAGTTCATATCAGAAGGAATATGAAGTGCTCCAATTGATTTACTAGCAGCACCTAAATCTTCATTAAGTTTTTTTATTTTACTAATTGAAGTAGCTACAGCCTTAGCAAGCTCATGTGTTTCAACCTCTAGAGTTTCAATATCATCTCCACTTTCAAATCCATCTGGATCAATTGTCATGTAACCTTTTAAACCTGAAATGGCAAAAATGATAGCCTCTGTTACAAGACCTATTGTTAACCATGCATTACCAGAAAGTATAAAATCACCATGTGTTATTTTTAAAAGGGCTCCTATAATTACAATAGATGCACCCACACCAAACAGTAATTCTAATATATTATCAGGAATAAAAAATCTTTTGTGTTTAATTGCTTTCATAATCTTTAATTTTTGTAATTTATTTTATTAGTTAGTTGTTTTATTAAATGTTTTACATTTCAAGTTAACAAATCTTTTATAAAAGATCTGCTTATTAATTAAAATACCTTATTAGGATTGTCATTAATTCCTATATCCTCTCCTAGATAATCTTGGACGGTTCTAAAACCTATATAAGATCTTTTTTCATCCTTATATTCATAATCTCTAGCACTTACTCTTAAAAAGTATGCTATATCTTTCCACGATCCTCCACGAATAACTTTTCTTAAATTAGTAGAGTCCGCAACATTTGGATTAAGTCCCATATCAAAACCATAAGCTCCTTTATCATACGATGAATCCGTCCATTCTGAGACATTACCAGCCATATTGTATAATCCATAATCATTTGGCCAATAAGACTTGGCTTCAACAGTGTAAAGCGCATTATCAGATGCATAATCACCTCTATTTGGCTTAAAGTTTGCTAGAAAGCAACCTTTACTATCAATTGTATAAGGACCACCCCAAGGATAAGTTGCTGATTCCAAACCTCCTCTAGCTGCATATTCCCATTCTGCTTCACTAGGAAGTCTAAATGAAGCAACTTTTTGACCATTCTTTTTTCTAGATTTCTGGTATTGATTCTTATACATAGTTCTCCAATGAGCGAAAGCTTTGGCTTGCTCCCAAGAAACTCCAACTACAGGATAGTCATTATAAGCATCATGCCAGAAATAATCATTATGCATTGGCTCATTGTAACTATAACTAAAATCTTTAATCCATGCAGTTGTATCTGGATAAATAGGAATTACCTTTTCTTTAAAAAAATCTTTCCTAGTTTCACTATCGGATTTAATTGCCGCTTCAGCATCAAAAACAGTATAGGTATATTCTATTTTTTTGGTATCAAATGTTCTCTCTCCATTAAAAGACTCCTCTTTTGGGAGGAAAAACCCTTCACCTGGGATTAAACCTTCCATTACTTCAGCATAAGCAAGATCAGGATATTCCTCTCTATCCCAAAAAATATCATTATCAAAATTTAAATTATATGTGCTTTTGTCAAATTCACTAATTTCAAGGTCTAAATTTGCTTCTTTATAAAGAGTATAACCTCCTTTTTCCTCATCACTTAGATCCTCAGTGATTTCATATTGTGGAAAAAATGAATTGATACTATTGTCTTTATCTAAATCTTCCTGAGTGGGATTAGACCCTAATTCTTCAATTGCTCTTTTAGCCAATGCATCTCTTACAACAGAATCTCTAACCCAATTAACAAATTGCTTGTACTCTCCGTTTGTAATTTCAGTTTCATCCATGTAAAATGCCTTTATTGATACTGTACTTACAGGTGCATTTTTTAATTGCACATAGTCATCATCTGCCATCCCCATTAAAAAAGCTCCACTAGGTACTAAAACCATTCCTGAAGGCTGAGAAGGGAAAAACTTTTCACCTGCATAACCAACCAATTCTCCTCTATCGGATTTGGAACAAGAAAATGCTAGTATTGAAATTGTAATTATTAATAATATTTTCTTCACTTATTTTTAATTTTTTCTAAAGTTGGAATCAGTAAAAATAACATAATTTTAGACGCTAAAATAAACTTTTGGTTTAATTATACGAAATTTCTTTTTAAACTTAGCAATATTCTTCCAGAAATAATCTCATTACAAGCATCAATATAATCCTCATTATTACAAGGTATTAACGTATTGTTTTTTGAATTATTATCTAACTCAAACCACCATTTTTGACTTAAATCACTATTATAAAACTTTAGTTGCTGACCTCCTATAGAAACGTAGTAAGAATTTCCTTTGAAATCTTTAGAATTAGGATCTTCCTTTATTCTAAGACAAAACCCTTCAATAAAATACCATACAGCCTGTGATAAAAGAGCATAAGAAATTTTATTATCAAAAACATCAAAAATACCAATAGAAGAAACCCTATTGCTAATTCCAGCATATCTTGAAATAGTACATATCTGACTACTTTGAAAGCCATTAGGAAAATTATGAATAAAGTTCAATTCAGATGCTTTTATTGATTTAAAATCAATGGAAACAATGTTGGTATTTCTTAAGCAGGGTTCAATAATATTAATTTTTCTATCAACTTTTCCTAGTCTATAGAATTCAAACTGCATTTTTTCTAATAAATCAATTTCTTCCTGAGAATTTAAAAAGGTTTGAAAGCCAATATTACTATAATGGTTTAATTCATTTTTTTCATCTAAAATTATTTTTGACATGAATGAAAGATCATTAAACTGATTCTTAATTTGACCCAAATCAAATTTATTATCTATACAACTTAAATTAATCTCATTCCCCTTTCCACAATAAGACTTATAAATAGGAAATGTTAAGTCTTGACTTCCTCCGATAAAAAAAGGGATTACATTATTTTCTATTAAAGTTTCAGAAATATATTGAACAGCATAATAGGTGTCTGAAAGTTTATTTCCATTAATAACATCTCCTAAATCAACTAAATTAACTTTCCAATCTCCACTATAGAGAGAATAAAATGCTTTCCTAAAAGAATTAGATTTAATATAATTTGAATTAGAACTAGAAGAGCCTCTATATTCATTTAATCCAATTAATGCAATATCTATTTTAGATAAATCAATATTTTCATCATTAATAAACAAGTTTTTGCCAATTGATGAAACGGGCAATCTATCTATATATTTTAAAATACTTCCTTTTAATGGAGCAAGAAAATCATCAAGCATTATTTCTTTTTAGATTTACTTTTTTTAAATAAAGCAATTACATCATCCTTAGAAAATTTCTCTATATCCGTTCCCTTTGGTAATTGTATTTTAGTTTTTCCTTTTATAACATTGAACCTTCCCCACCTAGCCTTTTCAATTCTAATTCCTTCATCTTTCCAAATTTTTAGAATTTTTTCTGCTTCTTTTTTCTTTTTTTCCTCAATCAACTTTTCAAGATCTTCCTGAGATAAGTTTTCAAAATTATAGGATTTATTCACATTTATAAATAGCCCATTCCATTTAATAAAAGGACCAAACCTTCCTTTTCCTTTACTAATATCATATCCTTCATAATTTCCAATAGGAGCATCAGCTCTTCTTTTTTCAAGAATCAATTCGATTGCCTGCTCTAAAGTAACTTCTAATGGATTAATCCCTTTTGGCAGGGATACAAAAACATTATTATGTCTAACATAAGGACCAAATCTACCTGCATTTGACTCTACTTTTTCATTTTCAAAATCTCCTAAATAACATGGTAGTTTAAAAAGCTCTAAACTTTCTTTTAATGTGATTTTTCCAATTTTTTGATCAGGAAGAAGGCTAGCAAAAATTGGTTTTTCTTCATCTTCAACTGTTCCAATCTGTACCATCGGTCCAAACTTTCCTAAACGAACAACAACTTTTCTTCCACTTACTGGATCAATACCCAAAATTCTTTCACCGGATTCTCTTTTAGCATTTTCTTTAACATTTTCTATATTCAAATGAAAACTTCCGTAAAAATCTTTTAAAATAGTTGTCCATTCTTTATCTCCATTAGCTATTTTATCAAAATCTTGCTCAACACTTGCAGTAAAATTATAATCCAAAATATTCTTAAAATTATTTACTAGAAAATTAGTAACAATAATTCCTGTTTCGGTAGGGACAAGCTTGCCCTTATCGGAACCTATTGTTTCATTAGATTTTTTTGCTTCAATATTATTGCCTATTAAATGTAATTCCGTATACATTCTTGTTTCACCTTCAAAAGTCCCTTTTGAAACATATTTTCTATTCTGAATAGTAGTTATCGTAGGAGCATAAGTTGAAGGTCTCCCAATTCCTAGCTCTTCAAGTTTTTTAACTAATGCTGCTTCAGTAAATCTAAATGGTGGCTTAGAAAATTTTTGAGTAGCTACCATTTTTAGATTTGTTAAACTTTCTCCAACTGAAAGTTCAGGAAGAATATTACTATTTTCTTCACTTTCACTTTCTTCAACACTAGCAACATAAACTTTTAAAAAACCATCAAATTTTACTACTTCGCCTTTACTGCTAAATTCATTTTGATAAGTATTTGATTTAATTTTTAAAATTGTTCTTTCAAGTAACGAATTACTCATTTGAGAAGCTATAGTCCTTAGCCAAATTAATTTATATAATCTAGATTGATCTGAATCCATTTGAACTTCAGGTTTTTCCAAATTAGTTGGTCTAATAGCTTCATGCGCTTCCTGAGCAACTTTATTTTTGTTGCTATATTTTCTTCTAAATGAATAATTTTTCCCAAACTGTTTCGATATAACTTCCTGTGCTGAATTTAATGCTTCATTAGATAAATTAACACTGTCCGTTCTCATATAAGTTATATTCCCTGACTCATACAGCTTTTGGGCTGCTAACATTGTTCTACTAACACTATAACCTAATTTTCTTGAAGCTTCTTGTTGCAAGGTTGAAGTGGTAAATGGCGGTGAAGGGGATTTTTTAAAAGGAGTTTTTTCTATTGAAGAAATACTAAATTTCTCTCCAATACTATTGTTAAAAAAATCCCTTACCTCATCCTCAGAGTTAAAATTATTTGATAATTGAGCAGTAAATTCTTGATTTTTTGAATTACTAAACCTTCCCAACACTCTATAAAATGCAGAAGGTACAAAGTCATTTATTTCATTCTCACGATCAACTAATAGCCTAACTGCTACTGATTGAACCCTTCCAGCAGAAAGTCCTCCCTTCACTTTTCTCCATAAGATTGGAGATATCTCAAATCCAACCAATCTGTCTATCACTCTTCTAGCCTGTTGAGCATTGACCAAATTGTAATCAATTTCCCTAGGATTTTCAATAGCTTTTGATATAGCATTTTTAGTTATTTCTCTAAAAACAATTCTTTTTGTCTTATTCTTTTCAAGCTTTAAAGTTTCAGAAAGATGCCAAGCAATAGCTTCTCCCTCTCTATCCTCATCACTGGCTAACCAGACAAAATCTACACTATCTACCTCCTTTTTTAGATTTTTAACTACATCTTTCTTATCCTTAGATACAATATATTTTGGTTTAAAATTATTCTCAATATCAATTCCAATTTCCTTTGATGGTAAATCGGAAATATGTCCATAACTAGAAGCAACCTTAAAATCACTTCCTAAATATTTTTCAATGGTTTTAGCCTTAGCAGGAGATTCAACGATTACTAAATTTTTGGGCATAAAGTTTAAAATTTAAGATCACAAAAGTATATTATTTTTTTTATTCAAATTTAATTAGATCTTTTTTAGGATTCTATTTATTCTAAAATTATTACTGACATATTGTCATAATTCCTATTAAATATTATATTTGCACCAGATTATAATTAGGATATTATAAATGAGTGTTGATTTTAAAATAGAAAAAAAAGAATTTCATTCTAATTCAGTTAAAGCTAATTCGAAAAAATTCTATATAGAAAGTTATGGTTGTCAAATGAATTTTTCTGATAGTGAAGTTGTTGCTTCTATTGTTTCTAAAGAAGGTTATACTTCAACTCAAAATTTAAGTGATGCTGACTTAATACTACTTAATACTTGTTCAATTAGGGAAAAAGCTGAACAAACTGTTAGAAAAAGACTAAATGGTTTTAATAAATTAAAAAGAAAAAATAAAAATTTAAAAATTGGTGTTCTAGGCTGTATGGCAGAACGTTTAAAAAATAAGTTTTTAGAGGAAGAAAAAATAGTAGATTTAGTTGTAGGTCCAGATGCATATAAAGATATTCCAAATTTAATTAAAGAAATTAATGATGGAAGAAATGCTGTAAATGTAATACTGTCTAAAGAAGAAACTTACGGAGATATAAATCCCATTCGTTTATTAACTAACGGTGTTACAGCTTTTGTTTCTATAACTAGAGGATGTGACAACATGTGTTCTTTTTGCGTTGTTCCTTTTACTAGAGGAAGGGAAAGAAGTCGTGACCCCAAAAGTATATTAGAAGAGATAAAAATATTAGTTAATAAAGGCTATAAAGAAATAACTCTTCTAGGCCAAAATGTAGATAGTTATTTATGGTACGGAGGAGGCTTAAAAAAAGATTTTAAAAAAATTAGTTCATTAAGACAAAAAACCTCAATTAATTTTTCAAAATTATTAAAATTAGTGGCTGAATCATTCCCTTCAATAAGAATTAGGTTTTCTACTTCAAATCCTCAGGACATGAGTTCTGATGTTATAAAAACAATGTCTAAATATAATAACATCTGTAACCATATTCATCTTCCTGTTCAATCAGGAAGTAATAAAATTCTAAAGGCAATGAACAGACAACACACAAGAGAAGAATATCTAGAGTTAATAGATGAAATAAAAGAAATTATACCAGATTGCTCAATTTCACAAGATATTATCTCTGGATTTCCAAATGAAACTGAAGAAGACCATAAACTTACTCTTGACTTGATGGAAAAAGTAAAATATGATTTCGGATATATGTTTAAATATTCTGAAAGACCAGGAACTTTATCATCCAAAAAATTTGATGACAATATTTCTGAATTAATGAAAAAAAATAGATTACAGGAAATCGTAGATCTACAACAAAAGCATAGTTATTACAGGACCAAAAGCTATTTAGGTAAAATAGTTGAAGTCTTAATTGAAAAAGAATCTAAAAAATCAAGTTCTCAATGGAGTGGAAGGAATCAACAAAATACAGTAGTTGTATTCAATAAAGAACATTATCATATAGGAGATTTTGTTAATGTTTTAATTACTGATTGCACTTCAGCTACATTGATTGGAAATGCAGTTAATTATTCTAAAAATTCAACAAATGGAATTATCTACTCAAACAATTAAACAACGGTTTGGAATAATTGGAAATGACCACTTATTAGACAGGGCAATAGAAAAAGCAGTTAGAGTCTCGCCTACTGATATTTCAGTACTAGTAACTGGAGAAAGTGGAGTTGGAAAAGAAAGTTTTCCAAAAATTATTCATCAATTATCTCATAGAAAACACAACAAATATATTGCAGTTAACTGTGGGGCTATACCGGAAGGAACCATTGATTCTGAGTTATTTGGACATGAAAAGGGGGCTTTTACCGGAGCAGCTAATTCAAGAAAAGGATACTTTGAGGTAGCTGATGGAGGAACAATTTTTTTAGATGAAGTTGGTGAACTACCAATAACAACGCAAGTTAGGCTTTTGAGAGTTTTAGAAAATGGGGAGTTTATAAAAGTTGGGTCTTCTGAAGTTCATAAAACAAATGTTAGAATTGTAGCTGCAACTAATTTAGACATGGAATCTGCCATTAACAAAGGAAAATTTAGAGAAGATCTTTTTTATAGACTCAGTACTGTTGAAATTAAAGTTCCTCCTTTAAGAAATAGAAAAGAAGATATACATTTATTATTTCGAAAGTTTGCTTCAGATTTTGCAAAAAAATATAATATGCCAACTGTAAGATTAGATAATAATGCTCAAAAACTTTTAACTCTATATCCTTGGAATGGAAACGTTAGACAACTTAGAAATGTTGCTGAGCAACTATCAGTTTTGGAAGAAAAAAGAGATGTTTCAGTCTCTTTATTAAAATCTTATTTACCTGATTTTAATTCAACATTACCAGCAGTAATAAATAAACAAAAAGATTCAAGTGATTTTTCAAATGAAAGAGAAATTTTATATAAAATACTTTTCGACATGAAAAAAGATTTAAATGATTTAAAAAAAATTACAGAACATTTAAATAATAGTGAAAAAAATGCAGATTATCAACAAGAAGATTTAAGTAATCTAGAAAAATTATATGAAATAAAATCTGATTCTAAAACAAAAACTACAGAATTAATTGAAATTGATAAAAAAAACAAGAAATTTAAAGAATCTAATTCATTTGAAGACAAATACCATTTTGCTGAAGAAATAAATGAAGAAGAAACATTATCTATTCATGACAAAGAATTAGAATTAATAATTAAGGCATTGGAAAGGAATAAGGGTAAAAGAAAAGCTGCAGCAAAAGAACTAGGAATTTCCGAAAGAACACTTTATAGAAAAATTAAACAGCATGATATTGAACTATAAAAAAATCTATCTTCTTTTTAGTCTAACTGCATTAACATTTTTAAGTTGCGGCAGTTACTCTTTTACAGGAGCATCAATTCCTGAAGGCACAGAAACTTTTCAGGTAAACTTTTTTGAAAATGATGCAGGAAATAATATGGGTTCCATTTTTGAACCCGGTTTAGATAGAGATTTTACTTTAGCTTTACAAAATATACTACAAAACCAAACAAATCTTCAATTAGTTTCCAATGATGGTGACCTAGTTTATGAAGGAGAAATTATTGAATATAGAGTTAGCCCTATGACTGCTACATCTGATTTAACTGCTGCACAAAACAGATTAAGCATTTCAATTAATGTTAGATTTTTCAACATTAAAAAAGAGGATGATGATTTTGAAAAAAGATTTTCATTTTATTTTGACTATCCAGCAGAGACTCAATTATTAAATATAAAATCTGAAGCTCATGAACTAATCTTTGAAAGAATAACTCAAGATATTTTTAATGCTTCATTAGCGAAATGGTAGAAATCAGTAAAAATAAATTTTCTCAAATAATTATTGATCCTAATCAAATAAGCTTAGATGAAACACTGTCATTTAAAGGTCTCGTAAAAAAATATCCTTATTTTCAAGCAGCTAGAATAATTGAATTAATAGGATTAAAAAAACATAATAGTATTAGGTTTAATAAGGCACTAAAAGAATGTGCTTTGTTTTCGACCGATCGCAGTGTTTTAAGAGATATTATTGAATTTAATAAAATTAATAATAATTTTATAGAATCAGAAGAAGTTATTCTTTCTTCAGAAAAAACAAAAAATTCTTTTATAGAATGGTTAAAAGTCACAAAACCTATATCAAACAACACAAAAAATGACAATGAAACTTTGATACAAAATTTCATCAGATCTAAACCTGTAATTTCGTTTGAGAAACAAAGTTCAAAAAATAATTTAGCCAAAGAGTTTAAAGTCAGTAAAAAAGAATATATGACTGAAACATTAGCAAAACTTTATTTTGAACAAAGTAAATTTAAAGAAGCAATTAAGGCTTATGAGATTCTAGGTTTGAAATATCCAGAAAAAATCAGTTTATTTGCAGACCAAATAAAAAAGATTAAAAATAATTTAAAAAATAAATCATGAGTAGTTTTTCAATATTCTTATTACTTATAATCTCTGTTTCATTTTTGCTGATTTTAGTAATTATGGTTCAGAATCCAAAAGGAGGAGGTTTATCTTCAAGCTTTGGTGGTGATTCTCAACAAATAGGTGGTGTTAAAAAAACAACTGATTTTTTAGATAAGAGCACATGGGTTTTAGCCTCATTATTATTGGTCTTAATTTTATTGTCAAACCTTACAATAAATAGAGGAACTGAAAATAATGATTCTAAACTCTTAGATTCAAATCAAATAGAAGCATCTATTCCTGAAACTTTACCTGAAGATATTCCTTTAGAAATTCCAGTTAAAGATTAAAAAAATTGAATAATGTCATGCTGTCATTTGATGAAAAATAATAATTATCAATTTGTCAGTTTATTTTATTTGGCATGATTGATGTAAATGTTATAGTTAAATTAAAATTTTATAATAATGAGTAAAATAAATATCAAACCTTTGGCAGACCGAATTTTGGTTCAGCCTCTAGAAGCTGAGACTAAAACAGCTTCTGGAATTATAATTCCAGATTCAGCTAAAGAAAAACCTCAAAAAGGAAATATTGTAGCTGTAGGACCTGGCACAAAAGAGAACCCTGTAACCGTTAAAGTTGGTGATACAGTTTTATATGGAAAGTATTCAGGTACAGAACTTAAACTTGAAAATAATGATTATTTAATTATGCGAGAAAGTGATATTCTTGCAATTGTATAAACTTATAAAATAAAATAAAATGGCAAAAAAAATTCAATTTGATGTAGAAGCTAGAGAAGGTATCAAAAAAGGTGTAGATGCTTTAGCCAATGCTGTAAAAGTAACCTTAGGACCAAAAGGAAGAAATGTAATTGTAGGAAAATCTTTTGGGGGTCCTATGGTAACTAAAGATGGAGTTACTGTTGCAAAAGAAATAGAATTAGAAGATCCCCTTGAAAATATGGGAGCTCAAATGGTAAAAGAAGTCGCTTCAAAAACTAATGATTTAGCTGGTGATGGTACTACAACAGCCACTATCTTAGCTCAAGCTGTTGTTAAAGAGGGATTAAAAAACGTTACTGCTGGAGCAAACCCAATGGATTTAAAAAGAGGTGTTGATAAGGCTGTAGAAGTTGTTGTTAAAGAATTAAATAAGAAAGCTCAAACAGTTGGAAATTCTTCTGAAAAAATAAAACAAATAGCTTCTATTTCAGCTAATAATGATGAAACTATAGGTGAATTAATTACTGAAGCGTTTGATAAAGTTGGTAAAGAGGGAGTGATTACTGTTGAAGAGGCTAAGGGAACTGATACATATGTTGATGTTGTTGAAGGCATGCAGTTTGATAGAGGATATTTATCTCCATATTTTGTAACTAATTCAGAAAAAATGGAATCTGATTTAGAATCTCCTTATATCTTACTTTATGACAAAAAGATTTCTGCAATGAAAGATCTTTTACCTGTTTTAGAACCAGTTGCACAAACTGGAAAACCACTTTTAGTTATAGCGGAGGATGTAGATGGAGAAGCTTTAGCAACTTTAGTTGTAAACAAATTAAGAGGTTCATTAAAAATTGCTGCAGTAAAAGCCCCAGGGTTTGGAGATAGAAGAAAAGCAATGCTTGAAGATATTGCTATATTAACTGGTGGTACTGTTATCTCTGAAGATAGAGGGTTTACTTTAGAAAATACTACAATAGAAATGTTAGGCTCCGCAGAAAGAGTTACAATTGATAAAGATAATACAACAGTTGTAAATGGAGCTGGAGATAAAAAAAATATTGCTGCTAGAGTAAATCAGATTAAATCTCAAATCGAGACTACTACATCAGATTATGACAAAGAAAAACTACAAGAAAGGCTAGCTAAATTAGCTGGTGGAGTTGCTGTACTATATGTTGGAGCAGCTTCTGAAGTAGAAATGAAAGAAAAAAAAGATAGAGTTGATGATGCCCTCCATGCAACAAGAGCTGCAGTTGAAGAAGGAATAGTAGCTGGTGGTGGAGTTGCATTATTAAGAACTCGTGGAGCGCTTGAAAAATTAACAAGTAATAATATTGATGAGGTTACTGGAATTCAAATAATTTCAAGAGCTATCGAATCTCCATTAAGAACTATCGTTGAGAATGCTGGTGGTGAAGGGTCAGTTGTTGTTGCTAAAGTTTTAGAAGGAAAAGGCAATTTTGGATATGATGCTAAATCTGAAAAATTTGTTGACTTATTGAAAGAAGGTATTATTGATCCAAAAAAAGTGACAAGAATTGCACTTGAGAATGCTGCATCTGTAGCGGGAATGATTCTTACTACTGAATGCGCATTAGTTGATATTAAGGAAGATTCTCCTCCAATGCCCCCAATGGGAGGCGGCGGCGGAATGCCTGGAATGATGTAAATCCATTTAAATTATAACTGCCCTAAGGGGCAGTTTTTTTTATGTATAAAATAGCAATCGATATTATTGAAAATGAAATAAAAAAATCAGACGATTTAAAAAATTGTTTAAGTTATATATGTAAATTTTTAAATGAAAAAATTGAAGGTTATGATTGGGTAGGATATTATTTTCATAACGAAAAGAACAAAGAATTAGAATTAGTAGCATTTTCTGGAATAGCTACTGAACACACTAAAATTCCTTTTGGAAAAGGAATTTGTGGCACATCAGCATTAACAAACAAGCCAATTTTAGTTGATGATATTTCAAAAGAATCCAACTACATCGCATGTAATATTAATGTAAAATCTGAAATTGTTGTTCCTTTGTTTGATAATAAAAAAAATATTGGACAAATTGATATCGATTCAAATAACCTAAATCAATTCACAAAAATTGATTTAAATTTTTTAATAAAAATTAATGAAATGATTTCAGAAAAATTTTTTAAAATAAAATAAAAATCTTATTTTTTTTTACTAAAATAATTACTTTTACGTTTCTTTAGTCACCTGATAAATATGTTAAAAATAAAATCTGCATTAATTTCCGTTTTTGATAAAAATGGAATAGAGTCTATTGCTAAGAAATTGAATTCATTAGGAATTAAAATTTATTCAACAGGTGGAACTGAACTGTATTTAAAAGAAATCGGTATTCCTGTTATTAAAGTCGAAGAAATTACTAGCTACCCCTCAATTCTTGGTGGTAGAGTAAAAACTTTACACCCAAAAGTTTTTGGAGGAATTTTAAACCGAAGAAACAATAAAGAAGATACTGAAGACATTAATAATTTTAAAATTCCAACTATTGATTTGGTTATTGTTGATTTATATCCTTTTGAGAAAACAGTTGAGTCTGGAGTGAGCGAAAATGAAATTATAGAAAAAATTGATATTGGAGGAATTGCATTAATTAGGGCAGCTGCCAAAAATTTTAAAGATGTTATTTGTGTTTCTTCTAAAGATGATTACAATAACTTTATTGATTTATTAAAAAAAAATTCTGGAAATTTTGATGAAATAACTAGGAGAAAATATGCTGCTAAGGCATTTAATATCTCTTCACACTATGACACGGCAATTTTTAATTATTTTAATAATGAAAAAAGCACTTTTAAATCTAGTTTTATAAATGGTAAATCATTAAGATATGGTGAAAATCCACATCAGGATGGAACTTATTTTGGTGATTTTGATTCTTTATTTGAGCAGCTAAGTGGCAAAGAACTATCTTATAATAATTTTTTAGATATCGATTCAGCCGTTAACCTAATGTCTGAATTTATAAATGATAATCCAACTTTTGCCATTTTAAAGCATAATAATGCATGCGGATTATCTACTAGACCCTCTGTTTTAGAAGCTTATCAAGATGCTCTCTCTGGAGATCCAATATCTTCTTTTGGTGGCATCTTAATTTGTAACAAAACTATAGATCATGCTTCATCAGAAGAAATAAATAAGCTTTTTTGTGAAGTTGTTATCGCACCTGATTTTGATAAAGATGCTCTTGATTTATTAAAAAGCAAGAAAAATAGAATAATTCTTAAATTAAAAAACAATAATTTATCTAATAATATTATTAGAACATGTTTAAATGGAATCTTATTGCAAAATAAAGACAACAAAACGGATTCAATTGATGATTTTTCTATTCCAACTATTAAAAAACCCTCTAATCTAGAAATTGAAGATTTAATATTTGCATCAAAAATTTGTAAACACACAAAGTCTAACACGATAGTTCTTGCTAAGAATAAACAATTAATTAGTTCAGGCACAGGTCAAACATCTAGAGTTGATGCACTAAAACAAGCTATTGAAAAGTCAAAAAATTTTAATTTTAATCTTGATGGGTCTGTAATGGCAAGCGATGCTTTTTTCCCATTTCCAGACTGTGTAGAAATAGCACATAAAAAAGGAATTGTTTCTGTAATTCAACCAGGAGGTTCAATAAAAGATAATCTATCAATAGATTATTGCAACAAAAATAATATTTCAATGGTTCTAACAGGAACTCGTCATTTTAAACATTAATTTTATTAACTTGTAATACACTTATTTAATTATGGCATTTTTTGATTTTTGGTCTGAATCTATAGCAATTGACTTGGGGACTGCAAATACACTTATAATTCACAATGATAAAGTAGTTGTTGATAGTCCATCAATTGTTGCAATTAATAAAAAAACTGAAAAAATAATTGCTGTTGGAACAGAAGCTAGTCTGATGCAAGGTAAAACTCATGAAAACATCAAAACTGTTCGGCCTCTTAAAGATGGTGTAATTGCAGATTTTAATGCTTCAGAACAAATGATAAGTTTACTAATAAAAAGTATTCCTGCTTTAAACAAAAAATTTTTCACCCCTGCACTTAAAATGGTAATTTGTATTCCATCTGGAATCACAGAAGTAGAAATGAGAGCTGTAAGAGAATCCGCCGAAAGAGTTAATGGTAAAGAAGTTTATTTAATACATGAGCCAATGGCTGCAGCAATTGGAATTGGTGTTGACATAATGCAACCTAAAGGAAATATGATTGTTGATATTGGTGGAGGCACAACTGAAATTGCTGTAATTGCATTATCTGGAATAGTTTGTGACAAGTCAGTTAAAGTTGCTGGTGATGTATTTACTGGTGATATAATTTATTATATGAGAACTCAACATAATTTATTTATTGGAGAGCGAACAGCTGAAAAAATTAAAATTTCAATTGGTTCAGCATCAGATGAATTAGAAAGCCCTCCAGAGGATATTTCTGTTCAAGGAAGAGATCTACTAACTGGAAAACCCAAAGAAACACTCATTTCATTTCGTGAGATTGCAAAAGCTCTAGATAAATCAATAATAAGAATTGAAGACTCAGTTATGGAAACACTATCTCAAACACCTCCTGAATTGGCTGCAGATATATATAATACAGGAATATATTTAGCAGGTGGAGGATCTATGTTAAGAGGACTTGATAAAAGACTATCTAAAAAAACTGATTTACCAGTATTTATAGCTGAAGACCCTCTTAGGGCCGTAGTTAGAGGAACCGGAATAACCTTAAAAAATATTGAAAGATATAAAAGTGTTTTAGTGAAATAGTATATAATTATGCAACGAATCATTGATAGCATCTTATCCAATAAAGATGTTTTAGTTTTTTTAATTCTGTTGTTATTTTCAATTTATCTTGTAATTGACTCAAATCATTACCACCAATCTAAACTCAACAGTTTTTCCAATAATTTTACATCTATTATTTCGGAAGGGTCTTCATCAATTGAAAGTTATTTCAATTTAAAAAATAAAAATGAAGAATTAATTCAAGAAAATTTAGATTTAATAAATCGTATATATTCTAATAAGAAAATAATTAATGATACTCTTTTAATTAACTCTCCTTATATATTTTCCTCGGCAAAAATTATAAATAACAATTTTTCTTATTCAAAAAATTATCTAATAATTGACAAAGGGTCAACAGATGGAATTCATAAGGAAATGGGTGTAATAACTTCTCGCGGAATAATTGGAATAATAGTAGATGTGTCAGAGAATTATTCTAGAGTAATGTCTATTTTAAATTTAAATTCAAAAATAAATGCCAAAATCAAAAACTCATTTCACTTTGGAAGTTTAGAATGGAATGGAGAAGATCCAAGCATATTAAATTTAAATGATGTGCCAAAAATAGCGAAAATAAAAATTGGAGATAGCATAGTTTCGGGTGGTATGTCTGCAATTTTTCCAGAGAATTTACCTATTGGTATTGTTTCAAAAATTCATTTAAAAGATTCAGAAAATTATTATGGAATAGAGGTTTTGATTAATAATGACATGACTAGTGCAAAAAATGTTTATGTTATTAATAATCTAGATAAAGAAGAAATTGACAATATAAAAAATTTAATAAATGACTAACCTCTACTTTATCATTGCTATAAGATTCGTCCTTTTATTAATTTTTCAAGGTCTTATCTTTAATAAATTTGATTTATTTGGCCTATATGACCCTCATATTTCCATAATATTTGTTTTAGTTTTTCCTATCAAAATAAACAGATTATTTTTCTTAATAGTTAGTTTCTTTTTCGGATTAATATTAGATTCCTTCACTAATTCAATGGGTGTTAATGCAGCTGCATTTGTAACTATAGCTTTTCTTAGACCACATATAATGAATTTTATGTTTGGAAATTTTTATGATCCACATGGAATAAAAAAACTTAAAGATTATATCAATGACTCTACCATTTACCAAAAAATATTATTTGTTTTGAGTATTATTTTTATTCACCACTTTATTATGTTCTCACTAGAATCATTTGCAATTGATCAAATAAAAGTTGTTTTGAGAAATACTTTTTACACTTCCTTACTTTCATTAATTTTTTGTTTTACCTTAATTTATCTTTTAGCTAAAAATGAAAGATAAGCTATTACCTATATTAATAATTTTCTCTTGTATATTATTTATTCTGAGATTATTTTGGATTCAGATAATTGATATAGATAATGTAGAATTATCAAAAAGAAATTCTGTTGAAAGAGTTTATCAATATCCCGAAAGGGGTTATATCTACGATAGAAACAATAATCTTTTAGTTGGAAATGAGTCGTTTTATGATTTAATGATCATTCCAAAAGATGTAAAAGAAATAGACACAATTGAGTTCTGTAAAATTTTTCAGATTAATAAATCTGAATTTATTGAAAAAATTAAAAGAGCTACAAAATATTCCACAATAAAACCCTCCGTTTTTTTATCTCAAATTTCTAAAAATGATTTTGCCTTAATTCAAGAAAAACTCTGGAAATATCACGGGTTTAATATTATAAGAAAGTCTAACAGAAAGTATTTAACAAATTCTGCTTCAAACATTTTAGGTTACATAAGTGAGGTAAATGATTATGAAATTAATGATAATAGTTATTATGAATCCGGAGAACTTATTGGAAGACAAGGTTTAGAAAAATCATATGAAAAAGAATTAAGAGGTATTAAAGGAGTAAAATATTTTCAAAAAGACAAATTTAATAGAATAACCAATTCATATAAAGATGGTTTATTTGACACACTTATTGTTCCTGCAAATGACATTAAATTAAGCATAGACATAGCTCTCCAACGATATGGAGACTCACTAATGAAAAACAAATTTGGAAGCATTATTGCAATTGAACCTTCCAGTGGGGAAATATTATCTTTAATTAATTCACCTTCATTTAATCCAAATCTATTAATTGGGAGAAATAGATCAACAAACTATCTAAAATTAAAAAACGATAGTATAGGAAAGCCATTATTTGATAGAGGATTACAAGGACAATATCCTCCAGGATCTCCATTTAAGTTAGTAAATGGTTTAATTGGTTTACAAGAAAACATTATTAATGATAAAACTACTATTAGATGTAATGAAGGACATTTTTATTCAAAAAATAGATTTATGAGGTGTCATTGTAAAATTGGAACAATTAATAATTTAAATAAAGCCATTTACAATTCTTGTAACACATTTTTTGCTAATATCTATAAAAAAACTTTGGATAAATTTCCTAATTCAAAGTTAGGTATAGATAATTGGAAAAAACATGTAGAAAGTTTTGGTTTTGGCAATTATCTAGGTTATGATCATCCAATAGGAAGGCCAGGTTTAATTCCAGGTTCAAATTATTATGACAACTGGTATCCTAACGGAGGATGGAAAGCAGCTACAACTATTTCTAATGGGATTGGACAGGGAGAAATCCTAACAACACCTATTCAATTAGCTAATCTTACAACAATTATTGCCAATAGAGGTTGGTATAAAATCCCACATTTAGTAAAAAATATCTCTAAGAAATCTCTTAAGGAAAAATATACTGTAAAAAAATTCACTACAATCGATTCTATTCATTTTGAAAAAATAATTGAAGGCATGTTTAATGTTGTTCAAAAAGGGACTGCACAGAATGCAAAAATAAATGGAATTGAAGTAGCTGGAAAAACAGGAACAGCTGAAAATTTTATTAAAATTAATGGCAATAGACTGCAACTTACAGATCACTCTATCTTCATAGGTTTTGCTCCAAAAGACAATCCTAAAATAGCAATTGTTGTTTTTATTGAAAATGGTTATTGGGGAACACGATGGGCTGCTCCAACTGCTAGTTTAATGATGGAGAGTTATTTAAATAAAAAAGTTAAGAGAAAGTATTTAGAAAAATACATAGTTAATGGCAATTTAATGGAAGAGTATAAAAAACCATATATAAAATCTAATTTTAAGATTAATGAGTGAGATTAAGTTAAATAAAATTGATCTAACAACACTGTTCACAGTCATTTTATTGATTATTATGGGTGCAATAAATATTTATTCTGCAACACACGCTGATAATCTTGAATCTCCATTATTGTTGAATAATCCTTTTGGCAAACAAATTGTATTTATTTTAATTTCTATATTTCTTTTTTTAAGTATTCAGCTCATTCCCTACAAGTTTTTTCAAAAATTTGCAAGCATAGCATATGTGCTATCTATTTTATCATTGATAGGGCTGTTTATATTTGGAAAAAGCATTAATGGTTCAACTGCATGGTATCAAGTCTTTGGATTTGGATTACAACCTAGTGAATTTGCTAAACCAATAACGGCTCTTGCTCTAGCAAAATATTTAAGTGATATTAATGCTAATATTAAAACAATAAAAACTCAATTTTACTCTTTTTTAATAATATTTATTCCTGTCTTATTAATTGTATTACAGCCTGATCCTGGAAGCACTTTAATTTTTTTAAGTTTTGTTTTCGTTTTTTACAAAATTGGTCTTCCATCAATTTATATGAATTTTTTTATTGGTTTCATTCTATTATTTTTTCTAACTATTCTTCTTTCTAAAGAAATAATCATTTTGCTAATTATAATAATTTCCATTTTGATAATTTTATATTCGAAAAAAAAGAAAAAATCTATTAGAAAATTTATCATATACTCCCTTATTTTATCCTCTTTTGCTTTTTCTGTAGATTTTATTTTCAACAATATTTTTGAACAACATCATAGAGACAGATTAAATATAGTAATGGGAATACAAGAAGATAATAGAGGAACAGGGTACAATACCAATCAATCTATAATTGCATTTGCATCAGGCGGTCTTTTTGGTGAAGGGTTTTTAAAAGGTCCTCAAACCAGGGGGAGTTTTGTACCCTTCCAACATACAGATTATATTTTTTCAACGGTTGGAGAGGAATGGGGATTTATTGGTGCGTTTATAGTAATTTGCTTATTTGCATTTTTAATGTTAAGGATATCTAAACGAGCTGAACTACAAAGGAATTTGTTTAGTAAAATTTTTTCATACTCTGCTGCTACAATAATTTTTAGTCATTTCTTTATTAATGTTGGAATGGTTTTAGGTTTAGTTCCAACCATAGGGATTCCATTGCCTTTTTTTAGTTATGGGGGGTCTAGTCTTTTAGGTTTTGTTTTACTAATCTCTATATATATAAGATTAGATGCAGAAAGAACTAGCAAATGGTAATCTATTTGTTAATATTAAATAAATCTGAAAGTTTATTTCCTAAAAACATAAAACTAGTAACCAATAACATAATTGAAATACCCGGAATAAAAGCCAAATAGGCTTTACCTAAAATAATAAACTGATAATTATCTTTTATCATTGATCCCCAACTAGGTATAGGTGGTTGTGTTCCTATACCTAGAAAACTAAGGCCGCTTTCAATAAGAATTGCTGCTGCAAAATTAGCTGCACATATGATTAGGATTGGTCCTATAATATTGGGTAATAAATGTTTAATAAAAATTCTAATATCAGAATACCCTAAAACTTTAGTAGCTACTATATAATCTTTATTTTTTTCTGAAATTACCTGTCCTCTTACTACTCTTGCAACCTCAACCCACATAGTTAAACCTACTGCAAGATAAACTTGCCAAAATCCTTTTCCTAATGCTATAGAAATAGCAATTACAAGTAATAATGTTGGAATGGACCAAAAAATATTAATAATTACCATTACAATTTTATCAACTATTCCACCATAATATCCCCCTATCATTCCAATAGATAGTCCAATTATTAGAGAAATTAAAACTGCAATAAAACCAATTGAAAGAGATACTCTTGTTCCCAATATAATTCTTCCAAACATATCTCTTCCAAAGCTATCTGTTCCGAATATAAATTTTCTTTGTTTGATATATTTTTTTTCAATTTCTTTTATAGAAAGATTTGAAGGAAATAAATCATAATTAGCAAATAATTTTTCTTGGTTATAATTTTCATATTCAATTCCTTCTTCTAAGAAATCATACTTTTTAATTACAATCTCTTTATTTGGAAATTTTTTTCCAAAAAACTTAATATTAAAATATGATTCATTGAAATTGGTGGGATTAGGTATTTTTAAAATATAGGTTTTAAATCCAGGCGGCATCGAGTGAATGGATAAATGCATTTGATTTGAATATTGCGAATCATCTGGAATAATAAAATAAGAAAAAATTGATATTAAGAAACAAAAAAAAATAAAAGTTAATGAAAGGAAAATTCCGAAATGTTTATGAATAAACTTTTTCTTTTTAAATAGCATTAATTGTTATTTGCAATAATAGATTTTCGATTAATTAATTTTGATTTTAAATTACTTAAAACTTTTAAACCTTCATTTAACTGAAAGTCTGATTGCAAACCTTTTGTCCAACGCTTTCTTCTTTCCAAAATTTCTTTAGAATTCTCAATGGATTCTTCTTCATTTGCAATAAACTCAAATTCTAAATCATTTTTATAATTCTTTAAATCATCAAACTTTGACAAATACTTTTTATCATCAGCTTGTATTTTCTTAAAAATAGAATAGTTTAATGAAAATGATTTTGGACTCTGTTTTGAAGCTATCCATTTAGCATTTTCTTTAACTAATGAAACAAATTGACTATTATTAATTCTATCGTTACTTGATTTTATTACTTGATCTAAATTAAAATAACCATCCCATTTTTTATAGTTTGCAGAATCTATTTGATCCCATTCTAAGGGGTTTTCTTCATCATTTTCACCAATTGGAATAAATGAAAGCCTATTTGGAATTGTAATGTCACTTTTAACACCTTCGACTTGAACAGATCCGCCATTAATTCTATAGAATTTATCTGTTGTAATCTTTAATGCTCCTAAATCATAATCACTATTCGATAAAAATCTATTCAAATCAATTACATTTTGAACCGTTCCTTTTCCAAAGCTTTGAGTACTACCAACAATTACCGCCCTATTATAATCTTGCAATGCTGCTGCTAATATTTCTGATGCTGATGCAGACATCTGATTTACTAAAATTACCAATGGGCCCTCCCAAAAGATGGAAGGGTCTTTATCAAAAACAACCTGTTTTCTATCTCCAAATGATTTTACCTGAACAACTGGTCCTTCTTTAATAAAAAGACCTGTCATGTCAACAACTGTTTGTAAGGAACCGCCTCCATTATTTCTTAAATCTAAAACTAGACCTTCTATACCTTCTTTTTTTAATTTAATAATTTCTTTTTTAACATCGGAAGCGCAATTTCTTTTCCTGTAATTATCAAAATCAACATAAAATTTTGGCAAACTAATTAATCCATATTTTTTATCGTCTTTGTTAATTATAGTAGATCTTGCATAAGTTTCTTCTAATTGAATCAAATCTCTTATTACAGGAATAACTTGTATTTCACCATCTATTTTTTTTCTAACGGTCAACCTAACTTCAGTATCTTTTGGTCCTTTGATTAATTTAATCGCATCTTCTAACCTCATTCCTATTACATCAACTGGCTCATCATTTCCTTGGCCAACCTTAATTATTTCATCCCCAATCTCAATCTTTTTGTCTTTCCATAATGGGCCTCCCAAAATAATATCTACAATTTTAATTCCACCTTCTTGTTTAGATAACCTTGCCCCTATACCATTAAATTTTCCTGACATATTCATGTCAAAACGTTCTTTATCTTCAGGTTTGAAATAAAATGTGTGTGGATCTAGTTGAGCAACAAATGAGTTTAAATAATTAGAAAACCAATCTTTTCTCTGTAGATCATTCATTAAATCAAAAACATTGTCAATGTTTTTAGATACTAAATCAATTGATTCTTTAATGATTTCTTCATTTGATTTTACTTTGTAATCTTCAACCTTTTCAATATTTAATTTTTGTTCAGAAATTTTAATATCATATATATCTAAAGTTGAATACTTTAATTGTTTTCTCCATCTATCTATTCTTTCATTATTATTTTTTGAAAAAGAAATGTTTTCAAAATCTAGATTAATTTCCTCATCAATTGAAAAATCAAATGGGGAAGACAATAAAGAAGGGTAAAATTCCTCTACTTCTTTGATTCTTTGAATTAACCTTTGATAGGTTAAATTAAAAAAAGACAAATCATAATCAATTAATTGATTGTCTAATTGAAACTTATAGTTCTTAAATTCTCTATAATCTGAAGCTAAAAAATATTTTTTCTGAGAGTCCAATAAATCTATATATGTATCAAACATATCTTCAGAAAACTCATCATTAATTTCAATTGAATTGTAGTGATATTTTTCCAAAACATACTTAATAATTTCAATTAATAATTTGTCTTTATTAGGATTGTCAAATTTTGGATTAATTAATTTCCAGCTAGCAAAAACCAGTGAAAAAGCTATAAAAACTAAAATTAATTTACGTTTCATAAGAAATATTCAAGATACTTAAAAGTAAATTTATGAAATTAGGGCAAAAATCATGCTATATTATATATAATATAATTATTTCATTATTTGAATTTGATATATTAAAGAAATATATTCTTTTCAGTACTTTTACTCAAATTTTATGAATGTCTAAAAAACCTTTAATATTGGTAACAAATGACGATGGAATATCAGCTCCTGGAATAAGATCATTAATTTCAATAATGAATAAAATAGGAGATGTCGTCGTAGTTGCACCAGAAAGTCCCCAATCAGGAATGGGACATGCAATCACTATTAATTCAACATTAGAATGCAACTTAATTAAAATTGATAATGGTCCACAAAAAGAGTATTCATGTTCAGGGACTCCCGCAGACTGCATCAAGCTAGGTATAAATGAAATCTTAAAAAGAAAACCTGATATATGTGTTTCTGGAATTAACCATGGCTCTAATTCTTCAATTAATGTCATTTATTCTGGTACGATGAGTGCTGCATTAGAAGCTAGTATTGAAGGAATTCCTGCAATTGGATTTTCTCTTTTAGATTATAGATGGGACGCTAATTTTAGTTCATTAACAAGCTATATAGAAAAAATTACAAAAACAGCTTTAAAAGAAGGTATACCTAAAGGGAATGCATTGAATGTAAACTTTCCCAAGTTAAAAGAAAACGAAATAAAAGGAATAAAAATTTGTAGACAAGCTAAAGCTTATTGGATTGAAAAATTTGATAAAAGAACTAATCCTCAAGGAAAAGAATATTATTGGCTAACTGGTGAATTTATTAATGAAGATGATGGGATTAATACTGATGAATGGGCTTTGAATAACGGATATGTTTCTATCGTTCCTGTAAAATTTGATATGACTGACCACAATAACATTAAAAGATTAAATAATTGGAAATTTTAAAATAAATTAATGAAGTATTATATCATAGCAGGGGAAGCTTCTGGTGATCTACATGGATCTAATTTAATAAAGGAAATTTATAACTTAGATTCGAATGCTAAAATAAAAGCGTGGGGAGGAGATAAAATGCAAAATGCTGGTGCAAAAATTGTAAAACACTATAATGAATTATCTTTTATGGGATTTTATGAAGTGCTAAAAAATTTAAATACTATTTTAAAAAATATTGCATTCTGTAAAAAAGACATATTAAATTTTAAACCAGATAAAATTATTTTTATTGACTATCCAGGGTTTAATATGAGGATTGCTAAATGGGCCAAAAAAAATAAATTCAATACAAATTATTATATAGCTCCACAAATATGGGCATGGAATGAAAAAAGGATTAATAATATTAAAAATAGCATTGACAAATTATATGTAATACTTCCATTTGAAAAAAAATATTTTGAACAGAAACATAATTTTCCTGTAAAGTTTTTTGGGCACCCTCTTTTAGATAGTATTGAGCAATATAAAAAAAATGAAAAAGAAGATTTTTTTATAAAACATAAGTTATGTAATGAGAAAGAGATTATATCAATTTTACCTGGAAGCAGAAAGCAAGAAATTAAAAAAATTCTAAAGACAATGTTGGAAGTAATTGAACATTTCCCAAACTATCAATTTATTATAGCTGGGGCTCCAAATATAAATTTGAATTTTTATCAAAACTTAATAAAAAACAAAAATGTTTCTATAATTAAAAATGAAACCTATGCATTACTTTCTAATTCTAAAGCGTCTTTAGTTACAAGTGGGACTGCCACATTAGAAGCATCTATTTTTAGAATTCCTCAAGTAGTCTGCTATAAAACCAGTTTTATAAGTTATTTTTTAGCTAAAATATTTGTAAAAATTAAGTTCATTTCATTAGTTAACTTAATAATGGATGAAGAAATCATTAAAGAACTTATACAAAGTAAATGTTCAAAAAAAAATATAATTGAAGAATTAAAAAAAGTTTTAGATTTAGAAAAAAGATATAATTTAATGTCAAAGTATGATAAATTAGTTACATTATTAGGATCATCTGGCACAAGCAAAAGAGTCGCTAAAGACATTGTTTTAAATTAATACATTTTGAAGATAGACGGATTAGATAAGCAAATTTTAATAGAATTAACAGCCAATTCAAGGGCTCCTATTTTAGAAATTTCCAGAAAAATTGGCATTTCTGGTGCTGCAATTCATCAAAGAATTAAAAAATTAAATGATTCTGGATTAATAGCGGGTCACCATTTAAAAATTAATCCTAAAGTTTTAGGTTATTCTACATTAGCTTTTATTGGAGTATATTTTGATAAAGCTGAAAGAAATTCTGAAGCTATTAAAAAAATGAAAAAAATCCCTGAAATTCTTGAATGTCATTATACAACAGGAAATTGGAGTGTACTAGTTAAAGTTATATGTAAAAATAATGAACACCTAATGGCTCTTCTAAATAAACAAATACAATCCATTGAAGGCGTTTCAAGGACCGAAACATTCATTTCTCTTGAACAACAAATTGATAGACAAATTTCAATTAATTAGAATTTTTGTTTTTTAAAATATAGTAGATAATTATTGAAGCTAAAAAAACGGTAATTCCATTTCCAAGAATCATAGAAAGGCTCGTTTTAAATATTCCATAAATTAACCATAAAGAAACTCCTGTAATAAAAATTAAATAAGTAGTTAATGATAGTCCTTCAGAAGACTTAGATTTCATTACTTTAAAAACTTGAGGGATAAAGGCTATAGTTGTTAAGATAGCTGCTAATAAACCTATTAGTTCTATTTTATCAATCATTTAACAAACGATATTTATTATTTTATTTGGAACTATAATTACTTTCTTAATTTCTTTATGATTCAAATATTTTTCGGTTTTTTCATCTTTCAGAACTTCCTTTTTAATTTCTTCAACAGATAAAGAAGTCTCTAAATTAATTTTAAATCTTAATTTTCCATTAAAAGACACCGGATATTCAACCGTATTTTCTTTAAGAAAATCAGGGTTATACACTGGATAATTTATATTTGAAATAGATTTAGTATTACCTAATTTGTTCCATATTTCTTCACAAATATGAGGAGCAAAAGGAGATAATAAAACACAAAGATCTTTTAGGATTAATCTATTATTACATTTCAAAGAATTTAATTCATTGACACAAATCATAAATGCACTAACTGATGTGTTAAATGAAAAATTTTCTATATCCTCACTAACCTTTTTAATTGTTTTATGTAGTATTTTAAAAGCCTTATCAGTTGGTTTATCATCGCTAACAATGAATTCTTCATTAATATGAAATAAATTCCAAAACTTATTCAAAAATGAAAATGTTCCAGTAATACCGGCGGTATTCCATGGTTTTGCCTGATCAATTGGTCCAAGAAACATTTCATATAATCTTAAAGTATCTGCTCCATATTTATCACATATCTCATCAGGGTTTACAACATTATATTTAGATTTTGACATTTTTTCAACCTCTCTTTTAACAAAAAACTTTTTATTTTCAAGTTTAAAATCTGCTTTTAAAAATTGAGGTTGCCACTTTTTTAATTCTTTAATATTTAATTCATTATTTACATTAACAAATTTAACATCAACATGAACAGCTTGAACATTTTTTCCATCAATAAGGCCATTTGATAAATAGGTATTTGAACCATTTAATCTATGTATATATGCACTATTTCCAAGAATCATACCTTGATTTATTAGTTTTTTTGCATAATCAGGCACTGGAACCAAGTCATGATCATATAAGAAATATTGCCAAAATCTAGAATACAATAAATGTCCTGTTGCATGTTCACTTCCCCCAACATACAGGTCTACTTCTTTCCAATATTCTAACGACTCTTTTGATGCAAAAAACTCATCATTTTTTGGATCCATATATCTATTAAAATACCATGAACTTCCAGCCCAGCCAGGCATTGTATTGAGTTCCATTGGGAAAACATTTTCATTATCAATTAACTCATTTTCAACTATAATATTGTTTATACTATGCCATGCCCAATTTTTTGAATTTCCCAAAGGAGGGTTTCCTTCCTCTGTTGGAAGATATTTATCAATATCAGGTAAAATTATTGGCAAATATTTTTCATCAATCATTACAGGCAAACCATCTTTATAATAAACTGGAAAGGGTTCTCCCCAATATCTCTGCCTACTAAATACTGCATCTCTTAATTTATAATTTATTTTGTGAATTCCTTTACCTACTTTTTTTAGACCCTCAACTGCTTTTAAAAATCCATTTTTAAAATCTAATCCGTCTAAAAAATCAGAATTTATCAACTTAAAACCTTCCTTAGCTTGAAAAGCTTCTTTAGAGATATCAATGTCTTTAAAAATATTATTAATTGGTAACTTAAAAAATTTTGCAAAATTATAATCTCTTTGATCACCACATGGGACTGCCATGACAGCACCTGTTCCATAACTAGCTAAAACATAATCTGAAATCCAAATGGGAAGTTCTTTATTGGTTAAAGGGTGAAAAGCATAGGCCCCTGTAAAAACTCCACTAATTGTTTTCACATCTGCAATCCTATCTCTTTCTGTTTTTTTTGATGCTTGTATTATATATTTATTAACTAAATCTTTATTTTCTTTTGTTGTTATGCGTTTAACAAAAGGGTGTTCTGGTGCTAGAGTAATAAAAGTTACTCCATAAATTGTATCCGGTCTAGTTGTAAAAGCTTCAATTTGTTCATTAAAATCCTTAACATCAAATTTTACCAACGACCCTTCAGATTTACCTATCCAATTTCTTTGCATTTCTTTTAATGGCTCTGGCCAATCTATATTATTGAGCCCATTTAATAATCTTTCTGAGAATGGGGATATTCTAATACTCCATTGTGTCATTTTTTTTCTAACAACCTCATGCCCTCCCCTTTCTGATAATCCATCAATAATTTCATCATTTGCAAGAACAGTACCTAATTTTGGACACCAATTAACATCTATTTCTGAAAGAAATGCTAATCTATAGCATAGTAGAATCCTTCCCTTTTTTAATTCAGAAAAATTATTCCATTGATCTGCAGAAAATTTTTCAGTAGATTCACTTTCATAAGCACTAATATTTTTATTTCCTTTTTTTTCAAAAATTTTAATCAATTCTTTAATGCAAATAGACTTATCTTTTTCAATATCATACCAAGAATTAAATAGTTTTATAAACATCCATTGTGTCCACTTATAATATTCTTTGTTAGAGGTTCTTATTTCCCTAGACCAATCAAAGGAGAAACCTAATCTATCCAATTGTTCTCTATATCTATCAATATTCTCATCTGTAGTTTTTGAAGGATGTCTTCCAGTTTGAATAGCGTATTGTTCAGCAGGTAAACCAAATGAATCGTAACCTTGAGGATGCAAAACATTAAACCCTTTTTGTCTTTTAAATCTAGAATATATATCACTGGCAATATAACCTAATGGATGTCCAACATGAAGACCAGCTCCAGATGGATATGGGAACATGTCCATCACATAGTATTTTGGCAATTTACTATTATTGTCCGCTTTAAAAATTTGATTTGTAGACCAATATTTTTGCCACTTTGATTCAATTTTCTTAAAATCGTAGGCCATAAACTAAATTAAAAAAACAAAAATACGTTTATTGTCTGAATAGGAAAAGTTTAAACGTTCTAATGAAGATTGGAGTATGGTAATGGCAGAACCAATGTTAAATTAAAAACTTAACAATTAAAAAGGTTTCTTATTTTTACATTTATCAAAATATATTTCATTGTCAAAAAACAAAAATAGAAGACTGCTTTCATCCTATTTCTTTGTTACGATTAGTATATCCCTGGTTCTATATATAATGGGAGCCTTTTTTTTATTAGCATTTAATGCGAAGAAAATTTCAAATGATTTTAAAGAAAAAATTCCTGTTACTATATATTTAAAAGATATTGCTAAACAAATAGAAATAGTTCAACTTCAAAAAAAAATAAATTTAAAAGATTATACCAAATCCATTAATTATATTTCTAAAGATAAAGGAGCTGAAATACTAATTGAAGAAATTGAAGAAAATTTCTTAGAATTTTTAGGAACAAATCCCATTTTAAATTCTATTGATATTTATTTAAAATCGGATTTCGTTAAGTCAGATGTTTTAGATAAAATTTCAAAAGAATTTAGCGAAATAAACTTTGTAGATGAAGTCAGATATGATGCTCCATTGGTTTCGTTGATTAATGAAAATCTAAAAAAGATTAAATTTTGGGTTCTAGTTTTTGCTTCATTTTTTCTATTGATTTCTGTCTTAATTATTAATAGTTCCATCAGATTATCAATATACTCAAATAGAATTATCATTAAAACAATGCAATTGGTTGGGGCAACTAAAAGATTCATTAGAAAACCTTTTATTAATACTCACATTAAATTGGGTATAGTCAGTTCTATAATAGCCATCTCACTATTGAGCATTTCAATATATTATCTAGAAAGTTCTATTGTCGGATTAAATCTAATGACTGATGTTAAGTTAATATTTACATTATTTTTATGTATACTGATTTTTAGTATAATTATTACATCAATATGTACTTATTTTGCAACTCAAAGATTTCTTAAATTAAAAATTGAACAACTTTACTAATGAAAAAAAATAAAGAACCATCGAAAGATTTTATTTTTAAAAAGAAAAACTACATAGTAATGTTAGTTGGAATTTTATTTATTGCCATTGGATTTATTCTAATGTCTGGGGGAGGGAGTGAAGATCCAAATGTTTTCAATGAAGAGATTTATAATTTTAGAAGAATTAGATTAGCTCCAATACTGGTTTTGATTGGTTTTGGAATACAGGTATATGCTATTTTGCTTAATCCAAGAAAAAAATAAATGGATTATTTAGAATCCGTTCTTCTTGGGATAGTTCAAGGTTTAACCGAATTTTTACCTATTTCTTCCAGTGGACATTTAGAAATTTCAAAAGTAATTTTAGGAAACAACCTTTCAAATAAAGAAAGTTTACTATTTACCATTGTTCTACATTCTGCTACTGCTTTTAGTACTATTTTTTACTTCCGAAAAGATCTTTTGGATATTTTTTCTGGTTTATTAAATAGAAAATATAATAATTCACACAATTTCTCTGTTTTAATAATCATTTCAATGATTCCTGCAGTTTTGGTTGGGTTATTATTTGAAGAAAAAATAAATTCTTTATTTGATGGGAATTTAATATTGGTAGGATGCATGCTTTATATTACCGCAATTTTATTATTTGCATCTGATTTTTTGAATTGGAAACAAAAAGAAATTAATTTTAAAAACAGTTTTTTAATTGGTTTAGCTCAAGCAATTGCAATCTTGCCAGGTATATCCAGAAGTGGAGCAACTATAGCTTCCGCTATTATGATTGGTATAGACAGAGAAAAGGCTGCTAGATTTTCTTTTATAATGGTGATACCTATAATTTTTGGGAGTATGATTAAATCATTATTAGATCATGGTTTAAGTTTTGAAAATTTTGATCTAATTTCTCTGTTATTAGGCTTCATCTCAGCATTTATTACAGGTCTTTTTGCATGTAAATGGATGATTCTTCTAGTTAAAAAAAGTAAATTATATTTCTTTTCAATTTATTGTTTAATTGTAGGATCAATAATTATTTTTTATTCTCTATATAATGGACTTTAGTAGAGAATCTTTTATTAATGGAAAATTACTTTTAATAAACAAACCTATTAATTGGACATCTTTTCAAGTAGTAAATAAAATCAGATGGCTTATAAAATCAAATTATAAAATAAAAAAAATTAAAGTTGGACATGCAGGGACACTTGATCCCCTTGCACAAGGTTTATTAATTGTGTGTACTGGAAAATTAACAAAAAACATAATTGAATATCAAGATGAAAAAAAGTCTTATTCCGGAACTTTTTTTATAGGAGCAACTACTCCATCTTTTGACCTAGAAACAGAAATTGATTCAACTTATTCAATAAAAAATATCGATGAGAAAAAATTGATTCAAACATCAAAAAAATTCTTAGGAAGATCTAAACAATCCCCTCCCATTTTTTCAGCAATTAAATTAAAAGGGAAAAAACTTTATGATTATGCTAGAAAAGGAGAGAAAGTGAAATTAGAAAAAAGAGAAATAAATATTTACAAGTTTGAAATTACAAATATTAATCTTCCATTAGTTGATTTTGAAATTCAATGTAGTAAAGGAACTTATATAAGGTCTATTGCAAATGATTTTGGGAAAGAGCTAAAATCAGGAGCTTATCTTCAAAATTTAGTTAGAAATTCTATAGGAAATTATAATTTAAAAGATGCATTAAGTATAAATGATTTTGAAAAAATGATAATTAATTAAACTAAATATTTAATAAATTCTTCTCGCGAAATTTCTTCAGCTCCAAGACTTTTTAGATGAGCACTCGGCACTTGACAATCAATCAAATCATATCCGTTTTTAGTTAATTCCTTAACCAAATAAATAAAAGCTATTTTACTTGCATTATTTTTTTTAGTAAACATACTTTCGCCACAAAATATGTTTCCCAAGTCTATTCCATAAAGTCCTCCTACTAATTCCATATTTTCCCATACTTCAACTGAATAGGCATGTCCTTTTTCATGCAGCTTTTTATAAGCTTCCATTAGACCTTTTGTAATCCAGGTTCCATTCTGTCCGAACCTTTTGACTTTAGCACAAGCATTAACTACTTCCATAAAAGATTTGTTAAATGTTATTTCAAATGGATTATCTTTTAAAATTTTTCTAGTTGATTTAGAAATTTTTAATTTTTCAGGAAACAATACCATTCTAGGATCTGGACTCCACCAAAGCAAATAATCATCATTTTCAAACCAAGGGAAAATTCCCTTTTTATAAGCAAGTAATATTCTGTCTGGATCTAAATCTCCACCAAAAGCAACTATTCCTTCCTGATCTGCAGATAATGGAGAGGGAAATATATGTTCACTGGTAAGCTGATTCATTTTTATTAAAAAGGTAAATCATCTGGCTCATCTTGATTAAGTTCATCCGCTGCTTGAAATGCTTCAGCAGGAGGTATAGGTGGAATTTCCGCATTTTCATCTTCAGAAAATAGTTTTTCCATTCTCCAACCCTGAATAGAATTAAAATATTTGATTTCTCCTTGTGGACTCTCCCATTCCCTTCCTCTTAAATTTATATCTACTTTAACACTTTGCCCTACTTGAAAAGAATTTAATATATCGCATTTATCCTGAACAAACTCAACCAATAAGTCTTGAGGGTATTGTTCTTCTGTAGTTATTACAACTTCACGTTTCCTAAAGCCATTATTTCCATATTCTTTAGTTTCATTAATTAATTTTATTTTTCCTGAGATATCCATATTTTATTTATTAATTTTTTAAAATTAAATAATTTTTAGTGCTTAGTTAAAGGAAAAAAAACTTTTATATTAGATTATATTAACAATGTTGTGATAAAAGCTAATTCAAATAATAATTTAATAAGGTTAATTCTATTTATTGGATTAATCTTGAGTGTTTTTTTAATTCTATTTAATACAAATAAAATTATAGAGTATACAAAGAATGAAGAAAGAAAGAAAATAGAACTATGGGCAATGGCTCAGAAAAACTTTATTGAATCCAAAAACTTAGATGAAGATTTGGGAGAATTAACTTTTATGGTATTAACAAAAAGTTTTGAAAATCCTATAATTCAGGTTGATGCAAATGGAAAAATTTTGTCTCATAAAAACATATTTGATGAAAAGTCTTTAGTAATAGATTCTATTAAATTGAAAAGTGTTTTAAAAAAAATATCTCAAGAAAATAAGCCTATTGAAATAAAGTTCAATAATAGTATAAATCAAAAACTTTACTTTGGGAACTCCTCTACTTTTAATAAAATTAAATACTATCCATTTGCTCTATTAATTGTAGCAATATTTTTCTCGTTAATTGTATTTAATTATTACAAATCCTTCGTAAGCTCAAATAAAAATAAAATTTGGGCATCATTTGCAAAAGAAACAGCTCATCAAATCGGCACACCTCTTTCTTCTTTAATGGGTTGGTCGTCTATTCTTAAAGAACAAAAAGTTGATAATAATATAATTGTTGAGATTGAAAAGGATATAGAAAGACTTAACAAAATAACTAAAAGATTCTCTGAAATTGGATCAATCCCTAAATTAAAAAAGGAAGATATTAATGATGTTTTAAATAGCACAATAAATTATTTAAAAAAGAGAAATTCTTCACTAATTAAGTTTGAATTTAAACCTTTTAAAGAGACAATTTTTTCATCACTAAACAGAACATTATTTGAGTGGGTAATTGAAAACATAGTTAAAAATTCCATAGACTCAATGAAGGGTAATGGAAATATTCTTATTAGTGTATATAAAGTTAATAACGAAATCCAAATCCTAATTGAAGATGATGGACTTGGAATTGAACCAAAATTTCATAACAAAATATTTTCATCTGGATTCTCTTCAAAGAAAAAGGGTTGGGGACTGGGTTTGTCTTTATCTAAAAGAATAATTACAGAATATCACAATGGAAAAATATTTATAAATAAATCTGAAATAAATAAAGGGACTACTATAGAATTAAATTTACCTGTCTTTAGAGAAAATTCTTAATTTTTTCAGCAATTTCTTCAAATTCATCCTTTGAACATTTTACTTTATTAGTAAAAGTAACATCCTTCATCTCATTTATTGGAATTAAGTGCACATGTGCATGAGGAACTTCTAATCCAATTACAGACATTGCTACTCTGTTACAAGGAATTGCTTTTTTAATCGCTATTGCAATAGTTTTAGAAAAGTTTAATAAATTTTCATATGATTTAGAATCCAAATCAAATACATAGTCTTCTTCTCTCTTAGGAATACAGAGTGTATGTCCAATTGAATTTGGATTAATGTCTAAAAAAGCGAAACAATCCTCTGTTTCAGCTATTTTATAACAGGGGATTTCATTATTAATAATTTTTGTAAAGATTGTAGCCATTAGATTTATCTATTAATTGAAAGTATTTCGAATTTTAAAGTTCCATTTGGAACATTTATTTCAGCTATTTCTCCAACTTTTTTTCCAAGCAATCCTTTCCCTATTGGAGAGTTAACCGATATTTTTCCCGTTTTAAGATCTGCTTCACTTTCAGCAACTAAAGTATAATTCATTTCCATTTGATTATTCAAATTCTTAATAGTAACCTTAGATAAAACTAAAACTTTTGATAAATCAAGTTGTGACTCATCAATTAATCTTGCATTTGCAACAACATCTTCCATCTTAGAAATCTTCATTTCTAGCATTCCTTGGGCTTCTTTAGCAGCATCGTATTCAGCATTTTCACTTAAATCACCCTTATCTCTAGCTTCAGCAATAGCATTAGAAGCTTTAGGGCGTTCTATATCTTTAAGATGATTTAATTCATCTTTTAATTTTTTTAATCCTTCTCTAGTATAATAAGAAACGTTACTCATCGTTATATATTTAAAAGAAAAAATCCCGATACATATGGGATTTATAACAAATATACAAAATTATTAAGTGTATTATTTTTTGCTTACTTTCATTAATTATGGATAAAAAAAGAAGCTTTTACTTTTTACTATCATTTATGATTCTAGCATCTTGTTCAAAAGAACAAATAAATAATAATCCATATTTACAAAACATTTCTTTTGAGAAAACAATCAATCTAAACCTTCCACAATATGATAACTTAAGATATAGCGGAGGTTCAGTTTATATACAAAGTGGTGGAATAAAAGGGATTTTATTATTTAATATGAATGACCAAATTATGGCATGGGAAGCAAGTTGTCCTAACCATTATCCATCTGACTGCTCTACAATGGTCATAAGCGGAGTTCAATCCAATTGTAAATGTGAAGATTATAAATATAGCTTAGCTACAGGACAACTTTTATCCTCTGGAAATGAGAACAACTATCCAATGCTATCATATTTTGCGCAAAAAAACGGCAATTCAATTCGAATATCAAACTGAATTGCCATTTAAAATTTAGAACTTATAATTTAATCCAAAGGAAATATTCCTTCCCATTTCATATATCTCCATATTTTTAAGTCTTGATAAATGATCATAATATTCTCTGTCAAATAAATTATTAACTGACCAACTCAAATTAATAGAATTAAAATCATGTGAACCGGAAATATCCATAACAAAGTAAGAATTAGTTTTAGTTTCAAACTGACCTATATTTTGTTTTTTCCCTTTGGCAAGAGCACTTATTTCAAAAGAATTATTATCAAATTCAAAATTAAATGAATGTTTTAAAGTTAGTGGAGGAATTAATGGCAAATATCCACCTTTATTAGCTTTTTCTCCACTCACGAAGGCTAATGAAGTTTTATGAGATAACCAATCCAGAGATGTTTTTTTGTTTAAAAAAATCTCTCCTCCAAATAAAGAGGCATCTTCTTGTAGGTAATTATAGACTTTAAAATCACCTATTTTATTTCCAGTTGGATTTAAATAAATGTAATCACTTAATTTATTATAAAAAATATCCATTCCAAATGTAGAATTTGACGTAGATGTTTCAATTGATAAATCTGTCTGAGAACTCTTTTCTACCTTTAAATTTTTATTTCCAATTTCATATTGAGCTGTTCCATGATGAACCCCTTCAGAAAATAATTCAGAAAGATTAGGTGCTCTATATCCCCTGGAAAAATTTATTCTCATAACACCTTTTTCTCCTAACTTTCTTTTAAAACCTAAGGAGGAAGTAAGGCTACTGAAATTTTTATCAAAATCTGTTTTTTTAATAGTTCTATAATCAGCTCTTAAACCTATCATAATATCCAAGTTAGAGGTGTGTATATGGGTTAAACCATATACTCCAAAGTCATTTTTCTTAGCATCGGGAATTAACGCTTCTTCGCCAATATTTTTATTTTCTTGAAATAAAATATTTGATCCTAATACAAGTTCTGATTTATCTTTCTTTGGAAATAAATATTTCATATCAACCGTGGTTGTATTTAGATCAAAATCAATATGTGCCTCCCCTTCATGATCTTCATGTTCTTCTTCATCATGATCCTCATCCTCATGTTCTTCTTCATGTTCTCCAAATTCTTTTCTATTATTAAGACTACGTCCTAAAATTATTTCAAACTCGGATTTGTTATCAAATAGAAAGGTGTTTTTCCATGTTACTATAGAGTTTGTTAAATCTTGATAGCTTTCTTCTTCATGTTCTTCATGATCTTCATCTTCATGATCTTCATCTTCATGATCTTCATCCTCATGTTCACTATGTGGAATTCCAACTTTAGTCTTTGAAAAATTAAATCTGAAATCAGAAATGAATTTCTCAGATTCATAACCTAATCCTAACTTTAAATCTTTATTTTCAAAGTAAGTACTTTCAACTTTTTCTTTGGGAGTTTCAAAATCTTTATTATCTACAACACTTCCTTGAATAAGGTAGCTAAGATTGTTTAAATTTCCTTTTACTCCTAAATTGTTAGTAAAACCTTTATAATTTGAATTATAGTGACTGCCAATTTCAACTTCAATGTCTTTATTGCTATAACTATCTGGATTCACATAAAGTACTCCTCCCATTGCATCGCTACCATAAAGAACAGACATTGGTCCTTTGATTAATTCAACGGATTCAACTCCGAAACCAGAAATATCCATTCCGTGTTCACCTCCCCATTGTTGATTTTCTTGTCTCATGTATTGGTTAAACACAACGACTCTATTAGAAGATAAGCCTCTAATAACTGGTTTTGAAATACCAGGACCTGTTGTAATTAAAGAAATACCTGGAATCTCAATAAGAGATTTTGAAAAGTTTTGTGATTTAATATAGTTTAAGTTTTTAATGTTTAGTTTATTTACTCTTAATACATTGTTTTTTAATGACTCTTTAAATGGAATAGAAACTACAACTTCTTCAAGATCAACAGAAATTATACTGTCATTTACTTGTGTATTTTGAGATAAAATTTTGTTTGTGCTAAAAAGCAATAATGCCATAAAGGCATATTTAAAAATGTTTTTCATGTTTTTTATTTATTAATGATTGATTTAATTGATAATAAGAATTAGCAATTGGCTGGAGGACCTCTAGAATCAAAACCATTAATAAAATTAGAAGAGAATATTTCTCTAAGAAAAATTTTGTATTCAGCTATATTTAAAAAATTACTTTCTAAATTTTCAAATTCATTAGAAGAATAGTCAAAACTTTTTCTTAAATAATCACATGTTAAACAATCAATTTCGAGTTCATGAATATGAGTTTGTTGTTCATTGCAAACAATATGATCTTCATTAAGAAAATGATTTAAGCCAAATATGGAAGGAAGGCTTAAAATAACTATAAGTACAAAACTTAATATTCTTTTCACACCGCGAATTTAAAAAAATAAATCTAAAATTTAAGAGTTAAACCAAAGAAAAAGTTTCTAGTTGCTTGAGGATAGTAACCTGCTCCATCTAAAGTTTTTACTTGACCGGGAATAGACCATGTGTCATCGTAGGTATAATAATATCCATTTGAAACATATTCAATATCAAAAATATTATTAACTAATCCTGAAATCAATATCTCTTTAAAAAATCGATTGGGATTTATTTGATAAGAAACACTAATATCATTTACAAAGTAACTGTCAAGTTTTGAATTCATTGAATCAGTATTCCCCATATATTGCATTCCAACATATTTTGACAAAAGGCTTAATCTTAAATTATCTTTAGGTTTATATGTAACTGTATTTGAAGTAATAAATTCTGGTGAAAAAGAGATGTTAGTTTTACCAAAATCAATAATTTTTCCATCAAATGGCAGTAAAGTTTGTTTATTCTTATTGGAGCTAAGTGTTAGGTTAGAATTAATTGTAAAGAAATTCGACAAATTAACTTTACTGTCAACTTCTATTCCAATTCTATAACTTGACCCGCTATTAGTTCTTATTGGAGTGCCAACATCATCTAAGGCTCCTGTAAGTACTAATTGCTCATTATATAACATATAATAGGAATTTATATTAAATTTCAATCCATTTTTCATATATCTCCATCCCAATTCAAAATCATTTAACTGTTCTGGTTTTATATTTATATTACTTTCATAATCACTTCGACTTGGTTCTCTATTGGCTCTAGAATAAGATCCGTAAATAATTGAATTTGAGTTTAACTTAAAGGACAAGCCAAATTTTGGATTAAAAAAACTGTAAGCCTCATCAAGAGTCATATTGACTAAATCAGATGTTAAACCTGTAGTTTTATAATCTACATTTCGAACTTGAAGATCTCCATAAAATTCTAATTTATTATTTAATAAATAAGATGCCTTTGCAAAAACACTAAAGTCTATTTTTTTACCATTACCATCGTAATATCTGTCTCTAATTGAATAGTTTTTTCCAAATTTTCGAGCCCATATAACTTCTCCAAAATGATCTCCACTATAATTACTATAAGAACTTGAAAATGTCATATTAAGTTTATTGCTTTTATAATGAGCAGATGTGTTTAAAACATAGAAATCATTATCTAACCAACGTCTTCTTATTAAATCCGTTGTTCCTAATTCTATTCCGTTTGTATCCACATCAGATTCCACAATTCCACCATAAGTTTTAACTGAATCATTTTCTCTAAACTGTTCAAAATATCCGCGACCATAAGTATAATTTAAGCCAATATTTGTTGACCACCTATCGTTTATTTTTTCATTCCAATGAAATTGATAATGATTTTGTTTGTAGTTGTCAATTTCATTTTCATAAGTATAAGGATTTTGACGTCTATTTTCCAAAATTTGCTCTTTAGTTACACCAAACCAAGATTGATAAGTTATCTCATGACCACCAAAAGTCAAAGCTTTTATAAAGGTATTACCATGGACATATGAGCCCTGAATAAAATATGACTTCAAATCAGAAAAAGCTCTTTCTATGTAACCATCAGAGTCAATTTTAGATAATCTTCCCGATAGTTCAAAAGCATCGTTGATTTTTCCTGTGCTAAATTTAACCGTATGTTTAAAAGTATTATAACTGCCAACAGAATTTGATATTTCAGTATAAGCATTTTGAGAAACAGCATCAGTGAGTATATTAACACTAGCTCCAAAAGCACCTGAACCATTTGTAGAAGTTCCAACTCCTCTTTGAACTTGTAAGCTTTCAATTGAAGAGGTGAAATCAGGTAAATTTACCCAATAAGTTCCATGAGATTCTGTATCATTAAAAGGTATCCCATTTATGGTAATATTTGTAGATTGTGGACTTACTCCCCTAATACGAATACCTGTATAGCCAACTCCATTACCAGCATCTGAAGTTGTAATAATGGATGGTAAAAAATTTAATAAAATTGGCAAATCTTGTCCCAAGTTTCTTAAAGATAATTCAGCTTTTGAAATATTGGAGTGACTAATTGGTGCAGAATATTTAACTCTAATAGATTCCACCACTACCTCATCCAAATCTTGTTTTGTTCCTTGTATAGTATCAATTACTTTTTTCTGAGAAAATAAATTCAGGGGTATTACTAATAATAAAAAGTATATATATATTTTCAAATTAAAATTTCTTATGATATAGGATGTAATTAGGATAGACAACAATTTCCCTTTCCAAAATTACTTGGCAGGTTCATTGGGTATAATCTCAGCCTTAGCACCCCATTTATTTGATTTCAAATATAACAAAAAGTAAAAAATATTTAGTTTCTAGATAATAATTTATTAATCTCAAATATTGCAATTTGCATTCTTTTGTTGAGATTGCCAGAAACCAATATATATGGCCTATTATATTTTATAAGAGCGTCTTTAAAAGCTAAAAACATTTCTTCTCTATTATTAGGTCTATCTCTTAAATCATCTTTAATCCAAGGAATATCTATATCAGTTAAAATATATAAATCATATTTATTTTCTAATGCATATTTTTCTAAAACAGGATGACAAAAATCATTGTAATATGTTTCAGAATAAACTTTAGTTTCAAGCAAATCTGTATCACAAAAAAGTATTTTATTTGCTTCTTTAGAAAATTCATTTTCTAATTTTATTTGCCCAATAGCAATTGGCAGCATATCCTTTAATTCACAAGTTTTATTTTCTTTATTCCATTTTTCCTGTAAATATTCTCTTGCAAATTCTTCAATCCAAATAGTATTGTAGTATTTAGCTAATTCACGAGATAGTGTAGTTTTTCCTGAAGACTCCGGACCATAAATAACTACTTTTAAGCAGTCTGTTTTGACTTGTTTAAGATTTTTTTCCATGAATAATAACCTGCAATTGCTATAAAAGTAAAAATAAGATATTGTAAACTTGTAAATGTTAATCCCTTATAAAAATAAAGAGGAATTGATATTATATCTCCAATAATCCAAAAAATCCAGTTTTCTATTTTTCTTTTTGCCATTAACCACATTCCTACAAAGAAAATTGCTGTAGTAAGATTATCTATATAAGCAGTAAAAGAATTCCATTTATCAAAATAAACATAAATTGAATAGACAAAAATTATTGAGAAAACAAAAATCAAAATTGAGGTTTTCTTTTCTTTATAATTTAAAGTTGATATGGGAGTTACTACATTGTTTTGTTTTCTTGTCCAAACATACCATCCATAAATACTAACTATAAAATAGTATGCATTAATCATCATGTCACCCAATAAAACCCATTTGTAAAGAAGATAAACAAAAATTGAAGTAGAAATCATTCCAGTGGGGAAAACAAGAATATTATTATTTTTAGAAAACCATACACTTAATAGACCAAATGCGACTCCCGTAATTTCTAGAATAATATCTAAAGTTTCGTATTCAGAATATTGCTCAAATAAATAATTAAAAATTTGCAACATAATAAGTTATAGTGATTTATTTTTTATATAATTTGCTACAGAACAAATGTATTGTGAAAAATTAATTATATCTACATTATAATTTTCAATTATTTCATTTTTATTAATTTTTACATGGGCCTTATTAAATTCATTATTAATGTTTTTAATCAGAATATTTTTTTTAAAATCAATGCCTTGATAACCAAATGCTTTATAAACCGCTTCTTTAATAGTCCAAACTTTTGTTAAATTTTCAATATTAATTTCCTTTATCAGATCTTTTTCAATTTGAGAAATAAATTTTTTTGATATATCAATAATCTTTGGTCTAAATTTTTCAATATCTAAACCTACCTTACTATTACTAATAGCTAACCCACTATAATCAAATGAATGGGAAATGGAAATAAATTTATTATTTGAAAGCTTAGGTTTACCATTAGAATCATAAAAAAGTTCTTGATCAATTTTAGAATTTTTTAGAAGGTGATGAATACTTAAGAATTGTTTTCTTTGGCTTGTCGACTTTAATTTGCTAAGTCTAGATTTAAAAAAATCTGATAGATTTAATTCTTTATTTAATTCTTTTTCACTTTCGTCAATTCTCCAAAGTAATAAATTACTTGAATTTACATTTAATGTATTGACTAATGGCATAGTTCAATATATTAAACTATTGTGATATTTAACAATAAAAAAAATTGATTTATTTATGCTTCGAAGGGGATTATAGAAACATAAGATTTATTATCCTTTTTCTTTGTAAACTTTACTGTTCCATCAACTCTAGCATGTAAAGTATGATCTTTACTAACATAAACATTTTCACCTGGTTTATGTGCAGTTCCTCTTTGTCTAACTATGATATTTCCAGCAATTGCTGATTGACCACCAAAAATTTTTACGCCAAGTCTTTTCGATTCTGATTCTCTACCGTTTTTCGAACTACCAACACCTTTTTTATGAGCCATGATATAAAAATTTAATTAAGATTTTTTAATTTTTTTCTTAGCAGCTGGTTTCTTGGCAGCTGGTTTCTTGGCAGCTGGTTTCTTGGCAGCTGGTTTTTTCTCTTTAACAGGTTTAGACTCCTTAGCTTCTACTTTAACTTCTGATTTAGGTTTTGCTTCTTTTTCAAGAATTTTTTCAACCATAATTTGAGTTAAAGACTGACGATGTCCATTTTTGACTTTATATCCTTTTCTTCTTTTCTTCTTAAAGACTATAACTTTATCATCTTTCAAATGCTTTAAAATTTTTGCTTCTACAGCAGCACCCTTAATAGAAGGATTACCTAAAAGAATTTTACCAGCATTATCAAGCATTAGAATATTATCAAAAGTAATTTTAGAACCTTCTTTGCCTTCAAGTCTATTTACATATACTTTTTGATCTTTTTCAACTTTAATCTGTTTACCACCTATTTCTACTATCGCATACATATTTTTCTAATCAAAAACGTGTGCAAATATACAAGGATTGAACACATATCACAATAATTTTATTAATTAATAGTAATCGTATTAATTTATTATGATAGGTTAATTAATATATAGAATGAGAATAGAACAACCAAATGAAATATTATTTATAGATTTGTTTTTCTAAATTTTAGTTATGAGAAAAACAATATTCTTTATGTTAACAGGGTTATTATCAACTATTAATTTATATGGTCAATCTGTAGAATTTGAACAATACAAATTGGATAATGGACTGACAATTATTCTACATCAAGACAATTCAGCTCCCGTAATAAATACTACACTTATGTTTCATGTTGGAGGGAAAAATGAAGATTCAAATAAAACTGGATTTGCACATTTTTTTGAGCATTTACTTGGAAAGGAAACCAAAAACATGAAAAGCGGAGAATGGTATAAAATCCTATCATCCAACGGAGGAAATGGAAATGCTGCTACAAGTGTAGATTTGACTTACTATTATGCAACTATGCCTTCTAATAGCTTAAAACTTGGATTATGGAGATATTCTGAAATCATGTTACACCCTGTAATTGATCAAGAAGGTATTGATATTCAAAGAGAAGCAGTAAAAGAAGAAAAAAGAATTAGAGATAATCAACCTTATAGCCGTTTTTATGAAGCTCTAAAATCAAACCTTTTTAAAAAACACACCTATAAAAATCCTTTGATAGGAGTTCCTGAACATTTAGACAATGCTGTTTTACAAGATTTTATAGATTTCAGGTCTGATTTTTACATGCCTAGTAATGCTGTTTTTGTTGTAGCTGGTGATATTGAGATTCAAAAAACAAAAAATTTAATTTCACAATATTTTAGTGAAATTCCAGCAGCTCCAAAAAAAGAAAGAAAAATCATTTTAGAAGATCCTATAGTAAAAGAAATTCGAGCTAAGGAATTCGATCCAAATATTCAAATTCCTGCTGTTATAATAGGTTTTAGAACTCCATCAATGAAATCAAGAGATGCGAGAGTTCTAGATTTAATTTCAGCTTACTTAAGTGATGGGCCAAGCTCAAAACTCTACAAAAGAATGGTTGATAAAAATAAAACTGCTATCGAAGTACAAGCATTAAATATAGCTCATGAAGATTATAGTATGTATGCTATACTTTCTCTTCCATTAGGGGAAACTTCCTTAGACGAATTAACTAAAGAAATTGAAGAAGAAATAGTTAAAATTCAAGAAAATCTAATTTCAACCAATGATTATGAAAAACTACAAAATAAGTTTGAAAATCAATTTGTTAATTCGAACTCATCTGTTTCAGGAATAGGTACATCTTTGGCAGAATACTATACACTGTATGGTGATGCAAATTTAATTAACTCAGAAATTGAAATTTACAGATCTATTACTAGAGAAGAAATTAAGGACATAGCACAAAAATATTTAAAAACAAATCAAAGATTAATTCTAGAATATCTTCCTGAAAATCAAAAAAAATAAAATAATGAAAAATATATATTTAAACATCACTTTATTAATATTTTCTTTCTCACTATTTTCTCAAATAGATAGATCTATTCCTAAAGCTGATCCAGCCCCTCAAATTAATTTTGAAGAACCCATCTCTTTTGAACTGAAAAATGGATTAAAAGTAATGTTGATTGAAAATCATAAGCTTCCTAGAGTGTCTATTAATTTGTTAATAGATAACCCTCCTATTTTTGAAGGAGATTTAAATGGTATTGGTTATCTCACTGGAGGAATAATGGGTAAAGGCAATGCATATCAAGATAAAGATAGCGTAAATGAAGAAATAGATTTTATGGGAGCTAGAATGAGTTTTTCCTCTCAAAGTGGATTTGCTAGTTCCCTCTCAAGATATTTTGAAAGAACTATTACAATGTTTTCACAAAGTGCACTAAATCCAAGTTTCACAGAAGAAGAATTTAATCAAGAAAAAAATATTCTTTTAGACAACATAAAGAATAATGAAAAAAATACTGTATCTATTGCTAGAAGGGTAGAAGATGTATTAGCATATGGAGTTGATCATCCCTATGGAGCATTTACAACTATAGAATCTATGGAAAAAATTGAATTAAAAAATGCTATAGAATTCTATGAAAATTATTATAAACCTAATAATGCATATCTAGTAGTTATTGGAGATATAAATGTAAATAAAACAAAAAAGCTAGTAAGAAAACTCTTTGGAAAATGGAAAAATGATCCAAAACTTGATTTAAAATTTTCTAAAGGATCTATAAATGAGATTAAAAATCCTGATACTATAGAAGATATATCTATTAATGTTATTGATATGCCTAATTCAGCTAATTCTGAAATAACATTTCAAAATCTTATTAATCTAAAAATGTCAGATAAGGATTACTATAGTGCTTTAATAGCTAATAGAATTCTAGGGGCTGGACCAGAATCAAGATTGTTCAACAATATAAGAGAAGATAAAGGATATGCATATGGTGCATATTCATCAATTGGAGATGATAAATACAGTAAAGCAAAATTTAGAGCTACTACATCTACTAGATTTCAGGTAACTGATAGTGCTTTAATAGAAATAATTAAAGAGGTTAAAAAAATTCGTACAATACCAGTCTCTAAAGAAGAATTAAAAAATGCTAAAGCTAAATATTTAGGAGAGTTTGTATTAGCGATGGAGAGACCCTCTACCATTGCTAATTATGCAATAAATATTGAAATGAATGATTTAAATCCAAATTATTATAAAACTTTTTTATCTAATATTAATAAAGTCAGTATTGATGATGTAAAGAACGCAGCAAACAAATATTTTAAATTAAATAATGCACAACTAGTAGTTACAGGAAAAGGTTCTGAAATCATAGAAAAGTTAGAAAATATAACTATTGATAATAATAAAATAGCTCTTAAATTTTATGATAAAAGGGGGTCATTAACTCAAAAGCCCCAAGAAACTGAAACTCCAGAGGGAATAACAGCTAAGTCAATTGTTCAAAATTATTTAAATGCAATAGGTGGAGTAAAAAAATTAAAATCTGTTGAATCTCTTATTTTAAAATATGAGGGAGAAGTTATGGGAGCTTCAATAGTTAGTGAAGAAAAAAGGCTTGAAAAAAAGTATACAAATTCAACTTCTATGAATGGAAATTTAATGATGAAAATGGTTGTAACTGAAGACAATGCTTTTATTAAACAAGGTCCTAATAAAATGGATTTACCTGAAAATTTTCATAACGATTTAAAAAATTCATTAGGAATATTTGCTGAATTAAGTCTTATAGACAATCCTAATTTAAAATTTGTTGGTAAAGAAATTTATGAAGACACTGAAGTATATGCAATTGAGATTAATGGAGAAATGATGTCAAGCAAATTTTTATATGATGTCAATTCAGGTTTAAAAATTAAAGAGATAGCTGTAACAAATATGGGAGGGCAACCTCAAACTCAAGAATCTATAATTGGAAATTATAAAGACTATAATGGAATTTTATTACCAACTGAGAGGTCTCAATCAATGGGACCACAATCCATTGAAATGAAACTTATTGATGTTCTATTTAATGAAAAGTTTGATGACAACGATTTTAATTAATAATTGATTATTCCCATTGAAATGTTTCAATGATTTTTTTAATATCATTTTTTACATATGAAATTGAAGGCAGTAAAGAATCGTAGTTTGGTTTAGAATTAAAATAAAGGGATCCAGTTAAAAAATTTGAAATTGAATCTGTAACATAAAATTGAATGTTTGATGGCGCCTCCCCTATAAAAGAATAAGAAAGCGCAAATACATTTTTATCTATTTTATTAAACTCACTAGTATTAATACTAGAAACTAAAGAAGAATTATCTGAAATTTTTTGATTAAAATCATGCCTAATCAATTCTAAATTATTCATTATTTTAATATTTGAAATAAAAATATCTGCTTTTAAAAAATCATAGTTAATTTTTGCATTACAATTGGAATCAAAACTTATTTTCGAATCAGAATTAATTGCAAATGAATAACCACATTTACTTGAAATAATTTCATACTTAGGGAAAGAAAATTGATGAGCTAAATATGCTTTCTGTTTTGGCAAATGAAACTCTTCACATCCAATTATTATAAATAAGATTATTAATAGTCTAAACATTTATTTTTTAATTGAAATTTTAATTTTTTTGATTCTTTTTCTGTCAATTTCCTCAATTTTAAACTTTACATTCTTTACTTTTAAAACAGACCCTTTCTTTGGAAAATAACCAAACTGTTCTAGAATAAAACCTGCAATAGTCTCAGATTCTCCTTTTCTATTTTCAAAAATATCTTCATCCTTAATATCTATAGCCCTGTAAAAATCTTTTAAATTAGTTTTTCCATCAAAAATATAATTATTGGAATCTATTTTGTAGTACGATAAATCTTCTTGGTAGAATTTATCTTTTAAACCTCCAACTATCTCCTCAACAATATCCTCCATTGTTATTATACCAGAGTTTCCTCCGTACTCATCAACTACAATTGCAAAATGAATTTTTAATTGTTGAAATTCACTAAGTAAATCATCTAATTTTTTGTTTTCAGGAACAAAATAAGGCTCCCTAATTAATTCATTCCATTTATAATCCTTTTCATTTATAAAAGGGAACAAGTCTTTTAAATAAATAACTCCTATTATCTTATCAATCTTTTCTTCAAAAACAGGAATCCTTGAATAACCTTCTTCTCTCACTTGTTTAATAAGTTCATCAAAAGTTAAATCTTTAGAAACAGAGAAAACATCTATTCTAGGCTTCATAACTTGTTTTGTTTCTATACTTCCAAAAGAAACAATTCCTTTTAAAATTTTTTGCTCATCTTTTGATGTTTCACTTTTATCAGTAAGTTCTAAAGCATCAGATAATTTATCAACTGATAAGTTGGTTGATTTAAAAACTAATTTTTTTTGAATAAATTCTGTCATCATACTCATAGGAATCGTTAAAAAAAAGAAAATATATTTATCTAATATTTGTATTGGTAATGCCATCTTCTTTGAAAAAGAAACAGGATTCCTATTTGCGTATACTTTTGGTAATATTTCTCCAAATAATAAAATAAATAGGGTTATTACTCCCACTTCAAGTATAAAGTTTGCCCAAAAAGGGATAAAAGAAAAATACATTGTATCTCCAAAAGAAGAAAAAAGTAGCACTATTGCAATATTTATAAAGTTATTTGAAACTAATAAAGCAGCCAATAATCTTTTAGGCTTATTCCTTAGATTATAGACAAGTTTTAAACTCTTATTTTTAGAATTATTTGCTTTTTTAATTTCAGTACTAGAAAGTGAAAAAAAGGCAACTTCAGATCCCGAAATCAAAGCAGAAAAAATTAACAGTAAGATTATTAAGATTATTTTAAAGACTATTGTATACGTATCTATAAAAAACAGTATAGTAATTAGATTTATTTGAGCCTCCAATATTATATTAAAAAATTGATTTAGAACGGTAAATCATCAGCTTCATTACTTTCGTTTGAAGGTTGATCTTGTTGAATATTTTCCTGACTAATATCAGTATTTAAATCATTTTTGGTATTCAAAAAATTAAATTCTGAAACATGAATTTCAGTAGAGTATCTTTGAGTTCCATCCTCAGATTGCCACTTTCTTGTCTTTATTTTTCCTTCAACATAAATTTTATCTCCTTTTTTAAGGTATTTTTCGCATATTTCAGCTGCTTTATTTTTTACAACCAAATTGTGCCATTCAGTATTTGAAATTTTTTCTCCTGTAGCTTTATTTGTATAATTTTCATTTGTAGCAATTGGAAACCTGCCTATACATCCACCTCCATCAAAATGATGCATTTTAACATCATCTCCTAGATTACCTATTAACATTACTTTATTTAAAGACCCACTCATTTCTTTAATTTTAATACGTTCAAATATACGAAAAAGCAAATATTACCAATTATAGTTCGAAAGGAAATTAGAAATTGGTTTTGGAAATGGATACATGTTTAAATTTTTAATATTTGTTTTATTCTTTTTTATGTTTTTAACATCAAAAATCCAAAATGAGTAAATGATATTTTGATGAGAAAGTTTATGGTTAAAACTTTTATTTTGATACAAATAGAATTCAAGTTTGTTAGATTTAAAAAATTTCTTTTCTTTTAATTTAATTGATAAGTTTTTTTTATCCAATAATTTTTCTGATTCAATAAGGGGAAACTGATATAAATTTTGCCAAATATCTTTATTGATTCTTTTTTCGATTACAGTATTTCCATTTAGAGATTTTATAATTAAAAAATTAAAAAATCTTTCTTTAACTTTTTTCTTACCAGTCTTTACAGGAAAAATGGAAGTTTTTTGATTTAAATATGCATAACAAGTTTTTTGATAAATACATTTATTACATATTGGATTTTTTGGTTTACAAACCAATGATCCAAACTCCATTATAGCTTGATTGAAATCAGAAGGATTTTTTTTAGATATTAACTTTTTTGCAATATTTCTAAACTCTTTAAAAGATTTGCTAGTGTTAATTGGAATTTTAATTCCAATTAATCGAGATAAAAACCTATAAACATTCCCATCCACAACAGGATTAATTTCATTTATTGAAAAAGAACTTATTGCACTGGCAGTATAATCCCCAATTCCTGGTAATTTAATCAGGTTTTCATATTTAGAGGGGAAAATCCCATCAAAATTTTCAACAACAATTTTAGCTGTTTTATGTAGATTTCTAGCTCTACTATAATACCCAAGACCTTCCCATAACTTCAAGACTTCTTTTTCTGAAGCAAAAGCCAATGTTTTAACATTTGGATATTTTTTAATAAAAAGATTATAATAAGGAAGACCTTGAACTATTTTAGTTTGTTGCAAAATGATTTCCGATAGCCAAATTTTATAAGGATTATTTGTATTTCTCCATGGAAGTTCTCTTTTATTTGTGCTATACCAACTAATCAAATTGTTAGAAAAACTATTTAAAAAACTTCGTGATAAATTAAAAACCAAAATAGTTAGTATTAATAGAGTTATTAAAAAGTGTATTTAGAATATAAATTTATATATTTGGCAACTGAAAAAGTAAACATAAATAAAAATAAGATTATGACCAAAGCAGAGATTGTATCAAAAATTTCCAATAATTTAGGATTAGAAAAAAATGAAGTTCTTGCTACTGTAGAAAATTTAATGAATGAGATTAAAAACTCTCTTAATAATGGAGAAAATGTTTATTTAAGAGGATTTGGAAGTTTTATTGTAAAGAAAAGAGCTGAAAAAACAGGTCGAAATATCTCAAAAAACACAACTATTAGAATCCCTGCCCATCATGTTCCTGCTTTTAAACCTGCCAAAGTGTTTGTAAATGGTGTAAAGAAAAATAATTAATTAAAAAATAATCTATGCCAAGTGGTAAAAAAAGAAAAAGACACAAGGTAGCTACTCATAAGCGAAAAAAAAGAAGTCGAGCTAATCGACACAAAAAGAAATAGTATACATTGTTTCTTATACGAACGATATACGTTCTTTGAAATGAAGTTTTTTTTAGTATTTGTTCATTACTAATTATTCTTCCCCGTAAAATTAAATCCTGTATATATAGTATAACCTATTCATATTAATAATATGAATACTAAATCATAAATTGTGAGTAAAGAAATTATTATTCGATCAAATTCTACTGCAGTTGATTTTGCATTACTTAAAAACGGAAAATTAATTGAACTTCATAAACAAAATGATGGAAATAAGTTTAATGTGGGTGACATTTTTTTAGCCAGAACAAAAAAAACTATCTCTGGTTTAAATGCAGCATTTGTAAATGTTGGTTATGATAAAGATGCTTTTTTACATTATCATGACCTAGGTCCAAAAATTCTATCTATAATAAAGTTCATTAAAGGTGTAAGTACAGGTAAAATAAAGAATTTTTCCCTTGACAGATTTCATTTTGAATCAGAAATTGACAAGGAAGGGAGTATCTCTGATGTTATAAGCCCTAACCAATCTGTTTTGGTTCAAATTATCAAAGAACCAATATCTACAAAAGGCCCTAGAATTAGTTCAGAATTGTCTTTTGCTGGACGTTTTCTAGTATTAGTGCCTTTTTCTAATAGAATTTCTATTTCTCAAAAAATAGAAAGTAGAGAAGAAAAAAGCAGATTAAAAAGATTAGTCCAAAGTATAAAACCTAAAGGTTTTGGAGTCATAGTTAGAACAGTTGCAAAAGATAAAAAAGTTGCTGAGCTGGATAAAGATTTACAAAACTTATATGGGTACTGGATACAACTTTGTAAAAAAATAAAAGGAGCTCAAATGCCTTTAAAAGTACAAAGTGAACTAAATAGATCTTCATCAATTTTAAGAGATATTTTTAACGACTCCTTCACGGGAATTTATGTTAATCAAAAATCCATGTTTTTAGAGATTAAGGATTATTTAAAACAAATTGCTCCTAATAAGCAATCTATTTTAAAGCTTCATAATTCTGATATACCAATTTTTGAACAGTATGGAGTTGAACGTCAAATTAAAACAGCCTTTGGAAGAACTGTAACAATGAGCAAAGGTGCTTATCTAATTATTGAGCATACTGAAGCACTTCATGTTATAGATGTAAACAGTGGAAATAGATCAGCAAAAGCAAAAAATCAAGAAGAAACTGCTCTTGAAGTAAATTTAGTAGCTGCTTCAGAAATTGCTAGACAATTAAGGCTTAGAGACATGGGTGGAATCATAGTTATTGACTTTATAGATATGACAAGCCCAGAAAACAGAAAAAATCTATTTGATCATTTTAAAACTGAAATGGAGTCAGATAGAGCTAAGCACAAAATTCTTCCACCAAGTAAAATTGGATTAATTCAGATGACTCGACAAAGAGTAAGACCAGAGATGGAAATAAAAACAAAAGAATTAAATCCAAATACTAATGGAACTGTTGAAGCTCCAATTGTTTTAATTGATAAAATTTCAAATAAATTAGAAAAAATCATAAATAATAAAAAGTACGATAATAAAAAACTCGTTTTACATTTGCATCCATTTATAGCTGCATACGTAAAAAGTGGTTATCCTTCTATTAGATCAAAATGGTATTTTGATCATAAAAGATGGATTAAAATTATCCCTAGAGATGCTTACACCTATTTACATTTTCGATTTTTCGATAAAGATGGTAAAATCATCAATGTATAGTAAAAAAGCGGCTTAATGCCGCTTTTTTTTTGTTCAAAATTGTTCTAATTTCCATAGATGAATAATTTCGATTTAACATTAAAAGAAATTGAAAGAAAATTACAGCATTACTGCTCGTATCAAGATAGATGCCATAAAGAAGTTATCGAAAAATTAAAAACATATAAAATTAAATCCTCTGATTTAAGTCAAATAATATCCAACTTAATTAATGAAAACTTTTTAAATGAATCTAGATTCTCAAAAAGTTTTGTAAGAGGAAAGTTTAATATAAAAAGCTGGGGGAAAGTAAGAATCCAGAATGAATTAAAAAAAAGAAATATATCTGCTTATAATATCTCCCTTGGGATGAAAGAGATTAATGAAATAGATTATCATAAAAAGCTTGATCATATTTTTAATAAAAAATTATCATCTTTGGTTGGAATAAATACTATTTCAAAAAAGAAAAAAATCATTTCTTACTTGACATATAGAGGATGGGAAAGCAATTTAATATATGATAAAATCAATGAAATATAATTTAAAAACAAGCTTTTTAATTCTGTTTTTTTTCTCATTAATAGGATGTAAAAAAAATGCAGATCTGATTATTTACAATGCCAAAATATATACAGTTGATAAAAATTTTAGCATTGCAAAAGCAATTGCAATTAAAAATGGAAAATTTCTTGAGGTTGGAGAAAACGAACTTCAAAATAAATACAATTCTAAAAAGTCTATTGATCTGGGGGGATCTACTATTCTACCTGGTCTTATTGATGCACATTGTCATTTTTTTGGTTTAGGGACAAATCAATTGGTTATTGATTTAGTAGGCACAAAATCATTTGAAGAAATTATATTTAGATTAAGATCCAATTCTACTGAAAATAACACTATAATTAAAGGAAGGGGATGGGACCAAAATGACTGGCAGAATAAAGAGTTTCCAGAAAAAAGTGAATTAGACTTGCTTTTCCCTAATATTCCTGTTGTTTTAGAAAGAATTGATGGTCATGCCTACCTTGTTAATCAAAAAGCTTTAGATATGGCTAAAATAAACCTTAATACCAAATCTAACAGTGGGAGTATATTAAAAAAGAATGGACAATTAACTGGAGTTTTAATTGATGGCCCTATGAGTTTAATTGATAATGTAATTCCAGAATTATCAAACTCTGAAAAAATAAAGGCTCTTTTAGATGCTCAAAAAATATGTTTTAAAAATGGATTAACCACTGTTGATGATGCTGGATTATCTAAAGAAATTATTCTCTTAATTGATAGTTTACAAAAAAATAAGGATTTAAAAATGAGAGTTTATGCCATGATTAGCAACTCAAAAAATAATCTTGATTATTTCCTTAATACAGGGCCTATTAAAACACCTAGGTTAAATGTTAGATCTGTTAAAGTATATGGAGATGGAGCATTAGGCTCAAGAGGAGCTGCATTGAAGTACCCTTATAATGATGATAAAGATAACTATGGAAAATTAATTACAAAGCATGAAGAAATAAAAAATTTAGCTTCAAGATTAGCAGATGCTAATTTTCAAATGAATACACATGCTATAGGTGATTCTACAATAAAATTATTGATTGATAGCTATTCTAAGGTTTTAAAAAACAAATTAGATCCAAGGTGGAGAATTGAACATTCTCAAATTATAGATTTAGATGACATAAATGGTTATAATGAGAAAATTCTTCCTTCTGTCCAGCCTACTCATGCAACAAGTGATATGTATTGGGCTGAAGAAAGAGTAGGATCTTCAAGAATTAATGGAGCCTATCCATATAAAAAGCTATTAGAGAAATCCAGAGTAATTGGTTTAGGAACAGATTTTCCTGTAGAAAGAGTCAACCCATTCCACACATTTTATGCTGCTATTTCTAGAAAAGATTTAAATGGCTATCCAGAAAATGGATTTCAATTTCAAAATGCACTTTCGAGAGAAGAAACATTAAAAGGAATGACTATTTGGGCTGCATATTTGAATTTTGAAGAAAAAGAAAAAGGAAGTATTGAAAAAGGAAAGCTTGCTGACTTTATTGTAATTGACCAAGATATCATGAAGATTGAAATAAATAAAACTCCAAAAACTAAAGTTTTAAAAACCTATGTGTCAGGTGAATTAGTCTATACTAAAGATAGCCCCTAATAAAAAATTTCTTCCAGGCATTGGAACTAAATTAGTTTCAGAATAAACTTCATCTAATATATTATTTACAGAGACAAAAAAAGATTTATAAGAAATTTTAGAATCCAAAACACTATAGCTAACGCCATCTGATCGTTCTGCAGATTTGTATACAATTGAATGATAAATATTTTTATAATTAAGGTTAAGTTTGGAAATAAAATGATTTTTTATAGAATTCAATGAATACTTCGAATAATTTATATTACTCACATAATTATCGTCTTTAATATTAGAATATCCTAAACTAAATGAATTTGAAAAAAAATTATACAATAAGTCAAATTCAAAACCTCTAGTATTTAAAGAACCTATGTTTACAGCTTTCCACAAATCATCTTGATTTTTCTTAACATAATCTATAATATTTTTAGACTTTCTTGAGAAAATAGCAACTGAAAAATCAAATTTTGAAGAGTTATACTTAAATCCAAACTCAGTGGATGTTGCTTGTTCTGGATCTAAATCCTTATTTCCAACCGTTGTTCGATCGCTATAATAAAGATCCGTATAGGTAGGGATTCGATAAGTCTTACCAATATTACTATACAATTTAAAATTTGAATTTACGTTATATCCTAAATCAATTCCTGGAAAAGAATGAAATGACATATCTGAAAAGTAACTTACAGCTATTCCAGATGAAATAACTAATTTTTCATTAAAATATTTAGAGGTATGATCAACAAAAACGTTGACAGTTGTTCTGTTGTGTTCTCCTAAATTATTACTTGAAATATTTACAGTTGATAGATCTATACCAAAACCTGTAACGCCAGAGTTAGAGAAATAAGAACCACTTAATTCAGCAGAAATCTTATTTGTTTTATGAAGATTTCTATATACGGATGGATTATCTCTAATATATATGTATTCATCTTGTCCCCTTTTCCAATATAATCTAGGCTTAATTATTAATTTTTCTGATTTTAAAACAGTAGAAAGTCCTAATAGACTTGCCTGTGTTTCTTCATATTGTTCTGTTGCAGAAGGACTAGCATAAAAACCATTTGCTCCAAACCTACGCTCAGAAAAGGAACTTATTAAATCAATTGGGGAACTTTTAGTTATAAAAGAGGTCTTTATAAAATAGTTGTTATTTATATAGTCTGTATTATGTCTATATCCATCTGATCGATTGGTAGAAAAACTTAATAAACTTTTTACTTTTTCACCAACTACTTTTGATGATAAAGAAAAATTCTTCTGTTTATAAGAACCTAAGGAGATTTCTTTTACAAATAATTCTGCTTGATTCTTTTTTCCTTCTACTTCCTTAGTTACAATATTTATAGCTCCTGAGAATGCATTTTGTCCAAAAATTCTTGCAGCAGGACCTTTAATTATTTCTATTCTTTCTATTAAATAAAGCGGAAGAATCATATTGAGTGTATGATGACCTGTTTGAGCATCATCCATTTTCATTCCATCTATTAAAAGTAAAGTTTGGTCAAATCCTCCTCCTCTTATATATAAATCTCCTTGAACTCCACCTACTCCCCTTCTTCTAATATCAATTCCTATTACTTGTTGTAACAAATCAGAGACATTAGTAGCATAACTATTTTCTATTTCTTTTGAACCAATTATTTTAATTGTTCTGAAATTTTTTGAAAATGGTAAATTAATCTTTGTTGAAGACACTACCACTTCATCTAAAATTTCATCCAAAGGAGGATCCTGAGATAACAACATTTGAATAAAAAGAAAAAGGATAATTGAAATCTTATATTTCATAATTATAAACTAATACTAATGTAATAAAATTAAAAAGAGACAGAAGTTAGTCTGTTAAAATGATTATCTTATTTTCTTTCATTTCAACAACACCTGAAGATATATTTAAATGTGTTTCCTTTGAATTAATTTTAGAAAAAATATCTGATACATTTTCAGGAATTTTAATATCTCCTAAAATTTTCACAGTTCCTTTAGTCAAAGTAGAAACAATAGGGGCGTGATTATTTAACATCTGAAATGAGCCATCTGAACCAGGAACCAAAACAGATTCAACATCTCCATTAAATAAGGTTTTTTCAGGACTTACAATTTCTAAATACATAATTATTAATTACGCTTCGGCTAACATTTTTTCTCCAGCTTCAATTGCCTCTTCAATAGTCCCCTTAAGATTAAAAGCAGCTTCTGGAAGGTGATCTAATTCGCCATCCATAATCATATTAAACCCTTTAATAGTATCCTTAATATCTACTAAAACTCCAGGGGTACCAGTAAATTGCTCTGCTACATGAAAAGGTTGAGAAAGGAATCTTTGTACTTTTCTTGCCCTATATACTGAAAGCTTATCTTCTTCTGAAAGTTCTTCCATACCTAGAATAGCAATAATATCTTGAAGCTCCTTATACTTCTGTAAAAGCTGTTTAACTCTCTGAGCACAATTATAGTGATCATCTCCCAAAATTTCAGGAGTTAAAATTCTTGAAGTTGAGTCTAAAGGATCTACAGCAGGATATATTCCTAACTCAGCGATTTTTCTTGAAAGTACTGTCGTAGCATCTAGGTGGGCAAAGGTTGTAGCTGGAGCTGGATCTGTTAAATCATCTGCTGGCACATAAACTGCTTGTACAGAAGTAATAGATCCCTTTTTTGTAGAAGTAATTCTTTCTTGCATAGCACCCATTTCAGTTGCCAAAGTTGGCTGATAACCAACGGCAGATGGCATTCTTCCAAGTAATGCAGAAACCTCAGAACCTGCTTGAGTAAATCTAAAAATATTATCAACAAAAAATAAAACATCTTTACCTTGGCCATCACCAGCACCATCTCTAAAATATTCCGCAACTGTTAATCCAGACAAAGCTACTCTGGCTCTAGCTCCAGGAGGTTCATTCATTTGACCAAACACAAAAGTTGCCTTAGATTCTTTCATTGCTTTTTTATCGACTTTGCTTAAATCCCATCCTCCTTCTTCCATAGATTTATCAAATCCTTTACCATATTTAATAATTCCGGATTCTAACATTTCTCTTAAAAGATCATTTCCTTCTCTAGTTCTTTCTCCTACACCAGCAAAAACTGAAAGTCCACCATGGCCTTTAGCAATATTGTTAATTAATTCTTGAATTAATACTGTTTTACCAACACCAGCACCCCCAAATAAACCTATCTTTCCTCCTTTAGCATAGGGCTCAATTAGATCAATTACTTTAATACCTGTAAATAAAACTTCCGTTGAAGTAGAAAGCTGGTCAAAATCAGGGGCTTCTCTATGAATGGGTAAGCCATTATCTCCAGTCTTAGGAAGATCTCCTAATCCATCAATAGCATCACCAATAACGTTAAATAATCTACCATAAATATCCTCACCAACAGGCATTTGAATTGGATTCCCAGTTGCATGAACATCTACTCCCCTTTGAAGTCCATCTGTTGAGTCCATTGATATAGTTCTAACTACATCTTCTCCAATATGAGACTGAACCTCAAGAACTAGAATAGAACCATCCTCTCTTTTTATTTCTAGAGAATCATATATTTTAGGAAGGGTGGTTGAAGATGTATCAAATGTTACATCAACCACAGGACCAATAATTTGAGAAACTTTACCAATCGAATTTGACATTATATAATTTTTAGTTGAAAATATTTGTTATAAATGGAAATTTATTGAGGCAAATATAAAATTTAAACTTCAATTTTTTTAATTTTTAAACAAAAAAAAGGCGCCAATTGGCGCCTTTTTATTAACATTCAAAATTGGTATTAAGGATTCAAAGTAAACCCTACATAATATTGACTTCCGATCATTCCTGATCCAGGAATCATTAGATATTCTTTTCCTCCTATATTAGCGCCACCAACTTTAATTCTAGCATCGATTTTAGGTAATTCAAAATTCATTGAAGCATCATATACTGTACAATGAGGAATTACAGCATCTATAAAACCAGATTGTTCCCACATAAAGCTGTCGTGGTATTTAGCAGTTACATTGAAAGAAAAATTCTTGGCAAGTTTTGTTGACCCCAAAGTAACATTTACTCTAGTCTGAGGAGTGTTAAATCCTGCCTCATAGGTAGATAATGGATCTTTAAATTTCATCTTGTTATATGAACCTGTTATACTTACGTCATAAGTTTTGAAAAGTTCTGTTTCAAATCCAGCGCTAACTCCATAAGTTCTAACAATCTCGTCGGTGTTGCTATCAACACTAACTGCTCTAAAATCTCCTTGCGCAAGTGCAGCAAGTCCACCAAAAGTAGGATGCATATACATAGGTGTTACTACCGTTTGAGCAGCAATAAAATTATCCCATTCTGTAAAATAGGCATTAATATCTAAAGCTGTTTTCGTGCCATTTATTCTATATCCAAGATCATAAGATTTTACATATTGTGGTTCTACATTTGTTAGTACAGCCGCAACTGGTGCTCCAGCTTGCACAGAGGCCAATGTCCATGAATTTTCCATAATATGCTTACCTGTTAAAGTATATCTTGCAGTTGAACTTACTCCTTGAACTTCCATTTTAAAACGATTAATATTATCTGGTGATGATCCCATTAAAATAGCAGAACCTATATCTAATCCAATATATTGATCTTGAGAGGATGGGTTTCGGTATCCAGTTTGGTAAGAGAATCTTAAATTCTGATTTTCTGTTAAAGACACTATTCCTGCAATTCTTGGAGTGATATGCCCATCAAAAAACTCACTCTTATCATAACGCATAGAACCTGTTAATTTTAATTTTCCATCAAAAAAGTCTTTTTTAGCTTGAGCATATAGTCCCATGTCTGTATATTCAATTGGAGATGTATAATCAGTAAATAATGTACCATTAGATCTTAAAATATAATCTCTATAAGAACCTCCTACAATTACATCGGCAATACTAACTAAGTCTTGTAGATTGTAATTAACTTCAAAGCTATTAGATTTTGATGTGTCTAAAATTCCAGCACCTCCTCTGAAAACATCAATTCCATTAGTTATAGCTTGTTTGTATGCTTTATTCCATGCATTACTTCCTGGCTGTATCATGTTTGCATCTGCTGCTTTTCTTGCTGCAGCGTGTGCTGAAAGATCATTTTTAGCTAGTGATGCAAGTAATTGTTTAAAAGTAACTCCTTGCGCTGCAGCTCCAAGAATAGTTTGAAGTCCAACTACAGGGTTTGCATTAATAACACCATAAACTCCACTTAGACCAAAATACTGGCCTAAATATCCTCCATACCATGCAGCTGCTCCTCCAGGTTGAGCAAATACCATAACAGTACCTAACGCTTCCATATCATGAGTATTACCAGAATCTTCAATAGTAGTATAAGCTCTTAAAGTAAGGTTTCTGTTGTTATACTCTATTTTATGTTGTTGAAGACCAAAGTTTTTTAGCATATTTCTATTAGTTGCATGAAGCATGGTGTTCCCTTGACCTATTTTAGAGTTAATAATTAATTCAGAATCTTCCGTTGGCTTATAATGAAGAGCAATATCGGTCTTCATACTAGAAGCTTTATTATCTGTTAGGTCCACTTCATTATAACCTGTTGCTCTAATTGTTTGAGTTCCAAAGAAAGTTGTAGTAGCAAAAAGATTTCCAAAAAAGGCAGCTTGAGCAGGGCTCAATAGTCCTTGTTGTGCTAAGCTCGGAATTACTAATCCAGCAAAAGCTAAATCCATATTAATATTTTGAGCAACATTTCCGTAAACATTTATACCATCATAATCAGGAAATAATCTAGGATCTTTTTCTGATGCATCAGCAGCAGCATATGCTCCATCTAATTTATTTATATCTCTATAATCTACTGCATGCCAATCTTCACCTTCTACATAACTAACAGTAACTTTAGCAGCAAATTTGTCACTAAACTTATGAGCTGCTCTCATAGCAATATCGTGATAATAATTATCTCCAGCTGCTTTCTGTGAAGTTACTCCATGTTTGTATGAAACACTTACGCCAGGAAAATCAAAAGGATTTTTACTGTTCATAAATAAAATCCCTTTTGTTGCATTTGCTCCATATAAAGCAGAAGCAGCACCAGGCATCAACTCAACACTCTGAATGTCTAATTCGTTAATTCCTAATAAGTTACCTGCTGAAAAGTTTAATCCAGGCGCTTCATTATTCATTCCATCTACAAGTTGAACAAAACCTTCATTGTAAACAGTAGAGAAACCTCTAGTGTTTACCTGTTGCAATAATAGCCCTCCAGAGTTAATTTGAACTCCCTTAAGTCCATCCAGGCTACTGTAAAAATCTGGTCCAGTAGACTGAACTATATCTTTATAATCAAACTTCTCGATAGTTACGGCAGACTCAAAAAGTCTCTCAGGGACCCTAGAAGCTGAAACTACTATTTCATCTAAAAGGTTTTGTGAAGAAACTAATTGTACATCAAAATTTAAATTTGATGATGTAACATTTAAAGTAGCAGAATCAAAACCTACACTTGAAACTGTTAAAGTAAATGGTGGATTTTGATTAATAGAAATAGAAAAATTTCCATCGAAATCAGCAATAGTACCATTCATTTCATCGAAAACAACATTTGCTCCAGGAATTGGATCATTGTCTTCATCCGTTACAGTTCCAGTTACGGTTGTTTGTGCGAAAATTAATGTACTAAAAAGTACAGCAATCAGTGACAAAATTCTTTTCATAATATAATTGTTTTAGTTTTTTTTGTTGTTACCTATACCTAAATAACCATGTAAATATAAATAAAATTGTAAAACTAGCATCTTTTTATGATATAAATAGGGAATTTACATAACAGAAAAGGCTGTCTTTCAAAGAATATAAAAAATCAACCCTACTTTAAATTGCTTTAGATTCTTAATATTTTGATGGGTTTTAGTAAATTCTTTATTAAATAATGGTTGAAGACCTAAATAAACTCCTAAATTCCAGGTATTATTGCCAGCATTTAGGGTAAAACCAGACTGAAAATTATTAAATGGTAAATCCCTAATTGTTTGGTTATTAGAAGAAGATTCATATCTGACCTTGCTACTAAAAATATAACTAGTTTTGAGACCAAAATAAATTCTCCAAAACTTGTAATTTTCAGGTGTTGAAGTTCTCCATCTAATTTCAAATGGGAATTCTAATTCATTTAAAACCCATTTATTTTTAGTAAAAGAATCTAGATCTGAAATAATTTTTACATCAAGTTGATTACTAGAGTTAGAAAATTTTAGATTATTATGGAAACTACTGTTAGAATATCCCAAACCAAGGCCTATTCCAAAATTTCTAGACTTATTTAATGGAATATCTCGAATAAAACCTAGATTAATAGAGCTTGAAAATTTATTTTGGTTAAAGTCAGTTGGGCTATTTATCAAGGAATTGTAGAATACCCCAAAATAAATCTGATCTTCTCTATACTTGTCATCAATTTCATCGATCTGAGAATAGGATAAAATTGAAAATAAAAAAATACAAATAAGTTTTACTAATCTTAACACTTTATAAAGTTACTTTATTAATACAAAAAAAGCATCCAAAAAAAGGATGCTTAATATTTTACATACGTAAACAATTTATCAATAGTTTTGAGTATAATCTCCAATTCGTGTAGTATAATTAATTTTTAAAGCATTGACTTTTCGTAATTCCTGCTTTATATCTGAAATTAGACCCATATTAGTATCTCCATCAACTTTTAGGGCAGTTGTCAGAACATTTTGAAGTTCTTCACGCTTAGCCGCTCTTTCAGACAAAATATAAGCTCCTACATCAGAAACTACAGCAAACTTATCATTTAGTTGTATTCTTGGCTGATCCCCATATTTATCTTTATATCTAGCGCTTGGCTGTCCAGCATATATATAAATAACACGATCTTTTTTATCTAATTTTTTTATTTGATCAGCTGCTGGAAGAGTATTAGTAACCATTAAAGTATTGTCACGCATAACCGTTGCTACCATGAAAAAAAACAGAAGCATAAAAACAATATCAGGAAGGGAAGCTGTAGATATTGCAGGTAACTCACCACCTTTTTTCTTTTTAAACTTAGACATATCTTATTAATTATTTGTTTTACTAGGTTCAGCCTCAGATAACTTCTGAGGATACATCTTTTTTAAAACAGCAAGCTTTGGCTTTAGTAAAGCTTTAAATTTAGGGCTTGTTCTAGGGTCAGAATAAACTTTATCTGCCTCAACATAAGTCATTCTTTCATTAGGGTAAATAGCCATAAATTCTCTGTTCCTAAGTTGATTATATGCAGCAACTAATTCATTTTGAACTGATATATACACCTTATAATCTGTTTCTCTATCGTTTTTTAGGGATATTATCGCCTTATCGGGATTATCAGAAGAAGAAGGGTCTTTTTCACCTTTGCAATAATCACAAGCTTCTTCACCAACGCCACCTCCATTATCGAGAAATTTTACTGCTGCAGCCCTTACATCTCTTAAATCCATAAGTTTTTCTTCAACAAGAATATCATTATTCTTATTTACAACGACAGTGAAAATATTTCTTTCCTTTATAATAGGAGGGTCTATCAACTCTTCCATTGGAGGAAGTTTTCTATTAATTCCTGAATCCGTTTCAATGGTAGTAGTTACCAAGAAAAATATTAATAGTAAAAAGGCAATATCGGCCATAGAGCCAGCATTAACCTCTGGTGATTTTCTAGCCATTTATTTCTTTATTAATTTTTTAACAGAATGAAATGCCATTGCACCAACTGCAATTATAGTTAAAAAATAAAAAGTTCTTATTCCAGTCTCTACAATTCTAGCTCCAAAAGCAGATAACATTTTGCCATCCTGCATAGGAGTCTCCTCTCCAGAAGAAAAAAGAAATGCAACTAAAATTACCATAGCAAAAACTCCTATATAGATAAGAGATTTTTTTAAATTTCCTTTATCACTAGCTAAGTTTTTAAGTGAAAAGAATAAGGTAATCAAAACAGTAATTGACAAAATAAATTGAGCTAAATAAATGATATAAGAAACGGTACCGTAATCTCCTTGCATGGCATTCATTTCAATTACATCATCTCCTTTTCCAATAATCAAAGCCAGAAAGATTAAACCAATAACTCCTAAACTAGCAGAAGCAATTGTGGTTGTTTTTTGAATATTCATACTAATTATTTTTTATAAGCTACTAAAATGTCTATCAAAGTTATAGATGCATCTTCCATATCGTTTACTATGCTATCAATTTTAGCAATTATATAGTTATAAAATACCTGTAAAATTATAGCAACAATAAGTCCAAATACAGTAGTTAAAAGCGCAACTTTAATACCACCTGCAACTAATGAAGGTTGCATATCTCCTGCTGCTTGAATTTTATCAAATGCTTGAATCATACCAATAACAGTACCCATGAAACCAAGCATTGGAGCAAGAGCAATGAATAAAGAAATCCATGATACATTTTTTTCAAGTTGTCCCATTTGAACACCACCATAAGCAACTACTGCTTTTTCAGCACTTTCTACACCTTCACCAGCTCTATCCAATCCTTGATAAAAAATGGAGGCTACAGGGCCTGGAGTATTTCTGCAAACTTCCTTTGCAGCTTTAGTTCCACCTGATTTTAAAGCGCTTTCAACGTCTTCAGTTAATTTTTGTGTATTAGTTGTTGCAAGATTTAAATAAATAATTCTTTCGATAGCTATTGCTAATCCAAATATTAAACAAGCAAGTACAATACCCATAAAGCCGGGTCCCCCTTCAATAAAACGATTCTTTAATTCTTGAGTAAAAGAACGTTCTTCTGGTTCTTCAACCATTAATTCTTCAACCATTACTTCCTCTTGAACAGCTTCTCCTTGAACAACAGTTTCTTCTTGAGCATAAATAGTAAAACTTGAGAAGAAAAATGTTGTAATTACTAAAAGTGATAAAATTCTTTTCATTATGTAAGTTTGTTTGTTAATTTTTAAGTTGTTAAATATATATAAAAAGTTTAATTAATAATAATGTTTTTAAAAAACATCAACCAATGTTAATTAACATAATCAAATTGTAGTCAGTAAATTACAATTTTTGCACACGCTCATAGTTTAATATATAGATAGAGATGTATTTGTTTCTTTAGTTTACATATACTAAGATTTATAATGTAGATAAATTTAATAATAAAAGGGAATTGGTCAAAGTATTTTGAAGGAACTAAAGAAAATTTACCTATGGTTTATTTGAAAATGGATTAGTAAAAAAAACATATCCAAAAAATAATGTAAAAAGACAGTAAATTATAGTGTAAGGTAAAATTAGCTGAAGATTATTTTCAAATTTGAAAACTAATTTTATCATAGCCATTGAAGCAGTTAAGAAATGAAGTGTATTTCCTATAAGTAGAGGTTTGTTATAAATTCCACCTATTAAACTATTTTTTGACATCCAATTTATATAACTAAAACCCAAATATAGAGCCCCTAAAATCTGTAGAATTAAAATAAAAAAATGATTATCATCATTGGTAAGTAAAACAGAAATTTCATTAGGAAAAAAAGAAAATCCAAACCCATTGACAGCTAAAAATATAGCGCTTATTATCATTAAAGTTTTTGTGAACTTTCTCTGACAAGAATTTTTTTCATCATATTTTTTCATAAGCTTATTATAAAGTATTAATTAGCAGAGAGGAAGGGATTCGAACCCTCGATACACTTTTGGCGTATACACGCTTTCCAAGCGTGCGCCTTAAACCACTCGGCCACCTCTCTTTTTAAAAAAATCAAAATTAATTAATAATGTGTTATATCCTGAAAAGATTTTTAGAATTTTCAGTTGTTAATTTGGCAAGTTCTTCTTCACTAATTTCATATAAATCAGACAATTTGGACAACACATATTTAATATATGAGCTTTCATTTCTTTTTCCCCTAAATGGCACAGGGGATAAATACGGAGAATCCGTTTCTAAAACTATATTATTAATACTTATCTGATTAATAAACTTATCAATTCCTCCATTTTTAAATGTTACTACACCTCCTATTCCAAGTTTAAATCCTAAATTAATTGCTCTTTTAGCTTGATCTAATGTGCCAGTGAAACAATGAAATACTCCTCTAAGTTTTTCATGTTTTTCAGCATCTAATATTTCAAAAATCTCATTGAATCCTTCCCTACAATGAATAACAATTGGCAAATCATTTGAAATAGCCAATCTAA
>CAYSTA010000003.1:0-68022 GCA_964433845.1 uncultured Flavobacteriaceae bacterium
ATAGTGACTTTATAAAGGCAACTCACACTATTTACTGTAATAGTAAAAATTCAACCTATATTGAATTGCCCATTGTAGAAAAGTAGCTAATTATTAACAAACTTATACTTACACTTGTAAAAACAAAACCCTTGTAAATCAATGACTTACAAGGGCTTTTGCGGAGGAAGAGGGATTCGAACCCCCGGAGGTGTGACCCTCAACAGTTTTCAAGACTGCCGCATTCGACCACTCTGCCATTCCTCCAATGGGATGCAAATATATATCCTTTTTTATTCTGTTACAATTTTGTTAATTATTAATAAAAAGATAGACTTATTATAACTAAATTAGGACAATGGAATTGTTTGCTGAATTCTCTTGGGAATATCCTCTTTTAGTATTAGTTGGATTTATTGTTGGTATTATCAACACTATGGCTGGTGGAGGTTCTTTAATTACTTTACCCTTACTTATTTTCTTAGGTCTTCCTCCTTCAGTTGCAAATGGAACTAATAGAATTGCTATTATGATGACTGCATTTTCAGCTAATATGGGATTTAAAAGCAAAGGTTTAAGCACATATCCTTTTAGTGCATATTTAGGTGTATTTGCTTTAGTTGGATCAGTAATTGGTGCCCATATAGCAATTGATATCGAAGGGGAAGTTTTTAATAAAATTCTTTCCATTATAATGATTTTGGTAGTGTTGATAATAATTTTTAAACCCAGAATCGTTAAATCAACATTAGAAGTTAGAACTACTGGAAAATATTTGATATTTTCTTGTATAGCATTCTTTTTTATTGGAGTTTATGGTGGATTTGTTAATGCTGGAATAGGATTTGTTATAATGTTGTTTTTACATTTCTTTAATAGATTAAATCTATTAGAAGTTAATGCAACAAAGGTTGTAATTGTATTGGTATATACTCTTGGAGCCTTTATTACATTTGTTTTCAATGATATGGTTGACTGGTCTTACGGTATTTGTTTAGCTATTGGAACCTTAAATGGAGGATGGTTTACTAGTAGATGGTCGGTAAAGAAAGGTGAGAATGTTATAAGAATTTTCCTTACTGTAATTGTAGTTTTTATGGCTTTTAAACTTTGGTTCTTTTAGTATTTAATATATTTTACAATTTCTAAACCATAACCAACCATTCCAACTCTTTTAATTTGAGTGCTATTAGTTAGTAATTCAATCTTTTGTACATTAAGTTCATGTAATATTTGTGCTCCAATTCCAAAGTCTTTTTCATCCATTATAGGAGGAGGAATTTTAATTTCTCCATTCTTTTGTATTAATTTTAATTCTTTTAATCTATTCAATACATGATCAGAACTTTGGGGCTGATTTATAAACACGACTAAACCTTTTCCATTAGAATTAATCATGTCAAATACAGAATCTAACTTTTTATCTTTATAACTAGTAAATGAGCTTAATAAATCATTGTTAGTAATAGATGAATTTATTCTTACCATTACAGGTTCATTTTCTTTCCATTTACCTTTAGACAATGCTAAATGAACTTGATCATTATTAGTCTGTTGGAAAGAGTGTAAATTGAATTTTCCAAAACGAGTATTAAATGGAAAACTATCTTTTTTTAAAATTAAACTGTCATGTTTCATTCTATATGCTATCAAATCTTCAATAGATACAATTTTTAAATCAAGTTTTTTAGAAAGATTAATTAAATCTGGAAGTCTAGCCATTGAACCATCTTCTTTCATTATTTCACAAATTACTCCAGCAGGAGAGAATCCAGCCAATCTTGAAAAATCAATTGCAGCTTCTGTATGACCAGTTCTTCTTAAAACACCACCATCTTTAGCAATTAGAGGAAAAATATGACCAGGTCTTGCTAAATCACTTGATTTAGTCTTTTTATTTACTATTGCCTTGATTGTTTTAGATCTATCTGAAGCTGATATTCCAGAACTTACACCATTTCCTTTTAAATCAACAGAAACAGTAAAGGCAGTATCCATAGGATCTGTATTATCCATAACCATGGGATTTAGGTTCAATTGTTTAGCCCGTTTATAAGTTAATGGCATACAAATTAGTCCCCTACCATATTTAGCCATAAAATTAATTATTTCTGGAGATGCTAATTCAGCTGCACAAATAAAATCGCCTTCATTTTCTCGATTTTCATCATCAACAACAATAATAACCTTCCCTTTCTTTATATCTTTAATTGCTTCTTGAATTGAATTAAGTTTATTCTTGATTAGACTCATTTAATATGATTTATGCAAAGATACGTTGGTTTATACTTTTTTTCTTAAAAACATTTTATTAAAGGCTAGCCTAAAAGGATTTAATAAATTATCTAAATTAAAGATTGCTTTGTCAGCTGAAGCTCTCCAAATTAAATAAATTCCTAGTGGAAGCATTATTATATTTGGAACCCAACTTCCTAACATTGCATCAATACTACCATCCTCTGCAGCATTTCTAGTAAAAGTTCCTATAAAATTATATGCTAGAAATAAGGTTAATGAAATAACCATAGGTAATCCAAATCCTCCTTTACGAATTAGTGCTCCAAGAGGAGCGCCTACAAAAAATAATATAATTGAGGTTAAAGCAAATGCATATTTATCAAAAAGGTTTGACTTATGAAGATTTATAATTTTTTCTTTTATAAAGAATGTGTTCTTTTGATTACTTAAAACCTGTTTCTGACTACTTAAGTTATCTAATGAAGAATTAACTATTGAAACTTGTATGTCTTTAGGATAGTCGCTTAAATGAATTTTGTAGTTAGTATAAAGGTTTTTATCGATTTTTTTCTTATTCATTCTTACATTTCTTGTGAAGTTTGTAATTCCAGTTCTAGTATAAAAGCTTTTTCCAAAATTCGAATATCTAAATGCTAGTTTTTTAGATAAAGAATCTATACTATATTTCAATTGTGAAATATTCTGCATTCTATATGTGTTATTGTATTTTTCTTCTCCAAAGTCAACTTGATTAAAATCACTAAGGTCAATATTTATTATATATTTCTCAAAAGAAACATAGGTATGGGGTTTTACTTGTTTGTCAGAAGGTTTTTGATTTTCAATTTCTTCATATCTATTACCGTTTTTTAAAACTAATTGTAAGATTTCATCAGAATCGGTATTAATTAGCTTTCCTTCTTCTGCTTTTATTACAATTAAATTTTTTGAATTGTAGGTGTTCTTGTGAATAATTACATCTTTTAATAGATTATTATCCGGACCATATTTTTCAGCAACTTTTATATTCATTGTATTAATATCATTAAAAACACCTTCTGTTATCGCTAATGCTGGTTTTAGCTTTGCAAGGTTCTTTCTAAGATTATATGATTTAAATTCTGCATATGGTATTAATGTATTTGCTATGAAAAACATTCCAACACATAGCAATAGATTAAAAAGGATTAGACTTCTCATGGATGTAAAAAGAGATATTCCAGAAGATTTAATTGCTGCCAATTCATAATTTTCAGATAAATTTCCAAAAGTCATTATAGATGCTAATAAAACAGTAAGCGGTAAAACAAGGGGGAGGAGTTTGGGTGAATAATACAATAGAAATTTAAAAATAATTTCAAAATCTACTTCTTTTCCAGCTAGATCATCAATAAAAACCCAAATAATTTGAATCAAAAAAATAAGCATCAATATTATAAAGAAACTAAAGAATATTTTTAGGTATGATGTTAATATATATTTGTCAATGATTTTCATTCCTATATATCTTCAATGTAATAGTCCTTATAATTATCTCTATTAAAAATAAATTTATCTTCATCAATTTTTACATTGTAGATAATAGAATTTACTTTTAAAATAGTTTTTGTTTGATTTTTTCCTATTTCAATTAATTTAGATATATCATTATTAATTGTATTTATTCCCAGAATCAAATGACTTATTTCACTATCTGAATTAATTGGTATTAATTTTACATATTGAATTATAGGGTCTGGATCAATTTTTAAGTCATATGATTTTATATAATAACCTTTTCTATAAAAACTTAATAATTTTGAAGGAGGAATTGTTTGGGAGTTTTCTTTAGAAATTTCAGAAATCATTATTTCTTCATTTTCAGGAACAATAGTATAAATGTAATCAGAATCACATATCTGTATAATTCCCATAAAATCTAAATAATATTTTTCTTTACTAATTAGCGCACTTCCATTTGAATTTATTTCTTCTTCATCTATTTTATATGTAAAATTGATTGAATAAGTGTTTGACGAGTCAATTTTTTTAGAGACTCTATCTAATAACTTTTCTGCTTTTGGGTCATTTTGAGAAAAAATGTTGCCAAAAAATAGTAGTAAAACTATTACGATATAATTTTTCATTAAGTATTCTTTTCATTTTCTAAAAAAGCATTTAATGATGCTATATCTGAAATAAGAACATCTCTAGCTCTGCTTCCTTCAAATGGTCCAACTATTCCAGCAGCTTCTAATTGATCAATTATCCTGCCAGCTCTATTATAGCCTAATTTCATTTTTCGTTGAAGAAGTGATGCAGAACCTTGTTGAGCAATTACAATTACCTCAGCTGCTTCCTTAAATAAAACATCCCTATCCTCAATATTGTTATCCATTGAAGTTCCGCTTTCTTCCCCAATATATTCAGGTAAAATATGTGCACTTGCATATGCCTTTTGTGAGCCAATATATTCAGTTATTTTATGTATTTCAGGAGTATCAACAAAGGCACATTGAATTCTAACAAGATCATTGCCTTGTGTATATAACATATCTCCTCTACCAATTAGCTGATCTGCACCTCCACTATCTAATATAGTTCTGGAATCTATTTTAGAAGTAACTCTAAAAGCTATTCTTGCTGGAAAATTTGCTTTGATTATTCCAGTAATTACATTTACTGAAGGTCTCTGTGTTGCAATGATTAAATGAATTCCAACAGCTCTAGCTAATTGTGCTAGTCGTGCTATAGGCGTTTCCACCTCTTTTCCAGTTGTCATTATTAAATCTGCAAATTCATCGATTATTAAAACTATATATGGAAGAAAAACATTTCCAGACTCAGGATTAAGTTTCCTCTGTTTAAACTTTGCATTATATTCTTTAATATTTCTACACATTGCATTTTTAAGCATTTCATATCTATTATCCATTTCAATACATAATGAATTCAGAGTTTTTATTACCGCTTTGTTATCGGTTATGATAGCCTCTTCAGTATCGGGAAGTTTTGCAAGATAATGTCGTTCAATTTTATTAAATAATGTTAACTCTACTTTCTTGGGGTCAACAAGAACAAATTTAACCTCAGAGGGATGTTTCTTATAAATTAAAGAAGTTAAGACTGCATTAAGTCCAACGGATTTACCCTGACCTGTAGCACCAGCCATTAATAAATGTGGCATTTTGGTAAGATCAACAATATAAGTTTCATTGCTAATTGTTTTTCCTAAGGCTAAAGGAAGCTCCATTTCTGCTTCTTGATAGTTTTTCGATGAAATAACAGATTTCATAGAAACAATCGATGGATTCTTATTTGGAACTTCTATTCCAATTGTGCCTTTTCCAGGAATGGGTGCAATTATTCTTATTCCTAAAGCCGAAAGAGATAAAGCTATATCATCCTCCAGATTCTTAATTTTAGAAATTCTTATACCAGCTTCAGGAACTATTTCATATAAAGTTACTGTAGGTCCAATAGTAGCTTTTATTTGATCAATACCAATCTTATAATTTCCAAGTGTATCAATTATTTTTTCTTTATTCTCTTCAAGTTCTTCTTCATTTATTGTAATAACACCTCCATTATCATATTCTTTTAAAAGATCAACAGATGGAGGTTTGAAGTTCTTTAGCTCTAATGTTTGGTCATATTCACCATATTTTTTTACCAAATTTTTAGCTATCAAATCTTCATCTAATACTTCTTCTTCTATATTTTCTTTAATTTCAATTTTAATATCATCTGGTTTATTACTTTTAGTTTTTTTATCAGACTTATTTATTGAAGAAAAGTTTTCTATAGTTGGTTTCAAATCCTTGTTCAATTTTACACTAGATTCAGTTTCTGATTCTTTTTTTTCATTTTCTTTTTTGTCAAAATCATCAAACTTGGATTCATTATTTGGAAAAGTTTCATCTTTTTCACTATTAGCTTTAAATTTTTCTTTAATCCATTTATAAATTTTTTCTGGAGTAAGTTTAATTTTTAAAACAATAAATGAAACAAAACCAAATATTAATATTAACAATACTCCAATATCTCCAGTATAAATTGCTATAAAATCGGTTATTTCAAGGCCAATTGCACCACCTAGCATTTGATTAGTAAAGAAATATCCAAAAAATAAAGAAAACCAAATAATAATTAAAATACCCCAAATCCATTTTCCAAAAAGTTTTTTAGAGTTTGCTCCGACAAAATATGAAAGCCCTGAAATAAACAATAAAAAAGAAAAAATATATGAAGACAATCCAAACATTTTATACATAAGAAAATGACTGATTTGTGCACCAAATTTCTTTGCAATATTTACAGTTTCAGCATCACGATCAAAAAAACTATCTAGTTCTGATTGATCTGTTCTCCAAGTATTAAAATATGATGTTAAAGAGGCAAAAATTATAATTGAAAGTAGTATTAAGAATACACCAAGCATTATCTGTTGGCCTCTACTAAGTTTAAATAATTTTTTAGTTTTTTCTTTGTTATCAGTTTTAGCCATAGGAAGTGTATAGCAAAAGTAAAGATTTATAATTAATAATTTTAAATCTTATTTTTTAGTTTTTTTATCTTAATATTAAATGCTGCAATAAATAATGTCATAAATGGACTAAGCCAATTAAATATTGCATAAATAAAATAATCGGCTACACTAACTCCTAAAATGCCAGACTGATATGCTCCACATGTATTCCATGGTATTAAAACTGATGTAACTGTACCTGAATCTTCAAGAGTTCTACTTAAATTTTCGGGAGCCAAGCCTTTATCTTCATATGCTTTTGAAAACATTTTACCTGGAATTACAATAGATAAATATTGATCTGAAGCAGTTAAGTTTAGGGCTAAACAACTACCGACTGTACTAGCAAAAATAGAGAATGTGGATTTCCCTAATTCAAGTAGAGAAGAGCTTATTTTTTTCAATGCTCCAATTGCCTCCATTATACCTCCAAAAACCATGGCACATATCACTAACCATATAGTATCTAACATTCCTTTCATTCCTCCACTGTTAAACAAGTCATTTAAAAGAGGGTCCCCCGAATCAATAGAGGTTTCTATAGTTATAGCATTTAATACAGCTTGATAGGCACCACTAAAACTTAATTCTGAATTACCTGAAATTTGATTAATAATTGAAGATTGGAAGATAACTGCAAATATTCCTCCTAAGACTGTTCCAATAAATAATGCAATTAAAGGAGGGGTATTTTTAAAAATCATAAATATCACTATTAAAGGAACTATAAAAAGTATCGGGGAAATATTAAAGGTTTTATTAATAGTATTTAAAAGTGGTTGATGATCAGTAGATCCAGATGATAGTATAAAAAAATTAAGGATTGATAATACAATTAAAGTTATAATTATTGTAGGTACAGTTGTTATAGTTAAATATTTAATATGTGTAAAAAGATCAGATCCAGAAACAGCTGGGGCTAAATTTGTAGTATCACTTAATGGAGACAATTTATCGCCAAAATAAGCTCCAGAAATAACAGCTCCAGCAACCATTCCTACCGGAATATCAATAGCTCTTCCAATTCCAATTAATGCAATACCTACAGTGGCAGAAGTTGTCCAGCTACTTCCAGTTGAAATAGAAATTATTGCACATATTATCAAACAAGATGGAAGAAAAACAGAAGGATGTAGAACTTGTAGTCCATAATAGATCATCGTTGGAATAATTCCACTAATTAACCATGTTCCTGATAAAGCTCCAACAAATAACAAAATTAATATTGCTCCTGTAATAGACTTTAAATTTGAGGAAACAGCATCAATCATGGATTTGAATAAAACTCCTTTATTTAATCCAAGTGTAATTGCTATGGCTGCTCCTAACAATAATATAAATTGATTTGATCCATTCATAGCAGAATCTCCATATACATAAACATTGTATGCTAGGAGAAGTATTAAAATAAATACGGGAAAAAGTGATTCTTTTAGAGAAAGAAGATTTTCTTTATTTTTCAACTACACATATAATTTATTCTTTGCTAATATATAATTTACTTATATATTATATCAAATTTTATATAAGTCATTTACTTAAATAAATCAAAACATTTGTATTTTTGAAAAAAAATGATGGATAAATTTGATGTCGTTGTTATAGGTTCTGGTCCTGGCGGTTATGTTTGTGCAATTAGATGTTCACAACTTGGAATGAAAACTGCTCTAATTGAGAAATATAATACTCTAGGAGGAACTTGTTTAAATGTCGGTTGTATTCCTTCAAAATCTCTTTTAGATTCTTCACATCATTATTATGACGCAATAAACCACTTTGAAACACATGGAATTTCAATTCAAGGAAACATTAAAGTTGATTTAGTCAAAATGATTTCTAGAAAACAAAAAGTTGTTGATCAAACTACAAAAGGGATTGATTTCTTAATGAATAAGAATAAGATTAAAGTATTCAATGGTATAGGATCCTTTGTTGACTCTCAAACTATTAAAATAGATGATTCATCTAAAATTACTCAATTATCATTTAAAAATGCTGTTATAGCTACTGGCTCTAAACCAATATCTCTTCCTTTTGCAAAAATTGATAAGAAAAGAATAATTAGTTCTACAGAAGCATTAGAGCTTAAAGAGATTCCAAAGAAACTTATAGTAATTGGTGGCGGAGTAATTGGACTTGAATTAGGTCAGGTCTACAATAGACTTGGATCTGAGGTTTCAGTAATTGAATATTCAAATACTATTACACCATTTATGGATTCATCTGTTTCAAAGGAATTAATAAAAATATTTAAAAAACAAAAAATAAAATTTTATTTATCTCACAAGGTTTATAACGTTACTTCTGAAAGAAAGAATGTAAAAGTTGATGCTGAAGATAGTCAGGGTAATAAAGTTTCTTTTAATGGTGATTATTGTTTAATGTCTGTTGGAAGAAAACCTTATACAGATGGATTAAACTTAAATTCTTTAGATATTAAAGTTAATGACAAGGGACAGATTCAGGTTAATGATGATTTACAAACAAATATTAAAAATATTTATGCAATTGGGGATGTTATTAAAGGTCCTATGTTAGCTCATAAAGCCGAAGAAGAAGGTGTAATGGTAGCAGAAATAATAGCTAAACAAAAACCTCATATTGATTATAATTTAATTCCTAACGTTATTTATACATGGCCTGAGATAGCTTCTGTTGGAAAAACAGAAGAACAATTAAATGCTAAAGGAATTCAATTTAAAACAGGACAGTTTCCAATGCGTGCCTTAGGAAGATCGAGAGCAAGTATGGATCTTGATGGTTTTGTTAAAATATTAGCCGACAAAAAAACAGATGAAATCTTAGGTGTTCATATAATTGGAGCAAGGGCAGCAGATTTAATTGCTGAAGCGGTTACTGCCATGGAATTTAGAGCTTCAGCTGAAGATGTTTCAAGAATGAGTCATTCTCATCCAACTTATTCTGAAGCTATCAAGGAAGCTGCTTTGGCAGCTACAGAAAACAGAGCACTTCATATGTAAATATGTATTTTAATTGAGAAGAATTATAAAATCTTTTAAAATAGATGAAATAAATTCATTTAAAAAAAAACTTTTTAATTGGTCTAAAAGTTATAAAACATCTGTTTTTTTAGATTCTAATAGTTATCAAAATAGGTTAGGGTCTTATGAAACTATTTTAGCTGTAGATTCTTATTCAAAACTACCTTTTACAAATAAAAATTCATTAAAAAAACTAGAAGAATATAAAAACAAAACTAAAGATTGGCTATTTGGATATTTTTCATATGATTTAAAAAATGAATTGGAGAATTTAACTAGTATTAATGAATCAAGTTTCTATTTGCCAAATTTATTTTTCTTTCAACCCAAAAAAATTTGGATAATTAAATCTAATTACGTCCAGGCACAATATCTAAATGAATTAGATATATTAAAGGATTGGGAGGTAATTAATTCAATTAAATTAGAAAAGACTTGTGAAAATAATCATAAGGTTAACTTAGTGCCTAGATTGTCAAAATCTCAATATATAGATAAGATTAAAAAGATGTTATTACATATAAATAGGGGAGATATTTATGAAGCTAATTTTTGTATGGAATGGTTTTCAGATAATTCAAATATTAACCCTGAAAATGTTTACCATAATTTAAATCAAATTTCTAAAACACCCATGAGTGCCTTTTTTAAAGAAAATAATTTTTATTTGATATCTACTTCTCCTGAAAGATTTATTAAGAGAATTGATGATAGAATTATAAGTCAACCAATAAAAGGCACATCAAGAAGAGATTCAGATAATTTAATTGATTTAAATTTAAAAAAGGAATTATACTTAAATAATAAAGAAAGATCTGAGAATATAATGATTGTTGATTTAGTTAGAAATGATCTTTCTAGATTTTCAATACCTGGTTCTGTAAGGGTTAGCGAACTTTGTGAGGTTTATCCATTTGAACGAATACATCAAATGATTTCTACTGTTGAATGTAAAATTCATAAAGACTTAAGTTTATTAGAAATAATTAAATCAACTTTTCCAATGGGAAGTATGACAGGCGCTCCAAAAATAAAAGCACTTGAAATAATTGAAGATTTAGAGATGTCAAATAGAGGCCTTTATAGCGGAGCCCTTGGTTATATTGATCCAAATGGTAATTTTGATTTTAATGTTATAATCAGATCATTAATATATGACTCAGAAAAAAAATATCTTTCTTTCCATGTAGGTAGTGCAATTACATCAAAATCAAATCCAAATAATGAATATGAAGAATGTTTACTAAAAGCTGGACCAATGATGTCTATTTTTAGATAAGCTTTTTTTAAAATTATTAAAAAACGTAATATTGCTAGAAATGTATAGTCTGTTTTCAAAACATATTAAAAAAGAATTTAGGTTTTTAAATAAATCAAAACTTCTTGTTTGTGTAAGTGGAGGAGTTGATAGCATGGTTTTAATTAATTTGTTAAATAGATTTAATTACGATGTTTCCATTGCACATTGTAATTTTAATTTAAGAAATGAAGAAAGTGATTTAGATGAAAACTTTGTAAAAAATTATGCATTTAGTAATTCTATTCCATTTTTTTCAAAATCTTTTGTTACAAAACTTCCAAAACATTCCATGCAAATGGCTGCTAGAAATTTAAGATATGAATGGTTTTATGAGATTTTAAAGACTGAAAAATTAGATTACATTATAACTGCACATCACTTAGATGATTCATTAGAAACATTTATCTTAAATCTTTCACGAGCTTCTGGCATAGAGGGTTTAACGGGTATTAAAAAATTAAATGATTTAATTGTAAGACCATTACTTGTTTTTTCAAAAAAAGAGATTTTAAATTATGCAAAAGCAAATAATATTAAATGGAGAGAAGATTCTACAAATAAAAATAATAACTATCAAAGAAATCAAATTAGAAATGAAATTATTCCTCTTTTAAAAAAGTTACATCCAAACTTTTTAGATCAATCAAACAAAACAATGACTTTTTTAAAAGAATCTAGTCTTATTATTGACAACTATATTCAAAATATTAAAATGAAAAATTTCATTTTAAAAGATGATGAGATAGTTATTTCAAAAGCCTTTATAAAAAATAATAGTAATCTTATTTTTCATTTATTTAAAGAGTACAATTTTAAACATTCCGATCAAATATTAGAATTATGTAATTCTTTATCAGGAAAGATTATAGAATCTAATACACATCTTCTTTTAAGTAATCGATTGAATTTAATTCTAAAAAAGAAGATTAATACAGTTTATCAAACTTTTGAAGTCGGACTAAAAGGTTTAGTAAGTCCAATTGAAATGAATATTGAAGTAGGGGAGTTTCAGACAAAATTTAATAAGAAATCTATATATCTATCTAAAAATGAAATAGATTTTCCTCTATATTTAAGAAAGTGGAAAAAAGGAGATGTTTTTTTTCCTTTTGGTATGAAGGGAAAAAAAACGGTATCAAAGTATTATAAAGATGAAAAAATGTCTTTCTTTGATAAACAAAATCAGTGGCTTCTTTGTAATAATGAAGAAATCATTTGGGTTGTCGGAAAAAGACCTGACAGGAGGTTTTTCAAGAATAGTAATGCTTCTCTAAAAATTGAGGTTTTATGAAAAAGTTTTATAGTTTTTTTATAGTTTTTTTATTTTTTTTTCAACTTATTAATTCTCAGAATCCAGTAACCCTTACAACATCTGTAAACAAAATATCTGAGAATCATTATGAATTAGTTACAACATCAGAAATTGAAGATGAATGGAGACTATATTCACAGTTTCTTATAGATGGAGGAGCTCTTCCAACTGAGTTTGTTTTTAAGAATGATCAATCTTTATACGAACTTATTGGTGAAATGAAGGAATCTGAATCTATAACAAAATATGATCCTGTTTTTAGAATGGATCAAACTTATTTTATTAATACAAATACTTTTAAACAAGAAATCAAACTTTACGACTCCAATATTGAGAAAATTTATGCTACAATATTTTATCAGACTTGCAATGATTCTATATGTATTAATAAGGAATCTGAATTGATTTTTAATTTAGATGGGTCTATAGAGAATGCTGTCAATAAGGATTTAACAACCTTAATTTTAGATGATAATAATCCTCTTAAACTAGATTTAAAAAACACAGAATTATTAACTAAAAATTCTTCAAAAGAAAGTATTTCAGGAAACAACTATTTTGATCTTTTAATTTTAGGTTTTATAGGAGGTCTGTTAGCATTATTAACACCTTGTGTTTTTCCAATGATTCCTCTAACTGTTTCGTTTTTTACAAAAAAGAAATCTAAATCATCTTTAAAAGCAATTGTTTATGGTTTATTTATAATACTAATTTATTTATTTCTAAGTATTCCTTTTTATTTTATTGAATCCTTAGATCCTGAGATTTTAAACACTATTTCCACTAATGCTTGGTTAAACATTTTGTTTTTTTTAATCTTCATAATTTTTGCTTTTTCCTTTTTCGGATTCTATGAATTAACAATACCATCCTCTTGGATAAATTCTATAGATTCAAAATCCAATACTATTGGTGGATATATAGGAGTGTTTTTTATGTCATTAACCTTAGCTCTAGTTTCTTTCTCATGTACTGGACCTATTCTAGGATCCTTATTAGTAGGTTCAATTTCATCTCAAGGTGGCGCAATTCAGTTATCTATAGGAATGTTTGGCTTTGGATTAGCATTAGCTCTTCCTTTTACTTTATTTGCTCTTTTTCCGAGTATGCTAAAATCTTTACCTAAATCAGGAAGATGGATGAATACATTTAAAATAATATTAGGTTTTCTTGAGTTAGGATTTGCATTTAAATTCTTATCAAATGCAGATTTGGTTGAACATTGGGGACTCCTTAAAAGAGAAGTGTTTATAGGGATTTGGGTTGTTATTTCATTGATGATATCCTTTTACCTTCTAGGAATATATAAATTTCCATATGAGAACAATACTTTAAAAAGATCTAAATTCAATATTAGTTTATCTCTCTTTTTCTTAATTTTTGCTGCTTATTTAAGTCCTGCATTACTTCCAAATGGAAGTAATAGTGCCCGCCTTTTTAGTGGATTTCCTCCTCCTTCTTTTTATAGTATATATCCAACGAAAAATGATTGTCCATTGGGATTAAACTGTTTTAAAGATTTTGATAAAGGTTTGCAATTTGCAAAAGAAAAGGATAAACCAATATTATTAGATTTTACAGGTTGGGCATGTGTAAATTGTAGAAGAATTGAGGAGAATGTGTGGACTGATCCAATTGTATTTGATTTAATTAATGAAAATTTTGTTTTAATATCACTTTATGTAGATGACAGGAAAGAACTTCCAATACAGGATCAAATTGATCTTACTTATGATTCTGGTAAAATAAAGAAAATTAGAACTATTGGGGATAAATCTGCTACATTTCAAGCATTAAACTTTAAAACTGCATCACAACCATATTATGTTTTGTTGAATACAGAATTAGAGATATTAAATTCTCCTATACAATATACTTCCAAGGATGTTTATCAGAATTGGCTTGAAGAAGGATTAAATAATTTTAATAGAATTAATAATTAGTATTTAAAATAATTATTTTTCAAATAGATTTATAAACACTTTCAAATGGAACTCTATATCTTGGTCCATAAATCCCTTTTTGATCTCTAATTCCACAACCTATAATCATGTTAATTTCTGCCTTGTAAGGTAGATTTAATATATTTTTAACCAATAATGAGTCAAAACCTTCCATAGGGCAAGTATCATATCCTATAGCTGACATACTTATCATAAAGTTTTGTGCAGCCAACGCAGCACTTTTATGAGATACAATCCTTTTATCTGAAGATGTTACTTGTCTAAACATTGGCATAAAGACTCCTGTTAATTGAGCTATAAATGACTTCATAATTCCGAGAATTCCAAAAAAATCACTATAAGTAAATGGGATAAGCTTTGTATAATAGTTTAGGGCCAGCTTATAACTTTTATCTGATATTAGACCTTCTTTTGATTGTTTTTTAAGGAAATTAGCATTTCCCTTGGCTCTTTGCCTCCAAAGATCTTTTCTAACAACGATAATTACTAATTGATTAGCAGTTTTTGCTGCATTTTGATTTAAGCAAGCTTTAGTTAATTTTTTTTGAACTTCTTTATTAGTTATATGAATAAACTCCCATAATTGTAAATTACTACTATTTGGAGCTAATGAACCATTATAAATACACTGTTTTACTTTTTCTTTATCAATATTTACTTTTTTAAAAATTCTAACAGATCTTCTTAAATTTATAGCTTCTGATACTTTTTTTTCCATTTATTTTATCTAAGATTTATCTTGACTTTTTTGTTAGTATTTAGTTTAAATAAGGCTTTTTTAAAGTTTGGAGGTCCAAATAAATTCATAGCATTATTAGAAAAACCATATTGTTCTTTTGGAAGTCCAAAAATATTAAAATCAAACTTATTGTTATAGTTTTTATCAATATAAATTTTTAGAGCATATATTCCCTTATTTAATGTAATTTCTTTTATATATTTCCCTTTTTTAACATTTTCTGTTATTCCATAATATACTCTGTCATTAGATCTATCACGAGAGTTAAAATCAATTTCATTATTATAAATAGCTAGATATAAGTTTCCTTCATTTTTAATCTCAGAAATTTCTATCTCCAGCTTGAATCTTTGAATTTGATTAGAATCATTATTAAGCTGAGCATTAATTGAAAATGATAATAATAGCATTAAGATTTTCAATTTTTTCATTATTGATTATTCAATTAATTTTAAAACCTTTTTAAGAAAGCTAATTTTTTTCTTAAATGGAGGATACCTGAGTGGTAGGTCTATCCAAAAAGGTTTAGAAATATATGGTTTAAAATGAGAAAATGTTTTAAAAGTAGATTCACCATGATATTTTCCCATTCCACTATTGCCAACTCCACCAAATGGTAATCTGTCATTTGCAATGTGTACAACTGTATCATTAATAGCACCACCACCAAAGCTATAGTTGTTTAAAAAATTTTCACCAAATTTTCTTTTTTTAGTAAAAATGTATAATGCAAGGGGATCTTTATATCTATTAATGATTTCATTAATTTCATTAAAATCTTTATACTTATATATGGGAAGAATTGGTCCAAAAATCTCTTGTTTCATCAAATTTGAATTGAAATCATTTATTTCAACCAAAGTAGGTTCAAAATATTTATTCTCTGAATCAATTTTTCCTCCATAAATAATGTTTTCATCATTTAATAATGAACTTAGAAAATCAATGTGCTTTTTACTTATAATCCTACCATAGGAATCCGAAATTTGGGGGTCATCTCCGTAAACTTGCTTAATTTGTTTTATAATTTCATTAACTAACTTATCTCTGATTTTTTCATTTACGATTAAAAAGTCTGGAGCTATACATGTTTGTCCACAGTTAATGAATTTTCCCCAAACAATTCTTTTTGCAGTCACTTTTATTGCAGCTGTTTCATCAATAATGCATGGGTTTTTTCCTCCTAATTCCAAAGTGGTTGGAGTTAAGAATTTTGCTGCTTTCTCTGCTACTATTTTTCCAACATTTAGGCTTCCAGTAAAAAAAATATAATCCCAACGATAATTTAGTAACTCAGTAGCTTCTTCTGGACCTCCTTGGATAACCTTAACTAAATCTTCTGGAAAAACATTATTAATTACTTTTTCTAATAAAAGAGATGTGTTTATAGAATATTCTGAAGGTTTTAAAACAACTGTGTTTCCAGCAGCAATAGCTCCAATTAATGGAGCTATAGATAGTTGAAATGGATAGTTCCAGGGTGAAATATGTAGAGTAATTCCATATGGCTGTGCAATGATATAATCAGATGATGGAAAATTTAATAAAGTAGATCTAACAGATTTTCTTTTAACCCATTTATCGATGTTTTTTATAGCAATGTTTAATTCTGAGTATACAAAATGTAATTCGGTTAAATAACTTTCACCTTCAGACTTACCCAAATCTTTATATAAAGCATTTTCAATCTCTTTTTCATTATTTTTTATCTCGTTTTTTAATTTTTTTAAAAATTCTTTTCTTCTCTTAATATTAAAAGTTTTTTTTGAATTGAAAAAAGTCCTTTGTTTATTTATAATTTTTTTTATTGAGTCTTTCATTATAAGTTTTAAGATGATTAATAATGATTTTAAAAATACAATTTATAAAATGGATAATAACAAATAATACATAAGATTTATCTTGATTTATAATTAATAAACCTTATTTTTAAAATATATTTTTTAAATTCAGTCCTTCTCATTAAATAAGAGAAGGTTTTTTTTTAGTTTTTATAAAAATGAGTCTTAATAAGTATAGTAAAAATGTAACTCAAGATCCCTCACAGCCTGGTGCTCAAGCAATGTTGCATGCCATAGGTTTAAAAGAAAAAGATTTAAATAAACCATTAATTGGAATTGCAAGTACTGGATATGAGGGGAACCCTTGTAATATGCATCTTAATGATCTTTCAAATCATATTAAGAAAGGAATTAATCAATCTAATCTTGTAGGTTTAATTTTTAATACAATTGGTGTTAGTGATGGTATTTCTATGGGAACATATGGAATGAGATTTTCACTCCCTTCTAGAGATATTATAGCAGATTCTATAGAAACTGTTATTCAAGGAATGTCTTATGATGGCGTTGTTACAGTAGTTGGATGTGATAAAAATATGCCAGGTGCATTAATGGCAATGTTAAGATTAAACAGACCAGGTGTTTTGGTATACGGAGGAACAATAGCTCCAGGCTGTCATAATGGAAAAAAATTAGATGTAGTTTCTGCTTTTGAAGCATGGGGAGAAAACGTTGCGGGAAAAATTGATGATAAACAATTCAAGGATATAATTAAAAACGCTTGCCCAGGTCCTGGAGCATGTGGAGGAATGTATACTGCGAATACTATGGCTTCAGCAATAGAAGCAATGGGAATGACTCTTCCATATAATTCTTCTAATCCTGCTACAAGTAATAATAAAAAGGATGAATGTTATCAAGTGGGTTCTATTCTTAAAAACTTATTAGTCAATGATATTAAACCTAGAGACATTGTTACTAGAAAATCTATTGAAAATGCAGTTAAATTAATTATTGTTCTTGGAGGTTCTACTAACGCAGTTTTACATCTCTTAGCAATTGCTAAAAGTGCAGATATAGATTTTTCAATAGATGATTTTCAAAAAACATGTAATACAACTCCTTTTTTAGCTGATTTAAAGCCTAGCGGGAAGTATTTGATGGAGGATCTACATAATGTTGGTGGAATACCAGCAGTTATGAAATATATGTTAGATAATGGTTGTTTAGATGGAGATTGTTTAACAATTACTGGAAAAACATTAAAGGAGAACTTATCTAAAGTAAATCCATTAGGAATTAATCAAGACATTATTAAAACTTTTAATAATCCTATTAAATCAACTGGACATATAAGAATACTTTACGGAAATTTAGCTAGTAATGGTTCCGTTGCAAAAATTACAGGAAAAGAAGGTCTTAAATTTGAAGGTTTTGCAAAAGTATTTGAAGGAGAATTTAAGGCTAATGATGGAATAAAAAATGGTCTTGTAAAGAAAGGTGATGTTGTTGTTATTCGTTATGAAGGACCTAAAGGTGGACCTGGAATGCCTGAAATGTTAAAACCAACTTCTGCAATAATGGGTGCTGGATTAGGAAAAGATGTAGCATTAATTACTGACGGAAGATTTTCTGGAGGAACTCATGGTTTTGTTGTAGGTCATATAAGTCCTGAAGCTCAAGATGGAGGGAACATTGCATTAATAAAGAATGGTGATAAAATAATTATTGATGCAGTTAAAAACACATTAACTTTGCAAGTTTCAAATAAAGAATTAGAAAAAAGAAAATCTAATTGGGTAAAACCTGACTTAAAAGTTAAAAGTGGTGTTTTATATAAATATGCTAAAACTGTTTCAGATGCTTCGAATGGATGCGTAACAGATGATATATAAATGAAAAAAATAAATAAAATATCAGGAGCTGAAGCTGTTATTAGATGTCTTCTAGAGGAAGATGTTGATATTATATATGGTTATCCAGGTGGTGCTATCATGCCAATTTATGATGAATTATTTAAATATCAAGATAAATTAAATCATATATTAACTAGACATGAACAAGGAGCAACTCACGCAGCTCAAGGATATGCTAGAGTTTCTGGCAGAGTAGGTGTAGTTACAGCAACTTCTGGTCCTGGTGCAACAAATTTAGTCACCGGTATTGCTGATGCTCAAATTGATTCAACTCCTATGGTTTGTATAACAGGACAGGTAGCCTCACATTTATTAGGTTCCGATGCATTTCAAGAAACTGATATTATTGGAATTTCAACTCCAGTTACTAAATGGAATTGTCAAATTACAAAAGCATCTGATATTCCTGAAGTAATAGCTAAAGCATTTTATATTGCAAAATCTGGAAGACCAGGACCAGTATTAATAGATATTACAAAAGATGCTCAATTTGAATTGATGGACTTTAAATACAAAAAATGTTACTCAATTCGAAGCTATAAGCCAACTCCTAAATTCTCTATCAATGAAATTAATAAGGCAGCTGAATTAATTAATAATTCAAAAAAGCCATTTATAGTATGGGGTCAAGGAGTTATTTTAGGAAATGCAGAAGAGGAATTTAAGGAATTTGTAGAAAAAACTGGTATTCCTGCTGCTTGGACCATTTTAGGTTTATCTGCACTATCAACAGATCATCCTTTAAACGTAGGAATGGTAGGAATGCATGGAAATTATGGACCTAATATTCTTACAAATGAATGTGATCTGTTACTTGCAATTGGAATGCGTTTTGACGATAGAGTGACAGGAAATTTAGAAACCTATGCTAAGCAAGCAAAAATTATTCATTTTGAAATTGATCCGGCGGAAGTAAATAAGAATGTTAAGGTTGATATCGCTATAATGGGTAATGTTAAGGAAACTTTACCAGAACTTATTGAATTAGTTAAAGAAAAATCACACACAAATTGGATTAATAAATTTCATTCTTTTTATAAACAGGAATTTGATAAGGTTATTAAAAATGATTTACATCCATCAAAAGATGGTTTAACAATGGGGGAAGTAATAAGAGAAATTAATGAGATTTCTAAAGGAAACGCCATAATAGTTTCTGATGTAGGTCAACATCAAATGGTTGCGTGTAGGTATGCTAATTTTAATCATTCAAAATCGAATGTTACTTCTGGAGGATTAGGAACTATGGGTTTTGCTCTTCCAGCAGCTATAGGAGCGAAAATGGGAGCTCCCAATAGAGAAGTTATTGCAATAATAGGGGATGGAGGTTATCAAATGACTATCCAAGAATTAGGGACTATTTTTCAAACAGGATGTGCTGTGAAAATCGTTGTTTTAAACAATGAATATTTAGGAATGGTAAGACAATGGCAGCAGATGTTTTTTGATAAAAGATATGCTTCTACTGAAATGACAAATCCAGATTTTGTTAAAATAGCTAAGGGGTATTTTATAGATGCAAAAAAAGTTAATAAAAGAGAAAATTTAAAATCTTCAGTAAAACAAATGATAAATTCAAAAAAACCGTATTTTCTTGAAGTATGTGTAGAAAAAGAAGATAATGTATTTCCAATGATTCCTTCTGGAGCATCTGTTTCTGACGTTAGACTTGAATAATAATTATGATTAATAAATTAAATACATATACAGTTTCTATTTATACTGAAAATAATATTGGATTATTAAATAGAATTTCTGCTATTTTTTTAAAACGACATGTTAGTATTGTAAGTTTAACTACTTCTCAATCTGAAATTGATAATATTTACAGGTTTGTTATTGTAGTAACAGTGATGGAGTCTAAAATTAAAAACATTATTAAACAAATTGAGAAACAAATAGAAGTTATAGCAGCCTTTTATCATACTGATGAAGAAACTATTTTTCTAGAAACAGCACTATATAAGGTAAAATCTAAATCTTTATTTGACGAAAAACATATTCAGAAAATCATTAAAAACAGTCAAGCTAACATTGTAACAGTCTCTCCAGATTATTTTGTTATTGAAAAAACTGGGTGGAGAGAAGAAACAGAAAAACTATATGATTCATTAGAACCATATGGTTTATTACAATTTGTGAGATCTGGAAGAATTTCAGTTTCTAAAAAAGCTATGAATATTTCTAATATTTTAGGATTAAATACGGACAAGTAATTAAACATGGAAAATTATTATAATCAATTAACGTCAAATCAACAAAAAGAACAACTAGCAAAATGTAGGTTTATGAGTTCCTCAGAATTTGAAAATGGTGTAGATATTCTTAAAGGAAAAAATATTGTTATAATTGGTTGCGGAGCACAAGGCTTAAATCAAGGTCTAAACATGAGGGATTCAGGTCTTGATATTTCTTATGTTTTGCGATCCTCATCAATAAAAAATAAAAAAGAATCATTTTTAAATGCTTCAAAAAATAATTTTGAAGTTGGAACTTTTGAAAACTTAATTCCAAAGGCAGATGTTGTAATAAACTTAACACCTGATAAAAATCACACTAATGTAGTAAATCAGGCAATGCCATTGATGAAAAGAAATTCAGTTTTATCTTATTCACATGGATTTAATATTGTTGAAGAAGGAATTCAGATAAGAAAAGATATAACTGTAATTATGGTTGCTCCAAAATGTCCAGGCACTGAGGTTCGTGAAGAATTTCTTAGAGGTTTCGGAGTTCCAACATTGATAGCAGTTCATCCTGAAAATGATCCTAATGGAGATGGAATAGATCTTGCTAAAGCATATGCAGTTGCAACGGGAGGGCATAAAGCAGGAGTTTTAGAATCTTCATTTGTGGCTGAAGTAAAATCTGATTTGATGGGTGAGCAGACTATTTTATGTGGTGTATTACAAACGGGATCTATTTTATGTTTTAATAAAATGATAGAATTAGGCTATGATAATGGTTTTTCTTCAAAATTAATTCAATATGGGTGGGAAACAATTACTGAAGAATTAAAACATAATGGGATTACAGGAATGATAAATAGATTAGATGATAGTTCTAGATTAATGGTTCATGAACTTTCCAATGACTTAAAAAAAATAATGACTCCATTATTTAATCACCATATGAATGATATTTTAAGTGGTAGTTTTTCAAAAAACATGATGAATGACTGGACTAATAATGATTATAATCTATTAAAATGGAGAGAAGAAACAGGCGACACTAATTTTGAAAAAACTAATCCATCAAACGTTGAAATTTCCAATGATGATTTTTTTAATAAAGGAATATTAATGATAGCTTTTGTTAAATCTGGAGTTGAACTTGCTTTTGAAACTATGATTAATAATGGAATTATTGATGAATCTGCATATTATGAATCTTTACATGAATTGCCACTAATAGCAAACCTAGTAGCAAGAAAGAAATTATATGAAATGAATAGAATTATTTCAGATACTGCTGAATATGGCTGTTATTTATTTAATCAATCATGTTTACCTCTTCTTTCTGAATTCATGAAGAAAATTGATAAAACACACATAGGTAAAGTTAATAATCCTATAAAGATTGATGTGATCAAGTTAAATAAATTCGACTCTGAAACAGAAAATCACCCAATTGAAAAAATCGGCATGATTTTAAGAAAAAATATGGGTAATATGAAAAAATTAAAGTAATAATAAGAACTGATTATTATCTCTAAGAATTTAGCATAACAGGCATTACAAGCATTGTAACTTGTTCAGATTTGGAATCAGATTTCGTAGGTGTTAAAATTCCAGCTCTATTGGGAAGGGATAATTCAAGTTTTACTTCATCAGATGTTAAATTGGATAGCATTTCAACTAAAAATCTTGAATTGAAACCAATTTCAATATCATCTCCATTATAATTACAGTCAAGTCTTTCTTCAGCTTTATTGCTATAATCTAAATCTTCCGCAGAAACTACAAGTTCATTTCCCGTAATTTTTAGTCTAATCTGATGAGTTGTTTTATTTGAAAAAATACTTACTCTTTTAGTTGAATTTAAAAATAAGGATCTATCAATAGTTAATACATTTGGATTTTCCTTAGGAATAACAGCTTCATAATTAGGATATTTTCCATCTATAAGTCTACATGTCAGGGATAAATTAGAAAAAATAAACTTTGCATTACTTTCATTGTATTCTATATTGACATCATAGTTATCATTAATCAAGATTCCTTTTAAAATATTAAGAGGTTTTTTTGGCATAATAAACTCTACTAGTTCACTAGATTTAAAATCTGTTCTAACATACCTAACAAGTTTGTGAGCATCAGTAGCTACAAATGTTGAGTTTTCACTTGAAAATTGAAAAAAAACTCCACTCATTACTGGCCTTAAATCATCATTTCCTGAAGCAAAAATGGTTGTATTAATAGCTTGAAATAAAACTTGAGAAGATATAGTTGAGTTTGATGCATCACTAATTGATACTGTCTTAGGAAATTCCTCTCCATTAGCATAGGCTAGTGCATATTTACCATGATTTGAGCTTATTTCAATTGTATTATTATCTAAGATGTTAAATGTTAATGGTTGTTCAGGAAAAGTTTTTAGAGTATCAATAAGAAGTTTAGCTGGAACAGCAATTGAACTTGTCTCATTTGATTCAATTTCAATATCAGCTGACAATGTTGTTTCTAAATCAGATGCAGTAATTTTTAACAGGTTTTTTGATATATCAAAAAGAAAATAATCTAGAATAGGCAATGTGTTATTTGTGCTTAAAATACCACCTAATATTTGAATGTTTTTTAATAATAAGGAGCTTGATACAATGAATTTCATAATCGAATAAATCTGCTAGTAAATATATTAGAATATAACGTTAAAATAAAACAATTTTATTAACACTTTATACATTTATTAATGAAATTTAATGGTAACAACATCTCTGTATTTTAATCCAAACAAACTACTAGCTCCCCCAGTTATTATAGGATTACTTTTATATATAGCTAATTCTAAAAAATTAGCTTTATTAAATAATGCAATTTTTTTTCCTTCTTCTTTTCTTAATTCCTTTTTAACATTGAATTTTATAGATTCACTATATGAATTAACAATAGAATTGAATTTATAATTTCTAGCATTTATAACATAAGGTCTAGATTTTCCAAATTTTTCAAACACTAACTTTGAAATATTTGTTACTACATTTTCATAATTATCGATATATATCACATTTCCAGTAATTTCATTATTTTTTTCATTTAAAATGGGATTTATATCATACAATTCTTTTAGTTGATCTGTCTTTTTACCAACCAAGTCAATTGAACCTCCTCTGTAAATATGTGCAGCTACTTTTACAAAAACATCTAAAACAGTAAAACTTGAACTCGAAGAATTATGAATGTTAATATCTATAATTTTTTCAGGTTTAATCCTATTAGCAACCAAAGACATTATTCCATTATCTGCACATATAAAAAAATGTCCATCTAATTTAATTACTAAATGTTTTTTTTCTGGTGTCTTCTCAGAATCAACTCCAATAATATGAATAGATCCTTCAGGAAAATTTTTATATGAATTTTCAATTATATATGCACCCTCAATAATATTAAATGGTGATATCTCATTAGAAATATCAATAATGTTGACATTAGATATTTCATTGTTTAATGCACCCTTTACAGAACCAACAAAATGGTCCTTGTTTCCAAAATCAGTTGTTAATGTAATAACAGGCATTTGTTAATAGAAAATTTATATTTGAGATTAAAAATTACATAAATTTACAACTTGCCAATAAATAATAAACTAACCTTAAGTGAAAAAACTTGAATATTTTATTAAAGATATACATCCAATTGATTTTTTTGATAAAAATAATTATGATATAATTAAGATAATTAAGCAAAATTTCCCTAAACTAAAAATAATTTTTAAAGGAGACAGGGTAATTGCTAGCGGAGAAAATTCCCTTATTATACAACTAAGAAAAAGACTTGATTCATTAATTTTTATAATTAATGAGACTGATTACATTAATGAAAAAATTATTAATTCAATAATGTCTGGAAATGGTGATAAATTAATTGCTTCTATGCATGAAAAAGTTATATTACATGGTGTTGGAAAGAAAATAATCAAAGCTCATACTTTAAATCAAATTAAAATTGTTGAAGCTTTTGAAAATAATGATATGGTTTTTGTTATTGGTCCTGCAGGAACTGGAAAAACTTACACGGGAATTGCTATAGCAGTTAAAGCTTTGAAAGATAAGCAAGTAAATAAAATTATATTGACTAGACCTGCTATAGAAGCGGGAGAAAGTTTAGGATATCTTCCTGGTGACATGAAAGAAAAACTAGATCCTTATATGCAGCCACTTTATGATGCGTTAAAAGAAATGATCACAATTGAAAAACTAGACGATTATATGCATAGAGGAATTATTGAAATTGCTCCTTTAGCATATATGAGAGGAAGGACTTTAGATAATGCTTTTGTTTTATTAGATGAAGGCCAGAATACTACACATAATCAAATGAAAATGTTTCTTACAAGAATGGGAAATAATGCTAAATTTATGATAAATGGTGATCCTGGTCAAATTGATTTACCAAATAAAATAACATCAGGATTAAAAGAAGCCAATAATATTCTTCAAAATATTGAAGGAATTGAGATGATTTATTTAGATGATGGAGATGTAATTAGACATCGTGTTGTTAAAAAAATAATTGATGCTTATAAAGAAACTAAACATCTTAATTAATTTATATGAATACAATTACTAGAACAGATTTTAATTTCACAAATCAAATTTCTAAATATTCTGGAAAAGTCAGAGATGTTTATAATATTAATAATGAATCATTAGTTATGATAGCATCAGATAGACTTTCTGCATTTGATGTAGTATTACCTAGAGGAATTCCTTTTAAAGGACAAATTTTAAATCAAATTGCATCAAAAATGCTTAATGCAACGTCTCATATTATACCAAATTGGTTACAAAATTCACCTGATCCTAATGTATCAATAGGGGAAATATGTGAACCATTTAAGATTGAAATGGTAATAAGAGGATATCTTTCAGGTCATGCAGCTAGATTATACAATTCAGGTTATAGAAAGATTTGTGGAGTTAATATGCCAGAGGATATGATAGAGAATGATAAGTTTCCAATTCCTATAATTACTCCAACAACAAAGGCAATTGATGGAAATCATGATGAGGATATATCAAAAGAAGATATTTTAAAAAAAAATATAATTTCTGAAAAAGAATATTTAAAACTTGAAGAATATACTATTAAACTTTATGAAGAGGGCTCTAGAATTGCTGATGATCAAGGGCTTATTTTAGTAGACACAAAGTATGAATTTGGTAAAAATGTAGATGGAAAAATAATGTTAATAGATGAAATTCATACACCTGATTCATCAAGATATTTCTATCGGGATTCATATAAAGATCTTCAAAAAACAAAATCTCCTCAAAAACAACTTTCAAAGGAGTTTGTAAGGCAATGGCTAATCCGCAATGGCTTTCAAGGAAAGAAAGGGCAAGTTATTCCAGAAATGAGTGATGATTATATTAATGGAGTTTCAGAAAGATATATAGAGTTATTTGAAAAAATAACTGGGTCTAAGTTTATCAAAGCAGATATTACAAATATTGAAAAAAGAATTTTAGATAATGTTGAAAATTATTTAAAACTAAAATAATTTTTTTTAATTTCTTCTGGATTTATATTAGCATCAATCCAAATAATGTCTTTTTTTCTTTTCAACCATGTAAGTTGTCTTTTAGCAAATCTCCTTGAATTTTTCTTTATTTCTTCAATACATTCTTTAAATGTTATTTTTTTTTCTAAAAAAAGAAATAACTCCTTATATCCAAGAGTATTTAATGCATTTAGTTTTTTATAGTTAATTAAACTTTTAACTTCTTCCAATAAACCACCATCAATCATTTTATCAACTCTTGAATTTATTTTATTATATAATAATTCTCTATTCATTTTTATGCCAATATGAAATAGATTAAATTCATGAATGGTTTTTTGTTTGCTTATAAATGAAGAATACGGTTTATTGGATGAAATACATATTTCCAGTGCTCTAATTAATCTTCTGGGATTTTGTTTATCAACATTATTATAATAAACTGGATCTAATTTTTTCAATTCTTTCTGTAGATATTCAATTCCAAGCTCTTTTAGTTTTAAATTTAGTTTTTCACGAATTCCATTATTAATTTCAGGAAAAATATCTAAACCATTAACAACAGCATCCATATATAATCCTGAACCTCCAACCATTATTATGTAATTACAGGTCTTAAATTCATTCTTAATGATACTTAATGCTTCTTTTTGAAAATCTATAATTGTGTATGTGTCTAATATAGATTTATGTTGAATACAATAATGTTTAACTGCTTTTAATTCTTTTTTTGATGGAACTGCAGTGCCAATGGTTAATTCTTTATAAAATTGTCTTGAATCACAAGAAATTATATTGCAATTTAATATACTAGCTAAATCTATACTAAATTTTGTTTTACCCACTGCTGTTGGACCAGAAACAGTTATTAAAGTTTTGTTACTTAAACCTTTCAATATTAATTATTTTTCCTTTTTAATAATCTTACTTAAGATATCATTATTCTTGTCTTTTTTTAATAACAATTTAAATAATTCTACAGTAGCCAAAGCGTCACCAGATGCTCTATGTCTATTTGAGATGGATATGCCTAATGACTTTACCAATTTCCCAAGTTTATATGAATCCATATCTGGAATCAATTTTTTTGATAAATTAACTGTACATATTTGAGGAATGTTAAACCTATATCCTAATCTATTAAATTCAACTTTTAACATTCTATAATCAAAAGATGCATTATGTGCAACTAATATTGTATTATCTGTAATCTCTAATACTCTTTTACATACCTGATAGAATTTAGGAGCGGTTAATAACATTTTATTATTAATACCTGTCAATTCTTGAACATATGGTTGTATTGGAATTTGAGGATTAATTAAACTTATAAATTCATCTATAATTTTAATTCCATCAAATTTATAAATAGCAATTTCTGTTATTCCTTCTTTATTAAATTTTCCCCCCGTAGTTTCTAAATCAAGTATTGAAAACAAAACATTTAATTTAATTCCTTTTTCCAAAAATATTACTTCCTAATCTTATTAGATTACTATTACATTTAATAGCTATTCTATAATCTGAACTCATTCCCATAGATAGATATTCAAATGAATATATATTTTTAAATTTTTTATACAGATCATTTAAACTTCTAAATTGTTTTCTTATTAATTTTTGATCATTTGTAAAACTAGCCATACCCATTAACCCCTTTATTGAAACATTTCTAAATTCTTTAAATTTTTCAATTATTAATAATTGATTGATTTCTTCATATGAAAAACCAAATTTTGTAGAATCTTCAGAAATGTCAACTTGAATTAATACGTTAATCTTCCTTTTGTTTTTTACTGCCTGATTGTCAATTTCCCTTAATAATTTTAGACTATCTACGCTATGGATCATATGAATGAATGAAGCTATGTGTTTAACTTTATTTCTTTGTAAATGACCAACCATATGCCATTTTATATTTTTTGGAAGTTTATTTTCTTTTTTTATAAGTTCTTGAATTTTATTTTCTCCAAAATGTAGATGTCCAAATTTGTAAGCGATTTTTATATCACTAATAGGCTTACTTTTTGAAACAGCAACTAATAAAACATTTTTAGGTATTTCATCTAATATTTTATTTAAATTTAATGAGATACTCATTTAATCTTATTTAATATTTCATTTGCAAGTTTTAAAGCATTTAAACCATCTTTTAAACTTATTATTGGATTAGAGTCATCTAATATAGATTTTGCAAATGAATTATGTTCCTCAAGTATTGCATTATTTTCTTTTACATCAGGGTTGTTATAAACAATCTGTTTTTTATTTCCATCAGAGTTTTCAATTACCATTGCATAATTATCATTAACATTCTTTATATCATTTATCTGAACTATCTCTGTTTTCTTTTCAAGAAAGTCAACTGAGATATAAGCATTTGATTGAAAAAAACGTGTCTTTCTCATGTTTTTAAGGGAAATTCTACTTGCTGTAAAGTTTGCTACACAACCGTTTTCAAATTCAACTCTTGCGTTACATATATCAGGAGTTTCATTTATAACACATACTCCATTTGCATTTACGGTCTGTGGTTTAGATTTAACTAAACTTAGAACAATATCAATATCATGAATCATTAAGTCTAATACAACTGAAACATCGTTTCCTCTGGGATTAAACTCAGCTAATCTGTGACATTCTATAAATTTTGGATTATTAATAGTATCATTTAAGCATGTAAAAGCACTATTAAATCTTTCAACATGTCCAACTTGTCCTTTGACTTTCTTTTTGTTAGATAAATTAACTAAACTTATTGCTTGGTCAACTGTACTCGTTATTGGTTTTTCAATAAAAACATGTTTAGAATTTTCAATACATTTTTTGGCAATTTCATAATGATTAGGAGTATTAGTACATATAAATACAGCATCAATTGAATTAATTAAATTATCAATATTGTCAAAAAACAAAAATTTGCTATTAATATTTGATATATTTTTATTTGTATCAAAATAACCTATTAATTCAAAAAAATTGGATTCTTTAAGAAGTTTTAGATGAATTGAACCAAGGTGGCCAGCACCAATTACACCAGCTTTTATCATTTTATTTTTTTTTCAAAAATACAATAGTTATCGTTATTTTTATTTTAATTTTTCACATTTGATAGATAGTTCTAAACACAAGGGGTTAAGAAAAAGGTTAGTTGACCAACTTATACAAAAAGGTATTGAATCTAATGAAGTTTTAAATGCTATAAAGAATATTCCTAGACACTTATTTATGGATAAGGATTTTGAATCTCATGCGTACGTTGATAAGGCTTTTCCAATTGGATCAAATCAAACCATTTCTCAACCTTATACAGTTGCATTTCAGACTTCATTATTAAAATTAAAACCAAATGAAAAAGTTTTAGAGATAGGAACTGGATCTGGGTATCAAACGGCAATTTTAGTAAAATTAAAGGCAAAGGTTTATACAATTGAAAGACAACATGATTTATATAGAAAGGCAATAAAAAGATTACCTCTATTAGGTTATGAACCTGAATTAATTAAATATGGTGATGGTTATTTAGGAATTAAAGAATTTGCTCCATATGATAAAATTATTATTACTGCTGGCGCAATCGATGTTCCTAAAAAACTATTGTTACAACTTAAGGTAGGTGGGATAATGGTAATTCCAGTTGGAAAAAATATTCAAGAAATGACATGCATAGAAAGAGAAAGTAAAAATAAATTTAAAAAAAAATTAATGGGTAAGTTTAGCTTTGTTCCAATGCTAAAAAATGTAAATTAATTATTTTTTGCTTTCTTAATTCTGTCAAGTTGAATTTTGTTTTCTCTATTTTTTATAGATTGTCTTTTATCATAAATCTTTTTTCCTTTAGCTAAGGATATTAAGACTTTTGCATAACCTTTTTCATTTATAAAAACTTTTAGCGGAATTATAGTTAACCCTGTATTTTTCACTTGTTTAGCAAGTTTATTTAATTCTTTCTTGTTTAATAAAAGTTTTCTTTGATTTCTTGTTTTATGATTAAATTGATTGCCAAATGAATATTCATCAATAAACATATTTATAATAAATAACTCTCCAGAATCATTAAATTCACAGAAGCTCTCTGAAATAGATGCTTTGTTAGCTCTAATAGATTTTATTTCAGTTCCAGTTAATACAATTCCTGCGGAAAATTGATCCATTAAACTGTATTCAAACTTAGCTTTCTTATTTATTATGTTTATTTTCTTTTTCACATTGTAAAGTTAATAAGTATATTTTATTTATAATTTTTTATAAAAATTGTTAATTCTTTATTAATAATTAATAAATATTAATTATTAAATACATTGTCAACCATTTTATTGATCATTAAATTTGATCACATAAATCAAAATTATGTATCTAGATAATAAAATTTTTCAACTTATTAAGGAGGAAGAGAATAGACAGCTAAATGGCATTGAGCTAATTGCTTCTGAAAATTTTACTAGCCCTGATGTAATGAAAGCAACTGGTTCTGTTCTTACAAATAAATATGCTGAAGGATACCCTGGAAAAAGATATTATGGAGGATGTGAAGTTGTTGATGAAATAGAAGATATTGCAATTAATCGTGCTAAAGAGTTATTTGGAGCATCATTTGCTAATGTTCAACCTCATTCAGGTTCACAGGCAAATTCTGCAGTTTATCATGCTTTTTTGAAACCAGGAGATAAAATCTTGGGATTTGATTTATCTCATGGAGGTCATTTAACTCATGGATCTTCAGTTAATTTTAGTGGGAGACTGTATAATCCTGTTTTTTATGGAGTTGAAAGAAAATCTGGGTTGCTTAATTATGATAACATAATGAAGATAGCAAAAAAAGAAAAACCTAAATTAATTATTGCAGGAGCTTCAGCTTATTCTAGAGACATTGATTTTAAGAAATTTAGAGAAATAGCTGATAGTATTGATGCTTTCCTAATGGCAGATATAGCTCATCCTGCAGGACTTATTGCAAAAGGAATCCTTAATGACCCTATTCCTTATTGTCATGTTGTTACAACTACGACTCACAAAACTCTTAGAGGTCCAAGAGGAGGTATGATACTAATGGGTGAGGACTTTGAAAATCCATTTGGTTTAAAATTAAAGAATGGATCATTAAAAAAAATGTCTTCATTAATAAATCTTGCTGTTTTTCCAGGAAATCAAGGCGGTCCTCTTGAACATGTTATTGCTGGTAAGGCAATTGCTTTTGGAGAAGCTTTAACAGACGATTTTATGAATTATATGGTTCAGGTTAGACAAAATGCTAAATCAATGGCTAAAGAATTTGTTAAAAGAGATTATAATATCATTTCAGGTGGAACAGATAATCATATGATGTTAATAGATCTAAGAAATAAGAACATTTCTGGAAAAGATGCTGAAAAAGCTCTTGTTAAAGCAGATATAACAGCAAATAAGAATATGGTGCCATTTGATGACAAATCTCCATTTATCACATCCGGAATTCGTTTTGGAACACCTGCGATTACTACTAGAGGACTAAAAGAAAATGATATGACCTTAATAGTCAATTTTATAGATAGGGTAATAGAAAATCATAATGATGACAATGAAATAATGAAGGTTAAAAGAGATGTAAATAAGTTAATGAAAGGGAGGGCGCTTTTTAATTATTGATTTTCAAATATTTTAATTTCAAATAATTTATTCCAATTTTTACCAGTTACAAAAAAGGTTTTTCTTTTATTATGAAAAGCAATTCCGTTTTGAACATCTAATTTATTATGTTGTTTTACTCTTTCTTTTAGACCTTTAAAATCTATAACACCATCAACACTGCCACTTATTGGATCTATTATTATGCCCACTTCTTTATTAAACTGATATGTATTTGCATATATTTTGCCATCATGCCATTCTAATTCATTAATGTTTTTAATTATTTTATTATTGGTAACAACACTAAAACTGGAAAGTTCCTCAAGAGAGTCTGGATCTAGAATCCATATTTTTTCAGTTCCATCAGATTTATATAAAACTTTTCCATCATTACAGAGTCCCCAACCTTCAACACTCTTATTATAGTTAAATGATTTTATTAACTCAAAATTACTTTTATCATAGACGAATCCTATTTTTTCTTTCCAAGTTAGTTGAAATAAATTGTCATTTAAAATGGTTATTCCTTCACCAAAAAATGATTTGTCAAGAAATAATTTATTTAAAACTTTTCCACTTTTAAAATCAATTTTTTTTAATGATGAATAACCATATTGACCTGTACTTTCATATAAAAAATATTCATCATCAAATTCTAATCCTTGTGTATATGAAGCTATATCATGTTTAAATTCATTAATTATTTTATATGTATATAGTTTTGGTGGATTATTAGAAAAAATAGTTAAATCCTTACTTAAATTAATCATCTTTCCATTGATTGTAAATGATGCTTGAATAGTGTTAACTCCAAGATTATTGTTTAATACATGTTCATTTTTAATAGAAAGATTATTTATTTTAAATTCAAGATTTTCAATCTTTTTATTTGAAGGGTTTTTAATTTTAAGGGATATTTTATCTCCATTTTTTGAAAACTGTGATTTTTTAGAAATAATTATTGAATAATCAGAATTAACATTTGTTCCACAGGAATAGATAAATAAAAATATAATTAGAATAAAAGATCTTATTATTGTCATCATTTTTTTTTACATATCAAATTTAAATATTAATAATTAAGACTACACATAAATTATAAAAACATATTTATATTTGTGATGGGCAAGTCTTATACAACCAGCTCCTATTTAATCCCCCAGGGTGGGAACGCAGCAAGGGTCGATGGTCGTAGCGGTGTGATATAAATAGCTTGCCCTTTTTTTATTATTTATGTGTAAAACCATTTTAGTTACTGGTGCATCCTCCGGAATTGGAAGGTCTATTTCTCTTTATTTGACCTCAAAAGGTTTTAAAGTATATGGCACCTGTAGAAACCCAAAAAAATACAATTTTTCAGAATATGAGTTGTTAAAATGTGATATAAATTCCTCACAAGAAATTGAAGATACAGTTAATTATATTGTTGATAAAGAAAAGAACGTTGATGTGCTAATAAATAATGCAGGTATTGGTATCACTGGTCCCCTAGAAGAAACATCAAATAATGATATTAAATCGGCTTTTGAAACTAATTTATACGGACCTATCAATATGATAAAAAAATGTATTCCAACAATGAGAAACAACAATAAAGGATTGATTATTAATATTACTTCAGTTTTAGGATATTTTGGAATACCATACAGAGGAGTATATTGTGCAACAAAGAGTTCAATGGAAATCATTGGTGAAGTTTTTAGTATGGAACTTAAAAAATTTAATATCAATGTAGTCAATGTAGCACCAGGTGATTTTAAAACAGATATTGTTTCAAGAAGAATAAATTCAAAACCTAATAATTTTTCTTATTACAATGAAGAATATTCTAAATCATTGAAATCTGCTAATAAAAATGTTGAGAATGCTTGGTCTCCCGAAATAATCTCCAAGTTGATTTATAATATAATAAATTCAAAAAATCCAAAAATTCATTATAAAGTTGGAAAATTTATTCAAAAATTTTCAATAGTTTTAAAAAACATTTTGCCTGATAGACTATTTGAAAAAATATTATTGTATTATAGTAAAAATTAAGTCATAATTATGAAATTTTTTATAGACACAGCTAACCTTGATCAAATCAAAGAAGCCCAAGACTTAGGTGTTTTAGATGGAGTTACTACAAACCCATCTTTAATGGCTAAAGAAGGAATTACAGGTCATCAAAACATTCTAGATCATTATGTTAAAATTTGTGATATTGTTGATGGTGATGTTTCAGCAGAGGTAATATCTACTGATTTTAAAGGAATGATTAAAGAAGGTGAAGCTTTATCAAATCTTCATCCTCAAATTGTAGTAAAAATCCCTATGATATTAGATGGGGTGAAAGCAATTAAACATTTTTCTAATAAATCTATTAAAACTAATTGTACCTTAGTTTTTTCTGTAGGTCAAGCTTTAATAGCTGCTAAGGCAGGTGCTACATATGTTTCTCCTTTTATTGGGAGATTAGATGATGTTTCAAATGATGGTTTAAATTTAATTTCAGAAATTGTTACAGTGTATGATAATTATGCTTTTAACACACAAATTCTTGCAGCTTCTATAAGACATACAATGCATATCATTGATTGTGCTAAAATTGGTGCAGATGTTATGACAGGACCATTATCTTCAATTAAAGGTTTATTAAAACATCCATTAACTGATATAGGGCTTGAAAAATTTTTAGCTGATTTTAAAAAAGGTAATTAATCTAAGAGTATTGATTTTTCTAATTTTATAATATTAGAAACCGAAATAATTTTTCCCGCTTTATCAGTCAAAATAACTTTATTTAGATTATTTAATATCATTTTTTTACTCATTGATGTAAAATCACTTGCCATAAAATGTTGAATATTACTACTTTTTCTAATCTGTTTTAATGACTCAATCCACTTTGATTTATCAGAATTGATGTTTATGCATAAAAAATTATATTTTTTACTTTGATCAAGTATTTTAAAAATTCTATTAAATAAACTTAGTCGATGAGAATTCTGTTCATATGACCAAAAAACATATACAATTGGCTTATCAGAATAAAAATCTCCATTAGAAATAGTTTTGTAATTATTGTTTATTATATCAATATCAGGGATAGTATTTCCAACCTGAAGAGCAGTAATATTAAAATAAAGTTGCTCAATTTCTTCATTTATGTTATTATCTCCTGAAATTTCTAAAAAAACATTTAAAAATGTATCAATATCAATTAAAATATTTTCTTTTAATAGATATTCAAAAGCTATATATCTCAATATTTTCGATTTTACAATTGGATTTGAAATAGTTAAATCAACAAATTTGATTCTATCTAAATTAAATTGAAGGTCCAAATTTGAATATGAATTATAATCTATTCCGGACTCATTAATTGTTCTTAAAATTATATAATCTAAATAAGGTTTAAAATTGGATAATTCTTTAATATTTAAATCAATTTCATCTCTATACTCATAAAATGTATTGTTAATCTCATTTAAGAGATTTGTCTGTTTGTAAATAGATAAAAATGTTTCAATTTTAGAATATAGTGGAAGCTTAATAGCATATTCTAAAATTAACTCAGTAACAGAATTTAATTTGTTTGTTTTCTGAAAAGAATTAAATCTATTAATCTTAAAAGTTAACAGAGAATCAATTATGTTTCTAAATATTAAAGGGTTTTTATTAAGATTTGAATTAAGAAAACTTTCTTCTTTTTCATGATTTAAAAAAATATCAATTAGATAATTATTTTTTGACGCACCAATTCCATTAAATACTAATGATTCATCAAAATCTAATGCATTTAATCTTAATACTAAACTATCTCCTTCTTCTAATATTATATATTGAAATTCTGGTAGATGTCTAAAGTAATATAAGCCATTATTAATACTATCTAATTCTAAAAAAAAATTTCCATCTTCAGAGATTGATGTTTCATTTATAATTTTTTCATCTTTTAAAAGAGAGATTTTGTCATTTGTACTTTTAATTATTTTACCAACTAAAAAGGTATTTTTTTTATAATTAAATAGGTGACAAGAAATGAATAATAAAAATGATATAAAAGTTATAATTATTTTAAAAAGACTAATATTAAAGTATTTCATAGCTTCAATTAATTTAAAGATAAAATTAGAATAATCATAAATTTGATTTTATTAAATTTGCCACCTTATAATATTTTTAAAATGTTAAATGTTTCTAATCTTTCTGTCCAATTTGGAAAAAGAATTTTATTTGATAATGTAAATACATCTTTTGTTAAAGGGAATTGCTATGGAGTTATTGGAGCTAATGGCTCAGGAAAATCTACTTTTCTAAAAATCTTATCCAATACATTAGAACCTAATTCTGGGACTGTTAATCTTGAACAAGGTAAAAGAATGTCCGTTTTAGAACAAGATCATTTTGCTTTTGATGACAAACAGGTATTAGAAACTGTAATAATGGGTAATAAAGTATTATTCAATATTAAAAAGGAAATGGATGAAATTTATTCAAAATCTGATTTTTCAGATAAAGATAGTGATAGAGTAGGGGTTCTTCAACTAGAATATGAAGAAATGGATGGCTGGAATGCAGAAAGTGATGCCGCCGCACTTTTATCCAATTTAGAGATTAAAGAGGAGCTGCATTATAAATTAATGAATGAATTAGATGGAATCCAGAAGGTAAAAGTGTTGTTAGCGCAAGCTTTATTTGGGAATCCTGACGTATTAATAATGGATGAACCTACAAATGATCTAGATTTTGAAACTATCAAGTGGTTAGAAGCTTTTATTGCAAATTATGACAATACTGTTATTGTAGTTTCTCACGATAGACATTTTTTAGATTCAGTATGTACGCATATTTCTGATATAGATTTTGGAAAAATAAATCATTTTTCTGGAAATTATACTTTTTGGCATGAATCCAGTCAATTAGCTCTTAGACAAAAAACTCAACAAAACAAAAAAGCCGAAGAGAAGAAAAAAGAATTGGAGGATTTTATTGCTAGGTTTAGTGCAAATGCTTCAAAATCTAAACAAGCAACATCTAGAAAAAAGATGCTAGATAATTTAAATATAGAAGACATTAAACCGTCATCTAGAAGATATCCAGCTATTATTTTTGATTCTGAAAGAGAGGCAGGAGATCAAATTTTAAGTGTAGAAAATTTATCGTTTTCTGATTCTTCTAGTGTTTTATTTGATAATATTAGTTTTAACCTTAATAAAGGTGAAAAGGTTATATTGTATTCTAAAGATACCAGGGCAACAACAGCTTTTTATCAAATTATTAATAATGAAATTAAAGCTGATTCTGGGGAATTCAATTGGGGAATAACTACATCACAATCATATTTGCCACTAGATAACAGTTCTTTCTTTAATAATAAATTATCTTTAGTTGATTGGTTAAGACAATGGTCCAAAACTGATGAAGAAAGAGAAGAAGTATATATTAGAGGTTTTTTGGGTAAAATGATTTTTAGTGGAGAAGAGGCTTTAAAAACTGCTGATGTACTTTCTGGAGGTGAAAAGGTAAGATGTATGTTGTCTAGAATGATGATGCTAAGATCTAATGTTATAATGTTTGATGAACCTACAAGTCATTTGGATTTAGAATCTATAACTGCTTTAAATAATTCTATCAAAAAATTTAAAGGAAACGTTATTTTAAGTACTCATGATTTTGAATTTGCAAAATCAGTTGGAAATAGAGTTATAGAATTAACTCCTAAAGGTGTAATAGATAGATTGAATGCATTTGATGACTATATAGCAGACAATAAGATTAAAGATTTGAGAAAGAAGTTATACGCTTAGGTTTTTTATTACTTGCATTGAATTATCGATCTCATCTTTATGAACATAAATAGAAGTATGATTTTCTATAATATTTCCAAAACCGGCAAGTCGTGCAGACTCTGATTGATTTTTAACTATTGGATTAATATTAGATTTTTTTAATTCATGAATGATTCTAATTGATTTAACCAAAGATCCTTCAAATATTAATATAAAATCATCTCTTTTCACTTGGTATTAATAATTTTAATTATCAATTAAAGATTATATACTATTTATCCCTAAGAATGGCATTAAATTTATTTTCAATTTTTTTTTGAATTTTATTCATTATTTGATTAATATCCTTATCATTCAAAGTTTTTTCATTGTTTGAAATAGAAAAATTCATAGCATAAGATTTTTTTCCCTTAGGAATTTTTTCTCCTTCATAAACATCAAATAACTTCATATCAATTAAATCTTTTATTCCACTTTTAAAAACTAATTCTTTAATATCTGAATAAGTTACATCATTATCAAATATAAATGCAAGGTCTCTATAAACTATTGGAAACTTGGAAAGCGGCTTATATTTCTTGAATTCAGTTGATAATAACTCAAGCAAATTGTCTATATCAATAGAAGCATAATAAACTTCTTGATCTATATCAAATTTTGATTTTATTTCATAAGAAATATCACCAATGACTGCTAATCTAATCTTATGATAAAATAATCCTAATGCAGAATTAAATCCATCATGATTTATAATCATTTCTTTAGTTGAAATAGATAGTTTTAAAAGTATATTAATCACAATATTTTTTAAAGAATAAAAATCAGCTTTTAATGTATCTTGGTTCCAAGATTTAGAAACGACATCACCAGTATAAATAATAGCTAATCTTCTCTTTTCTGAATTAGAATCACCAATGTTTTCATAGATTTTTCCAAATTCAAAAAATTTTGTGTTTTTGTTATTTCTATTAATATTATATTTTAAAGTCTTAAGAGAAGACTCTAGTAGAGTAGTTCTAAGTTTAGAAATGTCGGAACTAATAGAATTAATAATTTCAACACTTTTTCTTTTAAATAAGTTTAAATTATTATTAGTTAAAGAATTATTCATTATTTCATTAAAACCTAATGAATTTAAGTATCTGGAAATAGATTCTTCTGTCTTATAATAAAGGTTTTTGTCATCAGAATTTATTGAAATAGATAATTTATTAGAAAGATTAATTTCATTAAATCCATAGATCCTTAAAATTTCTTCGACTACGTCACATTCTCTTGTAACATCATGTCTATATGAAGGAACAGTTATTCCCACACCTGTTTCAGTAATATTATTTATTTTAAAATCAAGTGAAGTTAAAATGGATTTTATTTCTTCACTAGGTATAGTTTGTCCAATAAGATTATTTGTTTTTTCGTAATTGAGTAATATTGATTTAAGTTCTGGTTTTTTTGGAAATTCATCAATAACATCACTACATATTGTTCCTCCACATATTTCACAAATCAAAATTGCAGCTCTTTTAAGCGCATAATCGACCATTTCTATATCAATTCCTCTTTCAAATCTAAAAGAAGCATCACTATTAATTGAATGAGATTTAGCTGTTTTTCTGACTGAAATAGGATTAAAAAAAGCACTTTCTAAAAAAATAGAATGAGTTTTGTCAGTTATTCCATGATTTTCACCTCCAAAAACACCTGCAATACACATTGGAATGTTTTTATCACATATCATTAGGTCTGTTGCATTTAATTTTCTTTCCACACCATCAAGTGTTGTGAAAAGTGTGTTCTTTTTCAAAGTTTTAACTTCTATTGAATTGGATTTAATTTTCTTTAGATCATATGCATGTAAAGGTTGACCTATTTCATGAAGTATGTAATTTGTTATATCAACAACATTATTAATAGGTGAATGTCCAATTGATTTAAGCTTGTTTTGTAACCAGTTAGGAGATTTATCAATATTGATATTTTCTATACATATTCCAGAAAATCTAGGAGATAAATCGGTATTATTTACAATAACATTAATTCTTTTCTTTCTAGAATTAACATGAAATGATGAAATAGAAGGAGTAATTAACTCTGTTTTATAGCCTTTATGCATTAAAGCAGCTCTTAAATCTCGAGCAACACCATAATGACTCATTGCATCTGATCGATTTGGTGTTAAAGCTAAATCAAAAATAGTATCTTCATAACAATCATAAATATTAGAAATTTTTTTTCCTGCTTTATGTTTATCATCTAGGACTATTATCCCCTCATGAGAATCACCAATTCCAATTTCATCTTCAGCACAGATCATTCCCTGACTTAATTCACCTCTTATTTTGCTTTTATTAATTTTAAATTCATCTCCATTTTTAGTATATAAAATTGTACCAACAGTCGCAACTACTACAGTTTGGTTAACATCAACATTAGGTGCTCCACAAACAATTTGAAGAGGATTTTCACTTCCAATATCGACGGTAGTTAGCTTTAGTCTATCAGCATTAGGATGTTTTATACATGTTAAAACTTTACCTACTATTAAACCCTCTAAACCACCTTTAAATTCTTGATATTTATGAATATTTTCTACTTCCAAACCAATATCAGTTAAAATTTCTGACAATTCATCAACTTTAAGGTCAAAATCCAGAAATTCTTTTAGCCAATTGTATGATATATTCATTCTTTGAAGATTAATTGTAAAGATACAATTATGAAAATTTAATTTTCAATATTTTTTAAATAATTAACTAATGTGCTTCCAAAGAATACTATTTTTATTAATTCTTGAATATTCTTCTTTAATTTCTTTATTATCAATATGTTTTAATTGAGGATCTTTTTCAATCAAAATCTTTGCATCCCTCCTGGCAACATCTAATATTTCTTTATCCTTTATTAAATCTGCAATTTTAAAATTTAGTAAACCACTTTGTTGTGTGCCAAGTATATTTCCAGGTCCTCTTAAATTCATATCAACCTCAGCTATTTTAAATCCATCATTCGTATTAGTCATAGTTTTTATTCTTGTTTTAGCATCATTACTAATTCTTTCCTTGGTCATTAATATACAATAACTGATTTCCGAACCCCTTCCAACCCTTCCTCTTAATTGATGTAATTGTGATAAACCAAATCTTTCTGCACTTTCAACAATCATAACTGAAGCATTTGGAATATTTACACCTACTTCTATAACTGTTGTAGAAACCATAATTTGAGTTTCTCCTTTTTTAAATCTATTCATCTCATACACCTTATCTTCTGGTTTCATTCTTCCATGTAAAATACTTATTTGATATTTATCTTTTGGGAACTCTCTTTCGATACTTTCATAACCATCCATTAGATCCTTATAATCCATTTTTTTAGATTCTTCAATGAGGGGATAAACAATATATATTTGTCTGCCTTTTTTTATTTCATCCTTTAAAAATTTAAAGACTTGTAATCTTTTTTTATCTGTTCTATATACAGTTTTAACAGGTTTTCTTCCAGGTGGCAATTCATCAATTATTGAAATATCTAAATCACCATACACACTCATAGCTAAAGTTCTAGGTATCGGTGTTGCGGTCATTACTAATATATGAGGAGGTGTAGTATTCTTTTTCCATAATTTTGATCGTTGAGCAACTCCAAATCTGTGTTGTTCATCTATAATTGCAAGTCCTAAATTTTTAAAAACAACTTTGTCTTCTAATATTGCATGAGTTCCAATCAAAATATTTATTTCTCCATTTTTTAATTCTTTAAATAGAACACCTCTTTCTTTTTTACTTGTAGAACCAGTTAATAGTTTAATATTTAAATTAAGTCCTATTAAAGAATTGCTTATGCTGTTATAATGTTGTTGAGCTAATATTTCGGTAGGAGCTATTATAGTAGACTGATAGAAATTATCTATTGCAATTAAACATGATAATAATGCTACAATGGTTTTTCCAGAACCAACATCTCCTTGAAGGAGTCTATTCATCTGTGCATTACTTGAAAAATCTTTTCTTATTTCTTTAATAACAATCTTTTGAGCATTAGTAAGTTCAAAGTCAAGGTTATTATGATAAAAAGAATTAAAAAAAGATCCAACTTTAGAAAAATTAAAGCCTTTAAATTTATTTTTATTTATTAAGTTTTTAAATAAGAATTGTAATTGAATAAAAAAAAACTCTTCATATTTTAATCTAAATTGAGCTTTACTTAATAGTTTTTGATTTTTTGGAAAATGAATGTTATATAAAGCTTCGTATTTTGAAATAAAATCATGCTTTTCATTTATCCTTCTATTTAAATTTTCTTTGAAGGATTTTTCTGATTTATCAAAAATGTTAAAAATCAAATCAGTAAATAATTTATTATTAATTCCTTTTGAAAGAAGAGACTCCGTTGAACTATAAATTGGGAGTAAATTATTTTTTAATGTCTTAATGTGTTTTTCAAGTAGTTCTATTTCAGGATGTATAATTGAAAATTTATTATTAAACCAATTTAATTTTCCATAGACAACATATTTGTGATTAACCTTTAGTGATTTTTCTATCCATTTAATTCCTCTAAACCAGACAATTTCAATTTCTCCATTATCATCAGAAAATAAACTAATTAATCTCTTTTTTTTTGAATTATCTGAATGTCTAAAATCAACAAATCTTCCTATTATCTGTACATATGAATTAGTGTTTTCTAAATCTGAAATTTTATGATATTTTGTTCTATCAATATATCTAAAAGGAAAAAAATTAAGTAAATCTTCATACGTAAAAATTTTTAGTTCTGATTTTAATAAATCTGCTCTATTTGGTCCAACTCCCTTTAAATAATCAATAGGTGTAAATAAATAATTTTGTTTCACAACACTAATATAATTTATTAACTTTATAAGGTAAAATATCTTAATAAAATCACTAATCAAGTCAAATACTTATTTTAGTTGGAAGACTACCTAGCTCAATTAAACGAATCTCAAAAATTACCAACAATACATAAAAATGGTCCTGTGATGGTAATTGCAGGTGCGGGATCTGGTAAAACTAGAGTTTTAACATACAGAATTGCTTATTTAATTGAAATGGGGGTAGACCCATTCTCAATATTAGCATTAACATTTACCAATAAAGCTGCTAGAGAAATGAAATCAAGGATTTCTCAAATTGTTGGAGAAAGTGAATCAAAAAGTTTATGGATGGGAACATTTCATTCTGTCTTTGCAAGGATTTTGAGGTCTGAATCTGAACATTTGGGTTATTCATCTAATTTCACAATATATGATACACAAGATTCCGATAGGTTAATAGCAACAATAATTAAAGAATTAAAACTAGATAAGGATTTATATAAATATAAAAGTATTAGAAACAGAATTTCATCACTAAAAAACAGTCTTGTTACAGTAAAGGCATATTTAAATAATTCTGAGCTTATTCAGCAAGACAATGAATCAAGAAGACCTATGTTTGGAAAAGTCTATCAAACATATGTGAATAGGTGTTTTAAAGCTTCAGCAATGGATTTTGATGACCTTTTATTAAAAACTAATGAATTATTAAATAGATTTCCTGAAATTTTGTCAAAATATCAAGAAAGATTTAAATATATCCATGTAGATGAATATCAAGATACAAATCATTCACAGTATTTAATTGTAAAAGCTTTAGCTGATAAATATGAAAATCTATGTGTTGTTGGAGATGATGCACAAAGTATATATGGTTTTAGAGGAGCAAACATTGAAAATATATTGAGTTTTCAAAAAGATTATCCAAATTCTACTATTTACAGATTAGAACAAAATTATAGGTCTACTAAAAATATAGTTAATGCTGCAAATTCAGTTATAAATCAAAATATTAACAAATTAGACAAAAAAGTATGGACTGAAAATGAAAGTGGTGAAAAAATTCAAATAAATCAGTCAATTACAGATTCAGAAGAGGGTAGGTTTGTTGCATCAAATATTTTTGAAAATAAAAATAATTTACAATTAAATAATGATTCTTTTGCAGTTTTGTATAGAACAAATGCACAATCAAGGTCAATAGAAGATGCATTAAGAAGAAAAAATATTTTATATCAAGTTTATGGAGGACTTTCTTTCTATCAAAGAAAAGAAATAAAAGATGTTTTAGCATATTTAAGAGTAATTGTAAACCCAAATGATGAAGAAAGTATAAAAAGGATAATAAATTTTCCAACTAGAGGAATAGGCCAAACAACAGTAGATAAATTGTTAGTTTATTCAAATGAAAATGAAATTACCTTGTATAATACTTTAGAAATAATAAACTCAAGTGAAATAAACATCAATTCTGGAATTAAAAATAAATTAAATGAATTTTTATTATTAATAAAAAATTTTCAATTATTAAATAAAAAATTAAATGCATTAGAGATAGTGCAGGAAGTTCTTAAAAGGATTGGCATCATAAATATTTTGAAATCTGAAGGAACTCCAGAATCAATTAGTAGGATTGAGAATATAGAGGAACTAGTTAATGGTATTAAGGACTTTATTGAAGGTCAGGAAGAGGTCGTGAGTTCAACAGGAGCATTAAGTGATTTTTTGGAAGATATTGCTTTAGTATCAGAATTAGATAAAGATATTAGTGAATCTGAAAAAAGAGTATCATTAATGACTATTCATCTAGCTAAAGGACTCGAATTCAATCATGTATATATAGTTGGACTAGAAGAAGACCTTTTCCCTTCTGCATTAAGTTCAACAACTAGAGCTGATCTTGAAGAAGAAAGAAGGTTGTTTTATGTAGCTATTACAAGGGCAAAAAAGAAATTAACAATATCATTTGCTAAAACAAGATATAGATGGGGAAAATTAAACGATTGTGAACCAAGTAGATTTGTTAATGAAATAGATAAAAAATATACAAATTTTAATATTTCAAATTTATCAATCTCATCATCATTTAAAACAAAAAATAGTGATAAGCTAAGGTTTATAAAACCCAAAACTAAAAAAAATCTAAAGTCCTTAAGAAACAGTTCTAATAACAATCATGATAATTCAAATTATATAGATATTCAAAAGGGAGATGTTATAATTCACAATCGATTTGGAAAAGGAAAAGTAGTATATACTGAAGGTTCAGGTTTTGATAAAAAAGCTGAAGTAGAATTTGAAACTAGTGGTATAAAAAAAATATTGTTAAAGTTTGCTAAATATGAAATAATAAAATAGAATTAAAATCTATTTTTATTCATTTTCTTTTTTCTTTTAAACTTAACATTGTCTCTGAAAGTATAATTTTTATCTGATCTTTTCTTTCGTTTCTTTTTAAAAGAGAATGTTTTATTTTTTTTTCTTTTTGAAAACTTCTTTCCAATCTCTTCTTTTGTTTCAATTATTTTTAAGACAATATCATTATAATCTATTTTTTTTATTTTATCAATTAAATCAGATTTAACTTTAGAATCAATCTCAAAGATTGTATACGATTCTCTAATATCTATTCCACCAATCTCAATTTCATTAGATTTTAAAGCCCTATTTATAATTGATATTAGCTCAATTGGAGAAAGACCTTGTTTTCTTCCAACATTTATTGAAAAATTTAAAAAAGGTTCTCTATTAACTTTCTTTTTATTATGTTTTGATGCTCTATTATTATTTATATCTCCTGAATTTTTATAATAATCCAAAAACCTGTTAAATTCCGCAGACACAAAGTGTTTTATTAAATCCTCTCTACTTAACGATTTAAGTTTGTTATATATATCATTAAGGAATGGTTCAATTTGTTTTTCATCAACATCAACTTTTTCAATTTTTTCAATTAATTTATAGAGTTGTTTAGAACAAATGTCTTTGCCTGAAGGGATATCTTTATTTATGAACTTAATTTGAAACTTATGTTCAATTAATTGAATTTTTCTTCCATCTCTAGAATTTGTTATTGCAATAGATATTCCTTTCTTGCCTGCTCTTCCAGTTCTTCCACTCCGATGAATGTATACTTCGGGATCATCTGGAAGTGAATAATTAATAACATGAGTAAGATCATCAACATCTAAACCTCTTGCCGCAACATCTGTTGCAATTAAAAGCTCTAATGATCTATTTCTAAATCTAGACATTACCTCATCTCTTTGATTTTGTGATAAATCTCCATGAATAGCATCTGCATTATAACCTTCATTAATAAATTTATTTGCTATATCCTTTGTTTCACGTCTAGTTCTACAAAATACAATTCCATAAATACTTGGATTGAAATCAGAAATTCTTTTTAATGCCTCATATTTATACTTAGAACTAATATTATAAATATGATGTTCAACATTTACAGCTCCAGAATTAACTTTAGATACAGAAATTTCTTTTGCTCCCTTCATGTACTTTTTTGAAATAGATAAAACTTCTTTAGACATAGTAGCAGAAAATAACATTGTCTGTCTGTTTTTAGAAGTTTTATGTAATATAAAATCTAAATCCTCCTTAAAACCCATACTCAACATTTCATCTGCTTCATCTAATACAACTTTATTAACTAAATTTAATTTTAATATTTTTCTATTAATTAAATCTTTTGTTCTTCCAGGTGTTCCTATAATAATTTGTGCTCCTTTTTTGATTGATTTAGCTTGATTTTCAATACTAACTCCTCCATATACAGGAACAGTTTTAATATCTTTAATGTATTTAGAAAATGAAATAATATCTTTAGAAATTTGGATACATAATTCTCTAGTAGGACACAAAACTATTACTTGAACTTGTTTAAGTTTAAAATCTATTTCTTGAATTGATGGTAAACCAAATGCAGCAGTTTTTCCAGTTCCAGTTTGAGCTAATGCAATTAAATCTATATTGTTTTCCAACAAAAAAGGAATGCATTGCTTTTGAATTGGAGTAGGGGTTTTGTAACCTAATTCTTTAATTGATTTAATTAATTCTTTGTTTAAACCTATTTTCTTAAAACCTGACATCAATTATTTTTGGCTGCAAATGTCGACTATTATATTGGGTATTATCTATTTTATTATATTTTTTTTATTTAGTTAAAATCAGATCAAAAAAAAACACACCTAAATGGTGTGTTTTTAATTAATTAAATTTTATATTTTAATTCCCAGCTGCTTTAATCCCCTGTTCAATTAGATCATAAAACTGATCTAGTTTTGGAAGAACAACAATTCTTGTTCTTCTATTTTTTGATCTATTCTCTGCAGTATCATTATCAGCAACTGGAACATAATAACTTCTTCCTGCAGCAGTCATCCTTTCTGGTTGAACACCAAAGTCGTTTTGTAATACTCTAACTACTGATGTTGCTCTTTTAACGCTTAAGTCCCAGTTATCTAAAAGAACTTCGTTTTGAATTGACTGATCATCAGTATGACCTTCAACTAAAAATTCAATTTCAGGTTTATCAAGAACAACTTTTGCCACTTTGCCTAAAACTTCTTTTGCCCTTTCAGAAACAACATAACTTCCACTGTTAAATAGTAATTTATCCGAAATAGAAATAAATACAACTCCTTTTTCTACATTAACTTCAATGTCTTTGTCATTTATGTCAATAAAAGTTCCTTTTAAACTAGTTACTAAAGCTAATGTTACAGAATCTCTTCTAGTAACAGCATCTCGCATAGTATTTATAGTTAAGTCTTTCTCTTTCATACTTTCAAGAGATTTTTCAAGATTTTCAGCACCTTGTTGAGACAATGTTGTAAGATTCCCCATTGTATTAATTAAATCCTGATTATTGTTACTTAAAAAAGTAACCTGCTCTTTTAAGGATTTAAGCTCAGCTTCAGCTCCAGCTCTTTCATCAATACAACTATTTAATTTAACAGTTGCTGAGTTTAGCAAATCTTTACTTTGCTGATTCATAGCTTCTAATGCTGCATATTTCTTTTGTGAAACGCAGGATGGGATTAAAAATGATACACTTAGCATCAATAAAAAGATTTTTTTCATGTTTTTTTAATTTATTTTAATTTTTCAAATTTAGTAAAATATTAATATTAAACTTATTAATTTAACTCTTATTTAAATCAGAGAAAACTCTTTTCTTAAGAATCAAGTATTTATATATTATTGACTTAATAACGTAATGATTCTTGGTTTTATTGTTAGAATCATATGGCATATTAGGTACACTTTGCATTGAACTATATATAATTGCTAATACTATCGCAAAAAACTTGCCAAATTGTAATAAGAAGAAATAATAAATGGCAATCATGAGATCTTGTAATATCCTTTTTGACATGAAAAAACTATCATTATGAAAATTTTGAAAGTTTTTTCTAATCATATAATATGAATTTCTAAAATTGTAAAATGTTTTAGTTGGAGAATTTTTTGAAAGAGATCCTCCTCCAAGATGGTATACAATACTATCATGAATATATATTTTTTTTAAATATTGGTTATAATTATTTACTCTCCAACATAAATCAATTTCTTCCATATGACAAAAAAATTTTTCATCAAAACCATTTAAATCGTCAAAGGTCTCCTTTCTTATAAAAAAGCATGCTCCAGATGCCCAAAAAATATCAACATTTTCATTATATTGACCTTTATCTATTTCAATAAAATCATTGATTCTCCCTCTACAATAGGGATAACCAAAATAATCAATATAACCACCAGCTGCACCTGCATATTCAAATTTATTTTTGTTATTATAATCTAGGATTTTTGGTTGTGCTATAACCAAATTTTTATTAGATTCGAATTCTTTAATAATAGGATCCAACCAATCTTTTGTAACTTCTACATCATTATTTAATAAACAAAACACTTCTTCGTTTACATGTTTTAATCCTTCATTATATCCCTTTGCATATCCATAATTTTTATCATTTCTTATAATTTTCAGATTAGGGTAGTTTTTAGTTAAAAAATCTATTGATTTATCCTCAGAATTATTATCTATAATATAAATTGGATTATCTCCAGAATTATTAACTACACTAGAAAGAAACTTTTCTAATAGTTCATGTCCATTCCAATTTAATATTACAACAGCTATTTTCATTTTAATGGAAAATTTTTTACAAAATTATAAGTTTTAGCTTTGCTATCAACTTTAAAATAAAAATGATTTAAACCATTAGTAATCATTAAATATTTAGATTTCATATATTGATTATATATAGATGTTTGATCAAATACTTTTTGATCAATTTTTACATTTGGCGCTTTACATTCAACTAGTAATAAAACATTACCATTTCTGTCATATACAACAAGATCAAATCTTTTTGTCATTTTATTGATGATAATTTTTTTTTCAACTGCGATATGATTTTTTGGAATATTGTAAGAAATCAAAAAATTTATCACATGTTGTCTTACCCATTCTTCTGGAGTTAATAAAATCAATTTTTTTCTTAAAATATCAAAAATATGAGGTTTATTATCTTTATTTTTAAGGTTAAATTTAAAATCTGGAAAATTTAATTTTATCATAAAATAAAACTCAAGATGAATTTAAAGGAAATTAATACTATAATTTCAAAAATTAAAAATAAAGTTTATTCTCCAATATATTTTTTGATGGGTGAGGAAACTTATTATATAGATTTTATCACTGAACTCTTAGATGAGGAAGTTTTAAATAATGATGAAAAAGACTTTAATAAAACGGTTCTATATGGAAAAGAAACAAATATTGATGAATTAGTTTCTCATTGCAAGAGATATCCAATAATGAGTAAATATCAGATAGTTATTTTAAAAGAGGCACAAGATTTGTCAAGAAAAATTGAAAAGCTTTCGAGTTATGTTTTAAATCCTTCATTAAATACTATTCTAATAATTAACTATAAATACAAAACATTAGATAAAAGAAAAAAGCTTTATAAAAACATTCAAAAATTTGGAACTGTGATCGATTGTAAAAAGATTTATGAAGACCATGTTCCACAATGGATAATTAATCAATTAAATAATGACAAATATTCAATTGAACCTAAAGCTTGTTCAATGTTAGTTGATTATTTAGGTAATGACCTTAATAAAATAAATAACCAATTAAATAAACTAAAGATTATAAGTCATAAAGAAAAAAAAATAACTCCACTTCTGATTGAAGAAAATATAGGTATAAGTAAAGATTATAATGTGTTTGAATTAAGAAAAGCTGTAGGCAAAAAAGATCTTTCAAAAGCTTTAATCATCTGTAATTATTTATCATCAAATTCAAATAAACATCCTGTCCAAATGACATTATCTTCTCTATTTAATTATTTTTTACAGGTTTTTCAATACCATAGCCTTTCCAATAAATCTCAAAATAATGTGGCGAATATATTAGGCGTTAATCCCTTCTTTGTTAAAGATTATATAATTGCTTCAAAAAATTATTCAATGAAAAATATTAGTTCTATAATTAGTTTAATAAAAGATTTTGATTTAAAAAGTAAAGGGGTAGGGGTTTCAAATATTTCAAATCATGATTTATTAAGACAACTAATTATTCAAATTATAAATTAAAAAAAATCAGGATATTTTTTTGGATCGTATTCATTCATTATTTCATATGATTTTTCAACAATATCATCAATAGATGGTTTTGAAAAATAATCCCCATCGGTTCCATAAGCAGGTCTATGTGATTTTGCAGTTAATGTAATGGGATTACTGTCTAATAAATCAAAAGCATTCTGATCCTCAATTATTTTTTGTAAAATATATGCAGAAGCTCCTCCAGGAAGATCCTCGTCTACAATAACTAATTTATTTGTCTTTTTTAAACTTTCTCTAATATTATTTTCAGTATCAAACGGAATTAATGTTTGTAAATCAATTATTTCTATATCAATATCTAATTTCTCAAGTTCTATAGATGCCTTTTCTACAAGCCTTAGGGTAGATCCATATGAAACTATAGAAATATCTTTACCCTTTCTTAAAACTTCTGATTTGCCTAATAAAACAGTAAATTTGGATAAATTTGTAGGTTCCTTTTCCTTTAATCTATATCCATTTAAGGATTCTATCAGAATAGCTGGTTCTTCACACTTCAATAAAGTATTATACATTCCAGAAGCCTGAACCATATTTCTAGGCACAAGTATATTAATTCCTCTTAAAGTAGATAGTAAAGCTCCCATTGGTGATCCAGAATGCCAAATACCTTCTAATCTATGTCCTCTTGTACGTATAATTAAAGGAGCAATTTGTTTTCCAAATGTTCTATAATGTAAAGTAGCTAAATCATCACTTAAAATTTGTAATCCATATAAAACATAATCTAAATATTGAATTTCAGCAATTGGACGAAGTCCTCTTAAAGACAAACCAATACCTTCCCCAATAATTGATGTTTCTCTAATTCCTCTATCTCCAACTCTTTCTTCACCATAAATTTCTTGCAAACCTTCTAAACCCTGATTAACATCACCAATTTTACCTGAATCCTCACCAAAAATTAATAAATTATCATATAGTTTTAAAAGTTCCTTAAAGTTGTTTCTAAGTACAATTCTTCCATCTACTTTTTTTGAATCATCATACAGTGGTTTTATTTCTTTAACACTTTCTGCATTAGTAGAAGATTCATTATAAAGTTTTGAACTATATTTATTTTGATTTAAACTAGTAAAATTATTAATCCAATTTTTTAGTAAGTTTATGTTATCACTTTTTTGATTTACTAACATCCTTAAAACTTTTCTTGATGTTGATAATAGATCTTTATTGTTAGGTTCTTTAATTCTATCTAGATTTTGTATAATATCATTAATTTCAAACTCTTTATACTCATAATTTAAAGAGGATAATATTTCTAAAAGACCTAGTCTTGATTTAAGGATAGGTTCTTGATATGTATTCCATGCTTCAGTTTTAGCATTTTTTACTTCTTCTTTAGATTTTTTTTCTATGATTTCTAATTCTAGTTCAGTTGCAATGTTATTTTTCAGTATCCATTCTCTCATTTTTAAATTACAATCATTATTCTTTTCCCAAATTAATCTTTCCTCAGGCTTATATCTTTCATGTGAACCTGATGTGGAATGTCCAATAGGCTGAGTAAGTTCTTTTACATGAATTAATACAGGTATGTGTTGTTTTCTAGCAATATCATTAGCTTTTTGATAAGTATTAATTAAATTTGGATAGTCCCATCCATTTACTGATAGTATTTCAAACCCTTCACTATTATTTGATCTTTGAAAACCAGAAAGTGCATCAGAAATGCTTTGTTTTATGGTCTGATCTTTGTTCTCTACAGATATTCCATAATTATCATCCCACACACTAATAACCATTGGCACTTGATGAACACCAGCAGCATTTAATACTTCAAAAAACATTCCCTCACTTGTACTAGCGTTTCCTATAGTTCCCCATGCAATTTCATTCCCTTCATTGGAAAATTTATTATTAGTTTTAAATTTTCTATACAATTTTGATGCATGAGCTAATCCAAGTAATCTAGGCATCTGTGAAGCAGTACATGAAACATCTGAACTAGAATTCTTTTGATTAACTAGATTTTTCCAAGATCCATCTTCATTCAAACTTGCAGTACTAAAATGTGCACCCATTTGTCTACCAGCTGACATAGGTTCTTCATTTATGTCAGTATTCGCATATAAACCAGAAAACAATTGTTTTGGAGTCAATTCATTTATAGCCATCATAAAGGTTTGATCACGATAATAACCAGATCTAAAATCACCTTTTTGAAAAACCTTTGCTAATGCTATTTGGGGTAATTCTTTGCCATCACCAAATATTCCAAATTTTGCTTTTCCACTTAGAACTTCCCTTCTTCCTAGTAAACTAGCTTCTCTACTTGATACTATAAGTTTGTAATCATCTAAGACCTGTTCTTTGAAGGATTCAAAAGAAATTTCTTTATTAAGATCTAGATTAGTTTGCATAATGTTTAAGGGGCCTCAAATTTAAGAAAAATAGAGTTTTTTTCCTAAATAATTAGAACCATCTTCTAGTAAATAATCCTGAAACAGTATTTGGATCAAAAGTAATTTTAAACCTAATTTTTTCAGAATAATTAGAATGTTTTAATTCATTTCCTAAAGAAGAATAAAAAGGAAAATATAATTCAAAATAATCAGTGAGAATATTCAGTCTAATTCCTGAATCATAAACTGTCTTCATACTTATATTTTTATTTTTTATAAATGCGAGATCATAATATCCTTCAACCCATTGCCATAATGTAATACCTGAATTAAAGGCTATAATCCAATCATTTGAATATGCAGGATTAACTCTTGATTTTAATGCCCCTTCAGATGTAATGAATTGTTGACTATAAAAACCTGTAGTTTCTGAACGACCCAATAAATTATAATTAAACATGTAATCTCTAGCTCTATAAGTTGAAAAGCTAAAATAATCATCATCTGTTGAATTGTATAAAAACTTTCCAACAAATAATCTAAAATTATACTGTCTATTATCTTTATAATAATTTCTAAACATACCTGTAAATGAAGCTTTAACAAATGATTTGTTAATTTGTAAATCAGAATTTAATGTAAAACCTTTTCCTCCATTTGAGTTTGTTATTATATATTTTGTATTGAAAATATTATAGTTAGGATACTTTTTTTGATCAATATTTTCTTCTCTATAAATACTTACATATCTAAAATTCAAAAATTGTCTAAAATTAGATCTTAAATCTGAATTTCTAAATGTGAATGTTATTGAGGGAAAGAAACTGGAATAAGATAAATTTTCTTTATAATGGAATGTGGAACCGCTAATAAAATATTGTGTACTAAACAGCCTTTTATTCTCATTATATTTTATATATTTTAAATTCATACTTCCTAAAACCTTATTCTGTTTTGATGAGTAAGATGGTTTTATTTTATAACTAAATGGTTTTTTAATAAGAGTTATATTAGTTAACATTACTCCAGGCATTAAACCATCATATAAGTTATAGCCTAATAATGGTATATAATTTAGCTGTTTATTATAAGTGCTTTCAAAATCATTGAATAAAATTAGTTTAAATGGTTTCCTGTACTTTTTAAATGATGCTAAATTATTGTTATAATTTCTCTCTGTTATATATTTGTTTTTATTTATTTCTATAAAATCATATAGATTTGATTCATATGAAATTATAGTGTCTTTTTCTTTAAGGACAAGCCAATCTTCTTTTAATATCTTATTGTTCTTTAATAAGGACAATTGAATTGGTGAATTAGAATTAGAACTATAATAATTCGATAATTTAAAATATGTTAGTTTATTTGACTCATTAATTTTCTTAATTGTAAAATCCTTAAATGATTTTCTTTTTAAAAAATCATTAAAAAACCAATTAGAATTATAACTAGAGTTTTTTTCTATAATTTCTTGAAAAGTAATCGGATTATTATTTACTAAATTATTTTTTTGATAATACTCTCTTATTGAATTATCTATTATTTCTTTATTTATGGTTTTAGATAACATCTTTATTCCTAATCCTGTTTTGTAAGGATTGATAATTTTTTGATTTATCCTTGTCAAGGAATCTAATGATAAGCCAATGGGTTGATTAATATTTCTACTTGAAATAATATTCTCAAATAAACGGTATTGTTCATTAAAGGAATATTTAGCATAATTTCTATTTTTTAATATTTTTAAATCACTATATTTTCCTATTAGCTTTAATTCTGGATAATATGTATCTATATAATCCATTAATAAATAAATCACAATTCCTTCAACTTCCCAATAATTTTTTCTCTTGTGTAAGGAAATAGATTCTTCTATATATGTATGTAAAAATTCTTTTAAAAAATTAAATTCAAAAAGGAATGATTGATCAAATGGACTTATAATCTTAGGCAGATTGTTAATTCCATAAATTGGTCTTCTAGATTGATTTTTTCTAGAAACAACGATTTTATTAAATGGGTAATTGCCTATTTTTTTTTCAGCATAATTAAATATTTTAGTTATTATTGAATCTTTCTCTATAATGTGATTATTTATTTTATTTAGAGGTATTTTATTGCCAGTTTTATCATCAACATATGATAATAGTTTATTAATAAGTGAATCAGATTTATCTTCATAATTATCAATGTCTGAATATACTTTAATGTTATTTATTACATATTCAACATAGTTTGACTTCTTGGTAAGAATCAGGTTTGAATTTTTTCTAATCTCTTTTATAGAAATAAAGTTTTTTATGTTTAAGTCTTCGTTGAATTTAATTTGATTTATATCAGAAATTAAATCATATTCTTTAGGATAAGTAATATTGAATTTAAAATATGCAGGGTCATGAGAAAGATCATTTAAGTCCAAATTACTTTCTTTAATCCATTTATTTTCCTTGATTTTAGAAAAAGTAAAATACCAATCTCTTATATTAATTTCACCGGATTTATCAATACCATATCCAGTAAAATTATTATCAGGTATTATTATTTCATAATTAATATTAAAACTAATAGAATCTCCTTTTTTTAATGGTTTAATAAGATTTATCTTAATTAAATCTATATTATTTACAGGTCTTGAGAAATCAAAATTATAATTATCCTGATATATTTTTTTTATAACTGTTGAACCTCTTTGATTTTTTGTAGATCTTTGAAAAGCTAAAGAATATTCTTCGGAAAGTCTATATCCTAGATTTGATTTTGAGTTTGAATAAGAGTTTGCCCAATCATTCAATATTAAATGATTTAATTCAATATCATATTTGTTAAAAAAGAGTAACTTTTGTTTGATTTTAATCTTTTTATTTTCAATATCAAAATCAGCTATTATATTATATTCATGTTCCTGTGAATATGTTTTAATGGATGATAATATTATTATTGATAATAAAATGAAGAATCTCATGAAAGAAACTTTAATTAATCAAAAATTAGGTCTTATTGATTTTTTATTGTAGAAATCAGAAAGAATTTTAATTACATCATCAGAAGAATCAACAATAGAAATCAGGTCTAATTCTTTGGCTGATATGTAGTTGTATTTCAAAACTAATTCTTCTTTTATCCAATTATAACATTTATTCCAAAATTCCGATCCAACTAAAATAATAGGAAATCTTTCAGCTTTTTTTGTTTGAATTAGTGTAAGTGCTTCAAAAAGTTCATCAAGAGTTCCAAAACCTCCAGGCATTACAACAAATCCTTGAGAATATTTAATAAACATTACTTTTCTTACGAAGAAATAATCAAAATCAAGAGATTTATCTTCATCAATATATGGGTTGTCATGTTGTTCAAATGGGAGTTCAATATTAAGACCTACTGAGGATCCTAAAGCTTCCTTAGCACCTTTATTAGCAGCTTCCATAACACCAGGTCCTCCACCAGTTATAACACCAAATCCAAGGTTTACAATCTTTTTAGCAATTTCCGTTGTTAAATTATAATAAGTGTCGTTAGAATCGGTTCTCGCAGATCCAAAAATTGACACACATGGGCCAATTTTACTCATTTTTTCATATCCATCAACAAATTCCCCCATAATCTTAAAAACAGACCATGAATCATTCGTTTTTATTTCATTCCAATTTTTTAAATCTTTTCTATGCATACACTACATCGAAGTTAATTCTTTTTTTAAATATTCTGATGTCGGACTTCTTAAGTTTTTTAATAAATCTTCTGGAGACCCACTAAATATAATTTCTCCACCATATTTTCCGCCATTTGGACCAATTTCAATAATATAATCTACAGTTTTAATTACATCCATATTGTGTTCAATAATTATTATTGAATTTCCCTTATTAGCTAATTTATTTATCATATCTAAGAGAACTTTAATATCCTGAAAATGAAGCCCTGTTGTGGGTTCATCCAAAATATATAATGTGTTGCCTGTATCTTTTTTTGATAATTCAGTTGCAAGTTTAATTCTTTGAGCTTCTCCACCTGATAGAGTAGTGGATTGTTGACCTAAAGTAATATAACCAAGACCAACTTCTTTAATAGTTGCTAGCTTTCTTAAAATTTTTGGATAGTTATTAAAGAAAATACATGCCTCATTAATTGTCATATTAAGAACATCTGAAATAGATTTTCCTTTATATCTAATTTCTAATGTGTCTCTATTAAATCTTTTTCCATTACAATTGTCACAATTTATATAAACATCTGGAAGAAAATTCATTTCTATTTTTTTTAGTCCTGCGCCTTGACAAGTTTCACATCTTCCCCCAATAACATTAAAACTGAATCTGCCAGGTTTATATCCTCGAATTAAAGATTCTGGAATCATTGTAAAAAGTGATCTAATATCACTATAAACACCAGTATATGTAGCAGGATTACTTCTAGGAGTTCTTCCTATAGGAGATTGATTTATCTCAATAACTTTATCAATATGTTCCATGCCTATAATTTTTTTGTAAGGCATAGGTTCCTTAACTCCATTAAAAAAGTAATTATTCAATATAGGATACAATGTTTCATTAATAAGTGTAGATTTACCACTACCGGAAACACCTGTTACACCTATAATCATTCCTAAGGGAAATTCAATATCAATATTCTTTAGATTATTTCCAGTACATCCAGTTAGTTTTAGTTTTTTTTCAGATTTTTGACGTCTTGTTTTAGGAACTTCTATTTTTTTTGATCCATTTAAATATTGTGATGTTAATGTTTTCTTTTTTATCATTTGATGAAATGATCCTTCAAAAATTATTTCCCCACCGTTTTTACCTGCATTTGGACCAATATCAATTATATAATCTGATCTTTCCATAATTTCTTTATCATGTTCAACAACAATTATAGAATTCCCAATATCTCTTAAACCTTTTAAAGATTCAATTAGTTTTGAATTATCTCTTTGATGTAAACCTATACTTGGTTCATCTAAAATATATAATACTCCAACTAATTGAGATCCAATTTGTGTAGCTAATCTTATTCTTTGTGATTCTCCACCTGAAAGTGACCGAGATGGTCTATCTAATGAAAGATAATCTAGTCCAACATTTAATAAAAAGTTTAATCTTTTATTTAATTCTTTAATAATTTCAGCGCCTATTATTTTTTTTCTTTTATTGAGTTTTGATTCAATTTCAGAGAACCAATCTTTTAAAACAATAATATCCATTTTACATAAGTCTGTAATACTTTTTGAATCTATGTAATAATGCATTGATTCTCTGTTAAGTCTAGATCCTAAACAAGTAGAACATTCTACCTTATCCATAAATCCTTTTGCCCATCTTTTTATTCTAGAAGAATGATTCTCATTATATTGACTTTCAATAAATGGAATAATTCCTTCAAAATCAATTTGATATTTTCTTGTTAAGCCTAATGTTTTTGATTCAACTGAAAAAGTTTCATTTCCTCCATATAAAATTATATTAAATGCTTCTTGAGGAATCTTTTTAATTGAATCTTTTAAGCTAAAATTATATCTTTTAGCTATTGCCTCGAGTTGTTTAAAAATCCAAGAATTTTTATAGGTTCCAATTGCAATAATTCCACCTGCATATATTGAAATATTTTTATCCGGAATAATACTTTCTATATTAATTTGATTTACTGTCCCAAGACCATTACATTTATTACACATCCCTTTGGGAGAGTTAAATGAAAATGAATTTGGTTCAGGTTGTTCGTAAGAAATTCCAGATTTAGGACAAACCAAGTTTCTACTAAAGTATTTTGTACTATTATCTTCCTCATTAATAACTATTAATGACTCATTTCCGTGATACAATGCAGTTAATACACTTTCCTTTAATCTTTTTAAAGACGATTTATTGTTTTCAACTAATAATCTATCCACAACTATTTCAATATCATGTATCCTATATCGGTCAAGTTTAAGATTTGAAACAAGATCTTTAATCTCCCCATCAATTCTAACTTTTACAAATCCTTGTTTTCTAATAGTAACGAATAATTCTCTATAATGTCCCTTTCTAGCTTTTATTACTGGGGAAAGAATGGTAATTTTTCTATTAATGTAATTCTCTAATATTAATTCAATTATCTCATCATCATTATAACTTATCATTTTTTCATGAGAAACATAACTATATGCATCAGCTATTCTTGAGTAAAGTAGTCTTAAATAATCATAAATTTCTGTTATTGTTCCAACAGTTGATCTAGGATTTTTTGATGTTGTCTTTTGCTCTATAGCTATTACTGGAGATAAACCGTCTATTTTATCTACATCAGGTCTTTCTAACCCACCTATAAAGTTTCTGGCATATGCAGAAAAGGTTTCTATATATCTTCTTTGTCCTTCAGCATAAATTGTATCAAAAGCTAAAGATGATTTTCCGCTTCCAGAAATTCCAGTAATAACAACTAACTTATTTCTTGGTATGTTTAAATCAATATTTTTTAGATTATGAGCTTTTGCTCCATTGATTGAAATTACATCATTCATTTAAAAAAAATCAAACATGCAATTTACGATTTTTACAGCAGTTTTAAGTTCTATATACAAACTAATATCCTATAGATTTATCGTCACCTCTTTTATCTGCAGCTCCAAATATAACTCCATCTTTATTAACATGAATAGCATCAACTCTTCCAATAGAACTAGGATAATTATTTAAGTAATATCCTTTTTCTAGTAGTGACTCCTTGTCTTTATTAATTATTGCTTTAGATTCATAATAAATTAAATCGGGCAGCCATAGGTGGTAAAATCTTGGTGAGTTTACAGCTTTATTAATATTAAAATTAAAATCTTCAAAGTTTAATATAGTTTGCAAAACAGATGTAATAATAGTTGGTCCTCCTGGACTACCTAAAACTAAGTGCAATTTGTTATTTTTTTCAACAATAGTAGGGGTCATTGAGCTTAACATTCTTTTATTAGGCTCAATAGAGTTTATTTCTCCACCAGTTAGGCCAAACATATTTGGAACACCTGGTTTAATTGAAAAATCATCCATTTCATTATTCAGAAAAAACCCTAAATTAGGCGGGAAGATTTTAGAACCATAATTTCCATTTAAAGTTGTAGTAACTGAAACAGCATTTCCAAACCTATCAACTATTGAATAATGTGTGGTCTCCTCACTTTCTTTAAAATTAATTTTACCAGGATTTATAGATTCTGACTTAGTAGAATTATCAAACGAGAAGTTGTTCATTCTATCAGAAAGATAGTTTTTTGAAAGCAATTCATTTATAGGTATATAATTAAAATCAGGATCTCCAAGATATTCACTTCTGTCAGCAAATGCTCTGCGTTCTGCTTCAACTAATAATTGAATGTATTTAATACTATTGTGATTAAATTGTGAAACATCAAAAGGTTCAATCATTTTAAAAATTTGTCCCAAAACTATTCCTCCAGAAGATGGAGGGCCCATTGAAATTATATTAAGATCCTTATATTTAAAAGTTACTGGTTTTCTCCACACAGCTTTATAATTTTCAAAATCTTTTTCTCTAAGAATCCCATTTCTTTTATTCACATATTCAATAATTTCTTTACTTATAGATCCTTTATAAAACTCATCTCTTCCATTTTTTAAAATTAATTTTAAAGATTTTGATAAAGATTTATTAATAAATAAATCGCCTTCTTTAAAATCCTTGTTAAATAAGGATATTGAATCATTTAAAGAATTAATTAAATTTTTAGAAGAGTTTAATGAATATGCTTGCCTTTTAGTAAGAAAATATCCTTTTTCAGCCAATTCAATTGCTGGTGCAAAAAGGGTTTCTAAAGGTAAGGATCCAAATTTATCATAAACTTCAAATAAGCCAGCAACTGTGCCTGGAATTCCAATAGCTAAGGATCCATCTATACTTAACCCTTTTATTTCATTTCCTTCTTCATCTAAGTACATATTCTTAGTTGATAGACTAGGAGATTTTTCTCTATAGTCTAATGAACCTATTGAATGATCAGATAATCTATAAATCATAAAGCCACCACCTCCTAAATTACCTGCATTTGGATAAACTACAGACAAAGCTAAATCAGTAGCTATCATTGCATCAAACGCATTACCACCTTGCTTTAATATACTTATGCCAGCTTGGGAAGCTTCAACCTTTGCAGAAACAACTACTCCATTTCTATAGCCATCTTCTGGTATATTAGAATCACATGAAAAGAATATAATTGAAGATAAAAGTATAAGAATTTTATTTTTAAAGAACATATTTAAAATTTGTGTAAATGTAAGTTAAAAAGTTATTCTAATTGTATATTTGTTTTATGACGTTAATTAAATCAATTTCAGGAATAAGAGGAACTATTGGCGGTAAAGTAGGTGAAAATTTAACTTCAATTGATGCTGTGAAATTTGGTTGTGCTTATGGATCATGGTTGAAGAACAATTCTAATGATTCAGATATTTCCGTTGTTATAGGAAGAGATGCTAGAATTTCGGGAGAAATGATTCAAAATTTAGTTCAAAATTCACTTGTCTCATTAGGCATTAATGTTATCGATTTAGGATTGTCTACAACACCAACAGTAGGACTAATGGTAAAAGAATATAACGCAAATGGAGGGATTGTGATAACTGCTAGCCATAATCCTGCTGAGTGGAATGCTTTAAAACTATTAGATAAAAACGGAGAGTTTTTAAATAAAACATCAGGAGAAAAAATTATAGAAATTTCTGAATCTGATTCATATGTTTTTTCAGAAATTTTAGATTTAGGTAACATATCAAAAATAGAAGATTCTATGAAAACACATATAGATTCCGTTCTTAGTCTAGATATTGTAAATACTGAATTAATCAAAAAAACAGATCTTACAGTTGTAGTTGATGGAATAAACTCATCTGGTGGAATAATTGTCCCAATGCTTTTAAATGAATTAGATATAGATTTTTCAACCATCTATTGTGATCCATCTGGAAATTTTCAACATAATCCAGAGCCACTTAAGAAAAATCTTAAAGATTTATGTAAAAGGGTAATAGAAGAGAAGGCAGATCTTGGAATAGCAGTAGATCCAGATGTAGACAGACTTGTTTTTATTTGTGAAAATGGTGAAGTTTTTGGTGAAGAAAATACATTAGTAGCATGCGCTGATTATGTTCTGAGTAAAAACCCTGGCCCAACTGTTTCAAATCTCTCTTCAACTAGAGCATTAAATGATATTGCGAAATCATATAATCAATCATACTACCCCAGTGCGGTTGGTGAAGTAAATGTAGTTACTGAAATGAAATTAAAACAAGCAGTAATTGGAGGAGAAGGCAATGGTGGAGTTATTTATCCAAAAAGTCATTATGGAAGAGATGCAATAGTTGGGATTGGATTGTTTCTTTCTCTATTGTGTGAAAGAAAAATTAAGGTAAGTGAGTTGCTTTCTAACTACCCCAAATATTATATGACTAAAGAGAAAATCACTATTTCAAGTGAAATCAACTTAGATACTTTATTGATAGAATTGTCTAAGAAATACGAGAATGAAGATATTAATATGATTGATGGTTTAAAGATTGATTTTGAGGAAAGTTGGGTTCATTTAAGAAAATCCAATACTGAACCAATAATTAGAATTTATAGTGAAGCTAAAACACTAGAAAAAAGTATAGATTTAGTTAAAAACATTCAAGAAGAAATCGCCTCTTTAATTAATCTTTAGGTGCCTTATCCTTGTGTTTAAATCTATTATGTGTCCAAAAATATAATTCAGGATAATCTTTAATTTGTTTTTCAACTTTTGAAAGATATATATCTGTAATTTCATAATCTTTATATTCATTAGGGTGTTCTGAAATCATTTCAACAAAAACCTTATAATAACCTCTTTTAACTTTTTTCATTTCACCAAATGCTACTGGTATATCGTGTGCTTTAGCAATTCTTTCAGATCCCGTAAAAACGGGAACTTTAATTCCAAGAAATTCTTTCCAATATGTTATTGATCTTATTTGTGCAGATTGATCGGCAGCCATTCCATAAAGAAAAAGTTTGTTCTCTTTAATTTGATTCTTAATATATGTACCTGTTTCATATCTAGAAATCAGTTTAGCTCCATGTTTTAATCTTATTTTTTTAACTAGATCATCTAAATACTTGTTTGATAGGGGAGTATAGATTGCGAAAGGAGTATGAGGAGTATGATAACCAATGGACATGAAATATTCAAATCCCCCATGGTGAGCAACCATAAAAACAACACTTTTATTTTTTTTGGCAAGTTCATCTAAAACTTCTCTATTTTCTACTACAAACCTTTTTTGAATTTCCTTAGGAGATATCGTAAAAAACTTAAACATTTCGAAAAACACATCTGTTATATGTCTATAAAACTTTTTTTCTATTTCTATGAGCTCTTTTTTTGAGTTTGAAATTTTTGAAATCTCTAAATTAAATCTTACTATTTTTCTTCTATATCTAAAGACATAGTATAAAAAGTAATAGGTAATATCAGAACAGAAATATAATATTCTAAAAGGAAGATAAGATATAGCTAAAATTGCGGGATATACTATTAGATATGTAACTAATTTCATTAGTGTAAATATATTCAATTATATCTGGTATTTCTTATATTATCAAGTTATATTTAAAGAAAAAAACATTTATACCTTCTTAATAATTTTAGCGACAGTATTTATTTCTTTAAAAGGTTTTAAAGACCTGGCTTTTTTTAACAAATACAAATTTGAGGTAAGATCAATCTTAAATGGAGAGAAAATTAGAATGTTTTCTTCTGGTTTTTTACACGTAGATTATAACCATCTTGCATTAAACCTCTTTACATTATATATTTTTTCTGATCAAGTAATTGGTAGGGTAGGTGCAATTAACTATTTGATTATATATATAACAAGTCTTTATATCGGGAATTATTTTGCATTAAAATTTCATAAAAAAGAACCTTTTTACTCAGCAGTAGGTGCAAGTGGTGCAGTAACAGGAATAGTTTACTCATCAATAATACTTTATCCTGAAATGAAGCTTATAATGATTTTTCTTCCCATCCCATTACCTGGGTATGTTTTTGGTGTTGCATATTTACTGTATAGTATTTATGGAATGAATAAAAATTTAGGTAATATTGGTCACACTGCTCATTTTGGAGGTGCAATAGCAGGATTATGTATGACTATTTTATTTAAACCTGAAATAGTAGATGAAAACTTTTGGATAATAATCTTAATGATTTCTCCTATAATTCTATATATGTTCAATTTGAAAAGAAAGATCTTTTAATATTTATTTTGCTAATAGGATAGAAATTCTTTTATCCAATTCTGGGCCTTTTACATCAATACCAATAATTTTTTTTTCAGAATTTAAAAGAAATGAAGTAGGCATTTTTTTTACATTATAAAGTTTTGCAATAGGCTCATTCCAAAACTTAACATGAGATATATGAATCCATTCTGTTAATTTATCTTGATTTATAGCATTTTCCCATGATTCTTTATCTCTGTCAAGAGAAACGCCTATTATTTGAAAATCATCAGTACTATATTTAGTATTTAAATAGACTAAAAAAGGATTTTCTTGTCTGCATGGGGCACACCAAGATGCCCAAAAATCTATCATAATTACTTTAGAGTTAATATTATCAAACTCTATAATATTTCCTTTTAAATCAGGTCCACTAAAGCTTGGAGCCAAAGAACCAATTTCAGGAGATTCTTCCTTCTGTTCATTTAAGTACTTGATAGCTTCTTTAATTTGTAACGAAGAAGTAGTTTGTTTAATTAAATCTGTAAATTTTTTAAAAATCTCTTCAGCTTTTTCAAGTTCAATTTCTTGTTGTATAATCATTCTTTGAAGAATCAATGAAGAAATATAAGAATCATTATTATGAGTCATAAATGAAAGTTCATAATCTGTAAGTTTAGATCTCATTTGTTCAAACTGCTGGTTCAAATCAGAAATAATCAATGAATCCTTAACTATAGAAGCATTTCTTACCTCTCCTTGAATTTTATTTAACTCTATATAAAAATCATTAGTTTCTTTTAAATATTTATTAAAATCCTCATTAGATTTTGTTCCAGTAATTTTAGAACTTCTTACGCTGTCTTTGTAGATTTTAATCTTTATAGATCCAGGTTCCAAAACAACAGGAATGTTTTCTCTTTCATTTTCAAAATAAACATAGTGCATTTCAGGAACAACAATAGAATCAGTAAAAGAAAATTTTCCTTCTATAACTTCAGTTGAATCAACAGCTGAAGGTCTATTGTTTTCTCCTACTTTAATTAAATAAACTTTTTTATTATCTGAATGATCAGTAGTTGCATCAATAGTGAATGTTGTATTGTTAGAACAACTTAATGAAGCGAAACAAATTAAGAGTAAAAGAACAATTCTTTTCATAATAAATTATCTTTGAATAAATATTGAGCAAATATATAATATTTTAATTCCTTAATTTTTAAAAATAGGATGAACTTTAAAAGTAAACTGGTTCAAGATTTAAAAGCCATTTCTGGTGATAAATATATACTTACCGCTGAATGGAGCAAACAACACTATTGTAAGGGATGGAGATATGGAGAAGGGGAGGCATTAGCTGTTGCTAAACCAGGAACATTACTTGAAATTTGGAAGATCCTGAAGATTTGTGTAGAAGCTGATATTATTGTTATTATGCAAGCAGCTAACACAGGTTTAACTGGGGGATCTACACCCGACGGCAATGACTATGATCGTCCTATTGTAATTATAAGTACTATGCGCATCGATAGTATACAGATAATAAATGATGGTAAACAAATCATTGGATTTTCAGGAAGCACGCTATTTGGCCTAGAAAACAAATTAGCAGCATATGGAAGAGAACCTCATTCAGTTATTGGCTCCTCTTGCATTGGAGCTTCAATTGTTGGAGGTATATGTAATAACTCGGGTGGGGCATTAGTAAAAAGAGGTCCAGCTTATACAGAGCTCTCTCTTTATGCACAAGTTAATTTGAAAGGTGAGCTTTTACTAGTAAATGAATTAGGTATTGAACTAGGTGATACACCAGAAGAGATTTTGACTAATTTACAAACTCAAAATTATACTAAAAATCAAATACAACACCCTGATAAACTAGCATCTGATAATGAATATCATAAAAGAGTCCGAGATGTAGAGGCAAGCACACCAGCAAGATTTAATGCAGATGGAAGACGATTATATGGTGCTTCTGGATGTGCAGGAAAAATTGCTGTTTTTGCTGTAAGGTTAGATACTTATCCAATACCAAAACGTCAACAGGTATTTTATATTGGCACTAATAGTCCATATGTACTTGGAAAAATTCGTAGAGATATATTATCTCATTTTAAACATCTTCCAACTTCTGGTGAATATCTACACAGAGACTGTTACGATGCAGCTAAAAAATATAGCAAGGACACCTTTATAGCTATTGATAAAATGGGACCTAATTTTATTCCTAAGTTATTTGAGTTCAAAAGAAAAGTAGATTTGTTCGCTAAAAAATTTAAATTCCTTCCTGATAAATTTTCAGATAGAATGATGCAGTTTTTAAGTAATTTTTGGCCCAATCATCTTCCTATAAGAATGGAGGAATATAGAGACAAATATGAACATCATTGGGTGATTGAAATGTCGGATTATGGAATTGAAGAAGCAAAAGCATACTTTGAGAAATTCTTTAAAGAAAATGAAGGAAACTTTTTTGAATGTACCAAAAAAGAGGCTGAAAAGGCAATTTTACATCGTTTTGTTGCTGCAAGTGCAGTAGGTCGTTATTATGCCATTAATAAAAATAAATCAGGGGGAATGATGTCTATGGACATTGCTTTTCCTCGTAACGAAAAAGACTGGTTTGAAAAATTACCACCAGAGATTGATGATTTATTGGAAATGAAACTGTATTATGGTCACTTATTTTGCCATGTATTACATCAAAATTACATTGTTAAAAAAGGAGTAGATGCTGATGCATTGAAAGAGAAATTATTAAAAACATATGATGCTAGAGGTGCTGAATATCCAGCGGAACATAATGTTGGTCATGAATATTTTGCAAAACCATCACTCTCGAACTTTTATAAGAAATTAGATCCTACTAATGGTTTTAATCCTGGTATTGGACGCACTAGTAAGCTTAAATACTGGAAATAGAACAATTGACAAGTTTTTCTATAATAAATATTAGACCTATTTTTGTTTAAATTTTTTTAATGGCTGGAAATACTTTCGGAAATATATTTAAGCTGACTACTTTTGGTGAATCTCATGGACCAGCTATTGGTGGTGTTATCGATGGATGCCCTTCTGGATTAAAAATTGATTTAGATGCTATTGAAAAAGAAATGCAAAGAAGAAAACCTGGTCAATCAGCAATTGTTACTCAAAGAAAAGAGGAAGATACTGTTACTTTTTATTCTGGAATTTTTGAGGGGGAAACAACTGGAACTCCAATTGGTTTTTTAATTCACAATAAAGATCAGAAATCTAAAGATTACTCACATATAAAAGATGCTTACAGACCATCTCATGCAGATTTTGTGTATGATAAAAAATATGGAAAAAGAGATTATAGGGGAGGAGGTAGAAGTTCTGCTAGAGAAACAGCATGTAGGGTTGTTGCTGGCGCAATTGCAAAACAAATACTATCTGATTTAAAAATAACTGCATTTGTTTCTTCTGTTGGTGATATTAAAGTAGAAAAGCATTATTCCAAGTTAAATTTTTCTGAAATTGAAAAAAATCCTGTTAGATGCGCAGATCCTACAACTGCATCATTAATGGAAGATCATATTAAAGACATTAGAAAACAAGGTGATACCATTGGTGGAGTTGTTACCTGTGTTATAGAAAATGCTCCTATTGGACTGGGAGAACCTGTTTTTGACAAACTACACGCAGATCTAGGAAAAGCCATGCTATCTATTAATGCTGTTAAGGGTTTTGAATTTGGAAGTGGGTTTGATGGAACAAAATTAAAGGGAAGTGCTCATAATGATTCCTTTGATTCAGATGGAAAAACTAAAAGCAATAATTCAGGTGGAATTCAAGGAGGAATAAGTAATGGAATGGATATTTACTTTAATGTAGCTTTTAAACCCGTATCTACTATAATGAAAGCACAACAAACTATAGACTCTAAAAATAATGTTGTGGAAATGAAAGGAAAGGGGAGACACGATCCTTGTGTAGTCCCTAGAGCAGTACCAATTGTTGAGGCAATGGCAGCATTAGTTCTAGTAGATTTTTACTTAATTAATAGAACAATCAAACTTTAGTTATTTTCATTTTAATCGATAAACTGACCTGGTTTATTGAATTTAGAGATATCACATTT
>CAYSTA010000004.1:0-53097 GCA_964433845.1 uncultured Flavobacteriaceae bacterium
CTATTACTGTTTATTCCGCTTCTTTCTATTGGTCAGAATGATGAAAGACTCGAGGGATTAGATAAAGTGCTTGAAAAAGCTTTAAAATCATTTAATCAAACGGGATTTGCCATATCGGTTGTTGAAAATGATAAAGTCATATATTCAAAAGGATTTGGATACAGAGACTATGAAAAAAAATTAAAAGTAGATTCTAACACATTATTTGCTATTGGCTCGTGTACCAAAGCATTTACTTCATCTGTAATTGGTCTTTTAAACAATAAAGGAAAACTTAATTTCGATGATAGCCCAATAGATTATGTAGATGAATTAAGGTTTAATAATCCTCAATTGAATGAAATAATAACAATAAGGGATTTAATGACACATAAGACTGGAATTCCTAGACATGATTTATCGTGGTACTTTTTCCCTACTTTTTCAAAAGACAGTTTGGTGTCAAGAATCCAATACCATGAACCTGTTACTACTGTAAGAAATAAATTCTATTACAACAATTTTATGTTTATGTTACAAGGCGTAGTAGCTGAAAGGATTACTAATAAATCTTGGGAAGAAAATGTTAGAGAATCTATATTTAAGCCTTTAGGAATGGAACGCTCTAATATTTCTATTGCAGAAATGGAACAGGCAGAAAATGCAGCTATTGGTTATTTAGAAGATTATGAAAAAACTGATTACTATAAAATTGCTGGAATGAGTCCTGCGGGAAGTATTAATAGTAGTGTAAATGATATGTCTAAATGGCTCATAACTTGGTTAAATGATGGAAAATATAATGATAAAGAGATTCTACCTCAAGCCTATATTGAAGAAGCTATTAGTTCTCAAAATGTAATGGTTCCAAATTTACCATCAGTTGAAAATCCTGGATTGCACCTAGCAAATTATGGTTTTGGATGGATGATAACTTCTTATAAAGGTCATTATAGAGTTCAACATGGAGGAAATATTGATGGATTTTCAGCAAGTACAAGTTTTATGCCTTCAGATAATATTGGTATTGTAGTTTTAGCTAATCAAGATAGATCTATAATCCCTTCAATTGTACAAAATATTATTTATGATAGAATGCTTGAATTAGATGAAACAGATTGGATAAAAAAGGGACTAGACCAAATCAAAGAAGCTAAAAAAAATCAAAAAGAAGTTGAGAAAAATAGAATATCAAATAGAAAGGAAGGAACTAATCCATCTCATCCAATAGAAGATTATGTAGGGAATTATATAAACCTAGGATATGGAACCGTAGAAATAACAACTAAAAATGACTCTCTATTTTTAACATCCCCATATAGAAAACTATGGCTTAGTCATTATCATTATGACACCTTTTTACCTTATGAATTAAATGATGGAAAAGTTGATATGGAAGCTTCTTATGATAATTTTTTAATTACATTTTATAATAATAATCAAGGAGAAATAAGTAGAATAGAATCACAATTTGAGCAATCCATTGAGAATCCTATAGTTTTTGATAAAAAACTAAAAGAACTTGAAGTAGAAAAAGGAAACTTAGAAAAATATGTTGGCAACTACAAGTTTAATTCAAATTCAGGATGCAAGACATATTTGAAAGATGATATACTTTATGTTTTTGTTCCAGGTCAACCAGAATATGAATTGTATCCAATAGAAGAACATGTTTTTGCATTTAAAATATTAGATGGTTACAAAGTTGAATTTAAAGTTAATAATAAAGGAAAAGTAACTGAAATATCATTTATTCAACCAAATGGTACTTTTAATGCAAAGAGAGAAGATTAATTAGACTTAACAATTCTAAATCCAAAATGATTATTCCCTCTATTTTCAAAATCAGCGGCTCTAGAATAAGTCAATAGTGTTGCAGAATGATAATTCCATGATCCACCTCTTCTTACTCTTTTATTATCAGAAGTGGCAGTTGCATTAACAGGATCTTTTGAATTATCAGTATAAAAATCTTTTGAATAATAATCCACACACCATTCCCATACATTTCCGCCCATATCATATAATCCATAGGGATTTGAAGGATAAGAACCAACTTTAAGTGAATGTCCATTTGGATTATAAACAGCTGGGATATCGCCATTATAGTTAGCTTTAGAAGAAGAAAGAGTTCCATCGTCAGTTGGATATTCTAGTTGCTGTCCTCCTCTACCAGCATATTCCCATTGAGCTTCACTAGGTAAACTTACTCCGTAATACTTGGCAAACGCATAAGCACCATACCATTTAACCCAGTTAACTGGCAAATTATCTTTTGCCGAATCAATTAATTCAAATTTTTTGTTTGAAAAATTAAAAGAAATCCAACTCTTATTATCAATATGTTCTTTTTCTCCAGTACTAGTACATCCTCCTGTCTCACCCAATTGTAAATAAATTTTACCTGCATTTGGAGCATTCCCTAATCCTTTAATAACATATTCTGAATATTTTCCACAAGGATCTATAATCTGTTCTTCAACAACTTCTATCCATGAATCAAGGTAAGCTGAATTTAAAAATTCTACATATTCCTTATTTGTAATTTCTTTTTCGGACATTTTAAACGCAGACATTGTAACGCTTATTTCAGGAGCGTCATCATCTCTAGTATTTCCCCCCATTTTAAACGTTCCTGCTGGAATATCTTTTAAAATTATAGTTGATGGTAAATTTTTATTTCCAGTTACTGGATTGTTCTGAGAGCTTTCATCATCCTTAGAGCATGAACATAAAATGTTTATTGTTATAAATAAAAAAAATAAACTATTGAATTTCAATTTAAGAAAGGGTTATGTTTTTTGTAGTTAATTTCCCCACATTTGACTTCGGATATTTACAGCCGCCGATATAATATCTACCCTACTAATAATTCCTACAATTTTATCAGAAATCATTACAGGAAATCTTTTTCTTTTTAATTTTATAAATTCGGAAGCAGCTCCAAAAATTGTTTCATTTGGCGAAATACAATCTACTGATTTTTTCATGTACTTAGAAACTTTAGTTTTTGAAATTGGCATATTATAATATTGACTATCAACTATGTTTTTCATTATATCTGTTTCCGATATTATACCAACTAACTTTCCATATTTATTAACTATTGGAGCACCTGAAATTTTATTATTTAGCAACTCCTGCATAACAAAATAAATAGAATCAGATTTGCGAAAAGTTATAACATCTCTACTCATATAATCTTTTACAAGAATATTTTGAATAGTTTTTTTTGTTTCCTTTTTTGAAGGCCCCTTAAAACTTATAACTGACATCCTATTAATTTACAAAAAAAAAAATAATTACATAATTAAGTATTCTTGCACAAGTCATTTGAACATTTTATATATTTAAAAAATATATTTATTATGAAAGAAAAATTTAATGAAATTTTAAATTTTCATAAAACTAAAGGAGGAACTGGAAAAATATTTAAGTTTAAGTTTCTCGAACATAAAGAAGGTTATTTAAAGTTAGAGGCTGAATTTCCTATAGAAACTCTTAATCCAAATGGGAGTGTCCAAGGTGGTATGATGACTTCTATGTTAGATGATATAACAAGCCTATTAATAATTTATGAAAGCCAAGGCACTATCTATCCTAACTCTACAAATCTTCATAGTCTTCACCACAGACCATTATTTAAAGGAAAAGTAATCGCTACAGCAGAAGTTATTACAAAAGGTCAAAACATAGCTACCGTAAAAGGAGAAATATATAATTCTAATGGTAAATTAGCTACAACTCTTATGCATACTGTCGTATTAATGAAATCAGAATATAAAAAAAGAGATGTTTTATCTGGTTTTAAAAAAATTAAAGCTAGATAATTATAATCAAAAGATTTTTTTATTATTTGAGTTGTTTTATATCTTTATTATCAAACTATTATTTTATGAAAAAAATCTTCACTATTATTTCAGTTCTTATTTTGTTTTCGTGTGAAAAAGACGAAACAGTAAAATACATGTTAACTACATCTTCTAATCCTACAGAAGGTGGTGTAGTACTTCCATCTACTAGACAATATAATACTGGAGATACCGCAACATTAATTGCAAGCCCTGCCGAAGGATATGTTTTTGATAAATGGACTGGAGCTTCAGGAAGTGATAAAACTACTCTAGTTATGGATGGTGATAAAACTGTAGTAGGAAATTTTGCTAGAATACAATTTGCACTTACCATCACAATTTCTGGTGAAGGAACAGTTGATCAAAAGGTAATTAAAGCAGGAGGTGCAACGAAATATAATAGTGGAACTATAGTTGAACTTACAGCAACTCCAAAAGCAGGTTGGATTTTTAAAGAATGGAGTGGATCCTTAAAGGGAACTACAAACCCTCAACAAATTACCCTTGATAAAGCAAAAAGTGTCACCGCAACATTTATAGAAAAAGATAAATTTGAGTTAAAAATAGTTAATGACGGACAAGGATCAGTAACTAAAAAAGTTATAAAAGCTGGAGCGGCAACCAAATATACTGATGGATCTATAATTGAACTTACTGCTACAGCAGTTTCAGGATGGAAATTTGAAAAATGGGCTGGATGTGTAAGCGGAACAGATAATCCAGTACAGGTAACAATAAATTCAAATAAAACAGCAATTGCTGTTTATAAAAATCTTGCTCCAATTGTTTTAGATAATGATGGAATTACTATGAAAGCAAAGCCTGATACTAGTGTAGGTACTACTTATGAGATAAATGGAATCACATATACTGTTGTAGACAACACAATGCTTAAGAGTTGGATAAGTACTGGAAAAGATCTTTCAACAGCAGTGACTACGCTAGTTACTGACATGAAAGAACTTTTTAAAAATAATTCCACTTTTAACTCAAATATTTCTTCATGGGATGTAAGTAATGTAACGACTATGGAAGGAATGTTTGAAGGCGCAAGTATTTTTAATAAGGATATAAGTAAATGGGACACAAACAAAGTAACTAACATGGACAAAATGTTCAAATCTTGTACCAATTTCAATCAAGATTTATCTAAATGGTGTGTTGTAAACTTAACTACTGAGCCAACTGATTTTGTTACTGGTTCTGCCTGTGATAGTAATGATAAAAAGCCTGTTTGGGGAACTTGGCCTGAATGCCCACTAATTGGAGATTGGGATCTTGAAAGTTGGACTAATAATACAGATAATGTTACTCAATTTGGTGAAGGAGAAAAGAAATGTGATAATTACCCGTCTAATGCCCTTACGATTAATGGAGGAAAAGAAGATTATGGGACTTACAAAATGACAAACTATACATGTTTTACAAATGGATCAACTATGAAAACAGAGATGGAAAATGGAGTATGGACTTATAATGGTACTAATAACCAAGTAAAAGTGGGTCCAAATCAACAAGATCTTAGCGTTTATAATCTGACATACACTAAAGATGCCAACTATTTTACTGTGTATTATACTGATTATGATGATGATGGCAGCAGTAGTAGAGAGATCACGGAAGTTTGGAAAAGAAAGAATTAAAATTTTAAGTGCCTTACGGTGTCCTCGTGATTAATAATTTGTTTTAGAGACTCGATTCCAATTAATAGATGTTTTTTGTCAAATAATTCTGCATTTACATCATCTGTAGCTTGAGTTTTAACTCCATCAGGAATCATTGGTTGATCTGTAACCAACAACAAAGCTCCAATTGGTATTCTATTGTGGAATCCTACAGTGAATAGTGTTGCTGTCTCCATATCTATGGAATAAGCTCTAACTTTTTTCAAATAATTCTTGAATTTATTATCAAATTCCCAAACTCTTCTATTAGTTGTAAAAACAGTTCCCGTCCAGTAATCAACCTTCTGATATTTTAAAGAAGAGGAAATAGCTCTTTGTAAAGAAAATGATGGCATAGCGGGAACTTCTATTGGAAAATAGTCATTTGAAGTACCCTCTCCTCTGATAGCACCAATTGGTAAAATAAAGTCTCCTATATTAATTCTCTTTTTTAATCCTCCACATTTTCCCAGAAAAAGTACTGCTTTAGGTTTAATAGAAAATAACAAATCCATAACTGTGGCAGCATTTGGACTACCCATTCCAAAATTAATTATTGTAATATTTTCAAAAGTAGCAGAAGGCATGTTTTTATCTTTACCAGATATTTCTACTTTATTTAACTTTGCAAATTCTTCTACATATTTTTGAAAATTTGTAAGTAAAATAAACTCTCCAAAGAATTCTAAGTCAACTCCCGTATATCTGGAAATCCAATCTTTTACAATTTCTTTTTTTGTTTTCATTGATACAAAATTACTAAAATCATAAGATACTATCTGAATTTTACTATTTTTAGTTACATGGATAATGTAGAAATTGATTTACACGGACTTACTTATAATGAGGTAGAAGAAGTATTAATGAATAAAGTTATTCTTCATTATAATAATGGAAATACTCCAATTAGGATAATCACTGGAAAAAGTGAAAAAATGAAGAAAATAGTTAGAGAACAATGTAAAAAAAATAATTTTAAAGTAGATGATTCTTGGGATGGTAACCCTGGAATATTGATTATCAGCTAGTTATCTTAATACAAACATTTGTTATATTGCAATAAAATAATTCATGAGAAAATTCGTATTAATTTTCATAATCATTCCATCTATTCTAATTGCACAAAACGATGCCAATGAAGTTGTTGTTATTAAATCAGATAAACAAATTGAAAAATTCACAAGTTCATTAGGACAAAATGAATTAAAAATTGATTTCTTAGATCTTATAATATTCCCTGCATTAACTGTGGGATATGAAAAAACCAATAACTCATCTTCTGGTATTGGAGCAACACTTTTTTTAAATTTAGGTAGTAGTGACAATGATCTAGGATCATTCTGGAATGATAAATTTGTAATAACGCCTTATTACAGATTCTATTTTACAAAATCAGAAGATTTTGGAAGTAAGGGATTTTTTGCTGAAGTTTTTTCAAAATTTGCTTTTGGTGAATCTCAAAGTTTCTTAAACGGCTTAGGTATAGACACATACGAAACAGACAATTACTTTGATATAGCACCAGGTTTCGGTGTTGGTAATAAATGGATCAATAGAAAAGGTTTTACTTTTGAACTTTTATTTGGGTTAGGTAGAAATTTATTATACGATAATGAATCAGAAAACAGCGGTAGATCAACAGTAGTTGTAAGAGGAGGTTTTTCAATTGGTAAAAGATTTTAACTCTACAAAATTAATTACAATTAGCTTCATATTTATCCCAGTTTTTATCTGTTGATGAATTTGGAAAATAGTAACAAGTCTGATTACCATTTGAGAAAGTTAAATTTTTCCAAAATCCAGTTGGCACATGAACACCAGTACTTCTAATTTCATGATTAGCTCCAAAAACTAAATCAATCTTAACCTTAACATTTCCATTTACAGACCAATCTCTTACCTGTTGTTCTAATTGAGCCCACTCTCCCCTATTTAAATTATCAATTTGCATCGCACAATTTATAAATGAAAATGTTTTATGTAGGTTTTCTTCACTATCACTAAATGTTGCAGCTGGAGCTAAATGACCTTTATCCCATTCATTTTTGTAATAATCAGCATTATCAGAAGTTACAACTCCTTCCTCTAAATAAAAATCTTTATTTCCTCTGTCTACATTTTTAGGACGGTTTGAAACAGTATACTCGATCCAATTTGGTTGTTCAAACATTTCATTATAAGAAACCTTATAAATTCCTTTATCTATCATTACATTAGATCTAAGGGTAGAAATAGATTCTTCTCCCCCGCTTTCACCACATGAAAAAAGAATTATGAAGGATAATAATAAAAGATATTTTTTAACTTTTAAATAAAGCATAAAAACTTCCTCAAAGTTATTAAATTGCAATTAAATAACTATTGGTGAAAAAATGGATTAATAATATTGGCCCAGGACCGTTAGTCGCTGCAGCATTTATTGGTCCAGGAACTGTTACTTTATGTAGTATAGCTGGACTTAATTTTGGTTTTTCTCTTTTATGGGCTCTAGCTTTATCAATAATTGCCACAATAGTTCTTCAAGAAATGTCTGCCCGTCTTGGAATTATATCTAATAAAGGACTTTCTCAAGTTATTCGAGAAGAAATTAAAAACCCTAGCTTTAGAAATCTTGTAATAACACTAATATTATCTGCTATAGTAATAGGAAATGCAGCCTATGAAGCTGGAAATATTAGTGGAGGAGTCTTAGGATTAGAAGCTGTATTTGGAGAAAAAATCTTAAATATTCTAGATATTAATATTAATCTTTATAGCATTATCTTAGGGTTAATAGCGTTTTCTTTACTCTATGTAGGAAGTTATAAAATTCTTGAAAGATCACTTATTTTTTTAGTCATAATAATGAGTTTATCATTTATTATAACTGCTATTATAACTAAACCCGACATAACAGATCTATTTAATGGTTTGTTTATCCCTAAATTCCCTGAGGGAAGTATTTTAATAATTATTGGATTAATAGGTACAACCGTAGTGCCATACAATCTATTTCTTCATGCTTCATTAGTTAAAGAGAAATGGAAGAATAGAAGTGATTTAAAATTTGCAAGAAATGATACCATAATTTCAATTGTACTAGGAGGAATAGTTTCTATGTGTATAATTATTTCGAGTACTTCATTAAATATTGATAATATTAACAATGCTGCTGATTTAGCAAAAGGAATTGAGCCACTTTATGGTATTTACTCTAAATATATTTTAGCTGTTGGGTTATTTTCAGCTGGGATAACTAGTGCAATAACTGCCCCCCTAGCTGCATCATTTGTTGCTGCTGGATGTTTGGGCTGGTCATTGAATATGAAAGGATTAAAGTTTAGAAGTGTTTGGATATTTATTTTATTGGCTGGAGTTATATCTTCATCATCGGGATATAAATCTATTGAGATAATAAAATTTGCACAAGTTGCTAACGGAATATTATTACCTGTAATTGCTGGTTTTTTAATATGGATTGTAAATAAAGATTCCATTCTAGGAAAATATAAAAATTCTAAATGGCAAAATTTTATTGGATTAGCAATTCTTGTTATTACAGTTTTTCTTGGATTAAAAAGTATTTTAAAAGTTTTTGAATTATTATAAATGAAAAATCTTAAAATTGATATAAATGCAGATGTAGGTGAAGGAATTGGAAATGAAGATCAACTCTTTCCATTAATTTCTTCATGTAATATTGCTTGTGGAGGACATGCTGGTGATTTAGAGACTATGTTGTCAGTTGTAAGATTAGCTAAAAAGAATAATTTAAAAATTGGTGCTCATCCATCGTTTCCTGATAGGAAAAATTTTGGAAGAAAAGTAATGAATATTTCAAAGGATAAATTAGTAAAATCTTTGAAAAATCAAATAGAATCGTTAAAAAAGATATTGATTCAAGAAAATGCTGATTTAAATCATATAAAACCCCATGGAGCACTTTATAATTTTGCATCAAATGATAAAGAAACTGCCAGAATTATAATTAATTTAACAAAGGAGATGAACACAAAATTATATGTCCCCTATTCTTCTCTTATTTCTGAAATGGCTGTAGAAGAAGGAATTAAAACATGTAATGAGTTATTTATTGACAGAAACTATAATTCTAACTTAACCTTAGTTTCTAGAAAAAATCCTAATGCATTAATAGAAAATTCTAACGAAATGTTTAAACACGTTTATAATATTATTAATAATAAAATTATAAGCATTGACAAAAAAGAAAGAAGTGTAGAGTTTGACACCTTATGTATTCATGGTGATAATCCAAATGCTATTGAATTGCTAGAAGAATTACACTTAAAATTAAATAATATTGGAATTAAAATCATATAATTTAAAATATAAAAGATTTGGAGAAAGTTCTATTCTAGTTGAGTGGCCCTCAATAATTCATGAATCTATTTTAGAAAACATTTTATTATTTAAATCAGAAATTGAGAATAAATGTCTCAATAATAATATCTATTTAAAAAACTCCTATAATTCTCTACTAATTAGCTATGAAGAAAATATAAATCCTAAAACTAAAATCTCCGAATTAAAGAATATTTATATCAAAATTAGATCAAAACAAAAACAGATTTTTAATAAATGGGAAATACCTGTTTGTTATGATATTGAACTTGGACATGATTTAAATTATTTAGAAAAAAGCCTTTCTATAAAAAAAGAAGAGATTATTTCTTTGCATAGTTCTAAAGATTATAGAGTTTATAATATAGGCTTTCTTCCTGGTTTTTTATATTTAGGGGGATTGGATAAAAAGATACATCATCCACGTAAAGAAAAACCAGTTTTAAATGTTCCTAAGGGTGCTGTAGGAATTGGAGGGTCTCAAACTGGGATATACCCAAATAATAGCCCTGGAGGATGGTACATTATTGGAAACTCTCCCATTAATTTATTTAATATTAAAAAGACATCACCATGTTTCATTGAGTCAGGAGACAAAATAAAATTTATTCCAATATCATTAAAAGAACATGAATTGATTAAAATACAAGTTGAATCCAATATTTATAAACCAATAAAAACTAGAATAAATGATTGAAATTATTAAATCAGGACTTTATTCCACGATACAAGATCTTGGAAGGTTTGGATATGAAAATTATGGAGTGCCAATATCTGGATCAATGGATCAACTTTCATCACTTATTTCAAATAAATTATTAGGTAACAATGACAATGATGCTGTAATGGAAATAACTATGACAGGACCTGTTTTAAAATTCTTAGAGGAAACTAAAATATGTATTACAGGAGCAGATATTAGCCCATCAATAAATGGTAATTCTATTGATATAAATCGAGTATATGAGATACATAAAGGTGATGTTCTAAAATTTGGAAAATTAAAATATGGATTGCGTTCTTATCTGAGTGTTTCTGGAGGTTTCTTGTCAGATAAGATAATGAATAGTAGAAGTATGTATTATCATATTACTAAATCAAATAGAATAAAAAATGGGGATAGTTTAAAAATTAAAAAATCAATAAAAATAAATACTAAAAGAACTAATATTAATATTAATTATTTAGAGCATTTTAAAAACAATACAATTGAAGTTTTCAAGGGGCCAGAATTTAATAAATTAACAATAAAACAAAAACAAGTTTTATTAAAGAAAAAATTTACAATTTCAAACAATAATGACAGAATGGCTTATCAATTAAATGAATCATTAAATAATGAGCTTAACTCTATAATTACTTCATTAGTAATGCAGGGTACAGTACAGCTAACTCCTTCTGGAAAAGTAATAATTCTAATGAGAGATTCTCAAACATGTGGAGGATATCCTAGAATACTTCAACTATCTAATAAATCAATAAATAAACTATCACAAAAACACGTGGGTAATAGTATCAAATTTAAATTAATAGATCTATAATAAATGGAGATATAATTAAGATTTTTTATTTATAATTTCACTATATTGAGCGCTAATTAAAAAATTAAATTATGAAAAATTATATTTTATTATTTAGCCTAATTGGGCTATTTGTTTCATGTGCTGATAATTGTAATGTTGCAACTAATGGTTTTGGGCCTTTTGAAGGTCAAACAGTTTTTATGGGTTCCGAATCAACTGTTGATGTTTTTAAAGAAATTGATGCAGCTTGGACAAATAGAGATTACGATGCTTTAAAAGCGCTAATTTTAGATGGAGGAAGCTTTACATTTAGTGATGGATCAGTGATTACTACTGGAGAAGAATTCGCTGCTAAAGTAGAAGAAGACTATCAAAAATCTTTAGAAAGTGGACAAGAATGGGGTTGGAATATTGACTATGCATTTGCAGTTCATCCTAAAGGTTCGGATGATCCTGCTGCAACAAATCAAGATGGCGAATGGGTTAATGCCCAATTTACAGGTCAAGATGGAATATATGTAGAATGGTATCAAATAGTAGATGGAAAATTAGTTTATTGGAATTCTGCAAAAAGACCATTATCTAAGGAATAATAAAATAAATTATTTATAACTATAATATATTGAAAAAGTTATTTCTATTAATTTCTTTTTTTCTATTTACTTTTATTACATATGGACAATTAAAAATTGAAAATATTCAATTTGATAGTGCAAATCCATACTCATTCAACGATGTAATAACAGATTTAGAAAATCAAGAAAAACAAAAGGTATTTGGCAAACTTGTTATTCCACAAGATTCAATTTCTAAAGATAAAAAATATCCATTGGTTATAGGTGTTGCTGGAAGCCTTGGATGGTCAGACCATCATCATGAGTATTTAAAAATGTATCAAGAAATGGGTATTGCAACTTTTGAGTTAAACAGTTTTAAAAGTAGAAATATTACTTCCACTGTTGGAACTCAAACTGAAATAACTATGGCTGCAATGATACTTGATGCATATAGGGCTTTTGAAGTATTATCAGAACATCCAAATATTGACAAAAACAAGGTTTCAATAACTGGATGGAGTTTAGGAGGTGGTGTTACCCTATTTTCTGCTTGGCTTCCACTAAAAAATGCAATTAATAAAGAATTAACTTTTGCCTCTCATCTTGCATTTTATCCGCCTTGCTTTATTAATCCTGATAATACAGAATTTACTAATTCACCTATTCATATTTTAATAGGTGAATTGGATAATTGGACACCTTCATCACCTTGTAAGGATTTGATTAACAAATTAAAACCTAAAACAAATATTGACCTTACAATATATAAAGATTCATATCATTCATTTGATAAAAAAGGACCAGTCGTAAGAAATGAAAAAGCCTATAATTTTAGTGAATGTATTTTTAGACTTGACGAAAAAGGTAATGTTTTGATGAATTATCTAAATATTCCTATGTCAAATCCCTTTTTGCAAAAAATTGGATTTATGATGTGTGTTTCTAGAGGTGCTGATTTTGGAGGCAATCCAGAAGCTAGAGTAAAATCATATAATTTTAGTAAAGAGTTTATGACAATAACATTATTAAATTAAATAATGTTTATTTGAAGTGAAGTTTTGATATTTTACCTTTTCCTGCAGCATAGGCAGTACATTTGTTTAAAAACCTTATTGTATAGAAGCTTTCATCGCTTAAATGTTTCCATGTATATCCTTTATCATTTGAAATATCTATTCCATTATAACCTACAGCAACTAAGGATTTACCTTTGCTATTTGGAAAATACTGAACACAACTTCTATATCCTGGATTTTGGTTGTCAGCAACTGTATTCCAAGTCATTCCACCGTCATTTGTAATAATCTTATTTGAGATGTTCTCCAAAGGTTTAGTATAATCTCCGCCGATAGCAAAGCCATTCTTCTTGTCATAAAAATCAATACTATAAATACCTTTTGTTGATTCTCCTTTAATAATAGGAGTTTCTATTATACTCCAACTTTTTCCAAAATCATCACTGTAATATATTCTACTATTAATTCCTCCACTTGCAACCCATGCTCTATTTCCAATAATGGAAATATTTGTATCGCTAGCAGCAAAAAAACCTTCATCTGGAAGTTTATTATTAAACATACTGCAATCTAATTTTTTCCAACTTTCCCCACCATCTCTTGTAATTAAAATACTAATACAACCATTTATATAATCTCCAACAACCAAACCTTCTTTTTCATTCCAAAAATCCATAGAATCATAAAAAACCTTTTCATCAGTCTCTTTATAGACAACTTTTCCATTTTTAAAGAGTAATGCTGGACTTCCAATGGTCATTGCAAAAACATTCTCATTAATAACAGCCATTGATCTAAAATTTGGATATAACACTGAATCAACCTTAGAACTATACTGATCTACACTTAGAAGGTCTGGTTTTTTTGTGTCAAAAGAATATATCTCCCCTCTAGAAGTTGCATTATAAACCTTATTATTATGAATCTCTAGTGCTCTAATATTCAATGATGAATCCAGTAAAACATGGGTTACATCAACTTTTGTAAAGGATAAATTATTTTGACAACTTGTAAAAAACCAGGAAGAAACAAGTATTAAAAAAATTTTATTAAAAAGAATTGATTTAGAATACATCTCCATAAGGATTTATAATTAAATTTAAGATTATTAATATAATTATTAGGAATGAGAAAAATATTAAAAATTTTATTGATTTTTAGTTTAATTATTACAATTGGATGTAAAGAAGATTTTAAAAAGCCTAGAATTGCTATTGCAGGTTTAGCTATTGAATCTAGTACATTTTCACCTGCAAAAACCTATGAAATAGATTTTAAATCAAGAATTGGAGATGATGTGTTTTCATATTATCCATTTTTATCAAAAGATTCAGTTAATCGAAATAGGGCTAATTGGATTCCAACACTTAGAGGGCATGCTTTACCTGGGGGAATTGTTACTAAGGAAACTTATGAATCTTTAGTAAAAAAAACATTAAGTATGCTTGAAAAAGAATTGCCACTTGATGGTTTATTTTTTGATATTCATGGTGCTATGAGTGTTGAGAATCTTGATGATCCTGAAGGAGATTTTATTAAACGTATTAGAAAATTAATTGGCTATGAAACAATTATTTCAACTTCTATGGATTTACATGGTAATGTTACTGAAGTTTTAGCAAGAGAGACTGACTTAATTACATGTTACAGATTAGCACCTCACGAAGATGCAATTGAGTCAAAAAAAAGAGCAGTTGACAATCTCTTAGAAAGACTAGAGTCAGGAAAAGGTAAACCAAAGTATAAAGCAAGAATAGAAGTTCCAATTTTACTTCCAGGCGAAAAAACAAGTACAAGAGTTGAACCTGGAAAAAGCCTATATGCAAAAGTTGACCCTGTAACTAAAAGTCCAGGTATCATTGATGCAGCTATTTGGGTTGGATATCCTTGGGCAGATGAACCCAGAAATCATGCTGTTGTTATAGTAACAGGAGATATAAAAGAATCTGTAATACAATCTGCTGAATACTTAGCTGAAAGTTTTTGGGAAGTAAAGGATGATTTTGATTTTGTAGGACCTGTAGCTACATTAGAAAAGAGTTTAAATAAAGCTTTAAATAGTAAAGAATTTCCTTATATAATTAGTGATATGGGTGATAACCCTACAGCAGGTGGAGCTGGTGATGTTACATGGACACTTAATGAATTATTAAAAAGACCTGAATTTAAGAAAAAGAATGGACCAAGTGTTATCTATGCATCAATTCCAGGACCTAAGTTAGTAGAAAAAGCTGTAGAATTAGGAGTTGGCAATATTGTTGAAGAATATGTAGGTGCAGAAATTGATGATCGTTACTCCCCTCCTATTAAAATTAAAGGGAAAATTGTTTCAATAAAACATGGCGATATTAATGCCAAAACAGAAGTTGTAGTTAAGTCTGGTAGTATTAATATCATTGTTACTAAAAAAAGAAAACCATACCATTATATTTCTGATTTTATTGAGCTTGATTTGGAACCTACAAAATCAAATATCTTAATTGTTAAAATTGGATATTTAGTTCCTGAACTTTATAATATTAAAAAAGGTTGGACCATGGCTCTAACTCCTGGTGGAGTTGATCAAGATTTGTTTAGACTTGATTATAAAAGAATTAAACGACCTATGTTTCCATTAGATAAATTTGAAACCAAACCTGATTTAACAGCAAAAATGATAGAGATTTCTAAGGAAGAATAATGGAAAATTTATTTTCATACGGAACATTACAATATAAAAAAGTTCAACAGGAAACATTTGGAAGAATATTAAATGGCAGAAAAGATATTCTTAGAGGTTATAAGCTAAAGGATTTAATTATAAAGGATAAAAATGTTATAAAATCAAGTGGCATTAAAACTCACCCAATAATTTATTATACTGGAGAAAAAAAAGATTTTGTTAATGGAGTCTTATTTAGTGTAACAGAATTAGAAGTAATTAAAGCTGATAGCTATGAAGTCAATGAATACAAAAGAGTAAAGGTGAAATTTGAATCAGGAAATAGTGGTTGGGTATATATTGAAAAATAGATTTATTTTTTAGATAAAATTGTAAATAAAAACTCTTGTTTTGTATTAAAGGGAGTTGGATGATCAGTTATTAAATGATTTTTTAACACAAAGCTTTCATTAAATGCTTTTTTAACTGAATCAACATCATACCTAGTAACTTCTAAACCACTACACTTTTCAGGTCCATTTGATGAAAAAGTTGCTAAAATCATATTAGCACTTTGATTTAAAGAATTAGAAGTTAGATTTATATAAGACATAATCTGATCTTCTTTTCTTAAAAAGTGAAAAGCAGCCCTATCATGCCATAAATCATATTTTTTATTTGGATTAAAAACATTTATATCTGATACTATCCAGTTAACAAGCGATGCTTTATCTCCGAGTCTTTTTTTAGCCTTATCAATTGCACTTTTTGAAATATCTAAAACATCGATATTATAAAAACCCATTTTTAAAAGATTATCGACAAGTCTACTTTCCCCCGCACCAACATCAATAATTTTGGCACTTTTATCAAGATTTAGGGATTTGATAATATCCAAAGAAGTTTTTGGATAACTTTGATACCAACTTACTTCATTTTCCTTTTTTTTTGAATGAACATTTTCCCAATGCTCTTCTAATTGATGATCAATCATATTTAAAAATAAAAATAAAAATCAGTTATATAGCATTCTGGTAATTAAATTTAAACTACATTCGCGTGAAATTTAATAAATATATATTATGAAAAATGGAATTGTAAAATTCTTCAACGGATCTAAAGGATATGGTTTTATCAAGGAGGAAGGTGTTGAAAAGGATCACTTTGTACACGTGTCAGGACTAATTGACAGAATCGATCAAGACGATAAAGTTGAGTTCGAACTAGAGGAAGGTCCAAAAGGAATGAGCGCAATTAATGTTAAGAAAATAGATTAATTTCTTACGGCACTCTTTTTGTTCATATTCTAATATGTTAGAATTCTGGAACACTTATTTTTTCGGCTATTTTCCAATTAAATTTAGAAAAATAATAAGAACAGCATGTTTCTTATTACTTCTATTCGTTTTATTTGAAGTAGCCGTTAAATTTTTAATATGCATCTTAATTATAGGACTAACTTCTAGACTACTTAAGTCCATCTATTTTTTTACAAAATAATTAAATTGAAAAGTTGCTAACAAAGCTCCAATTATTGGGGCTAATAGATAATACCATAAATAATACTTTGAAATACCATCTCCAATTATAAAATGACTTAAAGTAGGTCCAAGAGAAACAGCAGGATTAAAAACACCACCTGATGTCTGACCAACAGTAAAGGCTCCAACCATTACTGTTAGACCAATAGCCAATCCATAAAATGAATTCCCTTTTAAATTAGGATGAGTAGCTACATTTAAAATTACATATACAAGCAAATAAGTGAATATAATTTCACAAGCTAAAATTTGATAAATCGATGCAGACAAATTAGGCTGAATCTCCATTGGGTCTGAACTTAAAAAGAATACGACTAGTGCAGCTAAAGTTGCACCTAAAGTTTGAGAGATAAAATAATAAATTGATTCTACAAGATCTATTTCCTTTCTTAATAACATTGCTAAAGTAACTACTGGATTATAATGCGCTCCAGAAATATGTGCACCCATATAAACCAAAACAGTTAATCCAAAACCAATCGCAAATGGATTTCCACTTACTCCAATTATTAACACTAAAAAGAAAGTGCCAATTAATTCTGTTATGTAATTTTTCATATTTTAAAAATAACAAAAATTTAAATTTAAGTTTCTAACTTTTTGGTTACTAAATAAACACCCATGAAAATCAATAACATTCCAAGAACATTAATTAATGTTAAATAATCATTTTTTGTAGTGAGAGCATAAAATATTCCAACAATTGGTTGAAAATAGACAAAAGAACTTACTGTTGAAGCAGTTAACTTAGACAAAGCATAAGCATTAAACATGTAAGTTAAAAATGTAGTACCTACTACAACATAAATCATTGGCAGAATCGCATCTACAAAAGGAAGAGTTCCCCAATTTACAGTACTAAATTCTTGAATACCAAATGGAAAATTCATTACTAATCCAATTAAAAACAGCCACCTAAATAGTGTTATTATATTATATTTCTCAACAAGCTTTTTTACAAAAATCAAATAAAGACCATAGGTAGAAGAGTTTACAATAAATAATATGTTGCCAAGTGGAATATTTGGTGCATTAAAAGAGGATCCGGGACTATAAAGAATTAAAATTAATGCACCAATAAATCCTGAAATGATTCCAAATGCTCTACCTAACCTTAGCTTCTCTTTTATAATAATAGCAGAAAAAATAAAAACTAAAATGGGAACTGCAGTTATTAAAATAGAACTATTAATTGGAGTTGAAAGTTCTAAACCTTTAAAAAAAGCTAATTTATTTATAAACATTCCTAAAAAAGAACATAAAAATATTCTAGGCCAATCTTTTTTATCAATTTTTTTATTATTAATAAATAGGCTCAAAACCCAAAATAAAATTGTAGCACCTAAAACTCTTAATAAAACAAATCCAAATGCCTCTATATAAATTGGCATTACATTTTTAGCTATGGTATGATTAAAACCATAGATTACAGTAGCTCCAAACGCTGCTAATAATCCTAAATTTCTTTTATTCATTAATGTTATATTTACAAAGAATATTGCTGAGCAAATCTAAGTCTAATAATTAGATATTTTATCAATGAAAAAAATATTTTTTAACACTATTTTTTTACTTGCTTTTATAGTTTCATGTGAGTTTAATAATTATGAAACGGTAGACAAAAACATACGTTTTAGAGAGCAAATAAAAACTGGAAATTTTGCAAAACTAAGTGAAGGTTATACGTACTATGAAATAAAGAATGTTGATTCCATTAAAACCTTGGTATTCATTCATGGATTTTCAGTACCATCCTATATATGGGATGAAACTTATTATTCAGCAATTGAAAAAGGATACAAAGCAATAAGATTAGATTTATACGGAAGAGGATTTTCTTCAAACTTAAATACTGACTACACAGATGAACTTTTTGCCAATCAGGTTATAGATTTAATGAAAGAATTGAAAATAAAAAAGGCGGATTTTCTTGGTTTATCAAATGGAGGAAGAGTTATTTCTAAAATTGCTTATTTAAAGCCTGAAATAGTTGATAAATTAATTTATGTCTCTGCCAATAGTTTTATGAGTCATAATCCTCCTTTAGATAAATCTGTAAGTGGAAAGGAAATTAATGACTTTATAAGAAACAATTATCCAACCATTTCTAAAGGGCAGCTCCTTGATTTTAAATATCCTGAAAACTTTAAAGGATGGGATGAAAAATATGAAGAGTTATTAAAATACAAAGGATTTGCAAGAGCATTAATTTCAACAAGAAAAAATCATATAAATCTTGATGAAGAAAATAGTTATATCAACAACTCCGAAATTCCCTTTTTTACTATTTGGGGAGATAGTGATTCAGCTGTAGTTTATAGTGATTTTAAAGAAAAATTAAACAAAATAATGCCTAGAAGGAAAGAATACTTTATATCAGAATCGGGACATCTGCCAAACAAGGAAAATATATCTGAGTTTGAAAACTTGCTTTTTGCAAATATTTTAAAATAAAATTATATCTTAACTTTAATAAAAAATAAGTCTAAATCTATATGAAAAATATTTTAACTTTTATCATGTTTTTAGTTTCTAGTTCAGTTCTAATTGCGCAATCCTTTAATGTTAATGCAGATAATGTAAATGCTAAATTTCAAAAAGTACTTAGGGACGTTTCATACGGAAAAGTTGATGCGAATACTGAAATTGATGGAAACAAATATTTATATAAAAAACCCCAGGAAGCTGTCATCAATTTAAATGATGGTTATAAACCAATTCGTATTAAAACAAATTACAATATTATTAAAGAAACTTTTGAGATAGAATCGGAAGATGGCACTCTTAATTTAAGACCAGATAAAGTTAATTCTATCTCATTTAGTGATGCAAATTTTATTGTTTATCAAGGAAATTTTTATAAGCTTATAACTAAAACAAATAACTTTTCTATAATCAAATCTATATTATTAATAGCTGTTGAACCCGATTATCAAGTAGGAATTCAAGCCAAGCCAAATTTGAGATACAAAAATGCAAACAAACTATATATTCAAGTTGGCGATAAAAAAACATTAATAAAAGTCAATAAAAAATATATCTCTGGATTATTTGAAGATTCAAAACAGGGAGAAATCAAAAAGTTCTTCAAAGCAAATAAAATCTCTATAAGAGACGATGCAGATTTAAAATTACTATTTGATGCTTTTCAAGATAACTTAAAATAAACATTTATGATAGAGTGGCATAAAAAATATGTAGACAAAGTTTTAAAACTTTGGGGAATGTCTAACTACCAAGGCATGTGGATTTCCTTTATTAAAGGATTGGTTATTGGTGGATTAATTGTTCATTATTGTTTTTGATCATCCAGTTAAAATATTATGATAGAGTGGCATAAAAAAATTATAGAAAAAACCCTAAAGTATTGTGGGATTAGTTACTATCAGGCATATTGGATTAGCTTTCTAGAAGGACTAATTATTGGTGGACTGATTGTTTATTATTGCTTTTAATCTTCGGAGTTAAATAATGAAGGATCTTTTCTCTTTATTAAATATCCATCTTTTCTTTCATAATCTGCCTTATTAAACTCTTCAATTTTTATTTTTAGATTTTTTTCTAACCAATCTGCAGCTAAATGTCTATGACAAAATTTAGTTTTAGCACAATGACACATAATAACCGGTTCATCATCTCCAGTAATGGATTCTAAATGGTCTAAAACATTCTGAGGATTCAATTCACTTAACTGGTTATTATATAAGGAGATAAACTTTTCTTCAGATATTTTTTTCTTTTTAAAAGAATTTATGAGTTTATAATTTGGAGCCAATCCTTTATATTCAAATTTTACATCAACAAAATTTGAAGGAAATAAAGCAATAGAAACAGCTCCCGGAACCTGATTTTTCTTTAATATGTTAAAATTGGCAGTTTTGATAAGTTTTATTATTAAAAATATCAGCTATGAATTTCGCAATAAATTTGAAAAAATCATAAAAAATGATTCAAAATCATCAATTTAAAGTGTTTTTTATCCATAAAAACTTTTCTAATTAACAATATTTTAACATATTTGTTAGATAATCAAAAATTTAATTATGAAACAAATCAAATTATTTATCACATTATCTCTGTTGATAGTGTCGTATTTAGGATTTGCCCAAGTAACTATTACCGGAAATGTTTCCGATGATAACAGTTTGGCTCTTCCTGGTGCAACAGTAGTAGTGGAAGGCACAAATACAGGTGTCACTACTGATTTTGATGGTAATTATTCTATTTCAGCCTCTGTTGGAGACGTACTTATCTTTAGCTTTGTTGGTTTTGATAGTAAATCAGTTACTGTTGGAAATTCAACTAAGATAAATGTTCAATTAAACTCAAGCACAGAACTTGAAGAAGTTGTTGTAACGGGTATTACTAGTAGGGATCGTAGAAGATTAACTTCTAGTGCCGTTGTTGTTGGAGCTGAACTTATTGAAGGTGTAGCACTTAGTTCACCAGATCAAGCTCTTTCGGGGCGTGTTGCTGGATTAAGGGTTGTTACAACTTCAGGTACTCCTGGTGCACCTACAGACATTAGAATTAGAGGTGAAGGTTCTATTACAGGATCCAACAGACCTTTATTTGTAATAGATGGTGTTCCGGTTAACAATGGATCTATTAGTCCTCTTTTAACTGACATGGGTATTTTATCTATGATTAATGCTTCTGATATAGAAAGTATTACAGTACTAAAAGATGCTTCTGCAACCGCTCCTTATGGTGCGAGAGGTTCTAATGGTGTTATTGTAATAACAACAAAATCTGGTTCTGCTGGAGAAGTTCAATATAATTTAACAACTCAGTACGGTTTTCAAAACTATGCAAGAGACGATAGACCTATGTTAACAGGTGAACAAAGACTCGAACTTGGTGCGGAAACTTTAATCAATGATTATGGATGGAGTAAAGCTCAAGCCACTACTTATGCACTTGCTAATTTTGCTGGTGCTGCAGCATGGGATGCTGGAGGAAGAGTTGATGGTAACTGGGAGGAACTAGTTAAAGTAAAAGATGCTCCTTATCAGTCTTATGACTTATCTGCATCTGGAGGTTCTGCTAATGAAAACTTTAGAATATCTGTAGGTTATAAGAGTACTAAAGGTACGTCTATTGCTACTGATTTTGAAAGTGTAACTGGAACTGTTACTTACAAAAGAAAATCTGGAAGAGTTGACATTACTACTAGTAACAGAGTTACAAATGCTATTCAAAATGGTATTCATGAAGCTAGTTCTTATTTTGGAGCTCCTCAGATGACAAGGTTATTCATGAGTCCATTTCAACAGCCGAAGAATCCAGATGGATCTTGGAATATAAATTTATCCACATCTGTTTTCAACACTCCTTATCTTGCTGAAAAGAATATTCAGCAAAATGATGGAACTAGAGCGTTATCAAACACGACTGTTAGTTATAGAATAACTGATGATCTTAAGTTTAGTACTAGATATGCTATTGACTTTACTTTAGGTGTTTCTCATGAATATAGAGTACCTCACCATGGTGATGCAAAAGGAACAAATGGTTATGCTTATCAAAACACTAATAGATCATTTACATGGTCTTCGACGAATACTCTAGATTATAACAAAACTATTGATGATGTTCATAACATTAGTGCTCTAGCTCAGATGGAGTTTCAAAAGAACAAAAATACTTTCAACTCGTCATCTGGTCAAAATGTTGCCGCTGATGGATTGTATTATGTAAATAGTTTTGGAACTAATCAATCAGCAAGTGGTGGATTTAGTGACTGGAAGGCACTTTCATACTTAGGACTTCTTAACTATACTTATGCTGATAAGTATGTTGCTGATTTTTCATATAAGTATGAAGGATCTTCAAGATTTGCAATGGGTTATAGATTTGGTAGCTTTTGGTCAGCTGGTGTAGCTTGGAATATGCATAAAGAAAGTTGGCTAGAAGGAAATGATATACTTAACAACTTGAAGTTTAGAGCTTCTATTGGTGAAACAGGTAGTAACAGTGTTGGATTAAACCAATACCAATCCCTTTTCTCATATGGTGGAAGCTATGATGATAATGGTACAATCTCTCCATCTGCATTTGGTAACCTATTATTATCTTGGGAAAAGCAAAGACTGTATGATGTAGGTATTGACTTTGGTCTTTTAGATAATAGAATTACTGGATCTGTTGGTTATTACAATAGAAACACTAATGACTTACTCCAAAGTGTACCTTTATCCACAACTACTGGACACAGTTCACAAACACAAAATGTAGGTGAAGTAGAAAATAAAGGTGTTGAGGTTGAATTAAGTGCAGACGTTGTTAGATGGGGTGATTTCACATGGAACATTTATGGAAACTATGCAACCAATGATAATAAGGTATTGAAATTAGCTCAAAAAGCAGACGGTAGTGATATAAACCTAGATGGATTCTATCAAAGAACTAGAGTTGGTGAGCCTTTGAATGTTTGGTATATTAGAGGATGGGCCGGTGTAAATTCTGATACTGGTAATCCTATGTACTATAAAGGAGGAGCTACTAATCCAAGTATGGAAATAGTTAATAGCTACAGTGCTGCTTCACAAATGGTTCAAGGACCAAGAATGCCTGACTACTCAGGAGGTTTAGGTACTAGAGTCACATTTAGAGGCTTCTATCTTGATGCTAATTTTTACTTCCAAGGAGGTAACAAGGTTTTTGAAAGATGGAACTGGTATACTCATGCAAGTAACCTACTTTCAGTTAGATACTATCAAGGATCTCAAGAATTAATGAAAAGATGGCAAAAGCCTGGTGATGTAACTGATGTTCCTAGAATGAGATGGAGTACTAGTACTGCAGGTACTGGTTCAGGAACTACATCAAGGTTCTTATATGATGGTGATTATGTAAGATTAAGAGATGTAGTTGTTGGTTATAACCTCCCTAAAAAATGGATTGAGAAAGCAGGTTTTGATGCTGTAGGAATAAATCTAAGAGGTCTTAATTTATTCACTTGGGTAAAAGATGACAATCTAAAAGTTGATCCAGAAGTCAGAAACAATGGATCATGGGAGATTTATACTCCAATACTTAAATCTGTTTCTGTTGGTGTAAACTTAAAATTCTAAGAATATGAAAAATATATATAAATACTTACTATTATTTGTTGCAACAGCATTAATTGTTTCTTGTAGCGAAGAAGATCTTGAGCCAACACTGGCTCAACAACGAGATTTAGCAACAGGTATTAATACTGCTGCTGACTTAGCATCTGTTTTAAACAGTGCTTACGATCGTATGACATCATCTGGACATTATGGTAGAAATACTCTAATAATGGGAGATGTTAGAACAGACAATGCTTATTCAACCATGAATTCTGGTAGATTTGCTGCATCTGACATGGCTCACACCAATCAAGGTTATGGACCATGGAGTACAATCTATGGAGTTATTGCTATTACCAATATAGTTATTGGTGCAGATACAGCTTCACTAACTGGATCTCAAACAGCTATTTCTCATACTGTGGGTCAAGCCCATGCACTGAGAGCATTAGCTCATTTTGATCTACTTAGAATGTATGGTCAACATTTTATTACTGGCCAAGGTGGAGGATCTGCTCTAGGTGTACCATATGTTAAAACATATAAGAATCCTGAGAATTTATCACCTTCTAGGGATACAGTTAATTCTAATCTTGCTGATATTTCAGCAGATTTGACCCAAGCAATCTCTATGATGAGTACTTCATTAGATAGTTCAGCAGCTTATATGACAGTAGCTGGTGCCTATGCAGTTGGTGCAAGAGCATTATTGTATGCTGGTTCTGTGAGTAGTAGCCATTATGCAACTGCTGGTACTATGGCAAAATGGGTTATTGATAATTCTGGAAAAACTCCAGTAAGTGCTGCAGGATTTAATGCCTCTTATAAAACTGACTATGCAAGTAACGCAATTTTTGAGCTTTCTTTCACAGGAACTGATAATAGAGGAATTAATGGAATGGCTTATATCTTAAGAGGAACATCTTATGGAGACGTAAGAATTCTAACAAGAGATAGAACCAAACCAATGACAAATCCTGACCTATTAGACATAGCAGAAACAGGTGATGTTAGATTTGCTGCAGATATGATTGGCTTAGCTCAAGCACAGCAAACAGTATTAGGTAAATACCCTACTATGAATGGTTCTGATAACATTACGCTTTATAGAATTGAAGAAATGCATTTAATATATGCTGAAGCAATGCTAAGAGCTGGTGATGCTGCAACTGCAAAAACTTATCTTAATAATATTCCTGCTATTAGAGGATTAGGAGCTGATTTCTATGCTTCTGCAACTCTAGATAATATTCTTCTAGAAAGAAGAAAGGAATTCTATTTTGAAGGTTTACGTTATGATGATTTGTTAAGAACAGGTAAAGGAATGCCTTTAGTTGATACTTTGAAGCAAATGAATGACGATAAAACTGGATCTCCACCAGCATTTGGTGACTATAATACTGCCTACCCAATCGGTACGGGAGAATTAAATGCTAACCCTAATATGGTTGAGAACTACGGTTATTAATATCTTAATCTAACCAAGATATTTTAAAAAACCCGCTTTAATTAGCGGGTTTTTTTTATTTAATATGGATATAAATACATTAACATTAATTTGGATTTTTATAGGAATCCTATTATTTCCCGTTTTAATTAAAAAAAAGGTTCCATATGGAAGACATGCATCTGAAAAATGGGGAACTACTATAAGCAATAAAATTGGATGGATATTAATGGAGCTTCCTGCTCTACTAGTTTGTCCTATTTATTATATTTTATACAATTCTAATCTATATGCCGTAAATACTATATTTATTTTATTATGGATCTTGCATTACTTTAACAGAACAATAATTTATCCCCAAAGAATTAAAACTAAAGGAAAGAGAATGCCACTGATAATTGCTGCTTCAGCATTATTTTTTAACATAATTAATGGATTAATTAATGGGTATTACCTCTCTAACACAAATTATTTGGAAATCAATTACTATATATTATTACTTGGACTTATAATTTTCTTTACTGGATTAACAATAAACATTATTTCAGATAATAAATTAATTAGCTTAAGATTAAGCAATAAAGAGAATAAATATATTATTCCTAATGGAGGATTGTTTAATTATATATCCTGTCCAAATTTCTTTGGTGAATTAGTAGAATGGTTAGGATTTGCAATTATTACATTAAATCTTGGCAGCTTATCATTTTTTATCTGGACCTTTATAAATCTAGTTCCAAGAGCAATTTCACATCACAAATGGTATAAAAATAATTTTAAAGATTATCCAAAGAATAGAAAAGCAATTATTCCTAAATTATTATAAATCAAGAAATTTTGGGATAGTATATCATTAAAGCTACTATTAATCCAAAAACAACAGAAAAGAAAACTGCACCTGCAGAAATATCTTTAATAAATCCTATTTTTTTATTGTAATCGGGATGAATAAAATCACAAATTTTCTCAATAGCAGTATTTAAAGCTTCCGTGGATAAAATCATACCTATAACAAGTATTTGAAACATCCATTCTATTTTAGAAATTTCAAAATAAAAACCAGCAATCACAAAACAGAGGGATATAAATAACTGAGCCTGAATAGCATGCTCAGTTTTAATTAAATCAAAAGCTCCTTTAATTGAATAATATATAGCTTTAAATCTTCCTGTAATAAATTTTTTCACAATACAATAATAATACGAATATATGATTATTTTTATAGAAGAAATTAAACCTTATAATTATCTAAATGTGGTATAGTTATTGATACTAAAACTAATATGAAAAAAGCGTACTTATTTTTATTTTTATTACTGTTAAACTCAACCTTTCTACTATCTCAAATCAATCCAAAAAACATTGAAATTGTTAGAGACAACTATGGTGTTCCTCATATTTATGGAAAAACAGATGCTGAGGTTGCATATGGTTTAGCCTGGGCTCACTGTGAAGATGATTTTAAAACTATCCAAGAAGGGTATTTGGCAGGAAATGGATTATTAAGTAAATATATTGGAATAAAAGGCGCAGGCGCTGACTTAATCACTCAAGTTATTGAATCTGAAAAAACTGTGGATGAGCTATATCATACTTTAAGCCCTGAATTTATAAAAATATTAGAAGCATACTCACAAGGAATGAATAAGTATGCTGAAATATACCCTGATCAAGTTTTAGTTAAAAAACTCTTCCCTATTACTCCAAAAAAAATGGCTAGGTATTCTTTTTTACAATTATTTATTTCAAATCAGGGAGATAGATTAATTGGAGATATATTTAGAAATAACCTTAAATCAGATGTTACTTTTAATAACAACATGAATGGGTCAAATGCTATTGCCATGAATTCCAACAAAACAGGGAAAAATGAAACATACCTTGCTATAAACCCACATCAACCTTTTGATGGACCTACTTCATGGTATGAGGCTCATCTTGTAAGTGAAGAGGGAACAAATATTATTGGAGCAACTTTTGCGGGTGCTCCATGTATTTTAATCGGGGTAAACAAATATTTAGCATGGACTCATACGGTGAATCTTCCAGACAAAGCAGATGTTTTTAAACTTCAAATGCATCCAAAAAAAAAGAATATATATCTAGTTGATGGAGATGAAATTAAGTTAGAAATAAAGAAGGCTAAAGCATATATCAATATATTAGGAATCCCAATTAAAATCCGTCGTAAATTTTATAAAAGTATATATGGACCAACATTGAAAAATGATAGCGGATATTACTCTGTAAGAACTCCTATTCTCTACAATATCAAATCACTTCAACAATGGTGGGAAATGAATAAAGCCAAGTCATTTACAGAATTTTACAATATTCTTAAATCTAGAAACTTACCTGGATATAATATTGGATATGCTGATAGAAATGATACCATTTTTTATATTTCAAATGGAATTATGCCAAAAAGAAATGAAACATATAATTGGAAAAAAGTAGTTCCTGGTAATACAAAAAAAACCTTATGGACTGAATATTATGATGTAGAAGATCTTCCTCAAGTGATAAATCCTAAATCTGGGTTTATATATAATGCAAATCATTCACCTTTTAAATCAACAGATGAAAGTGAAAATCCAAAAGCTGAAAATTTCTCCAAAACTATGGGATATGAACTTTATCATAATAATAGAAGTACAAGGCTCTTGGAATTAATAAATTCATATGATACAATTGATTATGAAACATTTAAAAAGATTAAAAATGACAGGACATTTCCAACTCCAATGAATTATAGTTTTATGGATATCAATAATATTTTTGAGATGAAGCCTGAAGATTATCCAGATATAGCAGATTTATTAAATTCTATTCAAAACTGGGATAGAAAAGCAGATGCTAATTCCTTTGGTGCTGGAACATATGGTATGATGTATTATAATTTAAGAAACTTTAAAAGAGAAAAGGTAGTTTCAAAAGAGATATTATATGAGTGTTTGAAAAATGTTAAAAGCGAAATGATTAAAAATTTTGGATCAACCAAGGTAAAATTAGGTGATTTTCAAAAATTAGTTAGAGGAAATAAAGAAATTCCAATATTTGGTCTTCCAGATGTAATTACAGCCATGAGAGGTGTTAAACATAAAAATGGACAGATAAAAATCAGTCATGGAGAATCGTACATAGGATTAGTAAAATTTACAAAAAATGGCCCAGAATATGAGTCAGTTTCACCTTATGGATCGAGTGATCATCCAAATTCCCCACATTATAATGACCAAATGGAACTACTCTCTGGATTTAAAACAAAGAAAATGACTTTTGATAAAGATGAAATTTACTCTAATTCAGAAAGAATTTATAATCCTTTATAAAATTATTTTAATTTTTTTATAAAAAAATCTACTATCGTAATTCCAGAAGGATCTTTTATTCCAATTTTTGGAGCATAAACAACAGACTCTAAACCTTCCTTATCAGCCTTATCTTTTAAAGCTTTTGCATGTAAGGGATGATGATTTCTTTGATTATTATTCTCAGGAATCCCTCCTTTTTGATTATTAAAAACAAACATTGGTGGATCTTTTTTATCAAGTTTGTTTAAAAAATCTAATTCTTTTCTAATTTCCAAATAACTTTTCAAGTCTATTCCCTCATAATACTCCAAACCAAAACCTTTTGCTAATCTTTTTTCAGAATTTATATTAAGTAACAATTCTTCAGGGAGACTAAATATTTTTGGCCATTTAAAAAAGTCATACGTAGCTTGAGTTGCAATAGCACCAACACAAGAAATTCTTGTAGATTCTCTCAAAACAGGATCTGAGCTGGTAGGATCCGACATGTCATCTGAAAAACCTATCCAGAGTGAAGTCCCTGCACCAGCTGAACCTCCATAAACTCCAATTTTATTTTTATCAATATTATATTTATTAGCATTATGCCTTATGAACTGAAGGCATCTTTTTGAATCTTTTAAACTAGCTAATATCCCAAAAGGTTTATGATGTTGAAATCTATAGTTGATTGTAGCTACTGATATTCCCTGGTCTAGGAATTTTACTAATTCTTTTGATTTATAATATTTTGATTTATCACCATTACTAAAACCTCCTCCGTGTATGTAAATAACTAATGGAGTCGGTTTTTCTGATTCTACCATCCATATATCAAATTTATTTCTTTCATGTTCTCCATAACTTTCATTAATATAATCTGCTTTTATTCCATTATTATTAATTGGTTCTCTAGGGTCGTTTTGTGAAAAGAATATTTGAAAGAATAATAAAAAGATTATGTAAATAATATTGCTAGAATATTTATTTGATTTTTTCATAAAGTTTTAAATCTTAATTTAGTATTATAATAAATATCTAATTATGAAAATACAAAATTCACTACTATTAATACTTCTAATATTTACTACGAATTGTAATCCTTCAGAAAAAAAATCTGAAATGATTGAAGGTGTATTAGTACATTCAGTATATTTTTGGTTAAATAATCCTGAAAGTGAGGATGACAGAAAAGTTTTTGAAAAAGCTATAAAGAGATTAATCTCCACTAATAAGCTTGCAGTAAAAAAACATTTAGGAAAACCAGGGAATACAGCAAAAAGAGGTGTAGTTGATAATTCTTATGATTATTGCATGATATTAACATTTCCAACATTGGAGGCTCAAAGATTGTATCAAGATGACCCAACCCACCTTATTTTTATAGATCAAGCAAAACACTTGTGGAAAAAAGTTACAGTTTATGATTCAATGAAGGAGTCTATTTAAGCTGTTTTAAAGCTTTTGAATAGATCTTTTCATAAATAGGTACAACTTTATTAATATCAAATGATTCAGCTTTTTTAAACGCCCTAATTTTAAATTCTTCAAGAACCTTAGGGTCATCTAATATAGAAATAGCATAATCAGACATAGATTTAATATCATTTACATCAGTTAAATATCCTGTTTCACCATGAATATTAATTTCTGGTAAACCACCAGCATTTGATGAGATAACAGGTACTTTACTGGCCATAGCTTCAAGTGCAGCTAAACCAAAGCTTTCTGTATTAGATGGAAGTAAAAATAAATCTGAATGACATAAGTTTTTTTCTACTTGATTAGTGTTGCCCAAAAAATGGACTTTATTTTCAATAGACAAATCTCGACAAAGATTCTCTGCCATTTCTTTATCTGGCCCCTCGCCTATCATCATAAGTTTTGAAGAAATCTTTTCTTGAATATTATGAAAAACCTGAATTACATTCTTAACATTCTTTACGGGCCTAAAGTTACTTATATGAGTAATTACAAGTTCTTCAGTAGGATTAGGATTTTCTAAATGACATAATTCTTGTTGTCTCTTATATTTTGCAATATCGATAAAATTAGGCACGACATCTATCTCTTTAGAAATTTCAAATTGATCTAATGTGTCTTGTTTTAAACTTTCAGAAACACAAGTAACTATATCTGATTTATTAATACTAAAATTAACTGCAGTTTTGTAAAAAGGGTGATTTCCTACTAGAGTTATATCTGTACCATGTAAAGTTGTTACAATAGGAACATTAAAACCTTGATCCTTTAACATCTTTTTAGCCATATAAGCTGCATAAGCGTGAGGAATAGCATAATGAACATGCATCAAGTCTATAGAGTATAATTTTACAACTTCAACTAATTTTGTCGATAATGCTAATTCATAAGGTTGAAAATTAAAAAGAGGATATTCGGGAACTTTAACTTCATGAAAGAAAATGTTTTTGTCTGAGTCCTTTAATCTCACAGGTTTCTTATAAGCAATAAAATGAACTTCATGGCCATGGTTGGCTAAAGACATTCCAAGCTCTGTAGCAAGAACTCCACTACCACCAAAAGTTGGATAACAAACTATTGTTATTTTCATTTATAAATATTAATTAAATGATTCATATATAATCCTTTGTATTTCTGTTCTAATATTATACGTATATAACATTCTATTTTCCATAGTTGGAAAAGTCCTGTTAGATAAAAAAACATATACAATTTTATTTTCTGGATCAGCCCATGTATATGTACCTGTAAAACCTGAATGTCCAAAACTAGACATAGGGACGCATCCACATGTAGGTTTACTATCATCTAGTTGAGGTTTATCAAAACCTATACCTCTTCTATTATTATTATCACAAAAATAACAAGTATTAAAATCATCTATTGTAGAACTCTTAAAAAATCTTATACCACCATAATAACCTCCCTGGAGATACATTTGCATAATTTTAGCAACATCATTAGAGTTTGAAAACAACCCTGCATGTCCACCTATTCCACCCTGCATAGCAGCACCCATATCATGTACATATCCATGTAGAATTGTATTTCTAAAATAATTATCAACTTCAGATGGAACTATTTTATTTTTTGAAAAAGAAAGAGTTGGGTTATATGTAGTTTTATTAGCACCTAAACCTAATAAAAGTTTTTTCTTTAATTGATCATCTAAAGTTTTGTTGTTTTTATTTTCCAAAAAAGATTTAATAAAATAATAAGGTAAATCACTATAAACATAAGATTTATCATCAGAAAGATCACTGTTTATAATATTTAAATTAATAGTATCAAGAAAAACATCTTTTAAAAACAAGTTGTCTGCAACTTTAATTGAGTAACCATCTTTTTTTGATGATTTATACCAATTTGACAGTGGTTTGTTTGTTAAACTATCAATTGTTTTTTTATAAAATGGAATCCAAGGAAATAAACCAGCTTGATGAGAAAGCATTTCTTTAATAGAAAGATTTTCTTTGTCTTTTAAATCCATATTTGGAAGCAAATCTGATAAAGTAGTATCTAAATTAAGATTCTCCAATTCATACTCATTCATTATCAATGGAACGGAAGATAAAATTTTAGTTAATGAAGCTAAATCATATAAATCATCCCACTTTACTTTATTAGACGATCCATCATATGTTTTATTTCCAAAAGATTTTTTATAGATAACATCACCATTTTTTGCTACTAAAATTTGAGCTCCTGGGATCATTTTTTTTTTTATTGCAAAAAGAGCAATAGAATCTATTTTATTTAATTTATTAATGTCAAAACCCTGACTCTTAGGATGAGAATAACTTAACCTATTTAAAACATCACTTTTAATGTGTGTGTTTACCGGAAAGTTTTTTCCAATACTTACTGGGAGAATACCTTTGGCAGATATAGCCCCAAAAATAACTTGTGAAGATATGCTTTGAAATACATTATTATTTTGATAAGAAACCAGTATAGATTGGATATTTTTTAAATCTAAGTCCATTAAAGCATATGGTTTAGCAAATACATCAAGAATTACATTTTTTTTCTCAGATATTAACTCAATAGTCTTAATTTCTTCCTTAGAAAACCTATAATCTTCAAAGGGACTTTTATATGACTTATGGAAACCGATAATAACTAAATCATAGGGATCTAATATTTTCATTAATTTTTCTATTTGATAATCATCACTTCTTATATTTTCTACTTTAGTATAATGATTTAACATATTAAAAAATTCATCTGAATTTGAGTTACCCATTTTTAAGTATGCAATTTTTTTAGACAAATCTTTTATTGGGAGTAATTGATTGTCATTTTTAATTAGAGTAATTGAATTTTTAGCAAGTTTTTCAAACAACAGTTTATCTTCTTCAGTGTTTAGATCTGATTTTAAATTTTCAAGTTTAATATCATTCAATTTATTTAAACCTGCTTTATATTTTGCCATCAAGATTTTTTTTACTGATATAGCCAATCTCTTTTCAGTTAATTTACCCGTATTTATAGCTTTTTTTATACTTATTGTACTTTGATCTAAATCATCTGGCATCAATAAAATGTCGTTTCCTGCTAAAAGTGCACTAACATCGGCTGATTCATTTTTATTAAAATCTACAACTCCTTTCATATCCATTGCATCAGTAATAACTAATCCTTTAAATTTCAACTTCCTTTTTAAAATTTTTGTTACGATGTTCTTTGAAAGAGTAGAAGGCAATCTAGGAAGTCTTTCTAATGAAGGAACTTCCATATGAGCTACCATAACACCTGATAAATTATTCTTTATTAACTCTTTATAAGGATAAAGCTCAATATCATGTATTCTTTTTGAAGAGAAATTAATAATTGGAAGTGTTTTATGAGAATCTGTAGAAGTATCTCCATGTCCTGGAAAATGCTTGGCTGAACCCATAATACCTTGAGATTGCATTCCTTTTAAATATGCTAAGGATTTTTTAGTAACATTAAGTTTGTCTTCTCCAAATGATCTACTACCAATTATTGGATTTTTTGGATTGGTGTTTATATCTGTAACAGGAGCAAAATTTATATGAACACCTAACCTTCTGGCATGTACTCCTATTCTTTTCCCAACTTCATAAACTAAAGAATCATCTTTTATTGCTCCTAGAGTCATGTTAAAAGGAAAAGAAAAGGCATCATCCAATCGCATACCTATACCCCATTCTGCATCCATTCCAATTAATAGCGGAACCTTTGAAATAGATTGAAATTTATTAGCTGCAACGGCTTGGTCAGTTACATTTCCTAATGAAAAAATTAAACCTCCAAGGTGATTCTTTGTAATTATTTCTGAAATTTCATTCATTTTTTCACTACCCTCTTTACTTGCAACCCATATAGTAAATAATTGCCCTATTTTTTGATCAATTGTTAGACTATTATAAACACTATCAACCCATTTTTTTTGATTTTCTGAATCTAAGGTTGTTAATGGAGTTTGAGAATAGTTAGAAAACAATAAAAAGAATAGAAAAAAAAAGGATAAAAAATGTTTCATTTATAAAATTGTTTTATAATCCTAATTTATTGAATAAATTTTAAAAAAATCCATTTTTAGATTAAAGTATATTGTTCATACATTAAAGAACCTTGAATGCCAACTTTTTTCTGCAGAAATTTCCCAATTTTCTAAATAATCAGAAATATTAACAACCAAATTATTAAAAACAATAGTTGTTTTAGAAACAGACTTATTTTTAACTAGTTCTTTAAAATCATTTATTGATTTATATGTAATATATTTTCCTTGTTTAAATGTTACATTCATCTTATCTAACAAATCAATTTTATATTTTTTTTCTAAATCTTGAATAAAATGAATACAAGAATCAATAGAACATCCAGAAGCAGGATTAACTGATTCATTTAAAGCTATAATAATAAATCTATTGTATTTAATTTCATATGAAGTTAGAAGTTCACTACCATGAGCTGTCCAGGATTTTAAAAAATTGATAATAGAATCATTAATCTCATTTAATTCTGTGTCAAGGAATTTTCGATTAGATTGAAAAATCCAAACTCTAGAATCTTTAGGCATTTCGGAAAATGGAACTATCATAAATCAGATGCTTGATTAATAAGTTCAGCAATATCCAAAACTTCCACTTCCTGTTCCTTCTTTTTATTTTTAATACCATCCGTTAACATAGTATTGCAAAAAGGACATCCAGCTGCAATTATATCAGGTTGAGTTTCTAATGCTTGTTCTGTTCTTTTAATATTTACTTCCTTATTGCCAGGTTCAGACTCTTTAAACATTTGAGCACCACCAGCACCACAACACAGGCCTTTTTGTTTACAACTTTTCATTTCTGAAAGTTCAGCATCTAATTTCTTTAATACATCTCTAGGAGCTTCATAAATATTATTTGCTCTTCCTAAATAACAAGGATCATGAAATGTTATTTTTTTCCCCTTAAAGGATCCTCCATTTACTGTAAGCCTCCCATCATTTAATAAAGATTTAATAAACTGTGTATGATGCATGACATCATATTGACCTCCTAATTCAGGATATTCATTTTTTAATGTATTAAAACAGTGTGGACAAGCCGTTACAATCTTTTTTATATTATAGCCATTTAGCACTTCTATATTAGTTAATGCTTGCATTTGAAATAGAAATTCATTTCCTGCTCTTTTAGCAGGATCTCCAGTACACCCCTCCTCAGAGCCAAGAACAGCGAAAGAAACATTTGCTTGATTAAGGATTTTGGCAAATGCTTTTGTAATTTTTTTTGCACGTTCATCAAAACTACCTGCACAACCAACCCAAAAAAGTATTTCAGGTGTTTTGCCCTGGGCAAGAAGCTCAGAAAAAGTATATATTTCTATATTATTCATAATTAATCATGCTTACCATCATCAAAAACTTGAATAGTAACTTCTTTATCAATTAAATCTGTAAATTTTCCGTTATATCTAGTAGCCTTAACTAGGTGATTATCTACCCAATGATAATTACCACCTCTAGGCTTACCCATTACCATACTGTGGTATTTAAAGCCATGTTTTTTTAACCATTGCTCAGTAAATTCCCTGTGATCCTCAGTTCTAGAAGTGAAAAAACAAATGACATGTCCCTCATCGTACCATTTATTAAGGGTCACTAATGCATCAGGATAAATCTTTGCTGTAAGCATTCTTTCAGGTTCTTCATTTGGAATATCATCACAAATTGTACCATCTATATCTATCAAATAATTTTTGATTCCTTCTGGTAAAACTGGACTTATATGCTCACCGTCTTTAATTTTTTCACTTAATATTTTTTCTACTTCCTCTTTATTCATTTTAAAAAATTTAATTTACAATTCATTTTTCCAATTTAATTTATCCATTTGATTAAATGGCCATGGAGCACCATTATTTTCAATATTAGTCATCATGTTATTTAATTCAGACGGGGCAGCGGATTTTTCCATTACTAAATAGCGCCTCATATCCATTATAATTGATAAAGGATCAATTCCTATAGGACAAGCTTCTACACATGCATTACATGATGTGCATGCCCATAGTTCTTCGGAGCTAATATAATTGTTCAATAATTCTTTTCCATCTGGTTTAAATTCTCCTTTATTTTTATCAATATTTCTTCCTACTTCTTCAATTCTATCTCTAGTATCCATCATAACTTTTCTTGGAGATAATTTCTTCCCAGTTTGATTTGCAGGACATTCACTTGTACATCTTCCACATTCTGTACAAGTATAGGAGTTTAATAGTTGTATTTTAGAAAGATCAAAAACATCAGATGCTCCAAATTTTGATATTTCTTGATCGTTAGATGAAGTAGCAAAGGGATCAGCGTTAGGATCTAGCATCATTTTAACTTCATTTGTAACCGATTCTAAGTTTGAAAACTTTCCTTTGGATTCAAGATTAGCAAAATATGTATTGGGAAATGCTAGTAATATATGAAGGTGTTTAGAGTAATAAAGATAATTTAAGAACAGAAAAATTCCTATAATATGTAACCACCAAGCAGATCTTTCAATTAATATAACAGAACTGATTGAAAAACTGTCCAATAATGGAACTAAAAATTGACTAATAGGAAAATAACCTACTGAAATATAGTGTGGATCATTACTATTTATTTGTAACCATAAATCTGAAGCATTCATTGTTAAAAACAAGGTCATCAAAACTATTTCTATATATAAAATTAAGTTAGCATCATTTTTTGGCCAACCTTTCATTTCATCATTCCAAAAACGTTTTATTTTAATAACATTTCTTCTTATCAAAAACAATATCACAGAAACTATAACTAGAATAGCAAAAATTTCAAAAAATCCTATTAAAAAATTATAAAAAGAACCTAAATAAGGAGCAAAAACTCTATGAGTTCCTAAAAAACCGTCAGCTAAGATTTCTAATAATTCAATATTTATTATTAAAAAACCTAAATAAACAACCACATGTAAGATTCCAACAATTGGTTTGTCTATCATTTTAGATTGACCAAATGCTATTTTAAACATTTGCAACCACCTTTGTTTCTTTTTATCTGATCTATTGACTGGAATTCCTAAATTAATATTCCTATAAATTTTTTTAACATTATTTATAAAAAAATAAACAGAAACAATAAAAAAAAGAGTAAATATTATATTTGGAATATAAGCTGACAAATATTTTAAAATATTAATTTATGGAGTTTTGTATGGTTTATTTTTCTTTCCAAAAATTGAAAAATGTATATATCTATTAGGATTCAATCTAATATCTTCAAGTAATAGATCAATTGATTTAGATGCATCATTTAAGTTATTAAATAATGAATCATTATTTATTAGTTTAGTAATAGTTCCCTGACCTCTATTAATATCCTTTAATATCTCAGAAAGGTCCTCTGATGATTTTTTAAAGTTAATTAAGGTTTGATCAAAGCCTGAATTATTTAATGTTGAAGAAAAATCCAATAAATCTTTTGAAATATTATTAACATTATTAAGAGTTATATCAATATCTGACTTATTCGATTCAACAATTGACTTAATTAATGTGGAAGTAGCCTTTAAATCACTAATAGTTTGATTAAAACCTGAGACACTGTTTCTTAAATTTACTCTAGTTGAATCATCAAAAACTCTATTTATTTTATGTAACACTGAATCTGCACTCATAATCATAGACTCAATTTTTTCTTGTAGGTTAGTTATTTGTTTATTAACTAAATCTGTCAAACCTGGAGCAATTGAAGTTTTCAAAGTATCATTTGTAACAGCAACTCTGGCATTATCATTTGCTGGTATAATTGCAAGAGCCTTTCCTCCAATAAGACCGGTTTCATAAATTTGAGCTAAACTATTTTTTGAAAATTTAATATTATTCTCAACTCTAAATTTTATTAACAAATCATTATTTTTATAAAAAGATATTTTCTGAACACTTCCGACTGGGAATCCATTAACTGTAACTGGAGTTCCGTTAACTACACCCTCAACATCAGAATATACAGCATAAAATGTTCTGTCATTAACAAATATATCATTGGATTTTAGATAGCTATATCCAAAAACAAATAAACCTATAGCAAATATTGCTAAGATTCCTGTTTTAATTTCATTATTTATTTTCAAAACTTCTCTTTTATGAGTTCAAAGTTATGAATTATTTATTCATAGTTTATTTATTAGAGTTTATGGTAAAAAAATCATCCATAGAAATTCTTTTACCATTATTAAAAGCTACTATAATTGCATCTTTAAATCCTGCCCTTTTTGCTTTTAAGAGGTATTGTTTTGCCTTTTCGTAATTATCTGTATTTTCAAAATAATATATATAATTATTTCCACGTTTACTATAACTTAATTGGGATAAACCTTTAAAATTGTATGATTTTAAAGGAAGGTATTTAGATCCAGATGCAATTTGAATCTTTAAGAATGTATTAATTGCATCATTTTCAACAATATAATCTGAGGATAATTCTACGGATGTATTTGAAATACTTTTTTTATATTTTATTATTGCATCAGCAATACTATTTGACATTTCTTTTTGACCTTTTTTAGAGTTTAAATATTTTCCTTCCGCTTTATTTGTTAAAAAACCTGTCTCAATTAATACACTTGGCATATATGTATATTTAAGAACTATAAACCCTGCTTGTTTTACAGTTCTATTTTTTCTTTTTAAATTTTTTACAAATGATTCCTGAATAAAATTTGCAGCAGTAATACTTTGCTCTAGGTACTCTTCTTGCATTAACACCAAGCTTATAACAGATTCAGGGTTATTAGGGTTAAAACCATCATACTTTTGAGTATAATTTTCCTCTAAAAATATAACAGAATTTTCTTTTTTTGATACTTGAAAATTTCTTTCATTAGCATGTAAACCTAAAACAAAAGTTCCCGCTCCATAGGCATTTGAAGTATGTGAATCACAATGGATGGAAATAAACAAATCAGCATTCGCATCATTTGCAATTTTAGCTCTATCAAACAAATTAACAAGTCTATCATTCTTTCTTGTGTATATAATTTTAAAATTATTATTATTTTCTAACCTTTCTCCTACACCAAGTGCTATATTTAATGCTATCTTTTTTTCAAAATAACCATTTCCCACGTTTCCAGGATCTATTCCTCCATGTCCTGCATCTATTACAACAGTAAAAACATCATTATTATACTGAGAAAAAAAAAGATTACAACAAAACAGTAGAATTATAGTTGAAATTTTTCTTAAAAGAAGGTTAAGGTTGTTACACATATAAAATTATCTTTAAAAATAAATGTAATTTTACTTTTAAATATCATTGTTCTTGCAAACAAAAAAATTATATAAATCACACGTAGTTAAATTAATTTTTATTTGTGTATTATTTTGTGGGATAAAAATAAATTATTCACAAGATATTAAGGAAAATGATTCCATTATGCAAAATGATACTTTAACAAAAAAATCCCTTTTACTTGGAAAAATTACTAGAAATGCAAAGGGGTATATGAAAATTGATAAGACAGAAGGGAAATTATATCTTTATGACCAAGCTGAATTATATTATTTAGATACTGAACTTAAGTCAGGAATAATAGTACTAGATTATAACAATAATGAAGTTTCAGCAGGAAGAATAAAAGATTCTACAGGACAATTAATCCAACCTCCATTCTTTAAACAAGCTGGAAATGAAGTAAATCCTGATTCAATAAGATTTAACTTTGACACTAAAAAAGCTATAATTTGGAATTCAAAAAGTGAACAAAATGGAATGAACGTTTCTGCCTTGGCTACCAAAAAAGAAAATGATTCTGTTTATTTTATCAAAGATGCAAAAGTAACAACATCAAAAAATGTTGAAGACCCTGAATATTACATAAGGGTAAGAAAAGGAAAATTTATTCCAAAAAATAAAATTATTGCTGGATTAAGTAATCTTTATATAGAAGATGTTCCTACACCAATTTTTTTACCATTTGCTTACTTTCCACTAACAGAAAATAGAAAAACGGGGTTTATATTTCCAACTATAGGTCAAAATAACCAAAGAGGATATTTTTTTCAAAATGGAGGATACTATTTTGCTTTCAATGATTATTTTGATATGACTTTACTTGGAGATTATTATACAAATGGCAGCTATGGGTTTAGAAATGAATCTAATTATAGGAAAAGGTATCGATATAACGGATCGCTAAGCATTAGATTTGAAAACCTTATAAACGGTGAAAGAGGGCTGCCTGGGTATTCTAAAAGTAATATTTACAATTTTAGATGGTCTCATAGTCAAGACTCTAAATCCAATCCTAATAGTAGATTTTCAGCTTCAGTTAATTTAGGAAGCAGCAACTATTTTAGAGAATCTGTCAATCAATTAAATACTCCTAATTTTTTAAATAACACTATGAATTCTTCCGTATCCTATTCTAAAACATTTAGAGGATACCCTTCAGTTAATATGTCCTTAACTGCTTCACATTCCCAAAACACAAGAACAAAAAAAGTTAACATGAGTTTACCTACTCTTAATGCGAGTATGGAAAGAATTTATCCTTTTGTAAAACGTAATGGACAAAAAAAAGGGTTTTTTAAAAATATCAATTTTCAATATTCATTAAGAGGAGAAAATAGAATCGAAACAAGTGACTCCTTGTTTTTAAAAAAAGAAATGTTTGATGATGCTATTTATGGAATGAAACATTCTATTCCGATTAGTACAAATTTTAAAGTATTAAAACATCTTAGTGTCAGTGTAGGAGGAAGTTTCGAAGAAGTTTGGACAGGCCAAACTATTAAGAGAAATAATTACGATATAATAAATCAAACAATTGGAAAAAAAGATACTATTAAAGGATTTGACAGGTTCAATAAATATAATTTTAGTGCAAATATTGGAACAACTATATATGGTGTATTTAATTTTAAAGAAGGTAAAAAGTTTCAAACAATAAGGCATGTAATTAGACCATCAGTAAATTATGGTATAAATCCAAGCTTTGAGAAGTATTATGATGAATATATCATTGATGCTGATGGTAATACTAGAGAGTACTCAAGATTTGAAGGTGGTTTTTTTGGAGTTCCTGGGAATACCTTTTCTAGTAGTATTGGAATCTCTGTTAATAATGTTTTGGAGGCAAAAATTAGAGACAAAGACAGTACAGCAATTGAGCCAAAGAAAATAAAATTATTAAATAATTTAAATTTTAATACTAGTTATAACATAGCAGCAGATTCATTAAATTGGAGTCCTGTTAGAATGACTTCAGGAATGACTTTGTTTGAAGACAAACTAAATATTAATGTAGGAGCTACTTTTGATCCCTACGCTATAAATGATCAAGGAAGAAGAATAAATAAGTTTCATAGTGGAGGGTTTAGAATGACAAGTGCTAATATAAATATGGGATTTACTTTTACTAGCAAAAACTCAAAAGAAAAATCAAAAGAAAGGGACAATAGTGCAAGCGGAGGAAGAACTGATGACTTGTTTGGTAGAGTAGATGATTTTGCTGATAGTTCTTTTGATGATGATCAAGATGATGATGATAGTGAGGATGAAGAAGTAACAGATTCCTCTTTTTACAATAATAAAATGCCATGGGACATTAGATTTGCACATTCACTAACTTATAACAACAATCAAGGTCAAAAGGAAATATCAAATAATTCATTAATGTTCTCTGGAAATGTTTCACTGTCTAAAAAATGGAAAATTGGAGGATCTTCAGGTTATGATTTTAAAAATTCAGGCTTTACATATACACAATTAAGATTTGAAAGAGATTTAGATAGTTGGAAAATGAACTTTAATTGGGTTCCTTTTAGTACAAGGGCTTCATGGTATTTTTTTATTGGAATAAAATCAAATCTTTTAAAGGATCTGAAATATGACAAGAGAAGATTGCCTGATAAGAGATTATAAAAAAACTTATTGTAATTAAACATTGGTAAATTTTAATAAATAATATGAAAAAAATTATAAACACTTCAAATGCTCCACTTCCAGTTGGTCCATACAATCAAGCTGTTTTAGTTGATGAAACACTATATATGTCAGGACAAATAGCACTAGATGTTAAAAGTAAAAAAATGATAACTGGTACAATAGAAGAAGAAACAGAAAAAATAATGCATAATATTAAGGCAATTCTTGATGAAGTTGATTTAAGCTTTGAAAATGTAATTAAGTCAACCATTTTTACAACTGATATGAAATGCTTTGATAAGATAAATAAAACCTATGCTAAATTTTTTAAGAAGGATACTGCGCCAGCAAGAGAAACAGTAGAAGTTTCCGCATTACCATTAGGAGCTAGAGTAGAGATATCAGTAATTGCAAAAAATTGAACTAAAGATAATTTTTATGAAATGCTACCAATCCCTCTATAGGTTTTTTAAGAATTTTTCCACAAATTAATCCTTTATTAATTAAACAAGATTTTAAATCTTCTTGTAAATGAAAACCTATGGAACCAACAAAATGTAAAGGGATTTCAGAAGCATTTTTAAATTGAAGAATTTGATTTTTAATAAATAGATCAAATCCTTTTGTAATTAAATCTTTAGAATATTTTAAATCTTTATTTTCAACTAAAAACTTAGCAAATTTGGCTAAATATGTATTTGGGTTTGGTCTTTTATATAAATGATCTTTAATTAACTCGGCTTCAAGATTAAATTCATTTTTAAACTTAATTTGTAATTCTTCAGGCATATTATTGAAATAATAATCTCTCAAAAGTTGTCTTCCAAAATAATTTCCACTAGCATCATCCATTAAAACATAACCAAGAGAAGTGACTTTTTGATGAATGTTTTTGCCATCAAAATAACTACAGTTAGAACCGGTTCCAAGTATGGAGACTATGGCTTTTTCTTTTGGCTTACAACAAGCATAAACAGCAGCATAGGTATCTTCCTTTATTATAAAATTTGCATTTTTAAATATTGGAGAGAAAACTTTTTTAATTAATTTTTTTGGTGGTTCTGTTCCACACCCAGCTCCATAAAAATATATATCTGAAACGATCTTCCTTGATTGATAAATCTCATAATTATTTATTATTCTTTCTTCTAATATGTGTTCAGAAAGCACCTGTGGATTTAAACCTAATGTTTGTGTTTGAAATAATGTTTCTCCATTATCATTAATTGATATCCAATCAGTTTTTGTAGATCCACTATCAACAATTAGTTTCATAAAACAATTTATAGTGAATTGATATGAACTGCCAAGTCGATTAATTTATAAGAATATCCTGCCTCATTATCGTACCAAGAAATTATTTTATAAAAACTGTCATTTAATTCAATTCCTGCTTTAGAATCAACAATAGATGTTCTGGGATCTCCAATAAAATCTTGAGAAACGACTAGATCTTCTGTATAACCTAAAATATTATTTAAATCATTTTCTGAAGCTTCTTTTAAGGCTATCATTACATCATTATAAGTTGTTTTAGATTCAAGCTTAACTGTTAAATCTACTACAGAAACGTTTGCTGTTGGAACTCTAAAAGACATACCCGTTATTTTACCCTCTAGACTTGGTATTACTTTAGTAACAGCTTTAGCAGCTCCAGTTGAAGCAGGCATAATGTTAAGAAGGGAACTTCTTCCAGATCTATAATCTTTTTTAGAAGGCCCATCAACAGTTAATTGAGTAGCAGTTGTAGCATGTACTGTCGTCATGAGAGCTTCAGCTACTCCAAACTTGTCGTTTAAAACCTTAACTAGAGGAGCTAAACAATTTGTTGTACAAGAAGCATTAGAAACAATAATTTGATCCTTATTTGCTTCATGATGATTAACACCCATCACAAACATTGGTGCATCAGGAGATGGAGCAGAAATTACTACCTTTTTAGCTCCACCATCAATATGCGATTTAGCTTTTTCCAAAGATGTAAAAATACCTGTACATTCTAAAGCAATATCTACATCAATAGAATCCCAATTAATTTGTTTAGGATCCTTTTCGGAAGTAATTCTAATTATTTTTCCGTCAACAATTAAATTTCCATTATCAATATCAATTTCTGCTTTACAATTTCCATGAACAGAATCATATTTTAATAAATAAGCCAAATGTTCCACATCAAGAAGGTCATTAATTCCTACTACCTTAACATCACTTCTTTCAAGAGATGCACGAAAAACCATTCTTCCAATTCTTCCAAATCCGTTAATTCCTATTTTAATCATTTATTTATAATTTAATTATTTTTTTTATTAGAGGAACCAAACCTAAAAAAAATTTTACATAAAAATCCAAATGAGAGTTTTTTTTTACAATTATGAAAATTTTAAAATTATTTAAGTATTCATAATTTCAGCTACTCTTATTAACTCAGAATTAATTTTAGAAGTTCCTTTTATAGCTGAAGTCAATGGTGTCAATTTAATTTCACCTTCCTTAACTCCTATCATCTTTGATGATTCCCCATTTATAAGTGTTTCCACAGCTATTACACCCATTCTAGTTCCTAAAACTCTATCAAAACATGTAGGAGAACCACCCCTTTGCATATGACCTAATACAGAAACTTTAATTTCATAATCTGGAAACTTTTCTTCTACTCTTTTTGATAATTCAAAAACATTTTTACCAGTTTTATCTCCTTCAGCAACAACAACAATGCTTGAAGTTTTTCCAGCTTTTTTACTTTTCTTTAAAGAAAATATTAATTCATCTAGTCCTATTTTTGATTCTGGGATTAAAATCTCTTGAGCACCAATTGCAATTCCAGAATTTAAAGCAATATGGCCAGCATCTCTACCCATCACCTCAACAAAAAAAAGTCGATCATGTGATATAGCAGTATCTCTAATTTTATCTATTGCTTCCATAACTGTATTTAACGCCGTATCGTAACCTAAAGTATGAGAAGTGCCAAAAAGATCATTATCAATTGTACCTGGAATTCCAATAATTGGAATTTTAAACTCTTTTTCAAATATTAAACTTCCAGTAAAAGATCCATCACCTCCTATCACGACTAAGGCATCAATATTATGTTTTTTTACATTTTCATATGCTTTTTTTCTACCATCCTTTGATTTGAACTCCTCAGAACGAGCAGAATATAGCATAGTTCCTCCCCTATTAATTATTCCTCTTACACTTCTTGTATTTAATATCTTAATTTCATCGTTAATCAAACCTTGAAATCCTCTATATACACCTACACATTGAATATTGTTATAAGCACAAGTTCTAACTACAGCTCTTAATGCTGTATTCATTCCTGGAGAATCACCACCTGAAGTTAATACTGCAATTTTTTTAATTTTCATTGATTTGAATATTAGTACAAAATTACAAACTAATTTTTAAAACATCTCTTAAAAAACTAATTCTTGTCTTTTGGTACCTTTTTGAATAACTCTTTAAATGAATCGAAGTCTAGCTCATATGAAATTCCCATTCCTTGTGTATATCCAATATCATTAGCAAAATATTGATATTCATTTTCCTTATTAAAAATTCTAGCTTTTAAATTACCTTCTTCATTTAACAAAAACTCAATCTGAACATCACCAATTATCACATTTTCTTCAACTCCACCAACTGGAACACCAATTTTTCCATTAATTAGTATTTTTTCACTTATCTCGGTCTTTAATGTTAAACCTAACCTGTCTCTATTTAGCAATGAAGAAGCCGCGTTTTTATCTCCTTTTAAATAATTTATTCCAACATTCATTTTATCATCTGAACTTGTAAAAATATCATCAATTATTCCAGATGCTTTTTGAAACAAATTATTTGTAATAGCTTGAGAAGAAACTGAAGAAAGAGAAATTTCATCAATAAAAGTTCCTTGATATAATAATGAAATAGCTTGTTTTTGTGTCTTTTCCTTATCTACCAAATAATATTCTAATTCTGATTTTATTGGACCACTAGTATTAGGAAAATTAATTTTAAAGTCTGGAGTATTCATTTCAATTAAATTCCCCGATAAATTTACATCAATATTAGTTGGGATTTTTCTATTAAAACTTGTATTCTGAATTAAAATTGCTGGATTAGCTCCTCCAGGAATTTCATAATTTGCATTTATATTTAAATCAGCCATATAAGGGTTTCCATTCCATACTATTGTAGACCCCTTAGCAAGTATAAATTCACGATCTACAATTCCTAAACTATTAAAAAAATAAGAACCTGAATTAACCGTATAATCTCCAAAAATGTTAAAATTTCCAAGAGTATTAATTTTAAAATTTAAATTTCCATCTCCTTTAACAAGAAGCTTTGAATCTGATTCAGGATCTAAAATTACTTCCACATCAGCATTGGGATTAAAGCCTAAATCCAAATTAACTTTAAGACCATTTCGTTTTATATTATTATTAATATTCTCATTATTATTCACAAAATTTAAATATGACAAATCTCCTGTGTTTGTCGACTTTTTAATTGGTATAGTTAAAAAAGTTCCTTTGTTAGTAGAACCTTTTAGATCAATAAATAAATTTTTACCTGGACCAGATATTGTAGCATAGCCATTTAAAAAACCTTTACCAAAATAGACAGGATCATTTTTAGAATCTGTATCTAGAATCATCAAGTTTTCAGTATCAATCCTTAAATCTAATAACCAATTCTTGAATTTATTATGAGTTATTATTCCATTTAAAGATCCTATTGTATTTGTTTTTGAATTATATAAATTAAAATCATTTATTTCAAAAGATTGATCTTTTAATTTAAAAACAGGATTGTTTGAAAGCTTATATTTAACATTTAGATAAGGGATTAAGAATTCAACATCATTAGTTCTAATTTCACCAGTAAAACTAGGAGTTTTAGAATTTCCTGTAATTGAAATATCTGAATTAAATAATCCATCAAAATTTGTTATTACATTATCTCCTATTTTAGAAAATGGCATTATAGCAAAATTTCTCATATTCAATTTCATTTCTAGTGGATAAAAATCTTCTTCTATACTAAAATTTCCTTCTAAACCAAGTGTCCTTTGAGAGTCCTTAATTATATCAAAAGACATAACAAAACTTTTCAAATCATTACTTGCATTAATTTGTAAATTTGCTGAACCTAAAGAATTATTATTAGCCCTTAAATCATCTATTTTTAAAGAAGAAGACCCTTTATATAAATCATCTTTTTTAATCAATTCAATATTTCCATTAATTAGTGCCTGAAAAAAAATCTTATCTGAAGAAGTTGTAAAATTTTCTAAGCTAACATTATTAAAATCAAAGAAATAATTAGAATTATAGGCATCTTCAGAAATGTTTACGGATAGATATTGATTGTTACTTTTAAAATTTCCATTTTGAAAACTATAATCTTTTACATCTCTAGAAAATGTAACTATTGGAAAATTATTTTCTTTAATTTTATCAATAGACCAATTTTGATCATTTATTATTAATTCAATATCAGAAAAAGAAATCACTGATTTATTTTCATCATTTATTGTATGAGAGAAATTGAGTTTATTTAATTCATTTTTGGCTGAACTATAACTAGAAGAAACAATTAAGGAATCATTAATAAAGTTTGTATTTAATTCAAAATCTTTTCCATTAATTAAAGGAGATTCAATTTTGTCAATTTTAATAAATCCAACTTCATTATTTATATCTAAATAGACATTATTTGCAGTTATATCCTTAAAATTTAATAGGGAAGATTCCAGTTTTAGCTGATAATTACCATTATTTTCGAATGTTCCTTTTATAAAAGTATTTTCATCAATTGATAAATTATTATTAATAAGTTTTAAAAATTTAGGTTTAAAATTCAGACTAAAAGAAATATTTTGAGATTCTAGTGGACGCAATAATTTATAATTAGAATAATGCTTTCCAAAATTATTAAGAACAGAAGATCTTAAATTGATAAAATCATATTCTCCAATTAATATTCCACTAACAATATCTTCAGAAGATATATTAATAATTCTATTTCCTTCATTATTTCGCAATTGGGCATATAAATCTTTGAATTCAATAGTTCTATCAATATTTTGATATTTTATCTTTTGTAATGTCAAATCACCTATCAAATCCTTCATATTATTGCCTCTAAGTTTAACAACAAAATCTCCATTTAAAACTCCATTATCATTAAATCCAAGATTAAAAAGATTAGCAAATTTGACAGAAGAATTAAAATCAAAATCAATTAAGTCATTACTATAATCAATAAGACCATTAAAATCTAATTTTAGATTAGGGTCATTTAAAGTCAGTTTGCCATCAAAAACTTGATCCTTAACCTGACCAAAAATTTCTAATTTTTGGAAAATTTGATTATTAAAAGAAATATTCTCAATCTTTCCTGTTACTTGTGAATCAAGATATTCAGAAGTAAACCCCCTTCCATTAATATCAAATTTAAAATTTGAACGACCTATTGACTTAAAGTTTATAAACTTAGATATATCTAAATTTTTTCCTTCAACATAACCTGAATATATTGCATTATCAATATTTGATAAATCAGAAATTTTCAATAATGCATTTACAGTACCTTCTTGAATTTGAAGGTTAAAATTAGACTTTACTTCATAGGAGTTAATAAGTGCATTTCCATTAAAATTAAATTTACCCAAACTTTTAGTCGATGTAGGTATGATAGTTCCAAAAATTTCAGGAAAAATTGAATTAATAGTCTGAGAGGAAGTGTTTATCTTATCAAATTGAAAATCTAATATATAATCATTTTTGCCTTTAAAAATATTAGAAAGCTTAGCATCAAATTCGATTATATTATCATTATTTGATAAAATAGTTTTATTAATATTTAGATTACCAATAAATCCCTTAATATCTGATTTTAAATTCCATGAATCTGAATAAGTTTTGTCAATTTTATCATAAATAATACTTAAATCAGAAGGATTAATTTTAGAATCAGCAATTTTTAAATCTAAATAAACAGAATCAAGAGAGGCTATATTTATTGAATTCTCATTATTAATTTTAGAAAAATCAATATATAAATCACCTTTTAAATTAGATTTTTCATAGCTAATATCGATATTGTTTAAGTAAAGCTCTTCCTCTTTAAGAATTACATTAGATGAAAAATCTTTTAAACTATACCCTAAATCATTTTTATAACTAATTTCATTAGTATCAAAGTTTAAATTGTTTTCAAATAATTTGATATTAGAAAAATCAATGTTTAAATCAGAAATAAAAAAATTATTTCCAAAACTGTTAAGATCTTTAAATGATATATTAGAATTAGACCCAATAACATTTTGAATTTCAAAATTTAATTTACCTCCAATTTTAACTGGTTTTTTATTCTTATTTAACTTGTCTAAAAATATTTCCAAATTTGTTTTGTCGTCAGATATATATTTTACAAGATTTAATTGTAATCCATCAAAGTTTATAGATTTGAAATTAAGATCACTAGAAATCATCTTTTTAAGACTCCTTGGGCTTAAATTCAAACTATTAAAATAAACAAGAGTATCTCTTTTATGATCAACAACTAAAAAATTGTTTAAATCAATATTTCCAGAAAAATTTAACTTAGCCGTACTAATTTGAACTTCAGTTCCATATTGCTTATTAAATTGATCAGCTATTTTTTGAGCTACAATAGTTTGAACTTTTGGAACACTAGTAACAGAGAATAAAACAACTATTAAAGAAGCAAAGGCAAGGATAACAAAACGATATTTTTTTATAAAATTTTTGATATTTATATATATTATCTTTGTTATTAAACAAATATTGTGCCTACATATATTTTAGGAATCGAATCTTCTTGCGATGACACTTCTGCATCAGTTTTATGCGATGGAAAAGTTTTATCTAACCTTGTAGCAAACCAAGAAATTCACAAATCATATGGAGGCGTGGTTCCTGAGTTAGCTTCAAGGGCTCATCAACAAAATATAATTCCTGTTGTAAACCAAGCAATATCCTTAGCAAATATCGACAAAAATCAGTTAAATGCTATAGCTTATACAAGAGGGCCTGGATTATTAGGATCACTTTTAGTTGGTTCTGCATTTTCTAAATCTTTATCATTAGGCTTAGGAATCCCAATAATTGAAGTAAATCATATGCAAGCTCATCTTTTAGCTCACTTCATTGAAGATTGTGGTAAAGAAAAACCTAAATTTCCTTTCATTGGTGTAACTATATCTGGTGGACATACACAAATAGTACTTGTTAAAGATTATTTTGACATGAAGATTATAGGAGAAACATTAGATGATGCTATAGGGGAAACATTTGATAAATGTGGAAAAATGATTGGACTTCCCTACCCTGCTGGACCTATAATAGACAAAAATTCCGAACTAGGAGATCCTAAAAAATTTACTTTTACTAAACCAAAAGTAGCAGATCTTAATTTTAGCTTTAGTGGTTTAAAGACAGGGTTTTTAAGGTTTGTTGAAAAAGAAACTAAATCTAAAAATGATTTTATTAAATCTGAGTTAAATAACCTATGTGCTTCACTTCAAAACACTATTGTTGAAATATTATTTGAAAAAATAAATTTTGCTGTAGATAAAACTGGTGTAAATAGTGTTGTGTTTGGAGGAGGAGTCTCATGTAATTCAGGAATAATTAGAAAATTCAAAGAACAAAAAAAATATAAAACTTTTTTTCCAAAATTTGAATATACTACTGATAATGCTGCAATGATAGCGATGGTAGGATATTTAAAGTACTTAAATAAAGATTTTTCAAATTTAAAAGAGGGAGCAAAAGCAAGATATAAAATTTAATATGCAATTATTTTATTTACCAGACTTATCAATAGATGATAAAATTGCTGATTTCAATAAAGATGAAAGCAAACATCTTTTTAAAGTTTTAAGAAAAAATCCTGGAGATAAAATAAATATCACAAATGGTAAAAACATTTTATTCAAAGGGACTATTTCATCAATATCAAAAAATAATTGTCAAGTTTCTATTGAAGAAACAATTAAACAAAAACCTTTACCCTACTCTTTACATATTGGAATTTCTTTACTAAAGTCTAATGAAAGATTTGAATGGTTTTTAGAAAAAGCTAGTGAAATTGGAATAACTGAAATCACTCCATTAATTTGTGATAGAACTGAAAAAAAATTCTTAAATGAAAATCGATTAAAAAAAATATTGATTTCTGGAATGAAACAATCCTTAAAAACTCACTTTCCAAAGCTTAATTCTGTTTGTTCTCTTAAAAACTTCCTGAAGGAGGATTTAAATGATCAATTATTTATTGCACATTGTAATGATTCAGAAAAAAAGCCCTTATTGAAATTAATAAAACCTAAATCTGACTCTTTAATATTAATCGGTCCAGAAGGTGATTTCACAGAGAAAGAGGTAGAAAGTTGTACTGAGCTAAAGTTTAAAAATGTTAGTTTAGGAAAAACTAGATTAAGAGCAGAAACTGCTGGAATTGTAGCATGTCATACTTTTTCAATTGCTAATATGTAATATATTTGCATATGTTTAAAAATGAAATTTCAAAAGGAATAATTCATTCTATTTTATTTATTAGTGGAATAACTCTAGGGATATACTTATTATATGAAATCAAAATATTAGTTGGATATGTTTTAATTGCTGCTATTATTTCATTAATTGGAAGACCTATTGTTGTTTTTTTAAATAATAGACTTAAACTAAAAAACACTTCAGCTTCAATAATTACCATGGTATTTTTCCTAACAATTATAATAGGGATTATATCTCTTTTTATTCCACTTGTTATTGAACAAGGAAAAAACTTATCTCTTTTAGATATTGATTCCTTTCAAGAGAATCTAAAATTTTTATATATAGAAACAGCTAATTATCTAAGTCGTTTTAATATTGATTTAGACAAATCTATTTTCAATATGGACTGGATAAGTAATATGGATTTTAGATTTATCCCTGAAATTTTAAACTCATTTGGAAAAACATTAGGAAATTTAACTATTGGAGTCCTATCTGTCATGTTTATTTCATTCTTCTTATTAAAGGATTCTATGATTTTAGAAAAAAGTCTATTTGTTTTAATCCCTAAAAAATCTACTAAGAAATTTCAAAAATCTTATAGATCAATCAAAAACCTACTTTCTAGGTATTTTGCTGGTTTGATTTTACAAATTTTTATTCTTTTTATAATTTATACTGTTATTTTATTAATAATAGGCATTCCAAACGCCTTTGTAATAGCATTTTTATGCTCTCTACTGAATTTAATTCCATATATAGGGCCTTTTATTGGAGGTATATTAATGATACTTCTAACGATGTCCAGTAATATCGGAGCTGACTTTAGTACTATTATTCTTCCAAAAGCTATTTATGTAGCCATTGGTTTTATCTTTGGACAACTGGTAGATAACTTTTTTAGTCAACCATTTATTTTTTCAAATAGTGTTAAATCTCATCCTCTTGAAATATTTTTAATTATTATTATTGGCGGTTTATTATTTGGACCTCTAGGAATGATTGCTGCTATTCCTAGCTATACGGCAATAAAGGTCATTGCTAAAGAATTCTTCTCAGAAAATAGAATAGTAAAAGAATTAACCAAGAATCTATAATTTTCATTTTAAACCTTGTCGAATTGACTTGGAAAAGTTAAATTTGCTCGCTCATTTAATTGAAATTAGTAAAGGAGAGGTGCCAGAGTGGTAATGGAGCAGTTTGCTAAACTGTCGACGGGTAACTGTCGCCCGGGTTCGAGTCCCGGTCTCTCCGCAAAAACCCTTATAAGTCATTGATTTA
>CAYSTA010000004.1:53197-64058 GCA_964433845.1 uncultured Flavobacteriaceae bacterium
CGCCCGGGTTCGAGTCCCGGTCTCTCCGCAAAAACCCTTATAAGTCATTGATTTATCGGAGGCTTACTCACATAAATAGTTGTACTCAGTAACAACATATGTTTCCCAGCATCCATTTACAACTTCATAATTCCAAACTTCATTATATCCATTAATACAGATATAAGTATATCTTATATAGCCCTCCCCATAGTCAACGTTATAAGGCATATTTAAAGGGGAGTCAGGATAATTTTCTAAATCACATAAGTCATCATTACAACTTAGAGATAGAATCATTAAAAAAACTACAAGGAGTTTCTTCATAATCTAAATATAAGAATTGCTGAATTAAAAGAAGATTTTTCAATGTATTATTCTACCTCCACAATCATTTCAATCTCTACAGCAATATTAGAGGGAAGTGAGCCCATACCTACAGCAGCCCTAGCATGTTTTCCTCTATCACCAAAAACTTCAACCATAAGGTCTGAATATCCATTAACTACCTTTGGATGGTCTGTAAAATCTGAATTAGAATTAACCATACCTAAAACCTTTACAATTCTCTTAACTTTTCTTAGATCACCCAAAGTTGATTTAAGAACAGATAATTGATTAATTCCCGTGATTCGTGCAGCTTCATAACCTTGTTCAATGGTTAAATCAACTCCCACTTTACCTTTTATATAGTTTCCATCATCCTTTAATGGCCCTTTACCAGAAAGAAAAAGGAGATTGCCTGAACGAACAACGTTCACATAGTTAGCAACTGGACTAGATGGGCTAGAAAGTTTAATACCCAGTTCTTCTAATTTTGATTCTGGATCATAGTTTTTATCCACAGAATTAAAATTACAACTTAATAGTTGAAAGGAAAGGAAAAGTAAAATTATTTTATTCATCTTTTTATAGTTTATATTGCGTTTGAAAGAATTTCTTTGAGTCTTTTAGCGACAATGCGTTCCTGACCAGGAACCATCATCCAAGTAGTAATTCCTACAGTTTTACTATCTCCAACTGTTTGGATTGAAGGATGTCCTTCACGTAATTGTTTACGCACCTCATCAGGGGATATTTTTACTGATTTCTGATTCCATTTTATTCTTAAACTAGGAACATGGTTAGCGTGTTTAGGTACATGTATCTCAGATTTTACTCCATCAATAGAAGTAGCACTATCACTAATCAATTGTATTTGTGATTCCCACATTTTCCACTCGCTTTTATGATCTTTTTTTAAATACATTTCAAGTGCAGCAAGCATACCAAGAACCTCTTCCTTATTAACTTTCATTCCACGACCTATTGTCTCCCCTCTTGGTGGAGTATGTAATCTAGCAGCTTCAATATATTTTCGCTTACCTAATAAAAGTCCTGCACTTTGTGGACCACGAAGTCCCTTTCCTCCAGAAAAGGCAACCATATCAAATCCCATTTTAGTAAACCTAAATAAATTTTCTACGGGAGGAACATCTGCCGCACAATCGTTAAAAGTTGGTATATTATGTTTTTTTCCTAAGGCAACAAATTCCTCCCATTTTATATCACCCTGTTCTGTATTTGCATTTAAGAACCAAAGCATTACTGTTTTATTGGTAATTGCTTTTTCTAGTTGCTTAGCAGTTTTAACTTTCACAAGTTTTGCACCAACATTAGTAAGTGCCTGGGCATATCCAATAGTATGAGATTCTTGTAAAATGACTTCATTTTTTAAACCATCAGTATTAGGAAGTTGTTTTACTTTTTTTGTATCCATTCCACACATTACTCCAGCCATTCCAATACTCATAGCTCCAAATGCACCAGAAGATACTGTTGCATATTCACAATTCAGTAACTCAGCAATTCTTTCCCCTACTTTATCCTGCAATTCATCTAAATTCACATATTCAGATGCTCCATAGCTAATAGCTTCAATTACTTCTTTTGGCATCAATGATCCTGTCATAGAAGTATATGTCCCAGCAGCATTAATAAATGTTCTAAGTCCTAATTCTTTAAAAAAATCTCTACGAACATTTGAAACAACAGCTGCTGTTCCAGGATTAGCTGATAATGTATTAGATCCCAAAAATGCACCTACAAAAGGAAGTGATGCTAGGGTTTGAATTACTTTTCTTCTAGATGATGCCATAATATTTTATATTTTAATTAACTGCCGCAATGCAATCCATTTCAACTAAAGAATTTCCTGGTACTCCTCCATATGTAGCAACAGTTGTCCTTACAGGGGGTTTTGAACCAAATCTGCCTCTATAAACTTTATTCATTCCTTTATAGTCTGCTAAATCTGCTAAATAAACATTAACTTTTAAAACCTGCTCCATTGAAGAACCATTTCGCTCTAATTCTTTTTGTAACTCCTTAAGGACATGATCTGTATGATCTTCAATATCACCTTCAAAATGAGCTCCTTTTCCGGCAACATAAAGAGTGTTTCCGTGTCTTACGCCTCCAGAAAAAAGTGGAATATCTTGATCCTTAATAATTTCACCTACTACTTTTTTTGATGGATTTCCTTGTGAAGCATTTACTGTTCCTATACCAAAAAGGGCTGCACCTGACATTAACATTTTCTTTAAAATAGATCTTCTTTGTTCGTTACGTTTCATAATTTATTTTTTAATTGTTATTATTATTTTACCACATTCTTTTCTTAATTAATTCTTTGATTTGTTCCTTTGGAACGGGAAGTTTATCAATATGTTCTCTAATCCATTTTGAAAAATCCTTTTCGATTTCTTCTGACCATTTATTATCAATTTGTCCTGGAGTATATTTTCCCTCTTTTAAACGAGTAATTCCAAACATATCTCTCAATCTTACAACTTCAGAAGTTATAACTACTTTTTCTGCTAAATGGGCAGGAATAAAAATAACTCCTTCCCTTTTTGCAAGAACTACATCTCCAGGCAAAACAGTTGCAGATCCAATTCTTATTACATCATTTATGCTTAAAAGCATAACTTCTGTTAAAAATGATGGGTGCCATCCTCTAACAAAAGCATTGAAACCTTCAATTTGTGAAAGTCCCTCCATATCCCTGCTAGAAGCATCAAATACAACTCCAGTTTTTGTTTTGGCATATATGGAATTTCCTAAGTTATCACCTATCAATGTACCATCAACAATTTTCCCAAAACTATCTGCAACATATACGTCATTCTCAACAAGTCTATCAATAGGCCATGAATTAGTATTGCCTATTTCTCCTTCTTTAAGTCCTTTATTTTTTATTTGCTCTGACACATCAGGACGATTTGGCAAATACTGAACTGTTAGAGCTCTACCAACTATTGTAACATCATCATGTAATGGTTCCCATCCTCCTTCAAATTGATTATGAAAGCCTTCATTTCTTAAAACACCCCAAGCTTCTTCAATAGACACTTTCTTCATTCGTTCTAATATGCCTTTTGACACTTTGGGTCTTCCATCTTCGAAACGCTCACCTTGCCATTTATTTGTTAAAAATTTAATTTCAGATGAATTAAGCCCCTGAGCATTTATTTGGGGAGAAATCATCCAAAAAAGAAAAAACAGATAGCTTATTATTCTTATTTTATTCATTTATATAAATTATTTATTAATATTTTTTTCTGGGTCTTTGTCTCTCCACCATGTTGCAAGTGATGAACCTGATATATTCATCCAAGGGCCAAATATAGCTGGTGCAAGACCAACGGTTGATATTTTTCCCATTTCTAAAGCAATACCAGAAGCTAATCCTCCATTTTGCATTCCTACTTCTAAAGCTATTGTCCTACAATCTTGTTCTTTCATCTTAAGTAAACGACATCCCCAGTACCCAAGTAAATATCCCATTAAATTATGAATTATTGCAGCAATAATCAATAATATACCTATAGTTAATAGATCGTCTCTACCTGCAGCTGTTATTATCATAATAATCAATGCTATACCTCCCATAGATATAATAGGCATTGTTTTGTCCAACCATTTTGCCTTACCATGGAAAAAATGATTAAAAATTAGTCCAATTGCAATTGGCAATATCACTATTTTAATAATGCTGATCATCATTGAAACAAAATCAATTGGTACAAAAGAACCTGCTAGATATTTCATTAATATAGGAGTCATAAAAGGGGCAATTAAAGTTGCAACAGCAGTAAGGGTAACAGATAAAGCAATGTTTGCTTTTGCTAAATATGCCATTACATTTGATGCCAAGCCACTTGGAGAAGATCCAATTAAAACAACTCCAGCAGCAATTTCAGCAGGAAAATTAAAAAGTGTAGCAAGTGTAAATCCTAATACAGGCATGATACTAAATTGACAAATTAAACCTATAAAAACACCCTTTGGCATTTTAATAACTCCATAAAAATCATTGAAACTCATAGCTGTTCCCATTCCAAACATGATAACTTGTAACAGGGGAACAATTAACTTTTTTAATTGAAAATCTCCAATCTGAATAAATGATTGTGGATAATACATTGAAAGGCTAACTGCAGCAAAAATCAAAACAGTAAAAGAGAGTCCTTTAAATCGATCTGTTCCTCTTATTCCCAATGCAAGAAACAAAAAGAATAAAACCATAAATGGGCCTGCTTCACTGAATTGACCCATTAAAAAAAGATATATAGTAATTAAAAAGAAAACTATAGATAATCCAATTAAAGTTTTTGTTATTCTACTCATAATTCTATTTTTTTTCCCAGTCGTTACTTGCAAGTCCATTAAGGTCATATACTATTTTACCTGCTTTTATTGTCATCTCACATTCTAATAAATTATTCCCTTTCATTCTTTTCCCTTGTGTATCAATAAAACCAAAATCTCCCTCTCTTAAATTCAACAATGTTATATCCGCCTCAGCTCCTACACTTAAATGTCCAAGATCAGTTCTTTTGATGTATTGAGCAGGGCTCCAAGTAGTTGACTTAATTATTTCATCTAAATCAATTCCCATATTTAAAAATTTTGACATCACATTCACGATGTTTTTCATTCCACCATTCATACTTCCCGTATGAAGATCTGTACTAATTGAATTTGGCTTTAGTCCTTGTTTAACTGCAGGGATTGCCTGTTCAAATAAAAAACTTCCTCCACCATGACCAACATCAAAAACAATTCCTTTTTGTTGAGCTTTAAGAACATATTCTCTTAATTTTCCATTTTCATCTACAATTGGTGTTCTTCCCCTAACATGTGCATAAGCATGTGTAAAAATATCTCCTGGCCTCAATTTTTCCAATAATAATTTATCTAATGGCAACTCTGGATTACTACCTCCAAAATCTATCATTACAGGAACATTAGCTAATCTTCCTGCTTCTACAACTCTATCTATGGGGATCCAATTATATCCATTAAAATGGGCTAATTTTATTCCAACTATTTCACCAGGAAATTTATTAACAATTTCTGCTGTTCGATTAGGTTCCATATCATCAATATTTTGTTCTACTGCACCTCCTTTCATTCCTGAACCTATAATATTGAGAAATGACAAGACCCTTGTTTTAGATCTATCAATGATTTGTTCCTTAAAAATTTTGAAATTTCGCCAGCCAGCTCCTCCAACATCAACAATTGTTGTTACTCCAGATCTAAATGAAAAACCATCTGGTGGAAGTGCATCAAAGCTATTGCTCAAATAATTGTTTGGTTCTGTACCATGAAAATTATGACTATGAATGTCAATTAATCCAGGACTTACATAAAGTCCATTTGCATCAACAATTTTATTAGCTAATTCATTTGATATATTTTTTTCGATTAAGGCAATCTTGTTATCAACAATAGCAATATCTAAAATCTTATTTATATTATTTTTTGCATCAATAACATGTCCATTTTTTATCAGAATATCATAGTCTTGAGTGTATGACTTCAGTTGGAAAAGAAAAAATCCAACGATACATATTATCAGGTTTATTTTTTTCATTTATTTAAAGTTTCTTTAAATCTACTATTTGTTTTTCTAAATTTTGCAACTTCTTCAAAAGTAATAGGACTTGAATTATTACCAAAATTAGTCCTAATATAAGTCAAAACATCTGCTATCTCTTCATCATTTAAAAATGAATGTTGCGGCATTAATCCATCAAAAGATTCTCCATTTACTTCAATAGGCCCATCCATCCCATTTATAGTCAGGTGAACTAGTCTTTCCTTATCACCATTGACCCAATCTGTTGCAACCAATGATGGAAATCTTCCTGAATCTCCTCTTCCATCTGACTGATGACAAGCAATGCAAAATGTATTATAAATACGTTGACCTTTTTTAGAATTATCCATGATGATCTTATCATTGATAATATCAGGCGTTCTTATGTGGCTCATCTTTTTCCTTTCTTCCATATTTGCTAACTCTTTACCTCCAAATTTTTCTCGTTCACCCTCAAATTCTACTCTCCATATTCTACCCGTTACAGTTTCTCCAATATACATAGAACCATCTGGTGAAAAAGCAATGCTCATAGGTCTATATACTGCATCTTTAACACTAATTATTGGATCAACCTTAGCAAAACCATCTGCAAAAACTTCATATTCACCACTTGGTTTACCATTTTTGAATGGAACAAAACCAACAAAGTATCCAGATTGAGGGTAAGGTGCACGATTAGTTGAACCGTGAAAAGCAATAAAAGCCCCATTTTTATATCTTTCAGGAAAATGATCTCCACTATAAAAAACTAAGTCATTAGGTGCCCAGTGTCCAGGAAATCCAATAACTGGATCTTTATATTGGTCACAACGGCCAATAATATTCCCATCTCCACCATATTCTGGAGCAAGGACTTTTTTCCCTTGAATTTGATCATAATAACAATATGGCCATCCAAAATGGTCCCCTTTTTCAATTCTAACAAATTCTTCGGATGGTAGAAGTGCACTATTCCACTGATTAATTTTATTTGGCCATAATCTTGTCAAATCATCTCTCCCGTGTACAACTGAATAGAGATGTTTATCTGCTGAATTCCATTCTAATGCTACTATACTTCTTAAACCGCTAGCATAAAGTTCCCCGTCTTTTTGAGTTTGCCCTATTTTTTCTGCATCAAAACGCCATATTCCAGCGTGATCCTTTAAAATTGGACATGGGTCCACCCCTGGAACCATTGGAGTTCTTTTAGGATTTTGACAAGCATTGTTTGGAGATCCAAAGGGAACATAAATATATCCTTTATCATCGATTGCGATAGGTTTACCCATATGTTCGTGAGATCCGTGAGCATGATCATCATGAACAATAATTTCTGGATCTCCGCTAGGAATTAATTTATCTGGATCTAATTTATATCTATAGACTGTAAGCTCTGAACTAAAATAAAGATAGTCTTTATATATTGCGATTCCGGTAGAGTAACTACCTCTTTGAGTAATGTGATAACTTCCAAATTTTATCAATGAATCCTTAACTCCATCTTTATTAGTATCACTTATAACTGCTATTGCTCCATCCTCACCTTGCCTTCTCAATTTTACATATAAATCGCCTTTATCATTTACAATCATATGTCTAACTTTTTCTTCAATTCCATCTACATAAACTGTGGAAACAAAACCCTTAGGCAGAAAAAGTCCTCCAGGATCTTCAATTTTATTACACTTAATGAAACTCAAAAATATAATAACAACTAAACTTCGAAAAAATATAAATTTTAAGTTTTGCTTCATCTTCTGTTTCATAATATAAACATTATTATAATTCTTTACTCAAATATTAATTTTCCAAAAAATTCTGGTCTGTGAAAATCAGGATTAGATGTTTCAACTGGATTCCATGTAAGGTAATGTGGTGTTTTAGTTTCATCTCCACATTTATAAAAATTTGCATTTGCTCTTAATTCTTTAAAACTAAAATTTTTATTATTAATAAAAATAGACGAAGGAATTATAATTACCATTTCCCAATTAAAATTTCCTGATCTTTCCTCAAATGTCTGACTTCCTAAAGTAGACCAAATCCTTATTTGATCAGAAATTAAATCCTTATTAATAAATGTTCTTTTTTGTCTATTAGGACCATATGCTAAATGAGTTGTTCCAATACAATTAAATTCAAAATTATAATAGTTTCCATCTTGATTTGGATCAATAAAAAATTCTACACAACTATCCTTATGAGTAGCACTATTCGTAGAAGAACGTTTTGCAAGGATATGATTTTCATTTACGTAAAATTTTAAAAACAATAAACTATCGATATGTGAAATTCTAAAATCAACTTTTGGTTTGTATGGAAATTTTTTCCATCCAACTAAATTTATAGGATGCAAATCTGTTTCATTTTCAAGAACCTTTGAAATAGTTTTAAAATCTAAAGGTTCACTTATTAAGGTTTTTTTCACTTTAAGAGTTTTTACTTCAGATTCCATTTTTACACACTGAATTAAAAGTATTGAAAAAAAGATAGCTATAATATATCCTTTCATATTCACATAAATTTATTTAAATTAAATTAATTATTTAAAATTATTATGAAACAATTTTACAGAATTTTAATTCTTTTTTTTATAAATATTTCGCTAATATCATGTTCACAGAAAGATGTCCTTTATCAAGCTGTTGATTATGTATATGTAGGAGATTTTACTACCGGATTAGAAGGACCTGCAGTTGACCAAAATGGAAATTTATATTTTGTAAATGCATTGCATAGCGGTTCTATAGGTAAAGTAGACACAAATGGGAATTTTTCTCTTTTTATTGATCATCTTCCTGAGGGAAGCACTGCAAATGGAATTCGTTTTGGAAAAAACGAAAAAATGTTTCTAGCAGACTATACTGGACACAATGTATTAACAATAGATTTAAAAACTAAACAGGTATCTATATATGCCCATGAATCATTAGCTAATCAACCTAATGATTTAGCTATTTGTTGTAACGACAGGCTTTTTGCATCTGATCCAAGTTGGAAAAACAGTACTGGAAATATATGGAGAGTGGAAAATGGAAAATTTCACCTTTTATATGAAAATATGGGTACAACTAATGGAATAGAAGTTAGTCCAGATGAAAAAATATTGTATGTAAATGAAAGTGTGCAAAGAAATGTTTGGGCATTTGATTTGGATTCAAATGGAAACATTTCAAACAAAAGGCTATTTCACAAATTTGAAGATTTTGGAATGGATGGTATGCGTTGTGATGTTGATGGAAACTTATACATTACAAGGCATGGAAAAGGTACTGTAGTTAAACTTTCGAATGAGGGTAAATTATTGAAAGAAATAACAATGAAAGGAAAAAAACCTTCAAACATAGCATTCGGTGGTAAAGACGGAAAAACTGCATTTGTAACATTGCAAGATAGAGGTTATATAGAAAGTTTTAGGGTAGAAACAGCTGGGCGGTCATTTTCTTCATCTCATTCAGAATAACTTAACTATATTGTAACTAGTGTAAATTCATCAAAGCTATTATATGATTAATAAGCAAATAATTTTTTTGTTTTTTTTATTCTTTTCATGTGATATTATTGATGATAAAATCTTAATCCAAAACGTTAATGTAATTGATCCAATAGATGGCCTCAAAAAAAATGTTAACGTAGAAATATTAGATAATAAAATATCTTATGTTGGAAATTTAAAGAAGTCTAATTCATATTCTAAAGAAATTGACGGCACTGGAAAATACTTAATTCCTGGATTATGGGATACCCATGTACATTTTTATTTTGATCAAGAATTGGCGAATGATATGCCAGATCTATTTTTAAAGTTTGGGATAACAAGCGTCAGAGATACTGGTGGGGATTTCAAATTTTTAGATAGTATAAAAAACCTTTCAAAAGAAAACCCTAAAACATTCCCTAGAGTAAAAATTTCAGGGCCGTTAATAGATGGCAAATTTAATGTTTACAATGGTGAAAGATTACCGAATCTTTCAGTGAAAACAAGAAATGTTCAGGAAACTGAAATTGTTGTTAATGACTTAGTAGAAAAAGGAGTCGATTTTTTAAAAGCTTATGAAATGTTATCGCCAGAACAATTTGAAGTGGTAATGAAAATTGCTAAGAAAAATGAATTGAATGTAACTGGTCATATTCCTCTTAGTATGGATATTGAAACAGCCTCAAACCTTGGTCTAAATAGTTTAGAACATATAAAGAACTTGGAACTCTGGGCTACTACAACTAAATCAAAACTTTTAGAAGAAAGAAGACAAATGCTCAAAAATAAAAACAATCTAAGTGGATTAAATTTAAGAGGGCTGATTCATAATGCTCAAAAAAACTATGCAATTAATAATTTAGATGAAAATCAAACAAAAAAAATATATAAAATTTTAGCTAAAAATAATACTTGGCAAATACCTACAATATCTATATATAAAGTTCCTATATATAAAATGTTTAGAAGTAAATATTGGATGCAAAATTTAAAGCACCTGCCTAAAAAAACTGCCGAAAATTGGAAAAAAAGAATAGAATCTTCAAATGATAAAATAAATCCAAATCAAAAAGATTTTTCAGATTGGGTTCAAAAAACTACAAAAGAAATGCATGAATATGGAATCAAATTTATGGCTGGAACTGACACACCACTTGGCTTTTTAATTCCTGGCTTTAGTTTACATGTTGAATTGGAATTACTTGTAGAAAGTGGATTAAGTGAATTGGAAGCAATTAAAACTGCTACCATAAATCCTTCAAAATATTTTAAGATGCAAGATTACCTTGGACTAATTAAAAAAAATTACATAGCTGATTTGGTATTATTAAACTCTAATCCATTAGAAGATATAAAAAACACAAGGCAAATTTCAGCTGTCATAAAGAATGGTAAGATTTTTGAAAAACCCCTTAAATAAATTTATTGTCCAAGCTTATTAATCTTATAATGTTTTTCGAAATACTTTTCTAATGCAGTTGACAGTGCTT
>CAYSTA010000005.1:0-63411 GCA_964433845.1 uncultured Flavobacteriaceae bacterium
TTCTACTATTACTGTTTATTCCACTTGTGTCATTGATATCTTGTGAACAAACCATATCAAAAAGTGAGAATGAAACTATAATTGAAAGAAATAATAAAATTGTTTCCGAGAATTTTGAAGCATATAGTTCAGGTAATTTTGATGTATTTGAATCTACAATTAGCGATGACTTTACTTTTACTGTAAGAGGTGAACTTGACATATCTGGAACTTATTCATATAAAGAGCTTTTAAGTGCAGCTGGGGCATTTCAGTCCCTTTTAAAAAATGGATGGAAGGGAAATGTAGATAAGATAATTTCTGGCGTTAACGGAGCAGTAATCGTCCTTTCAGGGGAAGCTGAGGGAGTTAATGGAACATACAATAATGATTATATCTGGTTATACAGTATAAATGAGGACGGAAAGGTGAGTAGTATTACTGAATACCTCTCTGATTTACTTTTTGTAAAGCAACTTTATGGTCAGGATATTTGTGGGGAAAAGAAAACCATAGATTAACTTTTTATATCATTATAATACTGCTCATTATCTTCAAACCATTTCTCACATTCTATTGACGTAGGATAAAAATAAAAAACCTTTACAAATGTAAAGGTTTTTTGTGCGGGTGAAGGGACTCGAACCCCCATGCCGCAAAGCACTAGATCCTAAGTCTAGCGTGTCTACCAATTTCACCACACCCGCAAAAGGGAATCAAATATAAGCAAGATTATTATAATATCCTTAATCATTTCTCTATGTTAAAAAAGCATATTTAATTACATTTACACAAAAGATTATTTTGGAAAAATTTAAGAATTATATTGAAAAAAATAAAGATCGTTTTTTAGATGAGCTTTTTGAACTATTAAAGATTCCCTCTATAAGTGCTGTTTCAGAAAACAAATCTGATATTAGATCAGCTGCGAACCTAATTAAGGAACATCTTTTGAAACTAGGTTTAAATAATTGTGAAATTTGTGAGACTAAGGGGCATCCCATTGTCTATGGAGAAAAAATAATAGATTCTAACCTCCCAACAGTACTCGTATATGGACATTATGATGTTCAGCCCGTTGACCCAATAGAACTATGGGATAAAGATCCATTTGATCCATATATTAAAAAAACAGAAATTCATCCAGAGGGGGCTATTTTTGCTAGAGGATCATGTGATGATAAAGGTCAAATGTTCATGCATGTAAAGGCTTTAGAAGTTATGCTCAAACATGATGGTATTCCTTGTAATGTAAAGTTTATGATTGAGGGTGAGGAGGAAGTAGGTAGTGACAATCTTGAAATATTTGTAAAAAATAACAAAGAAAAACTTTCTAATGATATTATTTTAGTTTCTGACACTGGAATGATTAGTAAAAATATTCCATCAATTACTACAGGCCTAAGGGGCCTTTCTTATATGGAAGTAGAAATAACTGGACCGAATAGAGACTTACATTCTGGGCATTATGGTGGAACTGTGGCAAACCCAATAAACATGCTATCAAAGATGATAGCTTCTCTTCACGATTCTAACAACAGAATTACTATTCCAGGTTTTTATGATAAAGTGCTTGAAGTTACAGAAGATGAAAGAAAAGAAACATCTTTAATTCCTTTTCATCTAGAGGAATTTAAAGATTCAATAGGAATTAATTCTGAATATGGAGAATTAGGCTATTCGACTACTGAAAGACAATCTATAAGACCGGCATTAGATGTTAATGGGATTTGGGGAGGATATATAGATGAAGGCTCAAAAACAGTGTTGCCAAGTAAAGCATTTGCTAAAATTTCTATGAGATTAGTTCCAAATCAAAATTGGAAAGAAATAAGTTCTCTTTTTACTAAACATATAAAAAATATAACTCCTAAAGGAGTCACTGTAGAAGTAAGAGAGCACCATGGAGGAGAGCCTTATGTTGCTCCTACAGACACTATTGGGTTTCAGGCAGCAAGTAATGCATATGAGGATGTTTTTAAATTAAAACCATTTGCAACTAAAGATGGTGGAAGTATTCCAATAATAGCACTTTTTGAAAAGGAACTTAAAAGCAAAACTATTTTAATGGGATTTGGATTAGATAGTGATGCAATTCATTCTCCAAATGAACATTACGGTGTTTCAAATTTTCTTTTAGGAATAGAAACAATATCTAAATTTTATTATCAATTTTCAAAATTGTTTAAAACTAAGTCTTAGAATTAATTATAAATAAATCTGAAGCAATTCGATCTGATAAAAATTTGCCATTAATAGTTGTAGTAATAATATTATTTTTTTGAATTAAGTGGTTAGAATCAAAATATTTTTCTGATTTTTCAGTAAAATGTTTTTCAAATTTATATCCAAAATTATCTTTTAAATAATCTTTAGATACTCCCCATATAGTTCTTAATCCTGTCATTATATATTCATTGTACTTATCTGTTTTGGTTAATTTTTCACTCTCAAAAAAAATTTTGTTACTATTAATTGCTTTTACATATAAATTATTATTTGAAATATTCCAACTTCTTGAAATACCATCAAAACTATGAGCAGAAGGCCCAATGCCTAAATATTTTTTTCTAAGCCAATATCCAGTATTATTATTAGAGAAATAACCTTCTTTTGCAAAACTTGACAATTCATAATTAATATAATTACAACTTGTCAATTTATTATACATTAATTTATATTGATCAAAGACTCTTTCTTCATTTAATAGTTTAACTCTTCCTTTTTGAACATGTTTATAAAGAACAGTATTAGGTTCTACAGTTAATGCATAAGCAGAAATATGATTAGTATTGTATTCAATAGCTAGGTCTAAGTTATATTCCCAATTTTTTAAATCTGATTTTGATATTCCATAAATTAAATCAATTGATATATTATCATAATAATGCTTTGCATTTTCAATACATTTTTTTGAATCGTTGGAATTGTGTGATCGATTCATCATTTTTAAATCAATGTCTCTGAAAGACTGGACCCCAATACTTAATCTATTTATCTTCGTTTTGGATAATTCTTTTAATTTTAATTCTGATAAATCGTCCGGATTTGCTTCTAAAGTAATTTCTGGATATGAAGAAGTTTTAAAATTTTTGAAAATCATTTCAATTAATTTAGAAATTTCTTCTATTCCCAATATAGACGGAGTTCCTCCTCCGAAATAAATAGTTTCAACTATACCATTATATTCTTTTGATCGAATATAAATCTCCTTTAGCATAGCTTCAATTATATCATTTTTATTTTTTAATGAGGTTGAAAAATGAAAATTACAATAGTGACAAGCTTGCTTGCAAAAAGGTATATGAATATATATTCCTGCCAATTTAAATTATTTAAGCCTACTTGGATTTTTTTTAATAAAAGATTCCCATCCGCTATACTTAGATCCGTAATTAATTTTATTAGAATTATAAAAATGACATACTGCTGCTGCAAGACCATCTGTTGAATCAAGATTTTTAGGCAATTCTTTAATAGATAACAAGTTCTGAAGCATCTTAGCAACCTGCTCTTTAGAAGCATTTCCATTTCCAGTTATTGCCATTTTTATTTTTTTTGGAGAATATTCAGTTATTGCAATTTCTCTCGAAAGACCTGCAGCCATAGCTACTCCCTGAGCTCTTCCTAATTTCAACATAGACTGTACGTTTTTTCCAAAAAAAGGGGCTTCTATTGCAATTTCGTCTGGTTTATACTCGTCTATCAATTCAATTGTTCTTTCAAAAATATGTTTCAGACGTAGGTAATGATCATCATATTTTTTTAATTTCAATTCATTTAATTGTATAAATTTCATTTTTTTATCAGCAACCTTTATTAAACCAAAACCCATAATTGTTGTTCCGGGGTCAATTCCTAATATTATCTTTTCTTTTTTTGATTCCAAGACCTTTAAATTAATTTGTTTTGATTATTAAAGGTAATTCAAACCTTGAGTTAACCTCTACTCCAATATTTGTTTTGATTGCCGGCAATACTTTTGGCAAATTGTTAATAGCATTATACAATATACTGTCAATTGATGGAATTTGCTTTTTAACTTTCAAATTAACCTGACTATCGTAGAGAGAAATTTTTCCATCTTTATCAATTAAAATAGAAATTTTTAAAGTGTCATTTAAGCTATTATTTACTTCTATTTGACTAAAATCAATATTATCAAGAATTGACTTAGTCAATTCTTGCTGAAAACAGATATTTCTTTCTGATTCGCTTTCAATTTGTTCACATGAACTAATTGATGGAAATTCATCATTTGAATCCCATACAGTTATACCACTTGGAATTACAATTTGCTTTTGATTATAATTATTTTTACATCCAAGAATTAAAAAAATTATAAGAAAAAAATTTATTATTTTCATCACATATGTAAATTACAAAAAATTCATATTTATATATTACAATTTTATCTAATTCATGGACATATTACTTTTAATAATTGGTTTATTATTATGCATAATTGGTCTAATTGGAAGTTTTATTCCCATTATTCCAGGTCCAATAACTAGCTGGATTGGTTTATTGCTTTTACATTTTACATCATTTGTTCCTTTAGAAATTTATTTTCTTATTGGTAGTTTTTTAATTGCTATAACGGTTTTCATATTAGATATAATAATTCCAATGATAGGTTTAAAAAAATTAGGTGGAACTAAAAAAGGGCTTGTTGGTGCTACTATAGGCTTGTTAATTGGCTTTTTTCTAGGACCTATCGGAATATTAACTGGTCCATTTATTGGAGCTTTATCAGGTGAATTAATGAATAATTTGGGTTATAAAAAAGCTATTAAAGCATCATTGGGAACATTAATTGGATTTTTAGCAGGAATGGCAATGAAATTTACAGTATCATTTATTTTTTTGATAATATATATTCAAAAAGCATTATCCTTTGGAAATCTTATTTAGATAATCTTAGTAATATGTAGATCTATTATCAATAATTTCAGCTGATTCTTTTACAACTTGATATAAAGTGCTGTTAACCCTTGGTCTAGATGATAGCAACAATTGATTCTGATATGAAGAGTAAGTATCTAAACCACTTGATTTATCTTTTTTTGTTACTTTAATCTTATAAACACCATTTTCACCAATAATAAAATCTGAAGTCTGATCAACATTTAAACCAAAAGCATGACCAACCAATAAAGGTTCTCTGCCCGCACTACTAATTGTAGCATTTTTTTGATTTAATGCTAAAGCTTTTTTAATTTCAGTATTATTATTTTTCGCCAACTCCTCTAAAGATTTATTTTTTTTATTTTGTTTAATGATTAGTTCTGCTTTCTTTTTATTTCTGACCTTAGGAACTGCTGTAAAAGATGCATCTTCAACAGATGAAAGTCCTTCTTCTTTTATACCAGTTATTTGAGCTATTAAATACCCCCCTTTAGAAAGATCAAATCTTTTATATGAATTTAATTCAACGTCTTCAGAAAATAACCACTGAACTAATCTTCTTTGATTACTTAAGCCAGGCAAATTGTCATCTAAAACTTTAATATTACTAACTGGTCTGATCTCATAATTATTTTCTTTAGCCAATTCATTTAGATTTTTATTTTTAGAAAGATTAATTTCAAATTTAGTAGCTAAATTAAAGGTTTTATCACTAGTATTTTCTGATGGTATGTTTTTAATAGCAATGGAAGCTAAAAGGACTAAATCTTCTTTTGCTACAATATTTATTACATGAAAACCAAAATCTGTCTCAACAACTCCAATCGTTCCTTCTTTTTTTGAAAATACAAAATCATTAAAAGGCTTAACCATAGCGCCTTCTTGAAAAAACCCTAAATCTCCACCACTTGATTTTGAAGGGCCATCGGAAAATTCAAATGCTAATCCAGAAAAAGAATCAGGATTCTTTCTCGCTAACTTTAGAATTCTATTTGCCTCTTTTTTAGCTTCAGATTTTGATCTAGTAATATCAGGTGAAGCATCTTGAGATCCTTTATATGAAATTAAAATATGACTTGCTCTAACATTTCCTCCTTTTTTCTTATCAAGCATTCTTGATATTTTAAAAAATTCATCATCTAAGTACGGACCGTAAATTTGATTTTTATTTAAATTAAATAAAATGTTAGCATCATTATTTGGCAAAGAACCTTTAGGAACATATATAGAATCAAATTTTATTTCAGAATTCTGATTAATAAATTCCGTTAAATTTTTAGCAGTTAGTAAACTTGGAATAGTTTCTTCTTGTTTTGAAACATCATTATATTCTTTTTTTTCAACCAGAAAGCTTTCTAAATTTTTTTTAGTTTCATTTTCATCTTCTGGGGAAGGTTTTTCATCGAATAAAACATATTCTATATTTCTAGAGGCATCAACTTTAAAATCAGTACTATTTGACTTAATATATTTTGCAACATCAGAATTTTTAAGTTTAACCAAACTATCAGGAATAGAGCTATAAGGAATTTGAACATATTCTATATCTACTTTATCATTTTGTAATAAATACTCAAACTCTCCATCTTTATAAGAAAAGTTAATTCCTGATACTATTAAATCAAAGTAAATTTTTTCATTTGATTGACTTTGAAAAATAGATTCTTGATTTTTCCATTGTTCATAAGCATCTGGATTGGTTGTTTTAAGTTCAACTATTAAATCAATAAACTTTTCTATTTCAAAAATTTCTGCATCATTCAAAAATCTTGGATCGGAATTAAAACTCGGATTTTGAGATAAAATATACTCCAGATGGTCTTTTCCTGAATCAACCCCGCTTAACTCAAATTGATTTTTTAATATTAAATTTCTAACTGTTTGATCCCAAACACTATTTACAGCATTCATCCCAGATAAGTTGTAAGATCTTTCTAAAAAATCTACTTGATTCCTAAATTCTTCAATTGATAAATCTTGATCATTTACTATCCCTATTGGATCTTGAGCAACATAACCCTTTCCATCAAAAACTCCAGAAATAACAAAAGCAAATAATGCCATTCCAATTACAGTAATCAAAACAACAGAATTTTTTCTAAGACTTCCTAAAATCGCCATATTTTTTTTTTGTAGCAAACGAAAATACAATATCCTTATCAATTAAAAAAAAAGACCTCTATTTAATTTTTTAGGACTTTTAACTCTAATGTTTCAATTTTAGTGTCAGTTACATCTTTGATCTTAAATTCAAATGAAGAAATCTTAAGAACTTCTCCATTTTCAGGAATATCTTGTGTATTATTAACAATAAAACCACCTAAAGTTTCATATTGGTCACTCTCAGGAATATTAAATTTGTATTTGTCATTCAAATAATCAACTTCTAATCTTGCTGATAAAAGAAATGTGTTAGAATTGATTTTCCTTTCTAAAAAATTAGTCAAATCATGTTCATCCTCAATTTCTCCAAACAATTCTTCAATTATATCTTCAATAGTGATAATTCCTGAAGTTCCACCATATTCATCAATAACAACAGCAATACTAATTTGTTTTCTTGTTAAAGAATTTAAAACATCGTTAATTAACATTGATTCAGGAATAAATTCTACGGAATGAATAAATGATTTAATTTTTTTTGGCTGATTAAACATATCCTGTAAACTTATATAACCAATTATATGATCAATATTTTCTCTATGTATTAAAATTTTAGATAAACCATGCTCGATAAATTTGTTTTTTATCTCTGATGTATCACAATATCTATCTACAGAAATAATTTCAGCTCTTGGAACCATAACTTCCCTAGCTCTTACGTTAGAGAATTCTAATGCATTTTGAAAAATTTGAATTTCTGAATCTATATTTTTTGTTTTAGAATCACTTGCCAATTCCTCATTTATATAATCTCCAAGCTCATCTTTACTAAAAACTATTCGCATTTCATCTTCTTTAGTTTTAAAATATTTGCTTAACACACTATTTGAAATATGATTTAATACAAATGTGATGGGACTAAGCAAAGTATAAAAAATATAAGATGGAAAAGACAGGTATTTTAAGAATCTATTTGCATAAATCTGAAATAAAACTTTAGGCAAAAATTCAGCTGTAATTAAGATCACTAGAGTGGAAATTACTGTCTGATAATATATATATATAAAATCTATTGACTTAGAGCTGTCTATTTCAGGAAAAAGTAAATCAAGGATTAATTTTCCAGAAAAAATCCCATATACAACTAATGCAATATTATTACCAAGTAGCATAGTTGCAATAAATTTTGATGGAGAATGAGTTATTTTTTTTAAAATATTGGAAAAAAATCCTTGTTGTTTTTTTTCTATTTCTAAATAAATTTTATTTGAAGAAACAAATGCTATCTCCATTCCAGAAAAGAAAGCTGAAAAAATAATTGAAATTAAAATAACGGTGATTTCTAAATCCATTAAATTTATTTATTTCTTTTTTCAAATTTTTTCCTGTAGAATCTTCTAAAAAAAAACATAAATAAAGATACAAAAGCAAAAATTAGTAAAATATTTTTCCTATTAGATTGATCATTTGATCCAAAAAAATAATCTGTAGAAGCAATAATAAAAATTAATAAATAGACTATTTCAGATATTTTTCTAATTTTCATTAACCAAAGTTTCTTTTTCTTCAACTATAACCTTACCATCCAATTCGCCAGTATTAAATATAGTAAATGATCTATTTGCATCTAATCTTTTGGCAATAATGTCATAATCTGTGTTTTTAAAACTAAACATTTCTTCAGTAAAAAGCCACTCCTGTTCAGGATCCCAATATAGTTGGGAGGTTTTTAACTCAGTTCCATCATGAATATTAATAACAACATTCCCTACCAAATCAACAATATTAGTTTTATTATATGTAATAGCATAATTTGATGTAACCACAGTTGAATTTTTCTTTTTATCAAAAAAAGTAATTTCTATTCCATTTGGAAATTCCGAGTATGGAAATTCTTGATTTGTAAAATCTTTATTTATTGGGGATGTTAATACTGCCTTAACTTTGGCTGAATCAGTATAGATTAATTTTATATTTTCAGCAATTCCTATAGGAATATTATCATTATTATTAATTTTTTTTATTTCTTGAAAATTGTCTTCACAAGAAATAAAACAAAAAAAAGTTAAAATGAAAAATTTAAACCAATTCATTATTTAAATGGAGGGAACCGTAATTGTTTTCCCTATCCAGCATTTTACAGAAATAGTTTCACCAGATCTTCCTTCAGTAAAAATATCTGTTTTTGATGGAGCTCTACCTTCATAGCTTGCAGCAGTTCTATTCGCAGTTCTTCTAACAGACGCATCTACAGATGCCGCCTTTCTGGCTTCTTTAGCAGCTAACCAATATATTGCTCTTTTTTCAAATTGTGTATTACCACAGTTATTAGCACTTGCAGCATATAAATTAGCAATTAATAAATACGATCTTCCTGAAGAAGGTTGAAACTTAAGTGCCTTATAAGCATAACTTCTAGATTTACTGTATTGTCTTGACTTTTTAAACTTTAAAGCAATTTTATATAATGTCTTAGCTTTTTTAAGATTATCCGTTTCTAATGCAATAGACTCATTATAATATTCAATTGCTGTTTTAGAATCACCCTTCTTATCATTTAATAAACCTAAATAATAAGCAGAATTGGCTGAGGGTTTTAATTCATGCAAAGCCTCTACTAATTCAACAAATAATGGGTCATCTGAACAATCTTTACTATCCATTCTACTAGCTGCTCTATTTAACCAAACTTCATCTAACTTAAATTTATCAAAATTCTTTCTATATAAAGGAATTAAATTCTCACATGTAGATTCTTTAGCAATTATAGCGTTTAAATTATTTAAATAAGTTGAACAGGCTACCATATTTACTTCATAAATCCTTTTATTTTTTATCTCCCTACTTGATAATGGGTCATCATTTTCTTCTTTTTTTAGAAGGGCATCTAGCTTAGAAGTATAAGAACCCATTACTAATTCAAATTTTTCTGTGAGTTCTTCATATTTTTCAAATAATGATTCCAAAGAAACAGATTGATTTTCAGATTTGTAAAGGTTAAAATAAATTTTAAAGTAATTATACAAACCTTTTGGAGAAGTAAAACTTTCTGGATCTTTATTAAATGCTTCATCATAAACATCATAGATGTCCTTATCATCACCTAACTTAAAATCCAGCATAGATTGTGCTTTGATTGCTAGTATCTTACCTGTTTGTTGCTTTCCAGACTTTGTTTTAGAAAAGTATTTTAACCACTCATCATAAAGATCTAAAAGATCTTCCTCATATTCATCTTTTTCATTTCCTTGACTATTTTTAATATAAAACTTTAAAATTCTTTCTCCATAGACATATATAGCAGAATTAATATCTGGACATTCACCTTTTACTTTAAGCCAAGGTTCATAAGCAGCCTTATAATTTTTAACTTTTGCATACTCAGCAAATATCGAAAGATTAGTCAAGCACTCCTCCTTTGACTGACTATAAGCATTAATGCTAAAGGCTAATAACAAAAAATAGATGTACAAATTTCTCATTAAAATATTTTAAAAATCAAATTTAATATTTGATTATTAGACATTTACATTATATATCATTCAAAAATGAAGCCAAATTTATCAATTATACTTGTTTTTTACAAACCATCTATCATTTAGGGTTAATCCTAGTCTAACACTAAAGAATTTTTCTTGAATCAATCCAGCGTTTGTTGTGCCTCTTTTTCCAACTTCAAAACCAAAATTAATATTTTGAAAGCCTTGAAATGGTAATCCTAATCCAAAATTTATACCATATTCATTAATAGATTGATTTTGAATATGGAGACCTGTTTTTTCTATTCTAATTCCGGCCCTGTATACAATCCTACTAAAATAGCTGGTAAAAGAATTAAAATCTGGAATGAAGAAACCTCCCAAGGAAATCTTTGAAGCTTCCCTGTATTCAACATTTTTTAAATTGAACAATTTATTTTCAAAGCCCCCTCCATTAGTTTTAGTATAATCAAATCCAACAAACCATTTTGTTTCTTTTCCAATACCTAAACCGAATGAATTTGAGGCAGGAATAGTAATTTTTGTTTCCTTTAAATTTAAAGCTCCTAAATCAATTTCTTCACTATCTCCTCCAAAAGACCCATCGCCAGGAATAGTATATAAAATTTGTGAATTTTTAGATGAAAGTTTTGAATTTGGTTTAAAAATATAACTTGCATGTAAAGTTAAATCATTTGCAATTTTTTCTCTAAAAAGAGTTGAATAAACAAAATTAACTCCGCTAACTGAAGAATTACTTTCAACCTTTGTATATAATTCTATGCCTTCTAATATTCTTGAATTAGCATGATCTAAACTTCCAAATTCATAATTTGCAGAAATTCCAAGATTTATTTTATTAAAAGCTTTAAATCCAAAAGTTAGAAATGCTGTATTTACACCTCCACCTCCTTCATATCTATCAACTTGTTTAGGTGTTTTAGATTCATCTGTACTTTGTAATAAATAACCAACAGATGATTTAGGGATAATTCCGAAACCAAAAACAAGATGTTTAGTAGGTACTGTAACTGCTAGATAATTAACATTAGCAGTACTAGTATTTTCATTTGAATTATCTGAATTTAATCTAGAGCTGTTATAATCAACTCCAACTGAATAATTAACAAGTTCAATTTGGGAATAAGTCGCTGGATTTGTAAGATTTAAATGGATACTATCGCTGTAAACAGTTAATCCTCCCATAGACCTATTTTCAATGGTTCCTTTAAAAGTGTTCTCTCCAATGCCATAAAAAGAATAAGGAGATAAACTTCCTGATTGACTAAAAGCAATTGATGTTGTAAAAATTAAGAAAATAGCTTGAATATATTTTTTCATTATTTTTTATTCAATTCAATTAAAAAGTTGAGTCCAAAAATCAGAAAATTTGAATTCGCAAAGATGCCACTTTTTATCTTCTTGAACAAGAATTTAGAATCTCCTCCTGTTAAAATTATCCTAATTTTTTTATACTGACTTTTATATTTCTCTACAGTACTATTTAACTCACTAATAATTCCATTAATTATACCTGAATGAATTGAATCTTCAGTGTTTTTTCCAATAAAATAATCAATCTCTTTAGGATCTAGTAAAGGAAGGTTTGCTGTATAATTATTTAAAGATTTATATCTCATTCTTAAACCAGGCGAAATACTCCCTCCAAGATACTCGTTTTTATTATTTAAAAAATCAAAAGTTATACACGAACCTAAATCAATTAATAAGACATTTTCTTTAGGATATTCCTTAGAAGCATTACTAACAAGAGCTATTCTGTCTTTTCCTAAAGTATTTTTAGATTGATAACAATTTTTAAATGGAACATTTAGAGAAGAATTAAATTCAATTAAGTTAGTTTTATTAGATAATAATTCTATTAATTTATTATTAGATTCTGAGACATTTGAAGCTATTGAATGACTAATAGGATTGTTATCTAAAATTGATTTAACGTTTATAAAATAATCCTTATTAAATTCACAATAATTAATAAGATTATTATTTTTAAAAATACCTGCTTTCAAAAGGCTATTACCTATATCTAGGACTAAATTCAAATGCTTATAATTAAATGATAAAAATACACAAGATTTTTTACATGATTTTTTGTTGCTCTAATAAAACAAATTATATTTGCTCTTCTAAAAAACAAGCTATGGTACCTTAGCTCAGTTGGTAGAGCAAAGGACTGAAAATCCTTGTGTCCGCAGTTCGATTCTGCGAGGTACCACATAAAAACCCTATTTAAAAAATAAAATAGGGTTTTTTATTTTTTATGAAATAAGATTTCCTTCTTTATCCCATATGGCCTTATCATTTCTCTTAGATTGATCTACAAATTTATCCAACCAATCTTTATCATATGATAGTCCATACTGATCTAATACATTTTGAGGAACACCATCCCAAACATTTGGGGTATTTCCTTTATATCCTAATTCCTTTATGCCAACCTCAGATGTAAAATAACCCGTAATAGTCAAGTTTCTTAAAAGATTAAACCATTGAATAGGTTCAGGAAGATCATTCATGTTTTCGTTTGGATCATAATAGGCAATTTCATCTAATATTTCTTTCTGATTGGAATAAGGAATATCAATAAATGAATTCTGAAATCTACTTTTACTTTCATTATTAATCCAAGAGAGTCCTTTCCTTAATGGTTCTTGATAAGATGGAATATCTTTTGCCATAAACTCAATTAATTGAACAACTTCAGCTTCATTAATTGATCCAAAATCATTTGGCGGTAGGATTAAGTTACATAATTTGTCTATAGTTAGTAACTCATCATTTGAAAAAAAATTTTGTGCAAAAAGTTTGTCATCATAAAGTTTTTCTTCAGGTGTTCTTCCATATTCATACCTTGTAAGAGATCTTACAATTTTTTCTCTTGATACATCATAACATGACTCAAGAAAAATACTTGCACCAAATGATGCTAAAGTCAAATTTTTAATTGAATCTCTTCTTTTCATTTTATTAAAAATTTTGTTTTTTAAATTGGTCTATTATATACTCTGAACTTCTCCAAGCTAAGGCCATAATTGTCCAAGTAGGATTTTTGTCAGCTTGTGACACAAAAGGTCCTGCATCAACTACAAATACATTAGAGACATCATGAAGCCGTTCAAATTGATTAACAACCGAATTTTTAGAATCATTTCCCATTCTAGTTGTTCCGACCTCATGAATAATCCATCCTGGATCATTTATACCATAATTAGATTCTTTACCAGGCTTGTCCCACAATGGAATTCCACCCATGTTATGGATTATTTCTTCAAAAGTATCTTGCATATGCTTAGCTTGTTTTATCTCATTATCTGTCCATTTATAATTAAATCTAAGAACTGGGACTCCATACTTATCAACTTTATTTGGATCTATTTCACAATAATTAGTTTTTTGAGCTATGGACTCACCTCTTCCTGATAAACCTATCGTTGATCCATAATATTTTTTCATATCAGACCTTAGAACATCTCCATATCCACCAGCTTTTTTAAATCCAAAAAATTTATTAAAACTATTTACATTAAACCCTGTTCCATAAGATGGAGCACCCAATCCCCCCCAAACTTCTATATGATACCCTCTTGCAAAATCTAATTTTTTATTATCAAGCCACCATGGAGAATATACATGCATTCCCCCTACACCATCTTCATTATAAATCTTTCTATCAATTAATTCTGGAATAAATGCCATCATATCTCCACCTGTGGAATCATGTAAGTACTTTCCAATTAAATCACTGCTATTCCCCAATCCATTTGGATGTTGTTTAGATTTAGAATTTAAAAGAATTCTAGCAGAACTACATGCAGAAGCAGCCAAAACAACAACTTTGCCTTTTAATTTATATTCTTTATTATCTGTTTTATCAATATAGGATACCCCTGTTGCTTTACCTTCCTGATTTGTAGTGACTGTCCTTACCATAGCATTAAGAAACATATCGATTTGACCTCCTGATTTTTGAGCTGGAAATATTAAACATGAACCAGATGAAAAATCAGCATATGCCATACAACTCCTAGCACATTGATTACAATAAAAACAAACCCCTCTTTCATCATTAATTCTTTTAGTTAATATTGATAACCTAGAAGGAATTACTTTAACATTACTTTTTCTAGCTCCTTTTATGTAAAAAAGTTCATGCAATCTAGGTTTCGGAGGAGGCAGGAAAAATCCATCAGGATCATTAGATAAATTCTCCTTACTGCCAAAAACTCCGATTAATTTATCTATTTTGTCATAATAAGGTTTAATATCTTGATAGGTAATTGGCCAATCTTCACCAAATCCATCAATCGATTTTTTTCTAAAATCATCAGGTCCAAACCTTAGAGAAATTCTTCCCCAATGGTTGGTTCTACCGCCCAACATTCTAGATCTAAACCATTTAAATTGAGTGTCTCCTACTTGAGAATATGGCTCTCCCTCTATTTCCCATCCGCCATATGCTTGATCAAAATCTCCAAAAAATCTAGTAGTTCCTCCTCCACGTCTAGGAGATTCATATGGCCATTTCATTTGAGTCATTTGTTCTGGATTAGCTGGATCAAAGAATGGGCCTGCCTCAACAATAGCTATAGATAAACCTGCCTCTGATAGAATTTTAGTTGCCATTCCTCCACCTGCACCGGATCCAACTATTATAACATCATATTCCTTAGAATTCTCTAGTATCTGCATATAATTTAATTAGTTAGAAATATTAAAACTTATATAATCTATTATCTTTTATTGAAAGTTAATTCAAATAAAAATTACAATTCTAATATTTTAATATTCCTAAATGAAATCACCCCAGGATGATCTTGAATAGATATTTTACCTGTTTTAAATTTTCCAAAATCACAATTATGCCAAGGTTTTTGATCACAATTATTAAATTTAGTTGGAGCCACCATTGCATCCCATTCTGCTCCACTTAATGGGAAGGTTACTATTTCTTCACCATTGTGAACTACCACTCCCTTATTGGAATTATGATCTATTGTAATATCATAACTGTTCCATTCACCTGCAGGTCTTGTAACCCACTTAGAAGGGGCAATCATTCCATATAACGCACCTGCTTGTGTTAAAGGTCCATCTGGCATCTCAGGATCTAAGATTTGAATTTCAGGTCCAGTTACAAAAGGAAATTCATATTTCATATCCTCTTTAACTCCCCAAAAGAAACCACTATTAGATCCAGGGCTTACCCTCCATTCTAAATGAATTTTGAAATTTGTATACTCTTTATCACTCACTAAACTTTTATCACCCTTTCCCTTTGCATTAGCGGATCTAAAAGTTAAAACCCCATCTTTAATATCCCAGCCTGACTTTTCTCCATTATCCTGATAATAATGCCACCCATCCAAAGAATTATCCTGGATTAAAGAAACCCAATTCTCTTCTGAAGAGAAATCTATTGAATTTTCTAAAGGTGCAGTCTTAATATTTTTTTTTGGAGAAAAGTTATTACAACTTAAAATAAAAAAAGATGCAGTAAATAGTAAGTAATATATTTTTTTCATAATAATATTTTATATAAACATAGTTATTTAAAATTTAGAATAATAATTAAATATAGCATTCTAAAATAATTCTATAAATCCCATCCAGGTCTTCTTTTTCTTCCAACAAATTGATTTGCCAAATTAAAATTTGTGATTTTTATATTATTGCCATCCCAAAGTAATTTTTTTCTTCCAATAAAATCTTTTCCATCTTTAAGCATATAACTTCTTAAAGCTAAATTTCCCATTAGAACTATTTCAGTAAAGGGTCCTGCATATTCAATTGGTGCGGTTAACATTTTATATTCTTTACTTCCATAACCTCCTTTAATTGCGTCAATCCATTCTTTATGATGAATATGATCTAGTCCATTATTTCTATTATATATTTTATCAGTATTTAAATGCAATGTTTTTTCACCTTTTCTATATAATTTTGGGTTTAATCCATAAACTCCTGAACTAATAACTCCCTGATTCCCTATTATTAATACCCCATTTGTATTTCCTTTTTCACCTAAATAATCTTCTGCCGGTATAACTTCGGGTCTAGGTGGAATAATTCCTCCATCCATCCAAACTAGCTCTAAATCAGAATTAGTTTTATTGTTTTTTTCAAAATGAAGTGTTACAAGGGATGCTGCAGGGGGCCCTTCTGGATAATAATTTGGACTCCACATTTTTTCATAAATCTTAGCAACGCTACACTCAACATCTTTGGGATAACCTAAATTTAAAGCTTTAACTGGCAAATCTAGAATATGACAACCCATGTCTCCCAGAGCCCCAGTCCCATAGTCCCACCATCCTCTCCAATTAAAAGGATGAAATTCAGGTCTGTAAGCCATTTTCTTAGCTGGACCCAACCATAAATCCCATTCTAAATCTTCAGGTTTACTGGCAGATGGTCCTGGCATTTTAAACCCTTGCGGCCAAACAGGCCTATCTGTCCATGCATAAACTTTATGAATATCTCCAATTTTTTTTGCATCTATCCATTCCTTAACTTTTTCAACTCCAATACAGGAACCTCCTTGGTTACCCATTTGAGTTATGACTTTATTTTTCTTTGCGGTTATCGTTAATTGTCGAGCTTCTTCTATATTATGTGTTAGAGGTTTTTGAATATAAACATGGAGACCTTTATTCATCGCCCTATTTCCAATCACTCCATGTGTGTGATCTGGCGTACTAATTGTAACAGCATCCAAATCCTTCTCTTTATCTAAAAGCTCATTAAAATCAACGTAAAATTTAGCATTAGGGTATTTTTTTCTAGATTGAACAACTCCATGTTTACCTAATGGATGTACATCACATAAAGCAACAACCCTTTCATTTGATACCCAGGAATCTCTAATATCAGAGCCTTTGCCTCCAGCTCCTATAGCAGCAATGTTTAATTGATCGCTTGGTGCAACAAACCCAACTCCACCTAAAACATTTCTTGGAACAATAAAAATTCCTGAACCAATAAGCGAAGATTTTTTAATAAAATTTCTTCTAGACTTTTTCTTCATTTTTTTTATTTAAAATTTTAAATTATAAAAATCAGCATTTTAAGGTGAATGACAAATTTAAAAAAACAAATTTTATGTTAATTATAAATTCCATAAATTGGAATTTAATTCATTTATTATGAAAAAAATAATTTTCATATTATTATTCAGTGTAATAGCACAAAATTTTATTTATTCTCAATCTTTAGAAGATAAAAGTGTTTTAGTTGTTTGGGGGGGGTATAAACCACATCAACCAAAACTTTTTGCAAAAAATATAATAAACTGGTTAAAAAAAGAAAAAGCAAATATTCATGAATCTAACAATTTAAATATTTATTCAAATTATGATTCTTTGATAAAGTTTGATTTAATAATCCAATCTGTAACCATGATGGACCTTTCCTCTAAACAAGAAAAAAACTTGACAAATGCTGTAAAATCTGGCGTAGGGATTGCAGGGTCTCATGGAGGGCTTGGAGATTCATTTAGAAATAATACTGCTTATCAATTTATGATTGGGGGGCAATTTGTAGAACATCCTGGAGGCAAAGTAAATTTTAAAGTAAAAATGTTGAAAGATCCATTAACAAAGGGGCTTAATGATTTTGAAATTTTTAGTGAACAATATTATTTGCACTACGACCCCAATATTGAAATATTGGCTACAACTAAATTTGATGGGAATACTTATCCATGGATAAAAGATGTTGTTATGCCTGTTGCTTGGAAAAAAATGTATGGAAAAGGAAAGGTGTTTTATATTTCAATCGGACACGATCCAAATGAATTTATTGAATACCCTGAGGGATGGAAACTGTTAACGAGAGGATTTGAATGGGCTAGTAAAAATTAAAAACTTTTTAAGTTAATTAACTCTTGTTTTGTAATATTCCTCCATTGTCCACGAGATAAATCTTTTTTAGTAAAATTTGAAAAGAGAACTCTATCAAGTGATATTATTTTATAGTTAAAATCTAATAAAAATTTTTCTAAATCTTTAATATTATGAATAGATAGTTCTATGCCAATTTCATTTTTATTTGCTCCATCCACATAATTAATTGATTTAATTTTCAATTTATCTTTAAAATCTAAATCTTTGATATTCTTTAAGTCTTTTTGCAAAAAATCAACATCAAGTTTTAAATGAAAAATTTGATTTATCAAATTCTTTTTTGCATTTATTTGAATTATAAAATCAGTGTCATTTGAGAGAATAATAAGTCCAGTATGATTTTCTTTTAAAAAATCTAAAGACATTATTCTATTTTCTTCTTTAATAGAAGATAAAAGAGAAAAAACAGTTTTGGAATTTTTTTTTGAAGAAATACAATGAAACCCTTTTGGTTTATTTAAAATAATATACTGCATTTTAACAGGAAATACTTTTTTCCCATCTAACTTCACACTATCTTTTAAAGAAACCTTAGAACCTAATCTAACAATAATTTTGTCGTTTACAGATACTCTGCCTTGACTTATGTAATCATCTGCTTGTCTTCTGTTACAAAACCCTGAATTTGAGATAAATTTGTTTAATCTAATTGTATTTTGGGTTGTCATAATTTAAGAATTAAAATCCGTGCAAGATAATACTAAAAAGCCCTATAATAATTAAGACTTTTAAAGAATTATGTAATGTTTCATAATATTTATTATCATTAAATTTCCATAATAAATAAAGAAATGGAAAGAAAAATGGTATTGAAAAAAAATAGAAATAAACCATTAAAGAAATGTCATAATTTAAAATTAAATTAAAACAAATTACTATTACTAAAAGAACATAAATTGTTATATAACTTTTGGTCCATTTGTCACCATATATTACTGGGATGGTAAGATAATTCATTGTAAAGTCTCCTTTTAAATTTTTTAAATCCTTAATTAATTCCTTAATTAATATCACAAAAAAAAGAAACGAAGCGTGTGTAATTATTTCCATTGAAAAATTCTTATAATAAAGAGTAATCGCAAAGAATGGAGCAATAACTAATAGTACTGAAAGAAAATTTCCAATAAATGGATATTTACTTATTTTAATAGAATAAATAAAAATTCCTAATATGTAAAAACTAAAGAAAAGCAATGCTTTTAAAGAAACTAGAGCTGAAAAAATCAATGTGAGAATATTTAAAAAAACATAAACAAATAATTTTGTCCTGCCAGAAATTTCTTTTTCCAAAATAGTTTTTAGCGGTCTGTTTATTAAATCCTTATCTGAATCATAAAAATTATTAATTATATATCCAGCTGATATAGAAGATGAAGAAGAAAGAACTATTAACCAGATATTATAATCTAATATAACAGAAAGAACATCATTGGAATTAGAAAAAATAAATATTGAAGAAACTAATTGAGCAAATATCATGAATATCACGTTGTAGCCTCTTACAACAGAAAATAAGCTCAATATTTTTATTATAATTTTCTTATTGAAAAAAGAAAAAGACATTGAAATTAAAAGTTATAGACGACCTCTAATTTGTAATCCTTCAATGCAGATTTTGCTTTTTTAAAATCTTCAGCGAAACCTAAAATATAACCACCTCCTCCAGATCCACATAATTTTAAAAAATAGTCATTTGATTCAATACCTTTAGCCCAAATATTGTGGAAATTTTTTGGGATCATAGGCTTAAAATTATCTAGAACAACTTTTGATAAATTTCTAATATCTAAAAAAAGTGATTTAAAATTTCCTTCTAAAAAATTATCAACACAAGAATCCGTAATTCTAATAAAATCTTCTCGAATTATTTTACTATAATTTTTATTTTTCATAGAGTTAAAAAAAATATCTACCATAGGAGCAGTTTCACTAGACTTACCACTATCTAATAAAAAAACAGCTCCTTTTCCTTTCAAAGATTGAAATGGGATTCCAGTTGTTTCAATTTGATTTTTTGAACGAATTAATATTGGTAAACTCAGGTAACTATTTAATGGATCAAGTCCAGAAGATTTGCCATGAAAATGGGATTCCATTTTAGAAAAAATATTTTTTAAAATTATAATTTTGTTTTTGGTCAAATTTTCCAAAACAGTAATCTTATTTTCTGCATAACGGTCATAGAATGCTGCAACTATTGCACCACTACTTCCTATTCCATATCCTTGAGGAATTGTACTATCAAAGTACATCCCTTTTAAAAGATCATAATTCATTTTCTTAAAATCAAAAAGAACAATCGAATTATCTATTTTCAATAAAAAATCTCTAAAGATTGAAAGACTTTCGTTTGATTCCTTTATGTTTTCAATTTTTAAATTCCCTAATTTTAAACCTCCTTTATAAAAATTATAGGGTATTGAAAGTCCTTTAGAGTCCTTTATAATACCATACTCTCCAAATAATAGAATTTTTGAATAGAATAAAGGTGCTTTCATATTGTAAAATTACAATTTTAATGGTCCAATCCCAATCATGTCATTTATAAATTGTCCTGATTCACAAAATTTGATTAATTCATTTGTAATAAATTCCTGAATATAATCATATTCTTTTTTTGGATAAATCAAATGAATATTTGCTCCAGCATCTAAAGTGAAGCATATTTTTGAATCATTTTCTTTTCTATATTTCCAAATTAAATTTATAATTTTTATAGTATTAGGTTTTAGTAATATATAAGATGGATTGGAGGTCATCATCATCGCATGAATAGATAATGCCTCTAATTCAACTACTTTAATAAACATGTCATAATCACCAGTTTCCAATGCATTTTTTAGATTTTTAAAATTGATTTTAACTTGATTCAAACGATTATTTGAAAAACTATGCCCATCCATTAAATTATGACCCAATGTACTTGAAACCTCTTTTTTCCCCTTATCAACGATCAAAACAGTATCACAAATACCTTTATAAACATCATGAATTTTATTTGGGTATTTAACTGCATATAAATCACTTGTAAGATCAAAACAATCTGATTTTCCCCAAATAGAAAAAAATCCTAAAGTACTTCTACAGGCACTTCCAGAACCAAGTCTAGCAATAAAAGAAGCCTTTTTAAAAAAAAACTTATTATCAATCGATGGATTTAATTCCTTCTCTATATCCATTATACAGAGAGATAATGCGCTGTATGAAGATGCGGATGAAGCAATTCCACTACTATGTGGGAAAGAATTCCTAGACTCAATTTTTAAAACAAGATTTGATAGATAAGGACAATATTTTTCAATCCTAATAAAAAATTGTTTTAATTTATCTTCAAAAACTGTATTGTTTTCTCCCTGAAATAAAAAACTAAAATCTAATTTGTTAACTTTTTTAGTTTGATATGAAATTTTTGTTTGAGTAAAACAATTTTTTAATGTAATACTTATTGAAGGGTTTAATGGAATCTGGTTAGTTTTTTTACCCCAATATTTTATTAACGCAATATTGCTGGGAGATCTCCATTCAGAGGAGCCACTAATAGTTTGAAAATTGTTTGAATTAAATATAAAATCATTTATCATTCTATCGACTTAATAGTTGCACTTTCAGATTTTCGTTTAGAACCATCAAAACCTTTAATTCCAGTAACTGTTGTATATCTTAAAATGTTTTTTTTATGGGGGTGAATAATTTTAAAAGCAGCTTGACACATTAGAGTAGCTTCATGAAATCCACATAAAATCAATTTTAATTTACCTGGATATGTGTTTATATCTCCAATTGCAAAAATTCCAGGAACATTTGTTTGATAATCTAAAGCATTATTAACACAAATTGAATTATCTCTTATTTCAAGGCCCCAATTTGATATTTTATCCAATTTAGGAATCAAACCAAATAGAGGAATAAAAAAATCTGTACTCATTTCTTTTTCTTCATCATTTATTTTTATTCTAACACATTCTAATTTTTTTTCTCCTTTTAAGCCAATTACTTCAGCAGGAGTAATAACATCAATTAATAAATTATTTTTTAATTTTTGAACTTTTTCAATTGAATCAAAAGCACCTCTGAATTCTGTTCTTCTGTGAACTAATGTAACTTTTCTTGCAATTTTTTGTAATTCAATAGTCCAATCTAATGCAGAATCTCCACCACCAGAAATTATAATATTTTTATTTTTGAATAATTTTGGATCTTTTATCATATACTCAACTCCATTTCCTTCATATTTATTCACGTTCTTTATTTGAGGTTTTCTTGGATCAAAACTTCCAAGCCCTCCAGCAATAGCAATAACTTTTGCATTATGAACAGTTCCCTTATCAGTTACTACATTAAATGAGCCGTCTTCTTGTTTTTCTAAATTTTGAGCCGATTCAGATAAAGTATATCCTGGATTAAATGGTTTAATTTGTTCTAATAAATTATCTATAAGTTTTCCAGCTAAGATTTCAGGAATAGCTGGAATATCAAAAATTGGTTTTTTTGGATATATTTCTGCACATTGTCCTCCAGGTTTTGCTAAGGCATCAATTATATGACATTTTAAACCTAATAATCCAGCTTCAAAAACTGTAAACAATCCTGTCGGGCCTCCCCCAATGATCAAAATATCGGTTTTGATTATTTTCATTTATCTATTCTACACTAATAACTTTTTTAATTTGAGGAGCATGTTTCTTAATGGTCATCTCTACACCATTTGTTAAAGTCATCTGGTTTACAGAACAACTAACACAATTTCCCATTAATTGAACCTTAACAATATTATCTTTTATCGATAATAAAGATATGTCTCCACCATCAGATAAAAGGAAAGGCCTTATTTCATCTAATGCAGATTCTACTTTTTTTGTTAATAAATTTTTGTTCATAATAATTATTTTAAAGCCGAGCAACCAGACATAGTTTTTATTTTTATAACCTCAGTTGCCGGAAGTTTCTTATTTCGTAATAATAGCTCAGAAATCATGCTTTTTGCTATTGTATTAAAAATCTCCCTAATAATTGAATTTTCTTGAAGAGAAGCAGGTCTTCCTATATCCCCAGATTCTCTAATACTCTGAATTAAAGGCACTTCACCTAAAAATGGAACTTTTAAATCAATTGATAAATTTTTTGCTCCTTCTTTTCCAAATAAATAATACTTATTTTTTGGCAATTCTTCGGGAGTAAAATAAGCCATATTTTCTATAATTCCCAAAACTGGAACATTTATATTTTTTTGCTTAAACATTGAAACTCCTTTTCTAGCATCAATAAGAGCTACATTTTGTGGAGTACTAACCACAACAGATCCAGAAATTGGCAATGATTGCATAATACTTAAATGAATATCGCCTGTTCCAGGAGGTAAGTCAATTAGTAAAAAATCTAAGACTCCCCAATCTGAATCAAAAATCATTTGTTTCAATGCTTTAGAGGCCATTGGGCCCCTCCAAATTACCGCTTGATCAATTTTTGTAAAAAATCCAATAGATAAAATCTTAACTCCGTAATTTTCTATGGGTTTCATTTTAGATTTACCATTAATTTTCACAGCAAGAGGTTTGTCTTGTGCCACATCAAACATAAGGGGAATTGAAGGACCATAAATATCAGCATCTAAAATTCCTACTGAAAAACCCATTTTAGTCAAAGTAATTGCTAAATTGGCTGTAACTGTTGATTTTCCAACCCCACCTTTAGCCGATGAAACTGCTATTATATTGTTAACATTTTCTAAAACTTCATTCTTATTAAGAATAGTTTCATTTAAAATTTCTGAAACTTTAAAATTAATTTTTATTTCAAAATTTTGTTTGTATTCAGAAATAATAGCATTCTTAATTAAAGATTTTATATAATTTTTTGATTGTAATGTAGGATTTGTAATTTCTAAATCAATTATAATTTCTTTATCAAAAATCACAACATTACTAACTGAATTGCTTGATACAATATCATGTTTTTCATCTTTTAAAAAAACGGTTTTTAAAAGAGATAAAATTTTATCTTTTGTCAATTTCAAAATCAAAATAATTTTAATAACAAATATAAGCTTATGAATACAATTATTTTAATTCAAAAGATGGATCCCAAAAAACATTTTTAAAATTTACAATCTTATCCTTTTTTATTTCAATACCCTCACTTTCTAACAATTGCTCCATAAGATTATTTCCAAAAAAATAATTTTTGCCACTTAAAAGTCCAATCCTATTAACAACTCTATGGGAAGGTATGTTCTTGATGTTATGAGAAGCATTCATTGCCCAACCAACCACTCGTGCACTTTTTTTAGTTCCTAAATAATTTGCTATTGCTCCATATGTAGAAACCCTCCCATAGGGTATTTTTTTAACGACAGAATATACTTTGTTAAAAAAATCCAGTTTTTGTTTATTCACTTTCATAATTTAAATTAAAACTTAAATAGGATATGTTTTTACCCTCTTCTAAAAATAATTTTTCATAATGGGTTTTTATTTCAAGTGCCTCACTGGGTGCATTATTATTCTTATAAATATCGTGATTAGAAAACAAAGGCCTAATGTTTAAGTTTTCTAATAAGCCTAATGTATAGCCATGTAGAAATTCACTATCAGTTTTAAGATGGATTATACCATTTTTTTTTAATATTTTCTTATAAAGTTCTAAAAAAGCAGGATTTATTAAACGATGCTTTCTTCTTTGAAATTTTATTTGGGGATCTGGAAAAGTTAACCAAATTTCATGAATTTCATCATTTCCAAAAACATATTCAAGCAATTCAATTTGAGTTCTTAAAAAAACTACATTTTCTAATTTTTCATCAATTGCAGTTTTTGCTCCTCTCCAAAATCTTGCTCCTTTAATATCAATTCCTATATAATTTTTGTTAGAGTTTAATTTAGCTAAATTAACTGTATATTCACCCTTCCCACATCCCAGTTCTATGATTATTGGATTGTTATTTTTAAAATATGAGGAATTCCATTTCCCTTTTAGTTTAAATAAATGTGAAATTAAATCTTTTCGATTTGGCTGAATTACATTTGAAAAACTTTTGTTTTCTATAAACCTTTTTAATTTATTTTTACTTCCCAATTAATAGTTATTTAAGAGTAAAACAAAATTAGAAATAATTAATTTGATTTTTCTAAAGTAAAGGAAAATTCAGAACCTACACCATAATCACTTTCTACATACAATTTTTCATTATGAGCATCTACTATATGTTTAACAATAGCAAGACCTAAACCCGAACCACCGCTTGATCTACTGCCAGAATTATCTACCCTATAAAATCTCTCAAATAATCTTTTGAAATGAACTTCTTTTATTCCCTGACCATTGTCAGTAATCCTAATTATAACTTTGTTTTCAACTATATCATCAACAGAAACCTCAGTAGTGCCTAATTCTTTGCCATATTTTATTGAGTTTTCAATTAAATTAGTTAAGACCTGATGAATTTTTTCTTGATCTGCAAAAACATTTAATGATCTAATTTTAGGGTCTATAGATAATGAAATTTGTTTTTTACTTGACTGCAACTCAAGCATATCAAAAACATTATTTATTAAATAGATTATATTAAATTTTGATTTTTCTAATTTTAGATCCTCTGTCTCAAGCTTAGTTATCATATCTAAATCTTTTACAATAAAGATTAATCTTTCTACAGCTTTTTCTGCTTTTTTTAAATATTTAAGATTAACTTCTTCATCCTTTAGTGCACCATCAATTAGAGTTAGTAAATAACTTTGAGAAGTAAATAGAGGTGTTTTTAATTCATGAGCTAAATTTCCTATAAAATCGCGTCTAAAGTTTTCTTTTTCTTTCATTGATTTGATTTCAGTTTGACTCTCCTTTGAAAATTTTTTAAGATTTTCTATCAATTGATCCATATTAGTTAAAACAAGAGAATTTTCTTCTATATTATCTTTTGGAATTAAGTCATGATAAAGATTTCTAATTTTTTTTAAAACAAAAATTTCTAAAAAAAAATAAACTAAAACAAAAGAGACTATAAATAGAGAAGTAATAAAAATTAGTAAATTAATAGAGTTTTTTTCTTCCAAAGAATTATATAAAAAAAATACAATAACTGTTACTAAACTAAGAATACCTGAAACTAATAAAGACTGTAATACTGATTTGTTAAATGACGACATAAAATCATTGGGTAAACTTATATCCTACCCCTTTAATTGTTTTAAAATACGAATCTCCGATTTTTTCTCTTAATTTTCTAATATGAACATCAATTGTTCTGTCTCCTACTATTACTTGAGAGCCCCAAACACTATTCATTATTTCATCACGAGTGAAAACTTTTCCTGGTTTAGAAGCTAAAAGAAATAATAATTCAAATTCTTTTCTAGGCAGAGTTAAATCTTTTTTATCTTTTATAATTTTATATTCATTTCTGTCTATAACTAAATCATTCAACTCTAATTTTAGAATTTTATTTTTTGTAGAATTAATTCTCTTAAAAATGGAGTCGATTTTTTTTAATAAAATTTTAGGTTTTACCGGTTTTGAAATATAGTCATCTCCACCAGCATCAAAAGCTGCTATTTGTGTAAAGTCTTCACTTCTAGCACTTAAAAAAATTATCCTAGTATTATCTAATGAAGAAATTGTCTTAATTTTAGAACAAGCCTCAATCCCATCCATTTCTGGCATCATGACATCCAATAAAATAATTTGTGGAATAAATAATTTAGCTTTTTTAATAGCTTCCCTACCATTAGAAGCGCTCTTAACATCATATCCAGCTAAAGCAAGGTTATACCTTAAAATTTCTACAATATCAGGATCATCATCAACAACTAAAATCTTTGGAAGGATGGACATTTTAATAAATTTATTCAAAATTAATTTTAATTACATTTTAATTAACAATAAGTTAATACAGGCCTTAATATTAAATTTACAATGTAATTTTATCGTGCATTGATTAAATTTGAAATTAAAAATTTGAATCCATTCAAAATTAAATCTGAACTAGACTTTAAATTTAATGCGATTGCTTTATTTAATAAGCAATTCAATAATAACTTAGTTTATAATCAATACTGTAAGTTATTAAAAATAAAATCAACTGAAGTTAAAGAATTAAAACATATCCCATTTTTACCAATTCAATTTTTTAAAACGCACAAAATTGTTTCAAATAAAAATAATGTTTCACATATTTTTAAAAGTAGTGGAACAGGGGGAAATAAAAGCACAAATTATGTTTCTAATATTGATAATTATATTAAAAGTTTTAGAACATGTTTTAAATTATTTTATGGTCCTATAGAAAATTATGTTTTTTTAGCACTTTTACCTTCTTATATAGAACAAAAAAACTCTTCTCTTGTTTTTATGGTTAACAATTTTATTAAAACTTCCAATCATAATGAAAGTGAATTTTACTTAGATAACTATAAAAAATTATTTTCTGTTTTAAAAAAAACAAGTAATGAAAAAAAAAAAATAATTCTTTTTGGGATTAGTTATGCTTTGTTAGATTTTGCTAAAAAACACCCTATTAAAATAAAAGATTTAATTATTATTGAAACTGGAGGAATGAAAGGAAGAAAAAAGGAAATAACTAGAAGCGAACTTCATTTAAAACTGAACAAAGGTTTTGGCACAAAACATATCCACTCAGAGTATGGAATGACAGAATTATTCTCTCAAGCATATTCTTTAAAAAATGGAAAGTTTCAAAATCCGCCTTGGATGAAAACACTTATAAGAAATATCAACAACCCATTGATGGTTTCAAATTCTGGGAAAGGAGCTATAAATATAATTGATCTAGCAAATGAACATTCATGTGCTTTTATAGCTACTGATGATATTGGAGAAGTTTTTAAAAATAAGTCGTATACAGTTAGTGGTAGAATTAGTGAAGCTGAAATAAGAGGGTGTAACCTAATGTTTAATGACAATTAAAAAATAATTCTTTTTTCCCCTTTGTGCTAAAATATATTTATCACAAATTAAATTTGATTTAGATAGTCTATCCGTATCCTTTATTTTATCCTTATTAATTGAAATAGAATTTTCTTTAATGGCTCTATTGATTTCCGATTTTGACGATAAAAACCCTACTTTATAAAGAAATTCTTGAACAACCGGATTAGTGTTTAAATATTTTAAAGAGACTGTTGCCTGGGGAACACCAGAAAAAACATCTAAAAAAGTATTTTCATCCAATGAACTTAATTCATCAGATGTTGATTTTCCAAACAAAATGTTAGATGCAATAATTGCCTTTTCTAGATCATCATCGGAATGAACTAATGTAGTTAAATATGAAGCAATTATTTTTTGCAAATATCTAAGATGAGGAGTTTTCTTATGTTGTTTAACAAATTTTTTAATTTCCTCTTCAGAATAAAAAGTAAATATTTTAATGTACTTAACAGCATCCTCATCAGAAATATTCAGCCAATATTGATAAAATTTATATGGAGATGTTCTGTTTTTATCAAGCCAAACGTTGCCCTCCTCAGTTTTTCCAAATTTAGTACCATCCGTCTTAGTAATCAAAGGACATGTTAAAGCAAAAACTTTTTTGCCAGTTTTTTTTCTAATTAATTCTGTTCCACTTGTAATGTTTCCCCATTGGTCACTTCCTCCCATTTGAAGAATACAATTTTGATTTTTAAATAAATGATAAAAATCATAAGCTTGTATAATTTGATATGTAAATTCTGTAAAAGACATACCTTCTTTAGAGTCCTTACTCAATCTCTTTTTAACAGAATCCTTAGCAACCATATAATTTACAGTCAAGTGCTTTCCAATATCTCTAATAAAATCTATAAGCTTAATATTATTAAACCAATCGTTATTATTACAAATAACAGCAGCATTTTTGTCTTTTGAATCGAAATTCAAAAATTTTGATAGCTGAATTTTTATTCCATTAATATTTTTTTCTAAATCAAGTTTACTTAAAAGATTTCTTTCAGATGATTTTCCAGAAGGATCTCCTATCATTCCTGTTGCGCCCCCAATTAAAACAATTGGTTTGTGGCCTGATTTTTGGAAATGCATTAAAATTAAAATCTGTACTAGACTTCCTATATGTAATGAATCGGCTGTTGGGTCAAAACCAATATAACCTGTAGACGAACTTTCTAATAATTTTTCTTCACATCCAGGAATAATATCTTGAAGCATTCCTCTCCAACGTAATTCATTAATAAAGTTCTTTGACACAATACAAATTTTAACAAATATATATCTCTAAAATAAAAGAAAAAAGTAATTCAAAAAATAGTACATTAGAGTTATGATTTTAGTAACAGGAGGAACAGGTCTAGTGGGGTGCAATTTATTGTATTTACTTATTAACAATAATAAAAAAGTTATAGCCCTAAAAAGAAAGAATAGTAATGTAGAAAATGTAAAAAAAGTTTTTTCTTCATATTCAAATAATCATAGAGAATTATTTAATAAAATTAATTGGATAAATGGAGACATTAATGATCTAGAAAGTCTTTCAACTGCTTTTAAAAATGTTAGCGAAGTATATCACTGTGCAGCATTTATTTCTTTTGATAAAAAAGATCTGGCATCTATGCAAAAAATAAATGTTGAAGGAACTGCTAATATAATAAACTGTGCTCTAGATTTTAAAATCCAAAAATTATGTTATGTTAGTACAATAGCTGCAATTGGATTAAGTACAAGTAAATTTACTGATGAAAATACTGAATGGATAGATAATAAAAATCCATATTCCCAAACAAAAAAAAATGCAGAAATGGAAGTATGGAGAGGAATTTCAGAGGGTCTGAATGCTGTGATTGTAAATCCAGGAGTAATAATTGGAAGTGGGTTTTGGAAAAGAGGAAGCGGAGCTTTTTTTACACAAATAAGTAGAGGAATGAATTATTATCCTGTAGGGAAAACAGGTTTTATATGTGTTAAAGATGTTGTTAATATAATGCATGAATTGATGGAAAAAAACATTTTCTCAGAAAGATTCATTTTAGTCGCTGAAAATTGGTCTTTCAAAGAGTTTTTAATAAAAGTAAGTCACTCATTAAATATAGATCCTCCTAAGAAACAAGCTGGAAAGATTTTGATGGAAATAGCTCTTATATATGATTTTATAGTAAGTAAAATAAGAGGGAAAAGAAGAAGATTAAATAGGGCTTCTATAGAATCCTCTAATTCTTCTGCTAATTATTCAAACTCTAAAATTTCATCAAAACTTAATTATACTTTTAGAAAAATTGAGAAATCAATTGAAGAAACATGCTTAATTTTTAAAAATCAATTTAATTGATTTTATTTAATGAATCTATCCTTTTTTTAGTATGAACTTCTAAATCTATAGAAAGAGAATCTTTCAGAAGTTTTAGCTTTGTTTCTAGTTTTGAATATATTCTTAAATATAGCTTGGGGTTAGAAGCATAATAAAAATTACTTTCAGAAAAAATTATTGAGTCAATTTTATGTTTTTTAAATAGTAAAGAATCCTTAATATTATAATAATTTAATTCCGATCTGTTTCTAAAAGCTCTACTTGAATTAATTATATTTATATCAAATAAAAAATTTACCATTTGATCCTCAGACATTAAGTTTTGAGGGATCTTTTTTTCTTTATTAATACATGAAAATAGCATTGTTAAAATTAACAGGATAATTATTTTTTTCATCTGTCAAATGTTAATTTTTTACCATAAGGCACTGGATCAAAATTTCCATCATTATATGCCAACTTACCATTAATAATTGTATGTGTGACTTTTGAATCAAATATACAATTCTCAAATGGTGACCAATTGCATTTATATAGAATATTACTTTTTTCCACTTTCCAAGACCTATTAAGATCAATTAATACTAAATCTGCAAAATATCCCTTTCTAATATATCCCCTATTTTTAATTTGAAATAAATCAGCAGGATTATGACACATTTTAGTTACAATTTTTTCTAGAGTAATTTTATTATTAAAATAATGCTGGATCATTGAAACTAATCCATGTTGAACTAATGGTCCCCCTGATGGGCATTCCAAATATTTTTTTGATTTTTCTTCAATTGTATGAGGAGCATGGTCTGTTGCAATTATATCTATTTTATCATTATTCAAAGCTTCCCATAATGCTTCTCTATCATGTTTTGACTTAATAGCTGGGTTCCATTTTATTAATGATTTTTTTTCATTATAATCTTCATCAGAAAACCACAAATGATGAACACAAACCTCAGATGTAATTTTTTTATCTTTCAGTGAAACATCATTTCTAAATAAAAGAGATTCGCTTTTAGTAGATAAATGAAAGACATGAAGTCTAGCCTCAGTCTGTTTTGCAAGTTTTATAATTTTTATTGTTGATTCAAAACAAGCTTCTTCAGATCTAATTATAGGGTGATATTTAAAAGGAATATCATTTCCATACTTAGATTTATAATGGTTTAAATTTTTGTTTATAATTTTTTCATCTTCACTATGTACTGCAATTAAAAGATCTGTTTCTTCAAAAATTTTTTTTAGAACATTTTGATCATCAACTAGCATATTTCCAGTTGATGAACCTAAAAATAGTTTTAATGCAGCTACATTATTTTTGTCTAGCTTTTTAATTTCTTCAATATTATCATTTGTTCCACCAAACATAAAAGAGTAATTAGCATATGAATTGTTTTTAGCTATTTCAAACTTATTATCAAGATCATTAATAGTTGTAGTTTGTGGAATTGTATTTGGCATTTCGATAAACGTTGTAACGCCTCCAGCTATTGCTGCCTTTGATTCTGAATTAATAGTAGCTTTATGAGTTAGTCCTGGTTCTCTAAAGTGCACCTGATCATCTATGACGCCAGGAATTAAAACCTTATTACTTGCATCTATTAATTTGTATTGACTCTCAAACGGAATATCAATTGATATATCACTTATTAAATCTCCCTTTATCAAAATATCAGATTTAAATATCTTACCTTCATTGACTATCTGAGCATTTTTTATCAATATATCTGACATTATTTTTTATTTTTTTTATAAAAGTAGCTTAAGATTTTTAATTTAATTAATCCAAAAATAGCTTCAAATATTATATCTCCACTCATTTTCGATTCCCCATGAATTCTATCTTTAAAAATTATTGGAATTTCTAAAATTCTAAAGTTATTTATAAAAGCCTTGAACTTTAATTCAATCTGATATGCATAACCATTAAAAAGAATTGATTTTAAATCAATCTTATGTAAAACTTCTTTTTTGTAACCAACAAAACCAGAAGTTGCATCATAAACAGGTAAACCAGTTATTATTCTTGAATAAATAGAAGCAAAATATGAAAGTATTATTCTACTTAAAGGCCAATTAACGACATTTATTCCATTAACATATCTTGATCCAATAATAACATCACAATTTGAGTTATCAAGTTCTTTTTGCATTCTGACTAAGTCTTCTGGATCATGAGATAAATCCGCATCCATTTCAAAAATATAATCGTATCCCTTATTTAAAGCCCAATTAAAACCGTGCGTATAAGCCTTTCCTAAACCCTCTTTTTTAATTCTGGATTCTAAAAAAATTCTCGATTTATATTTATTAGAATATTTTTTAACAAGTTTAGCAGTACCATCAGGTGAACTGTCATCAACAACCAAAACATTAAAAAAAATAGATAGTTTTATAATTCTTTCTAAAAGAATAGAAATATTTTCTAATTCATTATAGGTAGGAATAATAACTATAGATTTGGTCATAATCTAATTTTATTACAAAAATACAGTTTTAATAAACTAATAAATATACTTTCCGTTCAATAGACCAAAATAATGCTAATTTTGAATCAATGGAATATAAATTATAATTAATGGAAACTTGGATAAAAATTCTAATAATTTTATCAACCATATTAATTCTTTGGGGAAGAATAATAGGCGGAAAAAAATTTCAATATTTAATTAAATTTTGGAATATACATAGATATTTTATTTTTAAATCAGGGTATACAATCCCTATTTTTAATGCTCTTAATATCTTAATGCTTTTCTTAAGAGTTGTTCTTATTTCACTTTTTATATCTATATATATTTTACCCAAAGAATTTTCAGAGTTTTCATTATATAATTTTTCTATTATTTCTGGATTAATGTTAATCTATATTGGAGTAAAATTTTTAATTGAAAAAATTTTATCAATAATGATAAATTATTATGATCTTTTAAGCGAAATTAACAGATACAGAATTGGATTTAAAAATCTTATGGCAGTTCATTTATATTTTTATTTATTATTAATAATTTTTAATCCCATTTCCTCTAATTTAATAGTTTTAATAAGTATTATTTTATTTTTTAATTATATATTATTCTCTTCATATTATATCTTAAAAAAAACTATAAATAAAACTTATAAAAATCTTATTTATTTTATTTTGTACCTTTGCACGTTCGAAATAGCACCAGTATTTTTATTATTCTGGTATGCATTTAAATTTTGAATTATATGAAGGTAAAGTCTATTTTAGTTTCTCAACCAAGTCCTACAATTGAAAATTCACCATATTATCAATTAAAAACGAAAAGAAAAGTAAAAATTGATTTCATTCCTTTTATTCATGTTGAAGGAGTTAGCGCTAGAGAAGTTCGTCATCAAAAAATTGATTTATCTAAATTTTCAGCTATTATATTAACCAGCAGAAATGCCGTAGATCATTTTTTTAGAGTGGCTGAAGAAATGAGATTCCCAATTCCTAATGCTCTTAAATACTTTTGCTTATCAGAGGCTGTAGCATTCTATTTACAAAAATATGTTGTGTATAGAAAAAGAAAAATTTATGTGGGTGGAAGATCTTTTGATGACTTATCATTGCAAATAGCCAAATATAATGAAGAAAGTTTTTTGATTCCCTGTTCTAATGTTTTATCCCCAGCTATTCCTAAAAAATTGAATGATCTAGAAGTCAAATGGGTTCAGGGCACTTTTTATAAGACCGTAATCAGCGATCTTTCTAAGTTGAAAAATGTATACTATGATATTTTAGTTTTCTTCAGTCCTTCAGGGATAGAGTCTTTATTTTCAAATTTTCCCGATTTTAAACAAAATGACACCAGAATAGCAGCCTATGGAAGTTCAACTATTAAAGCTGCTAAAGATGCAGGTTTAAGAATTGACATTTCTGCACCTGCACCAAAAATTTCTTCAATGTCTAAAGCATTAGATATCTATATAGAAAAAGTTAACAAAAAATAAATTTATAATCTGCTTTTAAAAGATTTAATAAATCTATCAAAATCTTCTTGGGACTTTATTGATTTATATTGATCCTTTTTAAAAAGCTCTAAGTATATTTCTAGTTGCTTTGGAATTAAATAGCCTCTAACAGGAGTAATTAAATTCATTTTTTCATCAAAAAAAAGAGTGGTAGGATATGCATTTATTCCTAAAAATTGAGTGAGCTGATGAGAAGAATTCCTGCTTTGAGACTTGCTTTTATCATAACGGATATTTTCAAATTTTCTTCCCATAAAATTTATTACTTCATTACCTTCTCCGTTAAATTTTACAGCATAATAATGTTTATTAATAAAATCCGCAATAAACTTATTCTGAAAAGTATTTTTTTCCATTAATTTACAAGGACCACACCAATTGGTGTAAACATCCATGATTATATTTTTTGGTAAAGTTTTTTGGGCTTCTATAGCTTTTTCAAAACTGAGCCAATTAATTTCTTGTGAAAAATTAATAAAAAAACTTAAAAAAAATATTAAAAATAAACCTCTATTCAATTTAAACATTCAAGCAATAATAAAAATTATTCTGCATTATGAACAAGTCTTTTTAATGGTTTTAAAATTAATATTACTAAAAGGCCAAAAATTGAGCAGAAAATTGTTATTCCTGTAAATGTCCAATAATCTCCAATATCACTAGCATTTTCGCCAATTAATCCAGCAACCTTATTCCCTAAACCAGTAGCAGCAAAATAAGCACCCATCATAAACGCACCCCAACGCGCTGGGGCTAACTTAGTTATAAAAGAAAGCGCCACAGGAGAAGCACATAATTCTCCAATTGTATGAAATAAATAAGCCAATACTAACCAATACATAGCTGATTTTTTTATAATTTCTCCTGAAGCATCATAAGTAACTTCATTTGAAGCAATAGACATAAAGAAAAAACCAAATCCCATAATAATTACACCTAAAGCCATTTTAAAAAGTGAAGAATGTTCATATCCTGATTTTTTCCACCAAATCCAGAAAGAGCCAACTAAAGTTGCGAAAATTAAAATAAAAGTTGCATTAACAGACTGAAACCAACTGGCAGGAACCATAAAAGATCCTAGAGCTAAATCTGTTTTTTGAGATGCATATAAATTCATTAAACCTCCTGCTTGTTCAAATGATCCCCAAAAAACTATAACTATTAAAAATGCTAAATAAGTAACTAATATTCTATCTTTTTCAATCTTATTTCCATCATTATATACTACAATTGCAAATCCAACAGCAAATGCAATTCCAATTAAAAGCAAACCATAATCCCAATCTCCATTTAATCCTAAGTATAACCCAAGAATTGCAGTTAGAGAAAACCCTAATAAAGAATTAGTTTTTTTAAAAATCTGTAACAATAAATTGTCTGATTTCTTGTTATTTGAAGTTTCTAATTCAACCTTATTTCCAACATGAACTAAATATTTTTGTCCTTTCCAATAACCTAATTGTCCAATAGCCATTCCAATGCCTGCTAATCCAAACCCATAATGCCAATTATAGGTTTCACCAATATATCCTACAAGAAGAGCGGAAACAGCGGCACCAATATTAATCCCCATATAAAATATATAAAATCCCATGTCTCTTTTATTATGATCCGTTTTACTGTAAAGTCCACCTACCATGGTAGAGATATTCCCCTTTAGGCATCCAACCCCCAAAACAATAAATGTCAATCCTGTATAAAATGCCCATAGAGCCTCGACTGCTAAAATTCCATGACCAAAACATAATAAAAGTCCACCAATCATAACTGACTTTCTTTGACCCAAATACCTGTCTGCTAGAATTCCACCAGGTATTGTTGCCAAGTAAACAAACATGGTGTACCATCCATATAATTCAAGAGCTGATCTATCACTCCAGCCCAATCCAGGGTTTACTCCAGATGTTTCTGAAACTAAATAAAGAACAAGTATTGCTCTCATACCATAATAACTAAAGCGTTCCCATAGTTCTGTAAAAAAGAGATAAAAAAGGCCTATTGGATGTCCAAGAAATGTTTTCTGCAGTAATTCATTTTGATCATTCATATATTATTATTTTAATTTAATTATTTTTTTTCCGTGATAATACTTTCCTTGAATTAAAGAATGCAATTCATTAATGTTTTTATATGTAATTCCTCCTGCATTAATAATTTCAAAATTATCTGGGACTAAATCTAACATTTTTTTTAGAGTTTTTGTAGCATCTATTGCAAAAGTCTTTCCTCCAGATGATAAAACTCCATTTATATTTTTGTTTTTTAACAATAACAAAAGAGAATTCAGAACAGAATCTGTCTTATCAATTGCTTTGTGAATAATAACATTCAAAGGTTTAGCTATTTCTGACAATAAATTAATTTGACTCATATTAAAATTTGAATCTTCATTTAAACAGCCTAAAACAACCCCGTCAACCCTTAATTTTTTACAAAAATTAATGTCCTCAATCATTCTTTGAACATCTTGATCAGAATATATAAATGAAGGGTGTTTAGGTCTAATCATTACTCTTATTGGAATATTCAAATTGTAAAATACTTTCTTAATAAGTTTTTTAGAAGGAGTCAAACCATCAAGATCAAGTCTTCCACAAAGTTCAATTCTGTTTGCACCTTTTTTTTCAGCATTAACTGCATCTAAAAATGAGTCAACACATGCTTCTTTAATAATTTGCATATAAAAAGTTATCTAAAAGTAGTGTCTTTTAAAAGTCTCTATAGCTGAGTAATCAGACATGCCTAAGTCGTGAAAGGTTTTAGCAATTGATCTGTTTCTGTCTTCAGTTCTAACCCAAAACTCCCTATTGTCATCTCCTTGAAACATTACATTATCTTTTTGACTTTGATGATAAAAAATAGCTTTTCTTTTCTTTAAAACTTGATTAGGACTCATAGGAATCGACATATCAATTTCATTAACTTCCCATTCATGCCAAGCTCCTCTATAAAGCCAAACCCAACAGTTTTTCATAAAACTTTTTTTCTTAATACTTGTCAATACATCAAAAAAAATGTCCAAGCAAACTTTATGAGTGCCATGTGGATCGGCAAGATCACCAGCAGCATAAATTTGGTGAGGTTTTATCTTGGTAATTATATTACTCATAATATCTAAGTCTAATTTTGAAGGTGAAGATTTTTTTACAGTTCCTGTTTCATAAAACGGAAGTTTTAAAAAGTGGACATTAGAATCAGGAATTCCAATAAATCTAGTAGCTGCCAAAGATTCTTTTTCTCTGATTAATGTTGCAATGTTTCTTATCTCTTTATTGTCTAAAACTTCATTAGATTTTTTAAGAATATTCATCAACTTCCCATGCTTTGTTTTATTATTTTTGGAAATATCAGAGAAAACCTCCAAGAACTTGAGAACGTCAGAATTGTTTACAGCAATGTTACCTGAAGTCTGGTAAGCAACATGTACATCATGTCCTTGTGAAACCAATCTGTCAAAAGTACCACCCATAGAAATTACATCATCATCCGGATGAGGACTAAAAATAAGTACTCTTTTCTTAGCTGGGTTAGCTCTTTCAGGCCTATACTTGTCATCCACATTTGGCTTTCCTCCAGGCCAGCCAGTAATCGTCCGATCAATTTTATTAAAAACTTCTAAATTAATATCATATGGGGATTGATGGATCAATAATTCTGACAAATTATTTTCATTATAATCAGACTCAGTCAAATTCAATATTGATTTATTAGTTTTTTTACATAGCCAAACCACTGCTTTTGCTTTTGATTCAATTGTTAATTTAATAGAACCTACTTTCCAAGGAGATTGAATTCTTGTCAAATTAGATGCTGAAGCTTTATCCAAAACAAATGTTGCATTTTTATGTTTTTGCAAAAAACTTGCTGGAATATTTGAATCAATATCTCCCTCTATTGCTCTAAAAATTGCTTTCGACTTATTTTGCCCCCACGCTAAAAGAACGACTCTTTTAGATTTTCTTATAGTATTTATTCCCATTGTAATTGCCTTTGTAGGAACATTTTCAATTCCAAAAAATGATTTTCTTGCATCATCTCTTGTTATGTAATCAAGGTGTACAAGTCTTGTTAAAGAACTATAATTTGAACCGGGCTCATTAAAACCTATATGACCAGTCCTTCCAATACCTAAAAGCTGAAAGTCAATTCCGCCTAATTTCTTAATTTTATTTTCATATTCATTGCAGTGACCATTAATTTTATTTAAATCTAATTCACCATTTGGAATATTAATATTTTTAGGTTTAATATCTATATGAGAAAACAAATGAATATACATGAAATGATGATAGCTTTTTGTATCAACTTGATTCATTGGATAATATTCATCTAAGTTAAATGTAATTACATTTGAAAAGCTAAGTCCTTCTTCTTTATGTAATCTTACAAGCTCCTCATAAACAGAAATGGGCGAAGAACCTGTAGCTAATCCTAAAATACAATTCTTTTTTTCTTTTTGTTTTTTTCTAATTAAAACTGATATTTCATTAGCTACAATCCTTGAAGCTTCTCTAGATTCTTCAAAAATAACACTATGAATTTTTTCACATCTAGTCTGTTCTAAAGTTCCCGGGGATTTATAATCAATTATCATATATCAATTTAATTTATTTAATTTTTTCCAATTATTTTTTAATAAGATAGCAAAAACTATCGCAACAATTAAAAAACAAATTCCATTACTTATTTCTCCATAAATAAAATAACCTGTTGAAAATAATACAGAGTATATAGCAAAACATCCAAATAACATGCATATTATTCCTAGAGGAACTGACCATATTTTATCACTTTTATTATTAAATGAAATATCTTTTTTTAAAGCTTCTAATCTAATTTTCTCCCATCCAGGACCCCCAGGATTAGTCTTTTTACAAAAATTAATTAAAGTTTCTATTGAATCTGGTTTAGTTAATAAAGTAACAACAATCCAAACAACAGTAGTAAATAAGACAACCATAGGAAATTTATAATAAGATTCTAAAATTCCTGAATCAGAAAACAATAAAGGCCCTAAGCTTGTAAAATTTAATATTATAGATACAAATCCTGAAACAAACATTGCTACAATTTCACTCCAAGCATTTATTCTCCACCAAAACCATCTCAAAATAAAAATTAATCCAGTGCCAGCTCCGAACATTAAAATAACGTCAAATAACTGCAAAGCATTTGTTAATAGTAATGCGAAAATTGCACTAAGAATAAATAATGTTACTGTTGATATCCTTCCAATGTTTACAAGTTCTTTTTCTGAGGCATTTTTTTTAATCTGTTGCTTATAAAAATCATTAACAATATAAGAGGATCCCCAATTAAGATGTGTAGAAATAGTAGACATATATGCTGCTACAAGTGACGCAATTACCAATCCTAACAATCCTGAAGGAAGCATAGTTAGCATAGCTGGATATGCTAAATCATGTCCTAGTTTATCTTCAGAAACATTAGGGAATGCCTCTTGAATACTTGCTAAATCAGGAAAAACTATTAGGGAGGCTAAAGCAACAATTATCCATGGCCAAGGTCTAAGAGCGTAATGCATAACATTAAAGAAAAATGTAGCCCCTATAGCATGACCTTCATCCTTAGCAGCTAACATTCTTTGAGCAATATATCCTCCTCCGCCTGGCTCAGCGCCTGGATACCAAGAACTCCACCATTGCACAGCAAGAGGAACAATTAGGAGAGGAATGTAGATGTCTGGATCATCCAAACTTGGTGTCATAGATAACATATCACTTGGAGTGTTAGAAATTAAATTAACCATCCCACCAACTTCAGGTAGGTTCACTAAATAATATGCTGCACCTATTGATCCAGCCATAGCTGCAAAGAATAAAATAAAATCTGTGTATACTACACCTCTAAAACCACCAACTGTACTAAAAACAACAGTAATAGTTCCAGCATAAAGAATGGTATCAATTGGAGAAAGGCCAAGCATAATTTCTCCAATTTTAATTGCAGCTAGAGTTACTCCAGACATAGCCATAACATTAAAAATAACTCCAAGATATACAGCTCTAAATCCTCTTAAAAACTTGCCTCCCCAACCACTATATCTCAATTCATAAAACTCCATATCAGTAGCCACATTTGATCTTCTCCACAACTTAGCATAAACAAAAACTGTCAACAGTCCTGTTAGTAAAAAGGCCCACCAAACCCAATTTCCAGAAACTCCATTTGTTCTAACAATATCAGTAACAAGATTTGGAGTGTCTGTTGAAAATGTTGTAGCTACCATAGAAATCCCCAATAGCCACCAAGGCATGTTTCTGCCAGATAAAAAATATTCAGTTGAGCTTGAGGAAGATTTTTTTGAAACTAAAAATCCTATAATTAATGTAATTGAAAAAAAACATAATATTATAGCATAATCAAATGATGATAAGTCAATCATAAAAATTTGGTTTTATTTTAAAAATAAGATAATCTACTTAAAATTTAGTAAAAAATTAAGAATATTATTTAAGATATTTATAAACCTCAATTATATCCGTTTTTGATGTAAGATCCAAGACATTTTCATTCATAGGAATACCTATTATATTTTTTTTGCTTTTTGAAATCATTTGTTTTAAAACATCTGGGATCTCTTTTTCATTTCTTTTTTCATTAATAGGACAATTTTTAAAAAAAGAAAAACTGTCTTGACCGTGAAATTTAAAAAGATTCATGCTAACTCTAATTTTTCCCAAGCTATCAAGAGATTTATTAATTGTTTCTTTATTTGGTTTTTCGATAATATCAATTAATTTATTTTCTTTATCTAGCTTAGCAATTGAAAAAGAAGAAATTCTTTCTTTTGGAAACCTTAAGCCATCTCTATCATAAGCAATAAATGCATTATTTGATTTTGTAGATTTAATTTTTTTTAAAGATTCTATTGAGTATAAATTATCCCCATTACAAACACAAAAGGATTTAGATTTTAAATTAGGATATTGTTCCATTGTCTGAAAAATTGCATCAGCAGTCCCAAAAGGCTTAGCTCTATTCGCAGATAAATATTGAATAGAAAAATTTATATCACATTTTTTCAAATCAATTTTTAAAAGATTATTAAAATTCTCTCTAAAATAATGTGCATTTTCACTCGTGACTATATAAATATCTCTAAACCCTGATTTAATCATATTAGTAATAGAATAACTAATAAAAGGCTTTGATTCTTTTCCAAACTCAATTAAAACTTTGCTTTTTGAATTAGCGGATTCTATTTGACTTTCTGTTAAAATTGTTGAATCAACAGGAGCTTTCATCCTTGATGAAGCACCTGCAGCCATTATAATTATTGAATTGGTCATAACTATTTTAGTTTTTAAATATACACCTTATGCAAAAATTTAAATAATCAAACATTTTTATTCCAAAGAAGGAATTATAAAATTTACTAAATAAGGAGTCGAATGAGCTTCTTTTAAATAATCTTCCAGTTCAGAAACAACTTCAGGAAATTTTGTAGAAAGATCATTAAGTTCTTTTGGATCTATAGATAGATCAAAAAGCTTAAGTTTAGATTGTCCCTTGAATAAATTCCTTTTTAAACCTTTCCACTTACCCATTCTAATTGCCTGTAATCCTCCACTAGCGGGATATTCCCAATACAAATATTTATGTTTATCTTGTTTTTCTCCTTTTAAAGTTGGATAAAAACTAATTCCATCAGTATTGAAAGGTGACTTTATATCAGCAATATCACAGGCTGTTTCAAAAAAATCATAAAAAGCAGAAATATGATCTGATGAAGATCCAGCCTTGATTACATTTGGCCAACTTGCAATCATTGGCACCCTTAAACCTCCTTCATTTACGCTACCTTTCATAGTATATCTAGAGTTCACAAAAATTCCTGTACTATTAAAAAAATTAGTGTCTACATGTGGAACATGTGTAGGTCCATTGTCACTAGTAAAAATTATTAAAGTGTTTTCATACTCACCAATTTCTTTAAGTTTATTTATAAGATCACCAACTTGTTCATCTAAATAAGAAATCATCGCAGCATAAGTTGCTTTGGGGGTTCTATTGGGATAATAGCTTCTGCCAATATAAGGTTCTTCATCACCAAATTTCTTATTATAATATTCAACCCAGTATTCTGGAGCCTGTAATGGTAAATGAGGAAGTGGAGATGCATAATAAAGAAAAAATGGATCTTTATGATTTTTGTCAATAAAATCTAAAGCCTCATTATGCATTAGTGTAGGAGCATAATCATTTTGATTAAATTTATTATAAGATTCTTTATTATAAGGATCTTTTCCATCTAAATCTTCCTGTTTAGTAACGATGTAATTATCAAGAATGTGCCTTTTTTCATTTTTCCATAAGTGAGTTGGGTATAGAGTATGAGCTTGTCTTTGACAGTTATACCCATAAAAAAAATCAAAACCTTTTTTGTTTGGGATACTGTTTGTAAGAGGTGCTCCTAAGCCCCACTTTCCAACCATACCAGTTTTATAACCATTATCCTTTAAGACTTTTGCAACTGTAACTATAGAATCTAACAAAGGTCTTTGACCTTCTAAATTGGGGTCATCAAACATTGCTTGAAAACTCCAAACATCCCCCCTCTCACTCCATTCTCCATTAGCCCTAATATGAGTATTTCCCATATGCATTCCAGTCATCAATACACTTCTTGCTGGTGCACAAACTGGAGCTCCACTATAATGATTAGTAAATAACATTCCCGTTTTTGCTAAATTATCAATGTTGGGAGTTTCAATAAATTTTTGGCCATATACTCCAACTTCTCCATAGCCTAGATCATCAGCTAATATGTATATAATATTAGGCTTTTCATTTTTACTGCTGTCACATCCAAAAAAAGAAAAAATCAAAAAGAAGAATATTACAGAATTGACAAAAGTTTTCATAGAATTTTTTAATAGTTGAGCGTAAAGATCGTAAAAATAAAGAAACTCCTCTTCATCAATTAATTAACACAATGATTATCTTTGAATAGTGAAAAAACAAAACTCAAAAAATAAAATTGATGGATTTTCTAAATTATCTAAACAGGAGAAAATAAATTGGATTAATAGGAACTATTTTCATAATGACCAATATTCTTGTAAACTTCTTAAGGAATATTGGAACAGTGATTTAGACTTACAAAAGATTCATGATGAATTTGCAGAAAACACAATTTCTAATTTTATACTTCCATTTGGTGTGGCGCCCAATTTTTTAATTGATGGAATTGACTATACCATTCCAATGGCAATTGAAGAAAGCTCTGTTGTAGCAGCAGCATGTAAAGCTGCTAAGTTTTGGAGGACAAGAGGAGGTTTTCAAACAAAGATTATTAATTTTAAAAAAACTGGCCAAGTACATTTTATTTTTCATGGAAATGTAGAAAATCTAAAGAAATTTTTTAATAAAATAAAACCTAAACTATTGAAAGATTGTGAAAAGATTAGTCACAACATGGTTAATAGGGGAGGTGGAATTTTAAATATAGAACTTTTAGATAAAACAAAAGATATTGAAAATTATTTTCAAATTGAGGCTACATTTGACACAGTAGATTCTATGGGGGCAAATTTTATTAATTCTTGTTTAGAACAATTTGCAAAATCTATAAAAAAAGAAGCTAAATTATTTGACTCTTTTTCAAATACTGAAAAAAATATTGAGATTATAATGAGTATCCTTTCAAATTATGTGCCAGACTGTTTAGTTAGAGCGGAAGTTAGTTGTCTTATTAAAGATCTAGGTAATCATGATAATTTAAGTGCAATTGATTTCGCAAAAAAATTCGATCAGGCAGTTAATATCGCTAAAACTCAAAAAGTTAGAGCAGTTACTCATAATAAAGGAATAATGAATGGTGTAGACTCAGTAATCATTGCAACTGGAAATGATTTTAGAGCTATTGAAGCAGGAATTCATGCTTATGCATCAAAAGATGGTTATTATAAAAGTCTTTCTGACGTAAACATTAAAAATGGAATTTTTAATTTTTGGATAGAACTACCCATTTCGCTTGGAACAGTAGGTGGAATTACCAATCTTCATCCTTTAGTAAAATGGTCACTTAATCTTTTAAAAAATCCAACTGGAAAAGAACTAATGAAAATTGTTGCCGTAGCTGGACTTGCACAAAATTTTGGAGCTCTCCAATCTTTAATTACATCTGGAATTCAAAAAGGACATATGAAAATGCATTTGATTAATATTTTGAACTCTCTAGAAGCCTCAGATAGTGAAAAAAAACAATTAATTAATTATTTCAAAACAAATATAGTTTCCTTTAATTCAGTAAAAAAAGAGTTATCAAATATTAGAAAAAATGAACTTTAAAACTACTAGTTCAGGAAAAATACTAATGACGTCAGAATATGTAGTCCTAAAAGGTGCTTTAGCTTTTGCAATTCCTACAAAATTTAAACAATCATTAGCTTTTACAAAAAAAAATTCCGATAAATTAGTTTGGGAAAGTTATGATTCAAAAAATAAAATTTGGTTTAATTGTAAATTTAATTTGCCAAATCTTCAATTCACTAATAGCAGCAATATTAAAATAGGAAAGATTTTACAATCGATTTTATTATCAGCCAAAAAAATAAATCCATCTTTTTTATCAATTAATTTTGGGGGTATAGTTAAAACTAAACTTGATTTTCCAAATGATTGGGGTTTAGGCAGTTCATCTACATTAATAAATAATATTTCAAAGTGGGCTAATATTGATCCTTATGAATTGTTTTGGTCTAATTACAAAGGGAGCGGTTATGATATTGCTTGTGCTAATAGTAAAACTCCATTACTTTATAAACTTGAAAATAGCTCACCAATAATTGAGAAGACCTCATTTAATCCGATTTTTTCAAACAATTTATTTTTTATTCACTTGAATAAAAAACAAGACACAAACAATCAAGTTAAAAATTTTAATACAAATAAAATTTCTGTAAGGACTATACTTGCCTTCTCTGAATTGACTAAGAAATTTGTTTCTTCAAAAAATTTAATTGAATTTCAGGAATGCATAAAAAAACATGAATTACTTCTTTCAAAAGAGCTAAAATTAAAGTCTATTAAAGAACTTTTATTTAAAGATTACAAGGGTGAAATTAAAAGTTTGGGTGCTTGGGGTGGAGATTTTATTTTAGCCGCCGGACCTATAGAGTCTCCATCATATTTTTCTAAAAAGGGATTTAAAACAATTGTTCATTTTAAAAAAATGTTTAATAAAAAATGAGTTTGGCACGATTAATGCTTTACTGTTTGTACATAATATTTTTGGTTAGTTGTTGTTAAAACACCTCTGAGTTCCAAAACCGGAGGTGTTTTGTTTTTTTAAGACTTCACATCCATTACAGTTCTAAATCCAGTATGCATTGAACTCGAGTCTGGGGTACTTTTCATTCTCATAGAATTTCGAAAACCACTACAATAAGAATCATTACACAAAAAACTTCCCCCTCTCATAACTTTTTTTGGGCTATACGGTTCCATAGGATCATAGCTATTTTTCGGACCTTTAGGATTAACAGCTGTTTTTTTTGAACTCATATTATAGTAATCTGAATGATACCAATCAGAACACCATTCCCAAACATTTCCGCCAAGATCGTAAAATCCAAATCCATTTGGGTCAAAAGATTTGACTGGTGCTGTATAATAAAACTTGTCTTTCATTTTATTATTTAAGGGGAATTTCCCCTCCCAAGTATTAGCTTTTGATTTTCCTTGATTTATAGGTTCATTTCCCCAACTATACATATTATTTTTTAAACCTCCTCTTGATGCATATTCAAATTCTGCTTCTGTTGGTAATCTTTTACCTGCCCATTTACAATATGCAATTGCATCATCCCAACTAATATGAACTACGGGATGATTACCCTTATTTTTTATATTACTATCTTTTCCAAAAGGGCTTCTCCAGTTTGTATTTTTTTCCAACCTCCACCATTGAGTATAATCATTCAAATTTGTAACTTCTGTTTCATAAAAAATTAATGAAGCTGGAGCCAACAAGCTATCATGAGGTCTTGGCGTCCCGGGAGGAACTATTTTTTTAATCTCATTCCAGTCTATTGCTTTTTCGGCAGTTGTTATATATCCAGTTGCATCTACAAATTCTTTAAACTGATCATTTGTAACTTCCGTTTCATCCATCCAAAATGAATTTACTATAACTTTATGTTTTGGAAACTCGTCTTGTTTTGCCTGATTATTATCTCCTCCCATTTCAAACTCTCCCCCTTCAACAAGGATCATTCCTTTAGTATTTCCAGACAAGGCAATTTCTATATCATTTGAATCTTTTAACAAATTTTTTGTGATAGCATTACTTGGCATACAATTATTATCTGATGACACTTTAGGCTTTTTTGTAATTGTATCACAAGAAAAATAGCATAATAGGGAAAAAATAATAATTCTATATTTCATTTAGGCTTATTTATTAATTAAAAATAGTTGATTTGTTTTTAAATTTATAAATATCGATCTTTTTTAATTTATTAAATGATTTAAAAAATCCTAAATTGTGATTGTCCTAAAACAATAATTAAATACTTTTATAATTATGAATAAAAAACTCGCCAAACAATATTGGAAAGAAAACTTAAAATACCTAGTTATATTATTATCAATTTGGTTTACAGTTTCTTTTGGATTTGGAATTCTATTGGTTGATGAACTAAACCAAATTAAGATAGCTGGATTTAAATTAGGCTTTTGGTTTGCTCAGCAAGGTTCCATTTATGTATTTGTATTACTAATATTTGTGTATATATATCTAATGAATAGGTTAGACAAAAAATATAATATAAACTAATTTTTATGACATTACAACTTTGGATATGGTTAATGATAGGCTTAACTTTCTCACTATATATAGGAATAGCTATTTGGTCTAAAGCAGGATCAACAAAAGATTTCTATGTCGCTGGTACTGGAGTTTCTCCTATTGCAAATGGAATGGCAACTGCAGCAGATTGGATGTCTGCTGCTTCTTTTATTTCTATGGCTGGGCTAATATCTTTTATGGGATATGATGGTTCAGTTTTTCTAATGGGCTGGACAGGCGGATATGTTTTGTTAGCCCTACTTTTAGCACCTTATCTAAGAAAATTTGGAAAATTTACTGTTCCTGATTTTATAGGTGATAGATATTATTCTAATACTGCTAGATTAGTTGCAGTTTTATGTGCATTAATTATATCATTTACTTATGTAGCTGGGCAAATGAGAGGAGTAGGTTTGGTTTTTTCACGTTACTTAGAAGTGGATATTAATACTGGTGTTGTAATTGGAATGGCAATAGTATTATTTTATGCTGTATTGGGAGGTATGAAGGGGATTACATATACTCAAGTTGCGCAATATTGTGTACTAATTTTTGCTTTCATGGTGCCAGCTATTTTTATTTCTATTCAAATGACTGGTAATCCAATTCCTCAACTTGGTTTTGGTTCCCAAGGTGCTGATGGAATTTATCTTTTGGATAAACTTGATGGTCTAAGTATGGAGTTAGGCTTTCATGAATATACATCAGGATCCAAATCTATGTTAGATGTGTTTTTCATAACAGCTGCGCTTATGATTGGAACTGCAGGACTTCCACACGTAATCGTTAGATTTTTTACAGTTAAAAAAGTTAGTGATGCCAGAAAATCTGCTGGTTGGGCACTTCTATTTATTGCTATTTTATATACCACTGCACCTGCAATAGCAGTATTTGCTAGAACTAATTTAATTGAAACAGTTAGTGAAAAAAAATATGATGAATTGCCTGGTTGGTTTGATAATTGGGAAAAAACAGGTTTATTAACTTTTGATGATAAAAATAAAGATGGTATAGTACAATACGTAGCTGATCCACAAATAAATGAACTTACTATTGATAGAGACATAATGGTAATGGCAAACCCTGAAATAGCTGAATTACCAAATTGGGTAATTGCTCTTTTAGCAGCTGGTGCCTTAGCTGCTGCACTTTCAACCGCAGCTGGACTACTTTTAGTAATTTCATCTTCAATATCTCATGATCTTATAAAAAAAATAATTAAACCTGACGTTTCTGAAAAAGGGGAACTAATTGCTGCTAGAATTTCTGCCTTTTTTGCAGTTGTTATGGCTGGATATTTTGGAATTAATCCTCCTGGATTTGTTGCTGCTGTTGTAGCACTTGCTTTTGGTTTAGCTGCCGCTTCTTTTTTCCCTGCAATTGTTATGGGTATTTTCTATAAAAGAATGAATAAAGAAGGTGCAGTTGCGGGAATGTTAACTGGGCTTTTACTTATGCTTTTTTATATGACGAAATTCAAATTTGGATGGTTTGGTGGTGGAACAAGTCAAGATTGGTGGTTTGGAATATCTCCTGAAGGATTTGGAACTTTTGCAATGTTAACTAATTTTATAGTTTCACTTATTGTTTGTCATATAACAAATGATCCTCCAAAAGAAATTAAAGATTTAGTTGAAAAAATAAGAATACCTTCGAAAGAATAAGAGGTTTATGACAAGAATAAATTTAGTAAATCCTTCAGAATTACAGGACCAACATCTTATAGCAGAGTATAGAGAAATAACTATGGTTCCCGCAGCACTAAATCGTACATTAAACAGTAAAATTGGTTTGAGGAGAGAAAAAATAAGCAAAAAATATACTCTTAATTCAGGTCATGTATATTTCTTTTATGACAAAGGAAAATATCTATATAATAGATATCAAGATATTATAACAGAAATGAAAAATAGAGGATTTAAACCTGACATTAGCAGAAAATTTCCAACTAAAATTTTTATAGATAATGACCTATACAATGATTGGATGCCAAGTCTAAATGATTTAAAGATAATACGGAAAAGGATATCGGAGAAAATTGCTTTGAAACCAAGTTGGTATAAAAAAACGAAAAGTATTCTTATAAATCCTATAATATTAATATTCTTCTTTTTAAATACATTAAATTCTCAAAATTTAGATTTATTTGAAAAAGAAATTTTTATTCAAGGAAAAGACACACTCAATTACAGAATTTTGAAACCTCATAATTATGATTCTGAAAAAAGTTATCCATTACATCTTTTTTTGCATGGAGCAGGAGAAAGAGGAAACGATAATAAATTACAACTTGTTCATGGAGCTAAATTATTTTTAAAAAAAGAAAATAGAGAAAAATATAAGTCTTGGGTAATTTTTCCTCAATCTCCAAAAAATGACTGGTGGGGCGGTTATAATGCGCCTTATAAATACGATTATCAAGTTGAAAAATCTGATGCTCTAGGTTTAGTTATTAAGCTCATGGATCATTTTGTTAAGCGTAAAGATGTTGATAAAGATAGAGTATATATAAGCGGATTATCCATGGGAGGTTTAGGAACTTTTTCAATATTAAATCAAAGACCTAATATGTTCGCAGCTGCTACTCCAATTTGCGGTGATGGTGATCCAAATAAAGTTGATAATTTTGCAAAAAAAGTTAATATTTGGATTTTTCATGGCTCTGCAGACAAGGTTGTTCATCCAAATCAATCTTTAAAAATGGCCCAAGCAATAATTAGTGCTGGAGGAAATCCAAAAGTTACCATTTATGAAAATGTGAAACATAATAGTTGGGATGTAGCGTTTGCAGAAAAAGATTTTTTAAAATGGATACACTCAAAAACTAAAAAAAATTAATAAAAATGAATCTAAAAAAATTAACATTTCTAATATTAATACTAAATTTTATTATGAACAATAATTACTCACAGGATATAAATATAGCTGGAGGTGGGAATTTACATGATTGGGCTAATTTAAATAAATATCAAAAGAATAATGAAGAATTAAAAGAAATAATTGAGCCTAATAGAGTTGTCTTTATGGGTAACTCCATTACAGAGGGATGGAGTTTTTTTAATAAAAACTTTTTTATTGAAAATCCTTTTGTAAATAGAGGAATTAGTGGTCAAACTACTCCTCAAATGCTAATTAGATTTAAATCTGATGTTGTAAACTTAAAACCTAAGAGTGTTGTTATTTTGGCTGGAATAAACGATATAGCAGGAAATACTGGTCCAATTTCGATTGAAAATACTGCAGAAAATATAATTTCTATGGCAGAGATAGCACTAGCTAACAAAATTAAAGTATATATATGCTCTACTCTTCCAGCATTAGATTTTCCTTGGTCACCTGGATTAAATCCTGCACGAAAAGTGATTAAACTTAATAAGATTTTGAAAGATTACTGCAAAAAAAACAATCTTGAATATGTGGATTATTATTCATTTATGTCTGATGAAAATGGAGGATTAAAGGTTCCTGAATATACCTCAGCTGATGATCTAGTCCATCCAAATAAAGTGGGGTACAATGTTATGGAAAAAATTATTTTAAAAGCTCTAAAATAAACACTGATTAGATTCAAATATTAAATAAAAAAAAAAAAAATTATACCTTTAAATTATCGTGAATAATAATAATTTCAAAAAATATAGTTTACTTGGATATTTTTTCATTCCATTCTTAGCAGCATTATTATTCAAAGGTTTATCTGATATTCCTACAGAAAAAACAACTGTAATTTCTAAAGAGGATAATGCTTTCTCTAATTCTAATTTTTCGGATAAAAAAATAAATTTGGTTGATTTTAATTTTGATGTAAAGCCAATTCTTTCAGACAAATGTTATGCTTGTCATGGTCCAGATGAAAAGGCAAGAAAAGCCAATTTAAGACTTGATATTGAAGATGGCTTTTATGCTTCTTTAAAGGATAGTGAAAGTCATTTTATTGTAAATAGGAATAATCCAAATGAAAGTGAAATTCTTAAAAGAATAAATAGTGAAAAAATTGATTACTTAATGCCCCCACCTGACTCTAATTTAAAACTTTCAGAAAAAGAAAAAAATATTTTGAAAAAATGGATTGATCAAGGTGGAAAATGGGAAAAACATTGGTCATATAATAAACCTAAGTTATCTGAAATTCCTTCAACTATTTTTAAGGATTGGACTTCAAATGAAATAGATTTTTTTATAGCAAAAAATTTAGAATTAAAAGGATTAAAACCTTCTGAAATAGAAAAAAAAGAAATTTTATTGCGTAGAGTTTCTTTTGATCTTATAGGCCTTCCTCCATCAATTAAACAGATAGATTCTTTTTTGTTAGACAAATCTGAGAATGCCTATGAGAAGGTTATTGATAAATTGCTTGCATCTGATTCATATGGTGAAAGAATGGCCTCTATTTGGATGGATTTGGCAAGATATGGTGATAGCCACGGGTATCAAGATGATCAAGAAAGAATTATGTGGCCATGGAGAGATTGGGTTATTCATGCTTATAATAAAAATATGCCTTATGACAAGTTTATTAAGTGGCAAATAGCTGGAGATATGATGCCAAATGCTTCTAAAGAACAAATACTTGCATCAGGATTTAATAGAAACCATAAAATTACTCAAGAAGGTGGAGTTATTCCTGAAGAATATAGGGTTGAATATGTTGCTGATAGAACCATTACAACATCTACAATAATGATGGGATTAACCGTTGAATGCGCAAGATGTCATTCTCATAAATACGATCCTGTTTCACAGAAAGAGTTTTTTAACTTATTCAGTTTCTTTAATAATGTAGATGAGAATGGAATTATTGCTTATGGAGATACTGCACCAAAACCTAATTTAACAATTAAAAAAGATGAAACAGACAGTGAACTTAGTTTTGTAAATCTTCCTGATAGCATAAATAAAGTCACACTTATGGTTATGAAGGAATCTGAAAATCTTCGAAAAACTTATGTTTTAAATAGAGGAAGTTATGATTCCCCGACCTATGAAGTAGAACCTTCAACTCCAAAAATTATACTACCATTTGATGAAAAAAAATATCCAAAAAATAGAATTGGTTTAACTAAATGGTTTTTTGAAAAAGAAAATCCTTTAACCTCTAGAGTAGCGGTAAATAGAATTTGGCAACAATTTTTTGGAGTAGGAATAGTCTCCACACCCGATGATTTTGGAAGTCAAGGAAGTAAACCTGTCAATCCAGAGCTTTTAGATTGGTTAGCGTATACATATCAAAATTCTGATGAGTGGGATACCAAAAAGTTTATAAAAAGAATAGTTATGTCCTCAACCTACAGACAATCTAGTAAAATTAAAGCTGAAAATTTAGTCTTAGATCCAGATAATACTTATTTAGCACAATATCCTAGACAAAAACTTTCAGCAGAGATGGTTAGAGATAATGCCTTAGCTTCTAGTGGAATGTTAGTTAAAAAGATTGGTGGACCTAGTGTGAAACCAATGCAACCTGAAGGTTTATGGGATGAAGTAACTGGCGGTGGTGGTGGAAGTTTAGCTTTTTATGTTCCTGATACTGGAGAAAATTTATATAGAAGAAGTCTTTATACATTTTGGAAAAGAACAGTTCCTCCTCCTTCAATGATGATATTTGATGCTCCTACTCGAGATTTTTGTGTTACTGTTAGACAAAAGACAAGCACTCCATTGCAATCTTTAGCATTAATGAATGACCCACAATATTTGTTGGCAGCCGAAAACCTGTCTAACAAAATTTTTGAAGAATCGTCTTTGGAAATACAAGATAAAATCATAAAACTATATAGGACCATCACAGCAAGAATACCAAATAATGTAGAAATAAATAAATTAATTAAGTACCTTGAGGAGGTAAGAGATATTAATAATATTTCTGAAAAAGAAGCTTTTGTTTCATTAGCTGTATTAGTTTACAATTTAGATGAAACAACACAAAAAAGTTAAAAAATATGGAAGAAATTCATAAGCATTTCTTAAATAATAACAGAAGAAATTTTTTAAAAAAGGCAGGTTTAGGTATTGGAGGTTTAGCTCTAGGAACATTAATGGATCCTTTTAACTTTGGAAAGAATACAGATCCTTTTTCTTCCCTAGGAGAAAAGTCATTAAACCTTCCTCATTTCGCGCCAAAAGCAAAAAGAATTATTTATTTATTTCAAAGTGGTGGTCCATCTCAATTGGACCTATTTGATTATAAACCTAAGCTAACAAAAATGCGAGGTATAGATTTACCTGAGTCTGTAAGAAAAGGGCAGAGATTAACGGGAATGACTTCTGGACAAGCTAACTTTCCTCTTGTAAATAGTCTATACAATTTTAAGCAATATGGAGAATCTAGAGCTTGGGTAAGTGAATTAATGCCATATATTGGAAAAATAGCAGACGAATTATGCTTTGTAAAATCAATGCATACCGAAGCAATTAACCATGATCCAGCAATTACTTTTTTTCAAACAGGATCTCAACAACCGGGAAGACCGAGCATGGGATCTTGGATGAGTTACGGATTAGGAAGCTTAAATAATAATCTCCCATCCTTTGTTGTTTTATTATCAAATGGAACAGGAAGACCAAAAGGGCAACCCTTATATTCAAGATTATGGGGAAATGGGTTTTTAAGTTCCCTTCACCAGGGAGTTCAATTTCGATCTGCAAAAGATCCTGTTTTATATCTAAAAAATCCTGATGGTGTTTCACCAAATGAAAGAAGAAAAATGTTAGATTATTTAGCAGAATTAAATGAAGAGCAAGAAGCTACATTTGGAGATCCTGAAATAAGTAGCAGAATTGCTCAATATGAAATGGCATATAGGATGCAAACTTCTGTACCTGAAACTATGGATATATCAAATGAACCCGATCATATTCTTCAAATGTATGGTCCAAATGCACAAAAGCCTGGAACCTACGCAGCTAATTGTATTCAAGCTAGAAGACTAATTGAAAAAGATGTAAGATTTGTACAATTATATCATATGGGCTGGGATCAGCACGAGAATCTACCAACTCAAATAAAAGGACAGTCTAATGATGTAGATCAACCCACCGCAGCATTAATAATGGATCTAAAGCAAAGAGGATTATTAGAAGATACATTAGTGGTGTGGGGAGGAGAATTTGGAAGAACAAACTATTGTCAAGGGAAATTAACTGACATGGTTTATGGAAGAGATCATCATCCAAGATCCTTTACTATTTTTATGGCCGGTGCAGGTGTAAAACCTGGGTTTAGTTATGGAGAAACTGATGATATAGGTTATAATATTGTTAAAGACCCTGTTCATGTTCATGATTTACAAGCAACGATCCTACATCAATTTGGAATTGATCATACGAAAATGATATATAAACATCAAGGAAGAAGATTTAGACTTACTGATGTTCATGGTGAGGTTAATAAAAATCTATTGATATAAATTTATTTTAAGTGTTGTTTAAAGAATTTCCAAATTTCTAGACTTGCGCTAATGTCCTTATTTCCCCATGAACCAGGCCAATCATGACCTCCACCCGTAACAGTATAAAGCCATACTTCATTATTATTAGAACTGCCTTTTTGTTTAGTTAAAGAAACAGTCGAATTATCTGAAGTATCTGTATCAGGAAAATCTATTTTTTCATTAGTAGTACAACCATTTAAATTTGCCCAATACTCCATAACTTTTATAATGTGAGGTGCCCCTCCCCAACCATAATTAGTTGACATTGTCCCATCCCAAGGAACAACTTTATCATCAGTTCCTGATATCTGCATTATTGGAATTTTATTGGAGGGATTACATGTAAGCCAATCTTTACCACTCATTGTCCCCGTAACTGATGCAATAGCTTTGAAAATATTTGATTTGTTACAAGCTAAAGTATAACTCATAAAACCTCCATTTGACATTCCACTAACAAATGTGTTATCTGGATTTATTTTATAATTATATTGAATTGTTATTGCTAATTGTGATAAAAAATCAATATCATCAACAGAGCTCATATCAATATTAGCATTCCAATGAGTTTCTCCAGTTGTCAAGGCAGTTCCTTGAGGGTAACAAACCATAAAACCATTTTCATCTGCTATTTTATTCATTTGAGAATAACTCATGATATTACTTGCAGAACTAGTAAAACCATGTAATACAAATACTAAAGGAGAATTTTCTACAAAATTTTCTGGCTTGTGTAAAATATATGTTCTAATAGTTCCGTTATGATCAAAAGTAAATTGTTTTGTTTTCCAAACAGGTTCAGTAGTCTGGTTTTCATCTTCATCTTTTTGACAACTAGTAAATAAAACAAAAAATATTAATAAAAAGTATTTGTTCATTATTAACTGATTTTAGTAACACCTGGAATAGGAACAGGATATTTTCCGTTTTCATCAGGAATAACAGGTGGAGTTGAATCCCAATCCAAATCATCAGGGACTAAAATATGATTTGAATTTAATGCTTGTTCCCAGGTTATTTCTTTTCCTGTATAAGTAGCCATTCTTCCCATTATAGCCGTTAAAGTAGTTTTAGCACCATACTCCGCATTATTAATTACTCCACCATTTCTAATAGATTTAAATAATTCATCGTGTTCAATTTGATATGGACTTTTGTCTCCCTTACTATCGTAAATGAACAAATCGTTTCCGCTATGATCAACAATTTTACTTTTTGGTTTAGTATAAATGTTTGATTTAGTGCCTTGAAAAACTTCACTAACATTTCGATTGGTTCCAGGTTGGTGTCTACACTGACTCGATATCACAGCTCCTCCAGGATAATTAAATTCTACATAATGATGATCAAAAATTTGGCCATGATCAATTCCTTTTCTTACTTCTCTTCCTCCCATTCCAGTTGCAGATTTAGGGAATTCACCAATAAACCAGTTAGCAACATCAATATTGTGAATATGTTGTTCAACAATATGATCTCCACATATCCAATTAAAATAATACCAATTTCTCATTTGATATTCCATCTCAGTTTGATTTGACTCTCTTTTTCTAACCCATACTCCTGCACCATTCCAATATACTTGTCCTGAAACAATTTTTCCAATATCTCCTTTATTTATTTTATCATAAAGAGCTAAATATTTTTTTTCATATCGTCTTTGAAGACCAACTACTACATTCAATTTTTTTTGTTCGGCTAATTTTGCAGCTTTTAAAACCCTTCTAACTCCATTAGAGTCAGTTGCTAAAGGTTTTTCCATAAAAACATGTTTATCATTATTTACTGCATATTCAAAATGTTGAGGTCTAAAGCCTGGAGGCGTTGCTAGAATTACTACATCCGCTAAATCTATGGCTTTTTGATATGCGTTAAATCCCGTAAATCTATTTTTTTGTTTTACATTAATTTTGATTTCTCCATCTAATTCCTCCGAAATATATTTTAAACTATTTTCAACTTTGTCTCCAAAAGCATCTGCCATTGCCACTAATTCTACATCTTTATCCGCTCTTAATGCTTGAACTGCAGCTCCAGTTCCTCTTCCTCCACAACCAACTACGGAAATTTTAAGTTTTTTACTATTTGAGCTGTTAGCCATTGCTTCCAAAGAAAATGGGGTTGTTAATAATGCTCCTGTTCCAATAGTAGCACTTTTTACAAAGGACCTTCTATTTATCTTTTTTTGTTTCATTTTGTTAAATTAAAAAATTATCTACTTTTTTATATGATTCTATAACTGCTTTTTCTCCTTCTTTTTTAGATTTAGAGTTTCCATGTTCCATTCCTAGAATACCATTATATCCTTTACTATGAATATACTTAAAAATATTCCTATAATTAATTTCTCCTGATGTTGGTTCATTTCTTCCTGGATTATCTCCTATTTGGAAATAAGCAATTTCATCCCAACAAGCTTCAATATTTGGAATTAAATTCCCCTCTTCAATTTGTTGATGGTAAATATCAAATAATATTTTACATGAAGGAGAATTAACAGCTTTACAAATTTCAAAAGCCTGAGGGCTTTTAGAAAGAAACAATCCAGGATGGTTTCTAAAATTAAGCGGCTCTAAAACCATAGAAATTCCATGTGGTTCCAAAATATCACTGGCTAACTTTAATGACTCAATAACGTTTGTAGTTTGATAACCAATATTTAATCTTAAATCTAAATGACCCGGAACTACAGTCATCCATTTTGCATTTACTCTTTTTGCTACTTCGACAGATTCCTTGATTTCTTTCAAAAATTCTGCTCTTTTATCTTTTTTCCCACTAGCTAGATTTGGCTCTTTCCAATAAATGGTATGTGCAACAAAAACCCCCATTTGCATATTGTTATTAATCATAAAAGAAGCAATTCTCTTCTGAGTTTCAATATCTCTTTTTTTCATATTATTATCCTCAAAAGCAGTAAATCCCTGTTCAACCATAAAACGTAGTTGGTCTATTGGATCACTCCCAGCGTGATGTTTAAACATCCCCAAGTGCGGAGCATATTTTAAATTAAATTTATATTTATTATAAAAATCTGTATTAGGGTATATAGAATTAATTGCAAATAAAGCACCTGATGCAATGGATGAGTTACGTATAAATTTTCTTCTTTTCATAATTATTTTATTTAAATTATTCCCAATATGCTAATTGTTCTTCTGGTTTAGGCACTTTTAATGGCCTTATAATTCTAAATCCGACAAACTGAGCATCTGTATGCCACCAAATACTTCTTGGTATTTGAGGATCTTGTTTTTTCCATTGCTTTGAAGATGCTTGTCTTGATGCACTTCTTAATTTAAAATTTGAATTCATCCATGAGCCTCCTCTCACGACGCGAGGATATAATTTTAATGGTTTTTCATATGGATTCATTGCAACAGAATTAGAATATTTCTGGTAAGATCTCACATCATGTTGGTCCAATGTCCACTCTGAAACATTTCCGTGCATATCATACAAACCCCATGGATTAGGTTTCTTCTTTCCAACTTTATGATAAGACTCATTACTATTATTTTTATACCAAGCATAATCATCAAGTAACTTAGGGTCATCTCCAAATGAATATGCTGTTGTAGTTCCTGCTCTGCATGCATATTCCCACTCAGCTTCTGTTGGAAGTCGATAAAAATTTCCTGTCATTGAGGATAACCATTGACAAAATTTCTTAGCTGCAAGTTGAGTCATAGAAATAGCCGGATACCCATCTATACCCATTCCAAAGCTCATTTCAACATAAGGAGTAGTAGCACCAGAAATTCCATCAACATCAATATTTACTTCATTTTTAGAATTAAATTTTGGTTGATTATTATCAATTTTTCTTTCCATAAAAAGATGATATAAATCCCATGTAATTTCATGTTTAGCCATCCAAAAAGCTTCTATTTTTACTTTATGAATTGGACCTTCATCTGCCATTCTATTTCTTTCATTATAAGGACTCCCCATTTGAAATTCCCCTTCTGGAATTGGAATCATTTCTAGCCCATAGTTTTTTTCAATTATTTTCTGATTATATGATTCAAAAAAATTATTTTGAGCAAGTACAAAAAAAGGAATAACTAACAATAAATTAATAGTCCCTTTCATAATATTAAATTAATAAAACACATGGTCAGAGTAATAATTTAAAAATCTCTATATGGAGAATCAAGGAATTCATTAGCCTTTTCTTCTTTAAATCTTGCTGTCTTATTATCCCAATGAAGTGTTTTGCCAGGGAACCTTCCAGCAATAACTCCCAATAAAATTGTTTCGGTCAATCTTGCTGAATAAGAAAATGGAGCCGTACATACATCCCTTCCCAAACATGCATCCACAAATTGATGGTAATGGAGATAGGATTCCCCTTGATAATCCCTTACAGGTTTGTTAGTTATTTTTCCAGAACTCTCTAAATTGGAAAGATCTAATTTTTGATATTTTCCATCAACTATCAGCCTAGGAAGTTCCATAAAATGAGGTAAAAGCAGTCTTCCTTTTTCACCAATAAACATAGCTCCTTGTAATGGAAGTTTTTCATTATTTGGCAATTTTAAATCCTTGTGTTTTTTAGGTGATCCTGCGCCATCATTCCAAATCCATTTGAATGATTCTGTAGTATATTTAGTTCCTGGAAATTCATATGTAACTGTATTTTTTTCCGGAAACCCAAAGTCATTAGGTCTTCTGCAATTATTTTTAATTGTTATTGGAACATCTAAATCAAGAGCATTATAAGGAGTATCAAAGATATGAACCCCCATATCGCCTAAAGTTCCACATCCAAAATCTAGTATTTTTCTCCAATTACCTGGATGATAAACTTTTTTCTTAAAAGGTCTTTCTTTTGCGGTTCCCAGCCATAAATTCCAATCTAGGTTTTCTGGAATTGGATCAGAGCCATTTGGTTTAGGCCCATCAAATCCCCAATTCTTAGGAGACCATGCCCTTACTTTGCTAACTTTACCAATAATTCCAGATTGTATTAATAGGGTTGCAAGTTTATAATCATAAAAAGAATGAACCTGAATTCCCATTTGAGTTATAAGATTCTTTTCTTCTGCTATTTTTCTCATAGCTCTAGCTTCAGAAACGTGATGTGTTAATGGTTTTTGACAATAAACAGCTTTATTAATTTCCATAGCCATCATTGAAGCAGGAGCATGTGTATGGTCGGGAGTAGAAATAATAACAGCATCAAATTGATCCTCCATTTCTTTCATCATAACTCTATAATCTTTATAAGTTTTTGCCTTTGGGTGTAATTTACTAGCTGAAATTAAAGCATTTGAATCAATATCACATAAAGCTACTACATCAACATCTTTGTGAGATGAAATATCTTTTAAGTCAGCTGAACCCATTCCGCCGACTCCAATATGAGCCGTTCTAAGTCTATTTTTATTGGTGCTTGACCAAATATTAGAAGGAATTAGGGGTAATGAGGCCAAAGTTGCTGTTGTTTTTAAAAAGTTTCTTCTATTACTTCTTTTCATGATAAATATACTCTTTTACTAAAGTTAACTAAAATCGAAATACTCGATAAAAAGATAAACTAAATTATTTGAGTTACCAACAAAACTACTTTGAATGCAAAAATTTATTATAAATTAGGAGGAATTCTAATAAACTTAGCTGGCAAAGCTGAGATTACTTTTAGATTAATTTTTTTTACTCTTTCTACATCAAGTTTTAATATTTTTCTATCATAGGTCATCAAACCATTAACTTCTCCTTCCACGTCCGTTGTTTGAGTATATATAGCCCCAGAAAAACCCCTTGGCACCATTTCAAATAGTTGATTTCCAAAATTTACATATTCATCTGTGGCTTCTTTAGAATTTGAATATTTTACATAACCCCAGTTCTTGTTTTTTTGCCAAAGATGACCATCTATAGCTAATCCAATTCCTCCATATTCACCAAGGACATTTGACCTTTCCGGATCATAAAATTTCATTTTTGGATCCGGATAATTATGAACATCTGTTATGTCTCCTATTTTATAGTGATTCCCCCCACTTGCTGGGTTTACCAATCTATATGGATCATATTTTTTTGTCCATTTTGTTATCTCTATTGTATTAAATTGTCCCCAACCTTCATTAAAGGGAACCCAGCAAACTATTGATGGATTTGAATAAAGAAAATCCATAATTCCCTTCCATTCATTCATGAAATTTTTTTCAACTTCAGGGAGAGGAATATATTCTTTACCATCAAAAAATTTATTTCTAATCCATGTAGGTGGATTAGTTTTTCCAGGATTAGGCATATCCTGCCATACTAACATCCCTATTCTATCTGCATGATAGTACCATCTTGCCGGCTCTACCTTAACATGTTTTCTTATCATGTTAAATCCATATTCCTTAGTTTTAATAATATCAAACTTTAATGCATCATCACTAGGGGCAGTATATAATCCATCAGGCCACCAACCCTGATCTAATGTGCCAAACTGGAAATATTGTTTATTATTTAGATGAAGTCTTTTTGTGCCATTTATATCTTTTCTTATAGAAATTTTACGCATTCCAAAATAAGTTTTAACCACATCAATTATTTTTCCTTTAGAAATAAGATTAATTTCTAAATCATATAAAAAGGGGTTTTCTGGAGTCCATAATTTTGGCTGATTAATAGCAATTTTAATTTCCGAATCAAATTTTTGTTGAATTTTAGAAATAATCTTATCACTATCTCTAATTGTTAATTCTAAAAAATCATTTTCAGAATTATAAGATGTAAATGTTTTAATTGTTACACTTGGAATATCAATATTAGTAGTTGTATATAGTTTACTAATATGTTTAGAGTTTAAAGGTTCCATCCATACTGTTTGCCATATTCCAGAAACAGGAGTATACCAAATTCCTCTAGGATTTTTAACTTGCTTACCCCTAGGTTGAAAACCTTCATCTGTTGGATCCCAAACTCTAAGTTCTATTTTTTGATTTTTTCCTTTTTTTAAATAGGGAGTAATATTAAAAGAAAATGGATCATAACCGCCTTTGTGAATACCTACTTTTTTGTCATTTATCCAAAGTTCCGATTCCCAATCAACAGCGCCAAAATGAAGTATAATTTCTTTTTTTTTCCATTTTTTGGGAATTTGAAAATTTTTGTGATACCACAATTCTTGTTCTTTTGAAATTCTTTTTTTAACTCCAGAAAGACTTGATTCAATTGCAAATGGAACTAAAATTTCTCCGTCATAATTTTTTGGTTTGTTTTCTCCCTTTCCAGTAATTGTATAGTCCCACAATCCATTTAAATTTTTCCAATCTTTTCTAACTAAAATTGGTCTTGGATATTCTTGTAATACATTATCAGGATTAATATTTTCTCCCCAATCTGTTTTAATATTATCTCCAATTGGTTTCCATTGAGAATGTATATTTAAAGAAATAAAAAATATTATAAATAAAATGTTTTTCAATCTATTTACAGTTTTCTAATTTTTATATTTTTAAACCAAAGAGAGCTACCATGATCCTGAAATCCAATATACCCTTTTCTATATTTTCCATAATCTGGAGCATTATTCCATTTGCCTGAATTTCTTTTTGTATACCAATCCTCAGACCAAGGGACAAAAGAAACAACTACTTTCCCATTAAGCCAATGTTCTACCTTTTCAGGTGTAAATACAATCTTTGAAGAATTCCATTCTCCTGCAGGATTTAGTATTTTTTTTGTTTCATCTGCTATATGCATTGCATAATCTGCGGCAGTCTTTTGCCAATCCTGAAGTTTCTCAGGTTCCATTGATCCAAATTGTTCATTATAAGATTTTAAATCGTGAATCTTTGCATAATTTAAATCATCAATTAATTGATATTCTGGAGAAATTTGAGGAGGCCCACCATACCCTTCCTTAATATGATAAAAAATACCACTATTCCCTCCAACTGGGATTTTCCATTCTACATATAATTCAAAATTTTCAAACTCTTCTTTTCCATAAATAATATCTCTTCCACCCTTATAATTTTGTTCTAATTCCAGTTCAGTGTCAAACATTAACATTCCATCTTTAGCAGTCCAGCCTGGTGGCATAATTTCAGAATTATAACCACGCCAACCATCTGTAGTTTTACCATCAAATAGATAAATCCATTCACTTTCATTATTACACGAAATGAAAAGCGATGTTAAACACAGAATTGCAAAAAATTTAATTATTACTTTTTTCATATTAAAAAATTTTAAAATCAAGTTATTATTTCAAGTGGGTTAGTTGTTTCCCATCTTCCTCTTGTAAAATCAGGAAATTTTTGAGGCATTCCTCCTTCTGAAATTGATTTACCACTTAAAGGAGTTACAGCACTCCAAAAACATCCTTCATAAACGTTTTGATCTAAAGGAAGACCATTTCTTAAACATTCAACTATTCTATATCTCATTATACCATCCATTCCTCCATGACCACTATTTTTTGTCTTTTGATTTAATCTTTTATAAAGTGGATGATCATACTTCTCATACAATTTCTCTAGCTTTTCACCCTGAATCCAAGAATGGTGATCTTTAGCAACATCTTCAAATCCACCTTCTA
>CAYSTA010000006.1:0-62471 GCA_964433845.1 uncultured Flavobacteriaceae bacterium
CCACAAAGCAGATTAACGCTACAAGACCCATCAAAATTCTTAATGTTATTTTCATAACTATAAAGGTAATTAATTTTCAATTTTCCAAAAAGCAATTCCTCCCGCTTGCTTACCAATATTAACTGAAGAAATTTTTTCTAATTTTTCAAGACTTATTACATCTACAACACCTGGTTCACCACCAATACCCTCAACTGAAACAAAAGCATATTTACTGTCACTTGAAATGGCAATTCCATGTGTAACGCTGGTAGTATTTTTAATTATTTTGGATTTAAAATCATTTTTTAAATCCAAAATTGCAGTGGTTCCTTCACTTTTCAAAGTAGCAACAAGAAATTTTCCATCAGGTGAAATTTCAACATTGTAAGGTCCTTTACCAGTAGAAATTCGATTGCTAATTTTCCAATTTTTTAAATCAACTTCAATTATCTCATTTGAACCATTTCCTGCGATATATGCAATCTTTTTTGATGGATGGGGAATAACCCAAGTAGGTTTAACCATAGAATGTTTCATTACTGACATTGACTTCATTTTATTGTCCTTCATCATTTTAGCACCCATTTTTTTGTGATCCATCATTTTACTTTCAAGATCTAATACTCTATTAACCTTAAGACTTAAAGCATCTATTTCAAATAGTTCACCAGACATCATGGCAACTGAATATTGATATAAACCATCAGAAGAAATTCTTGAACCATGTGGCATTGAGCCAGTTTCAATTTTAAGTATCTCAGTCATGGTTTCTGTATCAACAACAGAAACCGATGAAGGTTTCATGCTTCCATGAAGATTAAAATTAACACAATAAAGAAAATTTGTTACAGTTGAAATTTGCATAGTAGCTGGGAAAAGACCAAGAGTTGTTTCATCTATAATCTCATTAGTTTTTGTGGAGTACTTAACAAGCTTTCCAAAGGGGTTGCCATGTGCTAAAGATAAATACCAATAATTGCCATTAGGATCAACAGTAATTCCATGAGGACCTTCAATTTCAGTTGGAAATGTTCCAACTGTTATTCTTTCAATCTCCTCAATTTCATTTTTATCAAATTTTAAAAGAGATACTGTGTCCTCAGACTCAGAAGCAACGTATAAATAATAATTTTGCGTGTAAATAATATTACAGGCAAAAAGAAGTAAAAATAATCTTAACATCTTATTCAATTGGTGGACTAGCTAAAATTTCAAAAAACTCTAAAAGGTTTTTTGCTCCAAACAAACTGTCAAATGACTTATCAGTTGTGAATTGCATTGATTTTGAATTATCAGGTTTTGAATCTAATAATTTTAATGCACCAATTCCAGCATTAAAATCAGAATAAAAAACATTTCCTTTAAAATATTGAGAACCCCATGTCATAGTATTATTTGGAATAAAACCATTAGGAGAGCCTGTTTTAAAAGCAGCAATTTCTCTTCCTTGCTTATATAAGTCTCCCAAAAGATCACCACTAACATCTATAACTCTCAAACCTCCATTATACATTCCAGCATAAACAACATCATCTTCAACCCAAAAGTTATGAGAACCATAACCTGGTAATTCAAATCTTGCAACTTCTTTTGGTTTTTTTAAGTCTGTGAAATCAACAAAATGCAGGAAACCTGTTGTTTCATTTGCCGCAAAAAAATCTACTCCATCAGGGAATATTTCATCACCAAGAATAACATAAAATTTACCAGTGGACTTACTTTTAAAAGGAAATGCGGCATGATTTGCTCCAGTTTTATATTTATAGTTAGCAACAGCTACAGGATTAGAAGGTGATCCGCCAGCTATTCCATTTCCAACATCAATTATGTACAATCCATCTTTCCAATTTGAAGTGTAGGCTATTCCGTCTTCAATCCATATGTCATGTATGGCAGAACCTAACTCTAATTCAAATTTTCCAACCCCTTTTGGATTTTTAGGATCTTCAATATTTACAACTTCAAATTTAGCAGGATTACCAAAGGCATTTAATGCATAAACATGATTGTTATCAATAAACACGTTATGTACACCACCTGTCAAACCATCCGTATATTCGGAAAGTACTTTAACATCACTGGGATTAGAGATATCTAATACTACAAAACCATTTTTTCTATTAGATGCGCCTTCTTTTGTGATAACACAGATTTTGGAATCTTTAGAAACTTTTACATCATTTACAATTCTAGCATTAACTTTTATACTATCTATTTTTGTGATATTTGATGGATCTGTTACATCCCAAAAGTAAGCTAATCCATCAAAAAATGTTCCTGAAACTCCATAATCCTTTCCATCAACTCCTTCGAAGAACCAAGCATCTGATGTATGTTTATCAAATACATCTCCAGTATCTAACTGAACTATATCTCTTTTAACTCCTCTCTCTAATACCTTGATTTTTCTTGAAGCTGACACATTTCCAAATGAAGCATTTACTGTATATAATCCAGCTATATCTGCAACAAATTTATTATCCATAACCAATCCTGATGCAGAATTACTACTATCAAATGACTTGCCATGAAAGGAAAAAGTTGGATTTACTCCTTTAATTTCTTTTCCTTTTTTATCTAATAGAATTCCTTTTAATTTAACAACTTCACCAGTTTTTACAGAATTTTTACTCACTGAAATTTTTATTGAATTAACAGGGTTATCCATAACTTTAATATCCTTTGACACTTTTAATCCATGAAATTCTAAGGATATATTTGCTTTCCCTTTTCCCATCGCTTTTAATAAGTTGTTTGAATCTACACTAACTATCTCTGGATTTGAAGAACTTATATTAACAACATCATCTATAGAATTTCCTTTTTTAGTTTCAATTGAGTAAGATAAAGGAATATAGTTGCCAGTATAAACCTCATCTTGTAAATCAAAAACAATTGATTCTGGGTCAGAAAATTTTACGGAAACTAAGAATGTTTTACTAAATCTTGTTCCGTTATTTTTAGGATCTAAACACACAGCGACAACTTCATGATCACCTGGTTCATTAGCTAAAATATTTCCAGTAGTAGGGTCTTGTACAATCGAACCTCCAACATTAAAAACACCTTTTTTATTGTAATATATAATAGCTTGACATGTTCCTGTGCTTCCATCGGCATTTTTAACATAGGTTTCAGGTGTAAATGAATCTCCAACTTCTAAAACTAAACCTTCTAAATTGGATTCAAGTGTCCTAGTTTGTGCGAATGAGATACTTGAAATAATTAATAATAAAAATGTTATTTTTTTCATAATATATAATTTAATGATTAAGTAAATATTAAAATTAATCTAAATGTTTATTAGCTTTTGAATTATCTGGTTTAATTGATTCAACTTTTGCAGCTCCTATTCCAGTATTAAAATCGGAATAAAAAACATGACCTTTATATAATTGTGCACCCCAAACCATTGTATCGTTCGGAATATAGCCATTGGGACTACTTGGTAATATATAGCCAATTTCTCTATCTTGTTTATATAGGTCACCTAGTAAATCTCCACTTATATCAACCACCCTAACACCACCAGTGTACATAGCCACATAAAGTATATCATCTTCAATCCAATAATTATGTGATCCGTGACTAGGAACTTCATATCTCGCAACTTCCTTAGGATTATTTAAATCGGTAAAGTCAACAAAATGTAAGAATCCGGCAGTTTCACTTGGCCCATTTGCATTAACGCCTTTTGGGAAAATTTCATCTCCAAGAACTGTGTAAAATTTTCCTGTTGATTTACTTTTAAAAGGGTAGGTTGCATGATGTGCTCCACTAGCATAACTGTAATTTCCAAAAGCGACTGGATTTGAGGGAGAGCCACCTACAATTCCATTACCAACATCAACTAAATAAACACCATCTCTCCAATTAGATGAATAAGCTATTCCATTTTCAATCCAAACATCATGAATAGATTGACCTTCCTTTCCAATTTCAAACATACCAACCTCATACGGATTCTTTGGGTCTTCTATGTTAATTATATAATATCTTTCACCATTACTTAATGCGTAAACATGATTCTGATAGATAAATATATTATGAACTCCACCTGTCAAGTTTTTAGTATACTCGGATATTATACTTACATCATATGGGTTTGAAACATCGATTATTATTATTCCGTTTTTTCTATTTGAAGCACCCTCTCTACTAATTACACAAATTTTTCCATCAGATGAAACTTTTACATCATTTACAGTTCGTGCATCAACTTGAACACTATCAATCTTTTTTATATTTGAAGGCTCAGTAACGTCCCAAAAATAAGATGTGCCATCAGCTCCCCAGGTACCTGTTACTGCATAATCATTTCCATCAACACCTTCAAAAACCCAAAAATCTGATGTATGCTTATCGTTAACTAATCCTGTACCCACTGTATTCATCTCTCTTTTAACATTTCTCTTAAATATATTCACAACTTTTGATGCTGAAATATTACCAATTCTTGCAGATATAATATATTTTCCTGCAACATCACCAACAAATCTACCATCTTGTAAAATTAAACCAGATGCAGTATTACTTTTATCAAATGATTTTCCAGTAAAAGAAAACTCAACAGGCATATTTTCTATAACTTTTCCTTTTTTATCATAGGCTAGCGCTTTAAATTGAATTACATCTCCAGTTTTTGCATTTTCATTATTTGAAACTAATTCTATTTTGGATGTTGGATTTTTTAATACATTAACATTAATACTTCCTTTAATTCCGTCAAAATCAGCTTCAATAGTAGAAACCCCATTTTTAACAGCCAAAATATTATTTGAATTATCAATATTTATTTTATCGTTTAATGCCTTTATTGAAAAACTAACTTTTGAAAAATATTTAGAAGCAATATCGGTACTCCAGTAATCTATAGTTCTTGTAACATCTAGCTCATCTGTAATCTCATAAATAAGTGGAATATAATTGCCAATATAAGTTGAATTATCATCAAGTTTTAATGTTACCTTTTTGATTTTTGGATAATTAACAAAAACTTCAAATGTTCTGCTATGTCTTTTTCCTCCTTCTCCAATGCAAATTGCAACAACTTCGTGTGTTCCGGGATCATTTGCTTTTATAGATCCATTTTCAGTATCAACTGAAATTGAAGTAGCAGAAGAAAATACACCTCTCTTGTTATAATAAATAATATTACTGCAATTGGATTTCAATCCGTCAGAATTAGAAACATATGTGTTAGGAGTAAATGTTTCACCTATGTTTAATGTAAGTCCATCAAGATCAGAGATTATTGTCTTGTTTTGAGAATATACTGTTAATATAAAACAAGAAAAAAGTAAAGTTGAAATTATCTTTTTCATAATAGTGTTATTTTGAACTGTTTAATTTAATAAAAAAAAGGGAAACCAAACTTATTGATTTCCCTATAGCGACCTCGGCAGGATTCAAACCTGCAACCTCTTGAGCCGTAATCAAGTGCACTATTCAGTTATGCTACGAGGCCATTTCCTCTGTTGAGAGGGTGTTTATAAAATCTTAATATTAAAAATGTTTACAACGGCACTTCTAAAATATTAAAATTTCTGTTTGCAAATATACTTATTTAGGCACTTAAACAAACTCTATAAAGTCTCGTTATTTCCAGTTATTTTAACTTGTTTTGATTTTCTATAAAAACTGAAGTGGTTGGATATGCAAAGTCACTTTTATTTTTTTTAACAATCTCAATTATTTTAAAATTGATTTCCTGTTGGGTATCAACCAATACATTCCAATCAGGGCTATTTACATAATAAAGAACCATAACATCTAAAGAGCTATCACCAAAGTTTAAAAATCTTACTTTTCCGTCTTGATTGGTTTGCTTATGGTCATCAATTAATTTTTGAATATCGTTTACAATATTTTTTATTTGATCAACAGATGAAGAATATATTAATCCAATATTTATTTTTACACGTCTAACAGGTCTTACCCCTAAATTATCTAGTTCCGCATTAACTAGATTTTTATTTGGAACTGTAACAATACTTTTATCAAAAGTTCTAACCCTTGTACTTCTAAATCCAACTTTTTCAACCATACCTGTAATTGAACCTATTGTAATTACATCTCCAACTTGAAAAGGTTTATCTAAAAATATTGTGAAGGATCCTAAAAGATTCTCTAAACTTTCTTTTGAAGCCAATGCAACGGCAACACCACCAACCCCAAGACCTGCAGCTAAAGCTGTTACATTTTGATCGAATACATTTGCGAGGATAACAACAATAGCAAAAATTATAACTAGTACTTTTCCAATTTCAATTGCAAAAGGAATTAATTGATCATCTACTTTACTATCTGTTTGTTCAGCTCTGAAAATTAATCTAACACCTATATATTCAACGGACTGAAGTATAGTCCAAAAAATTGTAATGATTAAAAGTAATGAAAAGACTTTCGATAAAATCATTTTAATACCAAGTTCAGATGAATCTACTAAACCCCAAGACTCTGGAAAACTCAATGAGTTAAAAGCAAAGTAAAAAATTAGTAACAGTAAAAAATAATATAAAGGTTTTTTTAATAGTGAGTCAAATTCAACTTTACCATTTTCATGATTTTTATTTCCAACTATTCTAAATATAATTTTTCTTAGATATGAACTAACAGGAGAGATCAATAAATAACCAAACAGTAGAATTAGTAAAAAAAATATATAATCTTTTACTTCATTTTCTAAAAAAGTAATTTTTAAAAAATCTAATTTATCCATTGTAATATTTTAAGCAAAACTATTAAACTTTTAGTAATTAAACTTTATTTATTTCAATCCAAAATGGTAAAATATTTTTTCTGCCTGTTTTAAAAGTAGGAATGATATTATATTCCCCTGCATTTATATAAATATCATTCATTAGGATATAGCCTTCATTATCAACAGTTGAATATATATTGAATGTCTTATTCCCAATTTCTAATAACATTTTCCCAGAGGATTGATTTATGTCTTTAAATTTAAATTTGAAATTATAAGTGCCCTCCAGTATTTTAGTTCTCCAAAATCCATAAATTTCACTTTGTGACCAAATCCCTCTTTCACCGCTAGCATCATTTCTGTTTAATATAGTTGGATTTTCAAATTCAGTACCAATTATGATTCTGGGTTGGTTTATCAAATTTTTTGATTTAATTAAATCATTATAAAAACTGTCCATCTCTATTTTTAACATTGAAGCTTTTGCTTTTTTAATTTCAATTAAATTGTTTTTTTCAAAAGGATCTTTTGTTGTGTTATATAATTCAAAATCTTCAATTGAGGAATTATAGTCTGTATTTCCAACTAATTTATAATCACCGTTTTGTACAGAAATATTATTATATAATTCTGGTAGCCTTCTTGTCCAATATGAAAAAAATGATCTGTTTTTGTTTTTTGTATTTGATAATAAATCAATTCCATCAATTAATCTATCTTTAGGTAGATTTAAACCACATAATTTAGATATAGTAGGTAAAACATCTATATGTGCTGAAAAAATATTTGTATCCTTACCTTCAGGAAAAATTCTTGGATATCTTAAGTAAAACGGAACTTTAATTCCACCATTATAAACATCACTTTTTAATCCTCTTAAACCAGAGATGTATCTGCGTTGCTGAGGACCATTGTCAGTCATAAATATTACAATTGTATTTTCAGAAATACCTAGTTCATCTAATTTTTTTAGTAATCTTCCTATATTATCATCAATATTAGATACCATACCATAAACTTTTTTTGCATCTTCTTTGTCTTTTTCACTCATAATAATTTCATCTTCATTAAAAATCTTTTCTGGATTTAAATTTTTATACATTTCATAATATTTTTTAGGAAGTTGTAAAGGAGTATGCGGAGCATTAAATGATAAGTAACAAAAAAACCTTTCTGACTTGTTTTTCTCTAAAAAATTTATTGCTTCATTTGTAAAAATATCTGAGCAATATCCATCATATTTTTTCTTTTTATTATTTAACCATAAAACAGGATCAAAATAACTTGTGTTTCCTTGAAAATAATTGGTTATATCACCAACTTGACCAATACCTCCCGCTAAATGAATTAAAGATTCATCAAAACCTTGATCAGACGGTCTTGAAGGATAATTGTCTCCTAAATGCCATTTCCCAAAAATTCCTGTTTTATAATTGGCTTGTTTTAAAACTTCAGCAATAGTAATTTCATCATTTGACATTATTGCTCCACCATTGTATGTATCTCTTATTCCAGTCCTTAAAGAATATCTTCCTGTCATTAGGCTTGATCTAGTAGGGGCACAAACTGGAGAGACATAGAAATTGTTAAAACGGAGACTTTCATTCGCTAGACTATCTAAATTTGGAGTATATATATTAGTATTTCCATTGTATCCAATATCACCAAAACCTTGATCATCTGTCATTATCAATATTACATTGGGTCTGTCCGTCTCTTTTTCATTACAGGAAAAAAGTATACAAGAAAAAATGATAAAGAAAAAAATGTTTTTCATAGAATATTATTGTAAGAATAAAAATAATTATTTAAGAGCTTCTCTTATAGCTTCTTTTAAACCAAATTTAGGATTCCATCCCAAATCTTTTCTATAGTAACTGTCGTCAATTTTTTTTGGCCAAGAATCAGCAATTTTTTGTCTAAAATCAGGTTTGTAATTAACTTTTAAATTAAAACCATTTGATTCTATTTCTTTTAATAATGTTTTTGGAGTAATACTGAATCCTGAAATATTATATGATCCTAGAATTGATAAATTACTTTTTTTTACTGACATGAGAGTGATAGCAGAATTTATTGCATCATCAATGTAAATCATAGGAAGCTCAGTATTCTCATTCAAATAACAACTGTAATTAACTCCTTTTTTTGCAGCATTAATCATTTCAATAATGTAGTCTGTTGTTCCTCCTCCTGGCAGAGTTTCTACAGAAACTATACCTGGATATCTAAGTGACCTTATATCTAATCCAAATCTGTTAAAATAATATTCCATTAGTTTTTCACCAACTAATTTTGTTATGCCATATATGGTAGATGGATTCATCCGTGGATTTTGAATTACTAAATCAAGTTTAGACTCTGTGCCAAATACAGCCATGGAACTTGGCCAAAAAACTTTTTTAATATTATTTTCTATCGAAATTTCAGCAATATTTTGAAAGCTATTCATATTTATTTTCCAAGATTTAAAAGGATCCTTTTCTCCACTAGCCGATAGGATTGCAACAAGATGATAGATTGTGTTAATATCATGTTTCTTTACTAATTCGTCAATTCTTGTTTTATCTAACGAATTTGCTTGTTCAAATTCACATGAAAGTTTAGATTTAGGAAGTTTTATATCTGTAGCAAGAACAAAAACATTTGATTTTTCAAAGTGTTTTATAAACTCAGTGCCTAATTGACCCAGTGCACCTGTTATTAGAATTCTATCCATTTATTTATTTAAAATAATAGCTTAATTTTATTCAAATTAATTTTATCTAATGTACGAATCTATAAAGAAAAGAATAAAACTTGAATTAGAGGATATTAAAAAATCTGGTCGTTTCAAAAATGAAAGAATTATTTTCTCTAAACAAGATTCAAGTATTACTGTTGCTAAAGATAAAAATGTTTTAAATTTTTGTACAAATAATTATCTAGGTCTTGCTTCAAGCCCATTGGTAATTCAAAAAGCAAAAGAAACGTTAGAATCCCATGGTTTTGGCTTAGGATCAGTAAGGTTTATTTGTGGAACACAGGACATACATAAGTCTTTGGAAAAAAAGATTTCTAATTTTTTGGGAACTGAAGATACTATACTTTATGCCGCTGCTTTTGATGCTAATGGAGGCCTATTCGAACCTCTTTTTAATAAAGAAGATGCAATAATTAGTGATGAGTTAAACCATGCTTCACTTATTGATGGAATTAGACTATGTAAAGCAGAGAGGTTTAGATATAAGCATAATGATATGATTGATTTGGAGAAGCAGCTTAAAAAAGCTATAAAATCTAGAAATAAAATAATAGTAACAGATGGAGTTTTTTCAATGGATGGAACTCTTGCACAATTGGATAAAATTTGTGATTTGGCCAAAAAATATGATGCAATTGTTATGTCAGATGAATGTCATTCTACTGGATTTATTGGAGAAAACGGAAGGGGAGTCCATGAAGCTTTAGATGTTATGGGAGAGGTGGATATTATAACCGGTACGTTAGGTAAGGCCTTGGGTGGAGCATCTGGTGGCTTTACAAGTGGTCCTAAAGAAATAATAGAATTACTTAGACAGAAATCTAGACCTTATTTGTTTTCAAATAGTTTGGCACCTTCAATTGTTGGAGCTTCTTTAGCAGTTTTAGATATATTAGAATCTGATAAGACTTTTTTAAATAGATTAAAAAACAATACTAAAGTTTTTAGAGATGGAATAAAAGAATTAGGCTTCGATATTAAACCTGGGAACCATCCTATTGTTCCTATTATGCTCTATGATGCTCATTTAGCTCAAGAAATGTCTAATGAACTTCTTGACATGGGTATTTATGTAATAGGATTCTTTTTTCCTGTAGTTCCAAAAGGAGAAGCAAGAATTAGGGTACAATTATCAGCATCCCATTCTATTGATCAGGTTAATAAAGCTTTAGATGCTTTTGAAAAAGTTGGTAAAAAATTGGGTGTAATTAATTAGAAAGAGGTTGTAATACTAAAACTTAAGCCTGTGCTTTCTGGCACATATCTACAAATCCCTCCAGTGCAAACAAGACCACCTCTTTGTCTACCATAATTAATTGTATAGCGACTTATGCCTTTGCTATAGCTTCCCCCAAAATTATAATAGTGTATCTTTTTTTCTTTAACAGGATTTTGATAATTGTACATATCTGTAATATATAATGAAACTGCTGAGCTCAAATTATATTCTAAACCAAAACCTGACCAATTTTTTGTGTCATCCTTTGTAGAAAGATGTTGAAGTTCTAACCTAAGGGATTTATTATCATTTATTTTATAAGTGTTTTCCAACACAAGAACATTAGATTTTACTTCGCCACTAGTTTCTTCAACTAATCGTTTATTATAATATTGATTTGCATATAAGAAAATATTTTGAAATTTTTGGGACCATTTTTTTCTGATTTCTAGACTTATTTCTGAAAAATATTTTTCTCCAAAGCCAAATAAATCAGTGTCATAATTTTGATTAGAAAAATCATAAGTTCCATCTAAATTATTCCACACAGATGCGTTTATGGCTACATTAGTACCATACTTTCCTCCTAAAAAAGTTTCTTGTTCAATAAAGTAGTATAAGTCAGTCTGAATCCCTATTTCTCCAGCTTTAGTTAAATTACTGCTTTGAAATGAAACATTAGGTTGTGCCGCATAAACATAAAGATTAGCTAATGAATAATCATGTTGTTTTGTTAGGGCTGGTAGGTAATTAACAATACTTTCATTATAAATGTTGCCAACAGCATCTCTTTCAGAAAACAAAGGCATATTTTCTAATCTTCTAAAAGTGAAATCTAATCCTAAACCATCTTTATAAAATCCAGAATTGAATAATAAGGCAGATCCATCTTTTATAAATGTGTCTGAAACATTTCCAAAAATGGTGATTGGGTTTTTTGATTTGTTTACTAATTCTAGATTTGAATAAAAAAATGAAGAGGAATAATCTATTCTAGCTGAAAATAGATTTGTCATTTCATCATAATAATCACTTTTTTTCTTTTGATCGTTTCTTCCGACATAACTTATTCCCAAAAGAATGGTGGAATTGTTTTTTAAAATTTTTGAAATATCAAATTCAGAATCAAATCCAACTATAAAACCTTTTGAATATTTAAAACCTTTTTTTTGATTTCCAATCAGAGTTGTAAAATTTATTTCATCATTTAATCTATATTTTACATTTAGTCCTCTGATAGAATTGTTTATTCCTAAAGATCTATCTTCCCATGATCTTAGAATCATTCCACTACCAAATTGCTCATAAAAATTTCCAAGTAAAACATTCAGGTCTTTTTTATTATATTCTATTTTAAAAGTTGAAATTCCTGTGTCTTTAAAATTTGGGGAAAAATTTAAAAGTGAATTTGGTAAATAAGACTCAATTTGTAATTCAAAATCCCAATATTTTCCCATTCTATATTTAAAATTCAGATAGTTATTAGACCTAAATCTATCCTCATAACTAAAATCACCCGTTTTAGAATCATCTAAATAATATGCTGAATAGGATTCATAAGAAGAAGTAAGGTTTTTTAAAATTTGAGAATTTAAAATATAACTATTAAAAACTAACAATATTAAATAGAAAACATATTTATTATTCATCAGCTTTATTACTTATTACTGTTGGCTTTTAAAATAAATTCATACAAAAGGTTCTCTTCACCTGGTTTGTATCCTATTCTTCTATAAATTATTCTATTACCATTTGTTACAATAGTATGAGGAATTGCATTAATATTTAAAGCTCTTTTAAGTGCTTGGTTTTCATCCAATAAAATTTCAAAATTCCATTTTTTTCCATTTACCATTGGTCTTACCCTTCTTTTTGTTCTAGAATCATCTGTAGAAATAGCAACTATTTTAACATTAGCTTCATCCCATTTTTCAATTTCTTTATGAATATCATCTAACTCATTTATACAAGGAACGCACCAGGTTGCCCAAAAACTATATACTGTTAGGCCATTTTTATTATAAGAGGATTTAGTGTTTATTGACTTTCCGTCTATAGTTTTTATATACATATTTGGCACAACATCTTGAGAATAAATGCATTGAATAAATACGAATAAAAGCAAGTAAAAAGATAAAGTTATTTGTTTCAAAGTATTAAATTATACTATAAAGCTAATATTTATTTTAAAATAATTAAATTTGAGCTAATAATTTAATATGGCTAAGTTATATAGAATTGTACTAAGTGTTATTTTTCCTATTCTATTTGTTTCATGTTCAGCAGATTATGAGGGTGTAGGAGATTCATCAGCATCTAAACCTCAAAATGAGGTTAAATCTATTGTACTTTCTTTTTCATCAGGAGAGGGGTCTTATGATATCAATACAGACGTTGTTTTTAAAGCTACCAGTGATGCTAATGAAGATATAACTTCCTTCTGTGAGTTTTATGTTAATGACACTAAAATAACTGGAAATAAATTTAAATCTGCAACAGCGGGAGATTTTACCGTTTATTGTAAATATAATTCAATAAAAAGCAATACCGAAACATTTAAGGTTGTAGCAGCCTCACAACCAATAATGACAATTACAAGCACAACAAGTGGTGTTACAGATGGAAGTTCCACAAGTGATACTTCTATAGATTTAAAATTTACATCTAATAAATCAACATCAGACTTTGTTGTTGGAGATATTACGGTTTCTGGAGGTGCTTTGAGCGCATTTTCCGGTAGTGGCACTACATATTCTGCAACATTTACACCAGCTGGTGCTGGAGACAAAACAATTGATATTGCTGCTAATACTTTTACTGATAGTTCAGGAAATCAAAATGCAGCATCAACTCAGTTTAACTGGACTTATGTGGAAAACACTCCGAAAAATTTTAAGACGAATGTTTTAATAGAAGATTTTACGGGTGCTTGGTGTGGATGGTGTCCTAGAGTTACCTATAAACTTGAGCAGTTGAAAAAAACATTAACAACACAATTAGTTGTTGTAGCTGCACATTATGGAGATCAACTCCAATATTCTAAAATAGTTGAATTGATTAATGCTTTTGGAGTTAATTCATATCCACATGCAAGGCTTAATAGAACTTCAAAATGGAATGAACAAAATTCAATGATAACATCTATAACTGGAACAAATGCTAAGGTTGGTGTAGCTCTTGAATCTTCAATAAGTGGAAGTACATTAACAGTAAAATTTAAAGCAAAGTTTTCAGAAGATTTTTCTGATTTAAAATTTGGAGTCTATATTTTAGAAGATGATTTATTACTTGATCAAGCAAATTATGCTGACCTTGGTTATGGTACAGATAACCCACTCGTTGATTTTAAACATATAGATGTTTTAAGGCATGCTTTAACAAGCCCATTAGGTGATAATATTGCTTCTTCTTCAACTAAGAAAGGCGCTACTTATGAAAAGGAATATACATATGTGGTTCCTGATAAATACGGAACATTTTCAGTTGATAAAACTAAATTAAAAATAGTAGGTTTTATAACTGACAAGGACAAGAAAGCACTAAATTCTAGATTGTCTGCAATTGGTTCAAATCAAACTTTTGAAGAGTTATAAGCTTATTTTAATTAAGATCTTACTAAACGGTATGTTACTATAATTCTTCAAAGCCAACTGATTATAATCCTTCATCTGCTTTAATAGAAAAAAATAAACCTGTTTTGGGAACTTGTTCTTAAAATTAGACATTATATTATACATTTGAACTCAATAGTCTAATTATTAGGATGTTATATTTTTTTTTATATTTAAGTATTAAGAAAATCATTTTTTTTATTTCATGCTTGTTATGGTTTTCTTATTAAAAAAACTATGAAAAAAATATTATTCTTATTATCACTTCTTCTTATCTTATCTTGTAGTTCGTCGGAAGAAGAAGAGAAAATTCCTGGAACTTTCAAAACTAATGTTTTAGTTGAAGATGTTACAGGCACCTGGTGTGGATGGTGTCCTAGAGTAGCTTATAAACTTCAAGAATTACAAAAAACTACAAGTCAATTGATTGTAGTTGCAGCACACTCTGGTAGTACTCCATCATCCTTAGATTATGAAAAAGTAAATGAAATTAAGTCTACTTTTGGAGTTACCGGGTTTCCTTATGGTATTTTAAATAGAAATGGACGATGGAATGAGCAAAATTCGTCTATAACATCTCTAACAGGAGCAGCTGCCACTGCGGGTGTTGCTATTGAATCTGGAATTAGTGATACAAATTTAACGGTTACAATTAAGGTTGGATTTTCTCAAGATTATACTGGTTTAAAATATGTAATTTATCTTCTTGAAAATGGTTTACTAGCTAACCAGGCCAATTATGCTGACCTTGGTTATGGGCCTGCGAATCCTTTAGTAGATTTTGAACATAAACATGTTTTAAGAAAGGCTTTAACAAGTGGTCCACTAGGTGATGCCATTCCTGATGCCTCTTCAATAAATGGAAGTATTTTTAAAAAAACACATACTTATACCATTCCTGCTGAGTGGAATAAAGATAAAATGGAAATAGTAGCTTTTGTTGTAAAAAGTGATAAAAGTGTTATAAATGTAAGACATTCTGAATTTGGCAACACTCAAACTTTTCAAGCATTATCAGATTAGTCTAGGCTATTTTTTGTAATGTAATATCTCCAGCCAATTAGTAAAAGTTGAATCTTTGAGGCTTTTATTGGATCTAGCCTTCTTTTCGTCATACTTGGAAGGAGTAGTTTATTTAAATATGCAAGAATCTTAAATAATTTTTTCATATTGCTACAATATACAATTCATGTCTTATCTTTGCAACCTTCAATTATGGACTTAAACATATTATTATTATTGTTTTGTGGTTTGATAGTATTGATTGTAGGAGCTAATATGCTTTTAAAATCAGCTGTTTCTATTTCATTACAATTTGATATTCCAAAGGTCTTAATTGGAATGACCGTAGTTTCATTAGCAACCTCAGCACCAGAATTAATAGTAAGTATTAAATCTGCTCTTATGGGTTCAGCAGATTTAGCAATTTCCAATGTTGTAGGATCTAATATTGCAAATATAGGTTTAGTATTGGGTTTAACTGTTTTTTTCTCTCCCATTAATATTTCAAAAAATATTTATAAAACACATTGGCCTATAATGATGTTTTCAGCTCTATTTTTTTTGATAATAATATTAGACGGAAAAATTAATGTTTATGAAGGAGGTATTTTAATTATATTTTTAGTGACGTCCATAGCATTTTTAATTAAAACTCAAGAAAAATCAGAAGAAGAAGATTTAAAAGTCAATTCTATTGATACATTGTCTAAATCTACAATTCTATTTATTGTTGGAGGTATATGTCTTTATTTTGGTTCAGAATGGTTTATTGCTGGTGCAATTGATTTAGCAAGTTACTTTGGGATTAGTGAAAGAATTATAGGAATTTCTGTTCTTTCTGTTGGTACAAGTTTGCCAGAGTTGGTGACATCACTTGTTGCAGTCATTAAAAAAGAAAAAGGTATTTCTCTTGGGAACTTATTAGGATCAAATATTTTTAACGTCTTTGCAGTTTTAGGAATAACATCTTTGGTTGCCCCTTTGATTGTTACTGATTTAAATATTATAAATTTTGATATTTATGTGATGTTATTTTTTGCTGCAATTATTCTTCCTCTAATATTTTTTCCTAACAAATTTATTTTAGGTAGAGTAGCAGGGCTTATTATTTTGTCTTTTTATTCTATTTATATATACAATTTATTTGTATAAAAAAGCATCTAATTTCTTAGATGCTTAATTATAAATAATCTGAGATACAAATTAAATTTTAGCAGATTTAACTGTTTTTATTATTCTAGCAGCAATTTTGTATGGATCTCCATTTGATGCTGGCCTTCTATCTTCCAACCATCCTTTATATCCTTGCTCAACAGTCATAATAGGAATTCTAATTGAAGCTCCTCTGTCTGAAACACCATAACTAAATTCATTGATTGATTGTGTCTCGTGCTCACCAGTTAGTCTTTGATCATTATATGCACCATATACATCGATGTGTTCTTTTACAACAGGTCTAAATGCTTCACATATTTTTTCATAAGTTTCCTTTGAGCCACAGGTTCTAAGAGTTGTGTTTGAAAAATTTGCATGCATACCAGAGCCATTCCAATCAGTTGCTCCTAAAGGTTTTGGATGATATTCAATAGCTAATCCATATTCTTCCGCAATTCTTTCAAGCAGGTATCTTGCTACCCACATTTCATCACCAGCTTTACAAGCTCCTTGAGCAAAGGTTTGAAATTCCCATTGACCAGCTGCAACTTCTGCATTAGTTCCTTCAACATTTATACCGGCATCCAAGCAAATATCTAAATGTCTATCCATTATATCCCTACCAAAAGTATTCTTACCACCAACAGAACAATAAAATTGACCTTGAGGTGTTTGATCTTTAGGAAAACCTAAAGGAAGGTTAGTTTCAGGGTCCCATAGAAAATATTCTTGTTCAAATCCAAACCAAAAATCATCATCATCATCATCAATTGTGGCTCTTCCATTAGATTCATGTGGAGAACCATCTGCATTTAGAACTTCATTCATTATTAACCATCCGTTCCTTCTAACAGGGTCAGGATATAACGCAACGGGTTTTAATAGACAATCAGATGATCCACCTTCAGCCTGTCTTGTTGAACTTCCATCAAAAGCCCACATTGGACAGTCTTCTAATTTTCCACTAAAATTTTCTACTACTTTAGTTTTACCTCTAAGGCTAGCTGTTGGTTTGTACCCATCAAGCCATAAATATTCTAGTTTTGATTTGCTCATAATATATTTTTTAAAGCTCTAAAATTAAAATATAATATTGATTTTTAACCCTTTAAGATTTCAAAAATGAAGAAAATTTATTAACATTTATTAACATTTATTAATAACATAATTTTTAATATTGAAAATTTCATATTTAACAATTATTTATAAAAAAAATGAATTTTTCATAACATAAAATCATTTTTAAATTTTAAATAAATATTTGTCTTAATAAAATAAATTTTTAATACTAATCAATACTATTACCTTTGTTTAATTGTTATGAGTTCAGAATCCGCCAATCGTTATATGTTAAGAGGAGTTTCTTCAGACAAAACAGATGTTCATAATGCAATAAAAAACATTGACAAGGGACTCTTTCCAAAGGCTTTTTGTAAAATAGTGCCCGACACACTTACAAATGATCCTGAGTATTGTTTAGTCATGCATGCTGATGGAGCTGGAACAAAATCATCTTTAGCTTATTTATATTGGAAAGAAACTGGGGATTTGTCAGTTTGGAAGGGTATAGCTCAGGACGCATTAGTAATGAATTTAGATGATCTTCTTTGTGTAGGTGTTACGGACAATATTTTATTATCATCTACAATTGGAAGAAATAAAAATGTTATTAGTGGAGATGTTATTAAAACTATAATTGAGGGTACAGAGGAATTGATTAAAGAGATGTCAGATTATGGTGTAAATATTAAGTCAACAGGAGGGGAAACAGCTGATGTTGGAGATATAGTTAGGACAATTATTGTTGATTCAACAGTTTTGGCTAGAATTAAAAAATCTGCTGTAATAGATAATTCTAATATTAAAGCTGGTGACCTTATAGTTGGATTGTCATCTTATGGTAAAGCTAGTTATGAAGACAACTATAATGGTGGAATGGGTAGTAATGGCCTAACATCTGCTAGACATGATGTGTTTCATAAATATTTGATTGATAAATACCCAGAGAGTTTTGATCCAAATGTTCCAGAAGAATTAATTTATTCAGGTTCAATGAAAATAACACAATCCATTAAAGGTCTAGAAATAGATGCAGGAAAACTCGTTCTTTCTCCAACAAGAACTTATGCTCCAATTATCAAAAAGGTCTTGTCAAAATATAATTCTGATAAAATTCATGGAATGGTACACTGTAGTGGAGGAGCACAAACAAAAATTCTTCATTTTGTTGATAAATTTCATATTATAAAAGATAATCTTTTTCCTGTTCCTCCCTTATTTGAGCTAATTAAAAATGAATCTAATACATCTTGGAAAGAAATGTATAAAGTTTTTAATATGGGACATAGAATGGAATTGTATGTTGATCCAGATTGTGCAGAAGATATTATAAGGATTTCTAAATCTTTTAAAGTAGATGCTAAAATAATTGGTAGAGTAGAAGAGAGCGATCAAAAAAAACTGTCTATTATTTCAGATAATGGTAGTTATATCTACTAATATATTCTTGATTAAAAATATCGTAATTTTGTGTGGTATTATTTATAAATAATGTTAGATAAATTAAATATTGTTCAGCAGAGATTTAATGAAGTTTCAGATTTAATTATACAACCTGATATAATAAGTGATCAAAAACGCTATATAAAATTAAATAAAGAATATAAAGATTTAGGGTTACTTGTTGAAAAGAAAAAAAAATATGAAGAGTTGCTTTTAAATATAAAGGAAGCAGAAGATATTTGTAAAAATGAAGATGATAAAGAGATGATTGAAATTGCTTCTGATCAATTAAATGAGGCAAAAGAAAAAATTTTAAGTATTGAAGAAGAGATTAAATTTTTGTTGATACCTAAAGATCCCGATGATTCAAAAAATGTAGTTGTAGAATTAAGGGCAGGTACCGGGGGAGACGAAGCCAGTATTTTTACTGGAGATCTATTTAGAATGTATACCAAATTTTGTGAAGGTAAAAAGTGGAATGTTAGTTTAGTTGATTCAAGCCCTGGAACATCAGGAGGTTATAAAGAAATTATTTTTGAAGTTTCTGGCAACGATGATGTTTATGGTGTGCTTAAGTTTGAATCTGGTGTTCATCGTGTTCAGAGGGTTCCGCAAACAGAAACACAAGGTAGAGTTCATACTTCTGCAGCAACTGTTATGATTCTCCCAGAAGCAGAAGAGTTTGATGTAGAAATTAACATGAATGATGTTAGAATTGATTATTTCTGCTCATCTGGACCAGGAGGTCAATCTGTTAACACAACTTATTCTGCTGTTAGGTTGACACATACTCCAACCGGAATTGTTGCACAATGTCAAGATCAAAAATCCCAACATAAAAATAAAGATAAAGCACTTAAAGTTTTAAGATCTCGTTTGTATGAATTAGAACTTAATAAAAAACTTGAAGCAGATTCTCTAAAAAGAAATTCTATGGTTTCTTCTGGTGATAGATCTGCAAAAATAAGAACATATAATTATCCTCAAGGTAGAGTTACAGATCATAGAATAGGATTAACTTTGTATGATCTTCAGAATATTATAAATGGTGATATTCAAAAAATTATTGATGAATTAAAAATGGTTCAAAATTCAGAAATATTAAAAAATTCTGAAGAGGTTTTTTAAAATGGATAGATGAATATAAATGATTTAGTTAAAGAAATTATGAGAAAGAAATCCTTCTTATGTTTGGGATTAGATTCGGATATTTCTAAAATTCCATCGTTTTTACTTAATGATCCTGATCCTGTCTTTAGTTTTAATAAACAAATATTAGACTCATTAAATGAACTTATTACTGCAGTAAAAATAAATACTGCTTTTTATGAAGAAAATGGTTCGAAAGGTTGGATTACTCTTGAAAAAACTATTAACTATATTAATTTAAAATATCCTGAACTTTTTACAATTGCTGATGCCAAAAGGGGCGATATTGGAAATACATCTAACAAGTATGCTAAAGCTTTTTTTGAGACACTTTCTTTTGATTCTATTACTGTTTCTCCTTATATGGGAAATGACTCTGTAGGGCCTTTCTTAAAATATAAAGATAAACATACTATTTTATTAGGTTTAACATCGAATAATGGTAGTTCAGATTTTCAATTATTTTCGAATAATTCTACCACACTTTATAAAGAAGTTATAAAGAAATCAAAGGAATGGGAAGGATCGGATAACTTAATGTATGTTGTTGGAGCTACAAAATCAGATTATATAAATCAAATTAGAGCTATTGTTCCTAATAGTTTTTTGTTGGTTCCTGGTGTTGGTTTTCAAGGAGGAAGTCTCAAAAAAACTTTTGAAAATGGTGCTAACAAAAAAATAGGACTTTTAGTTAATTCTTCACGTTCTATTATTTATGCGGGAAATGAAAATGATTTTTTGGAAAAATCTTATATAGTCGCAAAATCTTATCAAACTCAAATGGAAGATTTGATAAATAATCTAAATGATTAATTATATCCCTGGTTGTTTTATTTCAAAATTCTCTTTCTTCTTTGCTTTTAATACTATTTCTTTTACATCTTCTAATAGTTTTTTAGAGTCATAAATAATACCATCTTTTATAGTGTATTTAACTCCTCCAACTCTAACAATCTCATTTTCCGTATTTAATTTTATTGCTCCAGTTCCGTATAGAGTTTTTAAGTTTTCTAATGGATTTTCTTCAATAATAATGAAATCAGCTAGCTTTCCAACTTCTACTGAACCGATTAGATTATCAGCACCTAGTGCTTCGGCTCCGTTAAGTGTAGCAGCGCGAATAACTTCTAATGGATGAAAGCCTGCTTCTCTAAGAAGTTCTAATTCTCTTATATATCCAAAACCATATAACTGATAAATAAATCCTGAATCAGATCCAGCAGTAACTCTTCCTCCTCTGTTTTTGTATTCATTTATAAAGGTCATCCAAAGTTTATAATTATTTTTCCATGCGACTTCTTGTTCTGTTCCCCAATAGTGCCAGTAGGAGCCATGAGATATCTTGCTTGGTTCATAAAATCTCCATAATGATGGTAATGTATAGTCATCATGCCATTCGGCTCTTCTTGCTTTATGTAAATCACGGCTAGCTTCATAAATATTAAAGGTTGGATCAATTGTAAAATCTAAATCGATAAGCTCATTCATAACATTATTCCAATGATCAGAGTAGGGTAAAGCAGCTTGTGACCAAAGTTTTCCAGCTTCTTCAAATCTGTGTTGTTCGTTTTGATAATTATAATTAGCAGGATAATTTTGTATGGTTCTATCCGTAAAAAGAGCTTCAGGCAAACCATACCAATGTTCCATACTAGTTAAACCAGCTCTTGCTGAATTTAGAACATTCCATCTAGTAACACTTAATTGAGCATGATGGCATGCTGATTTTAAACCAAGTTTTTTATTTTCTTCTAAGGCTGCTTTCATTATTTCAGGTGAAGCTCCAAAAAATTTAATTCCATCAGCACCTTTTTTTGCATTTTTTCTTACCCATTCTCTTGCTTGAGTAGGATTATTTATTTTTTCCCCAGATCCAAAACCAGTATATGAAAATATTCTTGGAGCAATGATTGTATTCTTTTCACTTTTCTTTTTTAAATCTAGAGTAAAATCAACTCCTCTTCCACTAGGCTCTCTTATGGTAGTAATCCCATGAGCCAACCATAATTTAAAAACATAATCAGGTTCAGCTCCTTGAGCTTTTCCGCCAATATGACCATGCATATCAATAAAACCAGGTAATAGATACATTCCATTGCAGTCTATTTCTTTTCCATTTTTTTCTAAAACAGGACCTCTCCTTCTTTTTTCAATACCAGGATATCCAACAGTCTGAATCTTTGTTATTAAATTATTTCTAACCTCTATGTCTATAGGTCCAATAGGAGGAGCACCATTTCCATTTATTAGTGTGATTCCTCTAATAATTAATTGTTCATATGGACCTTCACTGAAATTTTCTTGTGAGTTTATAAATAAAAACTGCATTGTAAAAAATGTAATACAAAGAAGTTTTATGGAATTTGTTTTTTTCATGAAAACTAATTTTATATGAAAATAGTTATATTTTTTAGTTTCTGAATTATATTACAAAATTTAAAATAGATTATTCAAACAAAAAAGGGAGACCATTTCTGGCCTCCCCTTAAAACAACTAGCATTATGTAAAAAAAGTTGTAATTTTTAGTTTATTGAAAAATCACCATAAGCCCTTGTACCATGTTCTGCTATATCAAGCCCATCCAATTCTTCTTTTTCATCTACTCTTAGACCTAAAATAGATTTTACAAATAAAGTTATGGCTGTTCCAAATATTACACAGAATAGTCCAGCAATTCCAACACAAGCAAGCTGAACCATAAACTGTTCGAAACTAGCCATTTGACCAAATATGCCAACAGCTAATGTTCCCCATATTCCACAAAAAAGGTGAACAGGAATAGCCCCTACAGGATCGTCAAGTTTAAACTTGTCTAGTAAGGCAACTGAAAGTACTACAACAACACCGGCAATTAATCCAATGATTATTGCAGATCCTGGAAGCATTTGGTCTGCTCCAGCTGTTATACCCACTAAACCTCCTAATACGCCATTCATAAACATTGTTAGGTCAAGGTTGTTATATAATATTCTAGAGAAAACAGCAGCACCAATTCCACCTGCTGCCGCGGCTAAACATGTTGTTACTAGTGTTATTGATGTTAGTTCTGGGTCTGCAGATAATACAGAGCCACCGTTAAAACCAAACCATCCTAACCATAAAATTAAAACTCCTGCAGCTGATAGGGGAATATTAGATCCAGGTATAGCAAGTGGTTTGCCGTCTGAATCAAACTTTCCTTTTCTAGCACCTAAAAAATATATTACAACAAGAGCGCCCCATCCACCCACAGAATGAACAAGAGTTGAACCTGCAAAATCATAGAATCCTAAGTCTTCAGAGATAAAAGTAGAGAAAAATCCACCTCCCCATTGCCATGATCCAACTATTGGATATACAATAGCAACATAAAGAAATGCTATAGCCATAAAAGAATTAATTTTTATTCTTTCAGCAACAGCTCCTGAAATGATAGTAGCAGCAGTTGCAGCAAACATCCCTTGGAAAAGAAAGTCTGTCCAATAGGTATATCCTCCATCAGCATAAGTAAGTTGATTATAATCGATTCCGGGATCTAACCCTGGGCCAGCAAATCCTAAAACTCCGTCAATTATACCAAAATCTCCTGGGTACATTAAATTAAATCCGAAGGAACAATAAACAATCAAGCCCATTGTAATAACAAAGAAATTTTTAAATAATATATTAATTGTGTTTTTTTGTCTAGTTAGGCCTATTTCAAGGAATGAAAATCCTAAGTGCATAAAAAAAACTAGTGCTGTACAGATCATCATCCATACGTTATTTGTAGTTAATAATTCCATGATAATTTAGTTTAATGATGTTTTACCTTTTTCTTTAGTTCTAATTCTGTATGCTTCTTCAATTGGAAGAACAAATATTTTCCCATCTCCAACCTCACCAGTGAAAGCAGATTCAAGTATTGCATTAATTGTTTTATCGACAAAAGGCTCTGAAACAATAATTGATAAACGTTTTCTTTGAATTTTTGCTGTACTATATGTAATGCCTCTATAGACATGTCCTTCTTGTTCATTTCCTATGCCGGTTACATCCCAGTAGGAGAAGAAATTTACCTCTACATTATGTAGAGCTTTTTTTACATCAGAAAATTTAGACTTTCGGATAATAGCTTCAATTTTTTTCATTTTTTTAATTTTTTATTTAAAGTTATGTTAAAAACTCATTCCAAATACTAGGAATGCAGCTTTACTATCGGGATTATAAATAAATGATCCAAATACTGGCAATGAAAATTCTTCTGTGAATTTAATATCCTTAGATCCTCCAAATGAAAGGTTAACCAGCCCGCTATCACCACCTGCATAAAAAGGATCTTTACCGTCGTTACCATATCCAACTCCTATACCTATACCCCCTATGGGAAATGTAGCTTCAATATATAAAGCTTCAGCATCAGTGAAATAACCAACTGTTAATCCAACTGGACCAAAATCAGCTGATCCAGATACTTCCATCCAATCACCATCAAAAAGACCAGGATTTCCTTCACCATATGTTCCATTGTCTGTTGGAAATGTGTAGTTTGTAACAGTTAATGCAAAGTGTCCAAAATTATAACTCAAATACATATCGAGTTCATTTCCGCCCCCGCTAGCAGTTGTTGGAAAACTTCCCCATACACCAGCTTCAAGATTTCCGGATCCTAATGTGATCCATGGCTGAATATGAGCGCCTGAACCAAATTGAGTGCCTCTCCACACATAAGAGCTTACTATATCAGCACCAAAATCTTGAGCTGATATTGTGTTTGTATTAAAACTTATAAATACAGTTGTAATAGTAATTATAAGAAATAACACTTTCTTTTTTAATGTTTTCATTAATTTAAATTTTAATCAGTTATTTGTATTATTTGTTAAATAATTATCAGCAAATTTAATTAATTGTTGAATTAATCTTATAAAATATCCTTAAATCATTGAAAATTTATCAAATCAATAATTTAATTATATAAAAATTTTAATAATGATAAAATGAAGGGCTGTAAATTATTAATTTATATAATTCTTAATAATTATATAAGGCTATTTTGAAAGTTGTAAGCCTATGATAATAGCAATGAACCCTAGAAAAAGTGATAAAAATGTGTAGATTAAAAGTTGAGAAATGTCTCCATTTTTTAATAATGTAATATTCTCATAAGCAAAAGTTGAAAAGGTAGTTAGTCCACCACAAAATCCAGCTGCTAAAAGTATTGTCTGAGGAGAATTTAGATGATCATTTTTTATTGCATAACCCAAAACTAGACCTAAAATAAAACATCCAATTGCGTTAGATAAAAGGGTTGGTACAGGAAACTTTGAATAATTAAAAAATGAAATTTGAGATATAAAAAATCTAAATACACTTCCCAATCCTCCTCCTATAAAAACTAATAAAAATTGCTTCATGATAAACTTAATTTTTTTAGTAAGACTAGAATGCTAATGAATGCAACAAAACCCAATATTACCCACCTAATTCCTTTATATGAACCTTTAAGTTTTTTTAAATCTTTTTTGTAGCTATAAGTAATAATGATCAAAAAAGTAATAAAAAATAAAACTCCAAAAACTATTTGACCATTGCTAAACATATTTAACTATTTTAGTTCAAAAATAATATTAAATACAATATGAAACATCAATTAAATTCAGTAAAGAAATTTCATGAGGTTTATAAATTAAACTATAGTGATAAACCAATTACAGAAATAGGCTTAGATACAATAAAACTTAGATTTAATTTAATGGATGAAGAGAATAAAGAATATTTTGAAGCTGCTAAAAACAATGATTTAGTTGAAGTTGCTGATGCTTTAGGAGATATGCTATATATTTTATGTGGTACTATAATTGAACATGGTATGCAAAATAAAATTGAAGAAATTTTCGATGAAATTCAAAGAAGCAATATGAGCAAATTAGATGAAAATGGAAATCCAATATATCGAGAAGATGGAAAAGTAATGAAAGGTCCGAATTATTTTAAACCTAATATTAATAAAATATTGAATTAAACTTCAAATCTCCATCCAAAAGGATCATCAGAAATATTGTATTGAATATCATTTAATTTTTTCTTAAAAAATTTTGACCATGAATTTTCAATTTTTGGTAAGTGATAATATTCTTCATCATAACCAAAACCAATTATTGGTAAAACAACAACTGCAGTTCCACACCCAAAAATTTCTTTTAATTCACCGTTAATTGCTGCTTGTATAATTTCAGATACTTTAATAGGTCTAACATTAATATTAATTCCTTCCTTTTTTGCAATTTCTATTAAACTTTTCCTTGTAATACCATCTAAAATACTATCACTTGTTGGAGGAGTTAATAGTTTATCACCAATTCTAAAAAACAAGTTCATTGTTCCAGCTTCTTCAATATATTCATGATTAGAAGAATCAGTCCATATAACTTGTTGAAAACCTTCTTTTTTAGCGATAAGAGTAGGATAAAATTGTGCCGCATAATTTCCAGCAGCTTTTGCATATCCAACTCCACCTTTTGATGCTCTACTAAATGACTTTTCTATTTTCACTTTTACATCACCTGAATAATATGATTTTGCTGGAGCACAAATTATCATAAACTTATATTCTGTTGCTTCATTTGCATTTATACTATTTTGGTCAGCAAAAATAAAAGGTCTTATATATAGTGAATTTCCTATACCGGTCTTGATCCAATCTTTATCTAAATCAATTAATTTTTTTATAGCTTCAATAAATAATTCTTCCGAAAAAGCAGGCATAGCTAACCTTTCTGAAGATATTACCATTCTATAGTAATTATCTTTTGGTCTAAACAACCATACTTTTCCTGATTCATCTTTAAAGGCTTTCATTCCTTCAAAACAAGCTTGTCCATAATGTAATGCACGGGCAGATGGGCTTATTGAAATCGGTTGATATGGTTTAATTTCTGGATCAACCCATTGTCCATTTCTATATGAACATTCAAACATATGATCAGTAAAAACTGTACCAAAATCCAAATTATCAAAATCTACATTTGAAATATTAGATTTTTTTACTTTTTCGATTTTCATAGCTAATGAATTGTTATTAGCAAAATTACAAATTAACTTTGATCAAATTAAAAATATATTGATGAGATTTTTAGTAACTGGAGCGACTGGTTTAATTGGGAAAAAAATAACTGAAATTATATTGAATAGGGGAGATGAATTAAGTGTTTTAACAACAAACAAAAAACATGTTATTAACTCTAATTTATCTATAGATTATTATTATTGGAACCCTGAATTGGGAGTTATTGATAAAAATTGTATTGAAGGTGTTGATAGTGTAATTAATCTTGCAGGTTCTCCAATTGCTCAATTATGGACAAAAAAAACAAAAAAATCAATTTTAGACAGTAGAGTAAAATCTGTTAATTTGCTGAAAAAAATAATTTTAAACGATAATAAAAGAAATATAAAACAATTTGCTTGTGCTTCGGCAATAGGTATATACCCTTCGAACATGAATATTGAGTTTTATGAAAAATCTAAGTCTTTTTCAAAATCATTTTTAGGAGAAACCGTTAGAAAATGGGAAGATAGCTGTCTTTCAATTGAAAAATCAAATATTAAAGTTTTAAAGCTTAGAATAGGCCTGGTCCTTTCAATGGATGGAGGTTTATTAAAACCAATTTCATTTTTAACAAAGAATTTTCTTGGGACATGGTTTGGTGATGGAAAAAATTATTATTCTTGGATTCATATTGATGATATTGCTAGATCCATTATTTTTTTGATTGACAATAATAAAGAAGGCATATTCAATTTGGTTGCTCCTAATCCGGTTAATTACAAAAATTTTATTTTAGAGATTGCAAAAGTTTATAAAACAAAGGTTGTAATTCCACGTATTCCAAAAAAAATAATAAAATTTTTTATGGGAGAGATGTCAGAATTAATTTTGATTAATCAAAGAGTTAGTTCTAAAAGATTAACTTCAGAAGGTTTTGAATTTAAATATGTAGAGTTGAAATCTGCATTAGAAAATTTGCTAAAATAATTTGATGACATTTTGACAAATTCACAAAAATGGCAGTACTTTTGCCATTATTTTTTAAAATATTAATATGAGTAAAAATTCAAAATCTAAAACTAAGTCTGTCAAAAAGCCTAGCTTAAAATCACAGATAGAAGAATTGAGTATTTCAATTAAAGAAGAAAAAGATAAGTTTTTAAGACTTTTTGCAGAATTTGAAAATTATAAAAAGAGAACTTCTAAAGAAAGATTAGATTTATATAAAACAGCCTCACAAGAATTAATGATGGCATTACTTCCTATGATTGATGATATGGATAGAGCATCATTAGAATTTGCGAAATCTAAAGATAATGGTTTGGTTGAAGGTTTTTCTCTAATAAAAAATAAATTTTCTGAGATATTAAAATCACAAGGATTGATTTTAATTGAAGTAAATAAAGGAGATGAATTTGATGCAGAAATTCATGAAGCTATTACTCAAATACCAGCGGAAGATAAAAGTATGAAGGGCAAAATAATTGATATAACTGAGTCAGGCTATAAACTTGGTGATAAAATAATAAGATATCCAAAAGTTGTAGTTGGAAATTAAAAAAAATGAAGGAAGATTATTATGAAATTTTAGGCGTTAGTAAATCTGCTTCAGATAGTGAGATTAAAAAAGCATATAGAAAAAAGGCTTTAAAATATCACCCTGATAAAAATCCTGGCGATTCATCAGCTGAGGAAAATTTTAAAAAAGCGGCGGAAGCTTATGAAGTTTTAGGAAATCCAGATAAACGAGCAAAATATGATCAATTTGGTCATTCTGCATTTGATGGAAATGGTGGATTTGGAGCAGGTGGTATGAATATGGATGATATATTTAGTCAGTTTGGGGATATTTTTGGTGGAGCTTTTGGAGGATTTGGAGGATTTGGAGGTGGCCAAAGGAGATCTAAAGGAAGCAATTTAAGAATTAGAGTAAATTTAGATCTTAAAGAAATTGTTTTAGGAGTTGAGAAAAAAATTAAAGTAAAAAGAAAAGTAAAAGCTAAAGGAGTCACTTATAAAAACTGTAATTCTTGTAATGGTTCAGGTCAAGTTACGAGGATAACAAACACTATATTAGGAAGAATGCAATCAGCAAGTACATGTCCAACATGTAATGGATCAGGCCAAGTTGTTTCTAATAGACCTTCAAATTCTGATGCAAATGGTTTAGTTTATTTTGAAGAAACAGTTTTAGTTAAAATTCCACCCGGGGTAGAGGATGGAATGCAGTTAAAGGTTTCAGGAAAAGGAAATGATTCTAAAGGAAATGGAGTTTCTGGTGATCTGATTGTTTTGATTCAAGAAAATGAACACCCTTTTCTTAAGAGGGAGGGAAATAATTTGCATTATGATCTATATATTAGTATTTCTGATGCTGTATTAGGTGTTTCTAAAGAAATTGAAACAGTAACTGGAAATGTGAGAATTAAACTTGAATCAGGAATTCAATCTGGAAAAATATTAAGACTTCGTGGAAAGGGTTTATCAAGTATTAATTCCTATGGTTCAGGTGATTTATTGGTTCACATAAATGTTTGGACACCTAAAACATTAAATAAAGAACAAAAAAATTTCTTTGAACAAATGAAGAATGATGAAAATTTTACTCCTTCTCCAGAAAAAGGAGATAAATCTTTTTTTGAAAAAGTAAAGGATATGTTTTCTTGATTTTTTATTTCTATATTTTAATCATATTCTTATCTTATTTTTTACTTTCAATTTGATTATATTTAACAAAATATTTTCAAATGAAGAAATTTTTGGAGTTTATTAATAAGGAGTTTTTTATAACAGATAATATTAAATTTTCTATTGTTACTATCCTTTTAGTTTCCCTAATCTTTTTATTTACCTATTTATTTTTAAAATTATTAAAGAAAATTGCTACTAAAAAATTAGATGAGGAAAGAAAACTTAAATTCAGATCTGTTTTCTCTTTTTTAAATTATTTTGTTTACATAATTGTAGCATTAATAACGTTTCAAAATTTTGGAATAAACTTAACAGGAATTTTTGCTGCTTCAGCTGCTTTATTAGTTGGTGTTGGTTTAGCTCTCCAAACATTTTTTCAAGATATAATTTCAGGAATTTTAATATTAGCAGATCAAACTGTTCATGTTGGAGATATTATAGAAATTGATGGTAAGGTAGGAAGAGTTGAAAATATTAAAATTCGAACTACTAGAGCAGTAACATTTGATAATAAAGTACTAATTATTCCAAATCATAAATATTTAACATCTACATTGTTTAATTGGACCGAAAATGGAACTATTCTTAGAGGAAGTGTATCTGTAGGAGTTTCTTATGATTCTGATGTAGAAAAAGTTAAAGAAATTCTTTTAGAAATTGCTAATTCACACCCTCATTTAATAAAAAATCCTCCTCCTAAAGTTATTTTCAATAATTTTGGTGATAGTGCTTTAGACTTTAAATTAATTTTTACTTATAATAATGGTTTTAGAGTAAACTTAATTGAAAGCGATATTAGATTTTTAGTTCATAAAAAATTTAAAGAAAATAATATTGAAATTCCATTTCCTCAAGCTGTTGTGCATTTAGAGAAATAATTTTATATGTCAAAGATCTTAATTATTGAAGACGAAGAATCTATTAGAAGAGTTTTAAGAAAAGTTCTGATAGAAGAAGATAGTTCATATAATATCATTGAAGCTTATGACGGAGATCAGGCAATTGAAATCGTAAAAAAAAACAAACTAGATTTAATTTTATGTGATATTAAAATGCCCAAGAAAGATGGAGTAGAGGTTCTTAAATTTCTAGTCAAAGATTATCAGGAAATTCCTGTTATTATGATTTCTGGTCACGGAGATTTAGAAACTGCTGTTGAATCAATGAGGCTTGGAGCATTTGATTACATTTCAAAGCCTCCGGATCTGAATAGATTATTAAATTCTGTTAGAGGAGCTTTAAAAAATAAGCTTTTTACTAAAAAAAATAAATCTGTATTTAAAAAAACAAAAGACTTTAAGATCATAGGAGAATCTGTTGAAATTAAAAAGATCAATCATTTAATTAATAAGGTTTCAAAAACTAATGCTAAAGTTATAATTTTTGGACCTAATGGATCTGGTAAAGAGTTAGTTGCTAATCAAATACATTTAAATAGTTCTAGATGTGAAGGTCCATTTATTGAAGTTAATTGTGCAGCTATTCCATCAGAATTGATTGAAAGTGAATTATTTGGACATATTAAAGGTGCTTTTACATCTGCAATAAAGGATAAGACAGGTAAGTTTGAAGCTGCAAATGGAGGAACTATTTTTTTAGATGAAATTGGAGATATGAGTTTGTCTGCACAATCTAAAGTTTTAAGAGCATTACAGGAACATAAAATTCAAAGAGTTGGTAGTGAAAAAGATTTAATAGTTGATGTAAGAGTTATTGCTGCAACTAATAAAAACTTAAAAGATGAAATTTTGAAAAGTAATTTTAGAGAAGATTTATTTCATAGACTAGCTGTTATTGAAATAAATGTACCTTCTTTAAATGATAGATCTTCAGATATCCCTCTTTTAGTAGATCATTTTTTAAAATTAATTGCTTTAGAAAATAGTGAGGCTCCAAAAGAAATTAAATTAGATGCTATTAAAAAATTACAGAGATTTAATTGGACCGGAAATGTCAGGGAATTACGTAATGTCATTGAGAGATTAGTAATTCTTAGTGAAAACTCAATCATTTCAAAAGAAGATGTAATTAATTTTTCAGGTAAATAATAAATTATGAGAAAATATTTAATATTAATAATGTTGATTTCATTTTTTAGTGTTTTTTCACAAAATGATGAACAAATGATAAAAAAAATATTTGATAGTTCTTTATCCAATGGTAAGAGCTATGAATTACTGAATTATTTATCTAATGAAATTGGAGGAAGATTATCAGGATCATTAAATGCAGAAAGAGCTGTAGAATGGGGTAGAGATGAACTAAAAAAAATAGGATTTGACAAAGTTTGGCTTCAAGAAGTTATGGTTCCTAAATGGGTAAGAGGTCCCAAAGAATTTGCTTTAATTGAAACCCAGCCAGGAACAACTTTTAATGTTGATGTATGTGCACTTGGAGGATCTGTTGCAACTCCTTCAGTTGGTATAAAAGCAAATGTAATTGAGGTTCATGATTTTGATGAATTAAAAGAATTGGGAAAAGATAAAATTGACGGGAAAATTATTTTTTTTAATAGACCTATGCAAGCAAATTTAATTAACACTTTTCAAGCTTACGGAGAAGCTGTAAATCAAAGGACACATGGTGCATCTGAAGCTGTTAAATATGGAGCTATTGGAGTAATTATAAGATCCATGAGTCTTAGATTAGATGATTATCCACATACCGGAACTATGAGTTATGGATCATTACCACCAAGTAAAAGAATCCCTGCAGCAGCAATTAGTACAAATGCTGCAGAGAAATTAAGTAATCTATTGAAAATAAATCCAAATCTTAAGTTTTTACTAAGACAACAATGCAAACAATTTAAAGATGTAAAATCCCATAATGTTATAGCTGAAATTAGAGGTTCTGTTTATCCTGATGAAATCATTTTGGTTGGGGGACATTTAGATTCATGGGATATAGGAGATGGTTCACATGATGATGGAGCTGGAATCGTACAATCAATGGATGTAGTTAATATATTAAAGAATATTGGTTATAAACCCAAGAGAACAATAAGAGTAGTTTTATTTATGAATGAAGAAAATGGGACGAGAGGAGCTAAAAAATATTTCGAAGTTTCAAAGAGAAATAATTTGAATCATATTTTTGCTTTAGAATCAGATGCGGGTGGTTTTACTCCTAGAGGTTTTTCATTTACATCAAATGCTGAAAATTTTTCCGTTATTAAAAATTGGAAATATTTATTTGACCCTTATTTGATTCAATCTTTTGAAATTGGAGGAAGTGGTGCAGATATTTCTCTTTTAAAAACTAATAATAATGTTTTAGCAGGTCTGAGGCCTGATTCTCAAAGATACTTTGATTACCATCATGCAGCAAGTGACACTTTTGATGCGATAAATAAAAGGGAATTAGAATTAGGAACATTTGCAATGACTTCATTAATTTATTTATTTGATAAATACGGAATTAATAATTAGAATTTGGAAAGTTTAATAGAATTAGATAAAGCTCTTTTAGTTTTTTTAAACTCACTAGGTAATGAAAGTTTTGATTTTATTTGGTTATTAATTACCGACAAGAGATCTTCTATTCCGTTATATATTTTTTTATTAATCTATTCATATAAAAAATTATCTACTAATAATTTTTGGAAATATTTATTAGTTGTTGCTTTTTTGATATTATTTACGGATCAAATAAGTGGCTTTTTTAAAGATTATTTTCAAAGATTAAGGCCCTGTCATGATCCTGAGATTAATTCCTATATTAGAATAGTTAAGAAGGGATGTGGGGGATTATATGGTTTTTTCTCTTCACATGCTTCAAATACTTTTGCAATAGCTGCATTCTATTATATGTTGCTAAGAAAGCATTCATATTTTTTTAAATTTCTTTTTGCTTGGGCCTTAATTGTTTCTTATAGCAGAATATATATTGGAGTTCATTTTCCAATTGATGTATTATTTGGTATTTGTTTTGGTATTCTTTCAGGATATATATTTTCATTGTTTGCTTCAAAAAAATATTTTAATAATGTTAGATAGAATACAAGAATATAAAACTCTTTTTTTAAGAATATCTATAGCTTATTTATTTTATTTTATAGCACGAGTTTTATTTTATATCTATAATAAGCATATTATTATTGTAGAAAGTTTCGAAGAATTCTTTAAATTATGTTTAATTGGTTTAACTTTTGATACTTCATCTATATTATATGCCAATGCTTTATTTATATTAATTTCTTTATTACCAATAAAAAGCAATTCTTCAGTTTCCTTTCAAAAAGGGATGTTTTTTCTTTATTTCACTACTAATATCATAGCTTATTCTACTAATTTTTTTGATTTTATTTATTATGAGTTTTCACAATCTAGATTAACTACAACTGTTTTTGATATTATTGAAAACGAAACAAATAAGATCGATTTAATGGGTTCGTTTATAATTGATTATTGGCATGTATTTATTTTATTTTTTGTTTTGGTGTTTTGCTGGATTTATTTATATAAAAAAATAGAATTTAAGATTTCTTCTCAATTAAATAAATATAATTATTATGGATATTCAATAATTTGGTTCTTATTTATTGTTTTTGTTTGTGTTATAGGTATGAGAGGTGGAATTGGGAATGCTACAAGGCCCATTAATATGGTTGATGCTCATAGATTTGTAAAAAAAGGCTCTCATGCTGATTTAGTTTTAAATTCACCTTTTTGTATGATAAGAACATATAAAAAAAATTATTTTCAAAAGAAAAATTTTTTAACAAATTCTGAAAAAAACAGAATAATTAATCCAATTAAGAAATTTAATGATTCTATAATTTCAAGACCAAATATTGTTTTAATAGTTATGGAAAGTTTTGGAAGAGAGTACATAGGCTCTTTCAATAAAGATAAAGCTATTGATAACTATATTAGTTATACACCTTTTTTAGACTCTCTTTCACAACATAGTACCATATTTACTAATTCATTTGCAAATGGAAGACAATCTATAGAGGCTTTGCCTTCAATTTTAGCTAGTCTCCCCTCATTTAGAATTCCTTTTACTTCATCTCCATACGCAAATCAAGAAATTCAATCATTAGTTTCTGTTTTTAATGATTTGGACTATTCTACTTCTTTTTTCCATGGCGCTCCAAATGGTTCAATGGGTTTTTTAGGTTTGTCAAATATTTTAGGTTTTGACAATTATTTTGGAAAGAATGAGTTTAATAACAATTCTTTATACGACGGGTATTGGGGAATATGGGACGAACCTTTTTTGCAATTTATGAAAACGAAAATTGATAAATTTGAAGAACCTTTCTTTACTACATTTTTTAGTCTGACATCACATGAGCCTTTTAAAGTTCCATTAGAATACAAAGATGTTTTTCCTATTGGAAATGTACCGATGCATCAGGTTATAGGCTATTCAGATAATGCTCTAAGAAAATTTTTTAATTCTTCTAAAAATGAACCCTGGTTTAAAAATACTTTATTTGTAATAACTGCAGATCATTGTAATCAATTTTGGTATCCATTTTATAGGGATGGTATTAATAGATTTGCAATCCCAATTATTTTTTATCATCCTAATAATAGTTTTATTGGGGTCAATAATAAACTTGCTCAACATTTAGATATCTTTCCTTCTATAATTGATTTAATAGGATATGATAAACCAATAAATACTTGGGGAAGAAGTCTTTTTACCGAAAATTTAGATAAACCTTTCTCAATCCACTTTTCAGGAACAGTTTATCGCTTTTCAATGAATAAATTTACTTTAGTTTTTGATGGTGACAATGTTATAGGTGTATATAATATTGATGACTATGCCCTAAATGAAAACTTAATTAATGATAATAAGATTGATTATTCTTTTGAAGAGCAATATTTAAAAGCTTTTTTTCAAGACTATATAGAAAGAGTTGTTGATAAAAAACTCAATTAAATTTATTTTAAGATATCTTCAAAATCCATCTTAAATTCTTTAATTCTTGGAGCAGAAACTCTCATTATATATAAATCATTAGGGTTTTTTTTCTTATAATCTTGGTGGTAATTTTCGGCTTTATAAAATTTTTTAAAAGGTAATACTTGTGTTGTTATTTTATCAAAAACTTTATTTTCCAAAAGTCTTTTTATTTCATTTCTAATAATTAATTCTTCATTTTTAGAATTATAAAATGCAATGGATCTATACTGTGTTCCAACATCAGGACCTTGTCTGTTCAATGTTGTAGGATCATGTGAACCAAAAAAAACTTTTACTAATGTTTTAAAGTCGATTATATTAGGATCATATACTACTTCAACAACTTCTGCATGACCTGTTTTTCCACCTATTACCTGATAATAACTTGGATTTTTTATAAAACCTCCAGAATAGCCAGAATCAACCTTTTTTACTCCTTTTAAACTTTCATAAATGCTTTCTACGCACCAAAAGCATCCTGAAGCAAAATATGCTTTATCTAGATTTTGTCCTTCATTATCGTATTTTAAAATATTTTGTTGAACAGTTAAGGTTGTGAATATTAATAATATCTTAATCATTTAATTATTTATTAGCTGTGATACAAATTTCCCCCAATTATATTTATCCTTTTTTAATTTGATTTTATTAATTAATAATTTTTTATCGAAATCTATTGCAAATAATATTTTATTTGATAAATCTTTATGATTAGGTTCAGATATAAAACCATCTTGGTTATCTATAATAAATTCTGAAAGTCCTTTAATATTTGTAGAAACAGTTGGTATTTCAAATTGAAATGCTAAAGAACTAATACCACTTTGAGATGCTTTTCTATAAGGTTGTATAACTAAATCCGAAGAACAAAACCAATATTTTATTTCATTTTCATTAATAAATTTATTATTTAATAATATATTATTATTTAATTTATTTCTATCAATTATTTTTTTATACTTTTTTATAGACTTATAGTTTTCTCCAACTATTAATAGTTTTACCTCATTTTTTTCTTCAATTATTTTTGACATTGATTTAATTAATATATCCAATCCTTTATATTCTCTTATTAATCCAAAAAAAAGTATATATATTGACTCTTTAGATAAATTTAGTTTTTCCTTCGCTAAATTTTTATTTATTGGTTCCCCAAATTTTTTTGGAACAGGGTGAAATAATGTAATTCCATTTTTTACACTATATATTTTATTTATTTGATTCGTTACATTTTTAGATAGAGTAACGTGTTTATCAATACTATTTAAATAAAATTTTAAAATAATTTTTTGTAAAAAATTATTTTCATGTGGAAATGCATTGTGAATTAATCCAATTTTTTTAATTTTTTTATTAATTAACCTATTAATTAATGAAAAACAAGGAGCCATATAGGGTGTCCAATAACAACTAATCAATATATCAGGATCAATGTTGTTTATTTTTTTTACGGTTGAAATCCAATTAAAAGGACTTAATGAATTAATAATTCTTTTTCCTTTAATTTTTGGAGACATAGATTCACTAGATAACTGTGTTTTACCGGGAAAAAAAATAGATGGATATTGTAAACTAAAAGTAAATACTATTACTGAATGTCCTAATTTTTGAAGATTTTCACATAGTTCTTGATTTGTGTCTGAAATACCTCCTCTATATGGAAAATATGGACCTATAACAACTATATTCATTTCTTTATTTTAATCATTTACTAATATCCAATCTCCATTTTTTAAATGATTTTCAGCTATTTTATATTTTAATGTTTTTTGTTCACCATTTGAAATGTTTTTTATTGTAACTTTTTCATTCCTACCTATTTTTTTGGTTTCTCTAACAATAGTTTCAACAGGTTGATTTCTTGATGAAACATTTTGTCCTGCATTTCTGTTTATTGAGGCCAATTCATCACTATTTAATACTTCTTCTTTAGATAAATTAAGTTTTTGTTTTCTCCTAATTCTTCGGTCTTCTCTAATTTCTGAAGGATCTTTTGATGGCAGTTCTCCTTTAAACAAGAAGGATATAATTTCTTTATTTATTTCATTTAGTGTTGTTTGAAATAATTTAAAAGCTTCGAATTTATAAATTACTAATGGGTCTTTTTGTTCATGTACTGCTAATTGAACAGATTGTTTTAATTCATCCATTTTTCTTAAATGATTTTTCCATGATTCATCAATAATGGCTAAGGATATATTCTTTTCAAAATCATTTATTAAAGTCTTTCCCTTAGATTCGTAAGCTAATTTTAGATTTGAAACAACGTTAAGGGTTTTCTTACCATCTGTAAAAGGAACTACAATTCTTTCAAAATTATTTGAAGGATTTTCATAAACATTTTTTATAACTGGATAAACTTTTTCAGCACTTGAATTAACTTTTAAATTATAATGATCATATGCACTTCTATAAGTTTTAAAAACTATTTCATTATTTTCTGTTTTTTCAAATTCTTCTTCTGTAAATTCAGAACTAACAGAAAAGTATCTAATAATATCGAATTCATAATCTTTATAACTGTTAGAGACTTTATTATTTTCAACTATTATTTCAGTAGTATCATAAATCATATTAGCTATATCAACCTTTAATCTATCACCTTCCAAAGCATGTTTTCTTCTTTTATAAATATTTTCTCTTTGTACATTCATTACATCATCATATTCCAATAATCTTTTTCTAATTCCAAAATTATTTTCTTCAACTTTTCTTTGTGCTCTTTCTATTGTCTTTGTCATCATAGAATGTTGTATAACTTCACCTTCTTCTAAGCCCATTTTATCCATCATTTTAGCAACTCTATCTGATCCAAATAATCTCATTAAATTGTCTTCTAAAGACACATAGAACTGAGAACTTCCTGGATCACCTTGTCTTCCAGACCTTCCTCTTAGCTGTCTGTCAACTCTCCTAGAGTCATGTCTTTCAGTTCCTACAATTGCTAATCCACCATTTGACTTAACTTGATCATTGATTTTAATATCTGTTCCTCGACCAGCCATATTTGTAGCAATCGTGACAACTCCTGCATTTCCAGCTTCACTTACTATATCGGCTTCTTTTTTATGAAGTTTAGCATTTAAAACATTATGTTTTATTTTTTTTATTGAAAGCATTCTTGCTAATAATTCTGAAATTTCAACTGATGTTGTTCCTATTAATACAGGTCTGCCTGAATTGGAAATTTCAGACACATGTTCAATTACTGCATTATATTTTTCTCTTTTAGTTTTATAAATTAAATCATTGTGATCTTTTCTATCTATAGGTTTATTAGTGGGAATTTCAATAACATCTAATTTATATATATCCCAAAATTCTCCAGCTTCAGTTATGGCAGTTCCCGTCATTCCAGAAAGTTTTTTATACATTCTAAAATAATTTTGCAGAGTAACAGAAGCAAAAGTTTGTGTTGCATCCTCAATTTTTACATTCTCTTTGGCTTCTATTGCTTGGTGAAGTCCATCAGAATAACGTCTACCTTCCATTATTCTACCCGTTTGTTCATCAACAATTTTAACCTTATTGTCCATAACTACATATTCGGTGTCTTTTTCAAATAAGGTATAAGCTTTTAATAATTGATTAATAGTATGAATTCTTTCGCTTTTTACACTGAAATCTGTATATATTTTTTCCTTTTCTTCTACTTCATTATTAACTTCTAAATTCTGATTTTCTATATTGGCAATCTCAGTGGATAAATCTGGAAGAATGAAAAAATTTGAATCTTGATTATCAGCAGACAGACTATCTATTCCTTTATCTGTTAACTCTATTTGATTGTTTTTTTCATCAATAACAAAGAAAAGGTCCACATCAACTTTTGGCATTTCTCGGTTATTATCTTGCATATAAAAATTTTCTGTTTTTTGTAATAATTGTTTTACACCCTCTTCACTAAGAAATTTAATCAATGCAGAATTTTTTGGTAATCCTCTAAAAACTTGTAAAAGATGAAATCCCCCGTCTTCATTATTGCCTTCACTAATTAATTTTTTTGCTTTTGATAAAACTTGATTTAATAATTGTTTTTGTTGCTGAACAATTGAATTTATCTTTGGTTTTAACTCATTAAATTCATGAATATCTCCTTTAGGGACCGGTCCTGAAATTATTAATGGAGTTCTTGCATCATCAACCAAAACGGAATCTACTTCATCTACTATAGCATAGCTATGAGTTTTTTGTACCAAATCAGATGATGAGTGAGCCATATTATCTCTCAAATAATCAAATCCAAATTCATTATTAGTTCCATATGTAATATCTGATTTATATGCTTTTTTTCTACCTTCAGAATTTGGACTATAATGATCAATACAGTCTACAGTTAGTCCATGGAATTCAAAAATTGGTGCCATCCATGCACTATCTCTTTTTGCTAAATAATCATTTACTGTAACTAAATGAACACCATTTCCAGTTAATGCATTTAAATATACAGGAAGTGTAGCTACAAGAGTTTTACCCTCTCCTGTTTGCATTTCAGCTATTTTTCCACGATGTAATGCAATCCCCCCAATTAATTGTACATCATAATGTATCATATCCCACGTAACTTCTTTTCCAGCAGCATCCCATTTATTAGCCCAAATTGCATTTTTATCATCAATTGTAACATAATCCTTTATTGAGGATAAACGCATATCTGATTCTGTTGCTTTTACAGATAATTTAGTATTCTCTTTAAAACGTTTTGCTGTTTCTTTGACTACTGCAAAAGCTTTAGGAAGTATCTCATTTAATTTCAATTCAACTTCCTGATTGGAATCTTCAGTTGCATTATCAATTTCTTTATAGAATTTTTCGTTATCATCAATATTTGTGGAAGAATTTATTTTTTCCTTTAACCTATTTATTTTATCATCAAAAGGCTTTCTTACAGAATGGATTATTTCTTTAAATTCAATTGTTTTGTTCCTTAATGCATCGTTATTTAATAAAGACATTTCATTCTCATAGCCTAATATATCTTTAACAATAGACTCAACCTCTTTTAGGTCTTTTTTAGATTTATCACCTACAAAAATATTTAGTAAAGAATTAATTAAACTCATTAGAAAATTTATTTATAATCAAATTTAAGTAAAAAAAAAGCCTCCTAAGAGACTTTGTATAAGTTTTATAAACCTAATATTCATCTTCATTCCAAAGGTAGTCTTCTTCGGTTGGATAATCTGGCCAAATTTCTAAAATGGACTCATAAACTTCTCCTTCCTCTTCTTCAATTTCCTGTAAATTTTCAACAACTTCTAATGGAGCTCCAGTTCTGATAGAAAAATCTATTAATTCATCTTTATTTGCTGGCCAAGGCGCATCACTTAAATAAGATGCTAATTCTAAAGTCCAATACATAATCTTAATCTATAAATATTTGCAAAAATAAATTTTTAATTGACTCTTGCAAGATTTTATATAAGAAATTAATATTTTTTTTTCTTCCCAAAATAATACAATACTATTATAGAAAAGAAAAACAATGAAAACCTAAAAATAAAATCGCCATATTTAACGTAAACAGTAACCAGATTTGAAATATTAGCTTTAGCACTAATTACTCCTTTTATATTATAATCAAGCTGATTAATAATTTCTCCTTTTTTGTTAATTATTGCTGAAGATCCAGTATTAGCACTTCTAACAATACTTCTTCTTGTCTCAATTGATCGTATTCTCGCATAACTTAAATGTTGTTTATAACCTTGAGATTCACTCCACCATCCATCATTTGTTATGATTGCTAATAGTTGTGCTCCATTTCGAATATATTCTGTTACATATTCTCCATAAACTGACTCATAGCATATTATAGGAGCTATTTTAACTCCGTTATCAAGTTCAAAAACACCTCTATTTTGTTGAATTCCTCTGCTGATTACTGTTCCTCCCATGTTTAACAAAGCATTTCCTAAAATAGGCTCTAGAATATTTTTATATGGCATATGCTCTACACCAACTACTAATTTTGATTTATGATAAATTTGAGGTTCTTGATTCTTTGAAATAAGAAAACTACTGTTGAAAACATCAATCCATAAGCTATCTTTAATATAATTCGAAGTTTTAGATTTGTCTAGAGAAGAATTATAAAGTTTATAGAATTGAACTCCAGATATAAGCTGTGAATTATTCTTGTTTAAATAGTCCTTTAAAGATAGCAAGAATGGACTTTCTTGAAAACTGTTAATTAAAAAACCAGGACTTTCTGAAAAATATGTTTCTGGAGCAACAATTATATCATTAGACTCTCCAGAAGAATCCACAAAACTTTTAAAATCTTGAAGAATAGAAATATTAGTTCTTCCATATTTCTCCGTATAAGGATCAATATTTGGTTGTAATATAGTAACACTGATATGTTCTCTATCATTTTCTTGAAAATTATAAATTAATAATGAAATTATAATTGGAATAGAAACTGCTAGAATTGAAGAAGAAATTCTAATAATATCTATTTTTTTAGTGTTTGTATAATTATTATAAACGAGTAGAAATAGATAATTTACAAAAAGAACCCATAAAGTTCCACCAAAAGACCCAGTATATTCATACCATTGTATCCACAAGATATTTTCTGAAAAAACATTGCCTAAGTTCAACCATGGCCATGAAAAATCCCATAACAAATGAAATTTTTCAAATACAATCCATGATGAAAACCAATAAATAACACTTAGTTTTTTACCTATGTTCTTAGAAATAATACTATAGCTAGTAAATACTAAGGCCATCAATAGACTATTAACAATAATAGCAAAAGACATTCCAAAAAAAGTAGAATATACTAACCACCATGTAGCAATAGAGTTCCATATAAAAAATGATAAATAAGAATATAGAAATATTTTTAAGCTTGAATCATTTCTTATCAATTTTTCTAAATAAAGTAAAGGAACAAAACTTATGAAAATTAAAATTGTTAAACCATAAGTAGGCCAAGATAAACCAAGTAAAATTCCAGATAGAATACTGTATAAAAGATGCTTCTTATTCAAATAGTGAAAATTTATAAATTATTATTCCAAGTTAGACAAAATAAAAAATATATTTCAGCTTAATTTAAGTTTAATTTATATGATTTAAAATTGTAATTTTAGAAAATGAAATTTTTTTGGTTTCTTCCAAATACATTTACATTTTTAAATCTTTTTTTTGGATGTGTTGCAGTTGTTTTAGGGCTAAATGGAGATATTGATGGCTTAGCTGCTTTTGTTTTATTAGGTTTAGTTTGTGACTTTTTAGATGGGTTTTTTGCCAGAATGTTAAATGTTAAATCGAAATTAGGAGTTCAATTAGATTCTTTATCAGATCTAGTTACATTTGGATTGACATCTTCAATTGTAATGTTTACTCTTCTGTCTAATTCTACATTTATAAATGAAAGTAATCCAAATTCATACATTAAGTTAATTCCTTACTTGTCTTTTCTAATTACAATTGCATCCTCTTATAGATTAGCCAAATTTAATTTAGACAATAATGATTCTTACTTTAAAGGTTTACCAACTCCAGGTAATGCTCTTATGATTGTTTTCTTGCCTTTTTTATTTGAAAATCATTTATTTTCTCAGCATATTGAATTATTGGAAAGCACTTTTTTTCTGTTGTTTATTATAATAATTTCTTCTTATTTACTTATTTCTAGTTTAGAAATGCCTTCCTTTAAGTTTAAAGGGATTTTATTTGTAAGAAATAAGTTTAAAGATCTTTTTGTTATAACTTCAATTGGCTTAATAATTGGATTTAAATTGGCAGCTTTTCCAATTATAATTATTATTTACATTCTTTTGAGTTTATTTAGAATTAAATTCTAGATTTTTTTTTCTAAATTCAAAATTTTCACCTAAGTATAGTTTCCTTACCATTTTATCCTTAGCAAGTTCTTCAGGAATTCCTTTTTTAAGTATTTTTCCTTCAAACATTAAGTATGTTCTGTCGGTTATTGCTAACGTTTCTTGAACATTGTGGTCTGTAATTAAAATACCTATATTCTTCTTTTTCAAATGAGAAACTATTTTTTGAATATCTTCTACGGCAATTGGATCTACTCCAGCAAATGGTTCATCTAATAAAACAAATTTAGGATCAGTTGCTAACGCTCTAGCTATTTCTGTTCTTCTTCTTTCACCTCCTGAAAGTAAATCTCCTCTATTTTTTCTTATATGCTGCAATCCAAATTCTTCAATTAATTTATTCATTTTATTTATTTGATCTTCTTTATTAAGATCAGTCAATTCTAAAACAGACTTAATATTATCTTCTACAGAAAGTTTTCTAAAAACAGATGGTTCTTGAGCCAAGTATCCAATTCCTTTTTGTGCTCGCAGGTACATTGGAAATGAAGTTATATCAGAATCATCAATTGAAATTATACCACTTTCTGGTTTAATTAATCCAACAATCATATAGAAACTAGTTGTTTTGCCAGCACCATTAGGCCCTAATAATCCAACAATTTCTCCTTGATTAACTTCAATTGATACATTATCAACTACTTTTCTTCCTTTATAAGATTTAAAAATATTATTTGCTCTTAATTTCATTTAAATACTTAGTCTATTAATATAAAACTATTTTTTTTCTTTATTCAAAACAAATTTGGAAATATATATACTTATTTGATAAAGAATAATTATAGGAATAGCTACAATTATTTGACTTGCAATATCTGGTGGGGTAATTACTGCTGATAGGACTAAAACAATTACTAAAGCAAATTTCCTGTATTTTACCATAATTTCTGGAGTAACTAATCCAATTTTAGTAAGAAAGTAAATTATTATTGGTAATTCAAAAATTAAGCCTGAAGCAATAACTGCTGATCTAACTAAGCCTACATAACTATCTAAATCAAAATCATTAAAAATTTCACTACTAACTGTATAAGATCCTAAAAAGTTGATTGATAGAGGAGTAACTATATAGTATCCAAATAATACTCCAATAAAAAATAAAAGAGAAGAAATAAAAATGAATCCTCTTGCATTTTTCCTTTCATTTTTATAAAGTCCAGGACTAATAAAGCTCCAGAATTGAAAAATTATATATGGAAAAGCAATTATAAACCCTGCTGTAATAGACATCCAAATATGGGCTGAAAATTGACCTGACATTGTTCTGCTTTGAATTCGAAATGGCATTTCGTTTATGCAGAAACTGTCGTCTAATCCAATTTTATTTGAAATATTGCACAGTAAATCATATGTAAAAAAATCAATATTTTTTGGTCCGAATAGAACTTGATTAAAAATAAAATCTTTTGCAAGAAAAGCAATCCCTCCACCAATTAGAATTGCAAATACACATCTAATAATATGCCACCTTAAATCTTCAAGATGATCTAAAAAAGACATTTCATCAACATTAGGTTTTTTCATTAAGATATACCTTCTTTTATAATATTATGTAGGTGAATAATTCCAGTGTAATTATTATTGTCTTCAACAATGAGTTGTGTTATTTTATTTTTTTTCATGATTTTAAAAGCTTCATAAGCTAAAATGTCTGAACTTGTTTTTTTTGGAGATTTTGTCATAAGATCAACAGCTGTTATACTATCTAAACTTACATTTTTGGAAAAAAACCTTCTTAAATCTCCGTCAGTAATAATTCCAATTATTTTTTTATTCTTTAAAACAGCTGTAGCACCTAGCATTTTTTTTGAAATTTCATCAATAATATTATTAAAAGTTTCATTATAATTTACTTGAGGTTTAAGATTTTTCGTTACCAAATCCTTTACTTTTACATGTAATTTTTTACCTAAAGTTCCACCAGGATGAAATTTAGCAAAGTCACTTTCCTTAAAACCTTTTAATTCAGAAAGACATATTGCTAATGCATCTCCTATAACGAGTTGAGCAGTTGTACTTGTAGTTGGAGCTAAATTATTAGGACACGCTTCTTTTTTAACAAAGCTATTAAGAAAATAATCAGAATTTGTTCCTAAAAATGAATTTTTATTGGATGTAATTGCTATTATTTTAACTCCAGAGTTTTTCAAAAAGGGAACTAAATCTTTAATTTCCGAGGTGTTTCCACTTTTTGAAATTAAAATGACTACATCATTCTTTTGTAGAATTCCTAAATCACCATGTACAGCTTCAGCAGCATGCATAAAAATAGCAGGTGAACCAGTAGAATTTAATGTGGCCACCATTTTCATTCCTATTATTGCGCTTTTTCCAATTCCACTAACAATAATTCTGCCTTCAATTGAATTTATATATTCTATACAGTTCTTAAAGTCTTCATTAATAAAATTGGATAATTCTAAAATTGATTTACCCTGGTTTTTAATGCTTTTTTTTGCAGCTTTTATTATATCAAATTTTGGGTTCAAAATAGTTTTATTAGTGATCTTTTAATGTTATATTTAATAGACAAAGGTACAAAATCCCTTTATAGAAAATTAAATGATGTTGAATTTTAATTTGGAAAAAGAATTAAAAAACCTATTTGGTTTTTCTAGTTTCAAAGGAGATCAAAAGAAAATAATTCAAGCCGTTTTAGATGATAAAAGTGTAATGGTGATAATGCCAACAGGATCTGGTAAATCTTTATGTTTTCAGTTGCCTGCATTATTATCTGAAGGAACAGCATTAGTTGTTTCTCCTTTAATTGCACTAATGAAAAATCAGGTTGATGTAATAAGGGGAATCTCTTCAAATGATGGAATTGCACATGTTTTAAATTCTTCTTTAAATAATAATGAAGTTGAAAATGTTAAAAATGATATTTCTAATGGAATAACTAAATTGCTGTATGTTGCTCCAGAGTCATTGGCTAAACAAGATTATATTGATTTTTTGAGTAAATCAAAAATTTCCTTTTTAGCTGTTGACGAAGCTCACTGTATTTCTGAGTGGGGACATGATTTTAGACCAGAGTATAGAAATTTAAATACTATTATTAATAAAATAAAAAAAAATGTTCCAATAATAGCATTAACTGCAACAGCTACACCTAAAGTAAAAGATGATATAATTAAAAATTTAGGAATTAATGAAGCTGTTCTTTTCAAAGCATCTTTTAATAGGCCAAACCTTTTTTATGAAGTTAAACATAAAAATAATGAGATTAATAGAGATATAATTTCTTTTATTAATCAGAGAAAAGGAAAATCAGGAATAGTATATTGTTTGTCTAGGAAAAGTGTCAATGAATTATCAGAATTTCTCCAAGTTAATGGTATTAATGCTCTTCCTTATCATGCTGGTTTAGAACAAAAAACTAGAGTTAAAAATCAGGATATGTTTTTGATGGAGGAGTGTGATGTAATAGTTGCTACAATTGCTTTTGGAATGGGTATAGATAAACCTGATGTTAGGTATGTAATCCATCATGACATTCCAAAAAGCCTTGAAAGTTATTATCAAGAAACTGGTAGAGCAGGTAGAGATGGTGGGGAAGGACATTGTTTAGCATTTTATTCTTATAAGGATATTGAAAAGCTGGAAAAATTTATGTCTGGAAAACCTATAGCAGAGCAAGAGCAAAGTTATTCTCTTTTAAGTGAAATGGCAGCTTATTCTGAAACCTCAATGTCTAGAAGAAAATTTTTACTTAATTACTTTGGAGAACAGTATGATGAAATTAATGGTGAGGGGGCAATGATGGATGATAATATGAAGAATCCAAAGCCTAAAATAAAAGTTAATGATCAAATTAAAATCATAATAAAATTAATTATTCAAACTAAGGAACAATATAGAATTAAAGAACTAGTAGCCTGTTTAGTAGGAAAAGAAACTAACTTGCTTAGATCCCATAACATTTCACAAAGCAATGTTTTTGGAATTGGAAAGGATTATGATGAAGTTTTTTGGAATTCTTTACTTAGACATTTGCTTGTTACGGGAATGATTAATAAAGTTATAGAATCCTATGGTATTATTAAATTATCCGAAATCGGACATGAATACTTAAAAAAACCTTTTGATTTTTTTATTACAGAAAATCACAATTACAAGAATTCAAATAATTTAACAATCCAATCTTATTCAACTAATAAAAGTGTTTTTGACAAAGTTTTATTTTCAATCCTAATCGGAGAAAGGAAAAAAATGGCAAAATCTAAAGGTATTCCACCATATGCAGTTTTTCAAGAATCTTCAATTGAAGAAATGGCTGTTAAATATCCAATATCAATTGATGAATTAAAAAATATCAATGGGATTGGTGAAGGTAAAGCAATTAAGTTTGGAAAACCTTTTATTATTTTAATTGATGAATATGTTAAAGAAAATGAAATAATAAGACCAAATGATTTGGTTATTAAAAGTACAGGTTCTAATTCAGCCTTAAAACTGTTCATTATACAAAGTATTGATAGAAAGCTTTTGCCCAATGATATTGCAGATTCAAAGGGTATAGAGCTTACGGAACTAATTAATGAACTGGAAACAATCGTTTTTTCTGGGACTAAATTAAATATTAACTATATGATTGATGATATTTTTGATGAAGATCAACAGGAAGAACTATATGATTATTTTATTGATTCTGATTCAGATGATATTAACTTAGCAATTGATGAGTTTGATGGAGATTATGAAGAATTAGATTTAAGACTTTATAGAATAAAATTCATTAATGATATTTCTAATTGAATTTTATTTTTTTAATTACAATCCTTTCATTTATATTGCCTTCTTTTAAATTAACTTAATATAAACTTATGAAAGAAGGCATATATGCAAAAATTAATACGAATAAAGGAGAGATTTTATTAACACTTCATTATAAATTAACTCCAGGAACTGTTGCTAATTTTGTAGGTTTAGCGGAAGGCAAAATTGATAATACATTTAGATTGCAAAATGAACCTTTTTATAATAAATTAAAATTTCATAGGGTTATACCTGAGTTTATGATTCAAGCGGGATGTCCTCATGGAAATGGGATTGGAGGTCCAGGTTATAAATTTGATGATGAATTTCATAATGATTTAAAACATGATAAACCAGGTATTTTATCTATGGCAAATTCCGGAAAATCAACTAATGGAAGTCAATTTTTTATAACTCACGTTCCAACACAGTGGCTTGACAATAAACATACAGTTTTTGGAGAAGTTATTGAAGGTCAGGATGTTGTTAATAAAATTGAACAAGATGATATTATCAATTCAATTGAAATTTTAAGAATTGGTGAGGATTCTATAAATTGGAATCCCTTGGATGTTTTTAATGATTTTAAATATAAAAAACAAAAAGAATTAAATGATTTAATTGAAAAAGAAAAAGAATTAATTAAAGAAATTTCAAAAGGTTTTAAAGAAACTAAATCAGGTCTTAAATATCATATTTTAAACAATGGTAACGGAGAAAAACCTTCTTCAGGAGATTTAGTTAAAGTTCATTATAAAGGACAATTATTGGATCAAACTGTTTTTGATTCTTCTTACAAAAGAAATCAGCCAATTGAATTTAAAGTTGGAATGGGACAGGTTATATCTGGATGGGATGAAGGAATAATGTTACTTAAAAAGGGAGATAAAGCAAAATTTATAATACCCTCACATCTAGCTTATGGAGAAGCTGGAGCTGGTGGCATAATTCCACCAAATGCCACTCTAATTTTTGAAGTTGAATTGGTTTAAACAATCCACTTTATATTGCAGCCTATACTAGGTTTCTGATGTGAGTCAATTTCTCTAGAAAATAAAATACAATCTAAAACATTTCTAATATCAATCCCTGTTACAGGAATATTATTCCCTGGTCTAGAATCGTCTAATTGTCCTCTATAAACTAACTTCTTATTATTGTCAAAAATATAAAAATCTGGTGTACATGCTGCATCATAATCTTTAGCAACTTGTTGCGTTTCATCATATAAATATGGAAATGGATATTTTTCTTTTAGTACCATTTTTGACATTTCATCAGGCGAGTCTTCAGGGTAATTATTCACATCATTACTAGATATAGCAATGAATGAAATTCCTTTGTCTTGATAATCATTAGCAATTTTTACAATTTCTTTATTTACATGAATTACAAATGGACAATGGTTACAAATAAACATTAATAAGGTGCATTTTTCACCAAAAAGATTTTCTGAATTTAAAATCTTTTTAGTGTTGGTGTCATAAAGTTCAAAGTCTGGAGCATTAAATCCAATAGGAACCATATTTGAAGGAGTACGTGCCATTATATAATATTTTTTTCAAATTTAAATGGAATTTTCAATAAATTGCCAATTATTAATTAATTTATGGAAGATATTATTTATCTCTTTGAAAATATAACTTCTATTCAGAGGTCTATTATTTTAGTTGGTGGTATAACTTTTTTTTGGTCTATTGAATCAATAATTCCATTGTTTAATTTTAATTATAAAAAATTAAAACATGCCATTCCTAATTTCTTTTTTACTTTAACAACAATCATTGTAAATTTTTCACTTGCTTTTTTACTTTTGAACTCAGCAGATTGGGTTGTTTCAAATAATTTTGGATTACTAAATTGGTTCGACTCTATTCCTTTACCTATTTATGTATTATTAGGAATATTATTATTGGATTTAATAGGTGCATATTTACCACATTATATACAACATAAGATTAAATTTCTTTGGAAAATACATTTAGTGCATCATTCAGATCATAATGTTGATACCACTACGGCAAATAGACATCATCCATTTGAAAGTGTAATTCGTTTTATTTTTACATTGATTGGAGTAATAGTTTTAGGAACATCAATAGGAATAGTTTTTTTATATCAATCGATTTCATTGGTGTTATCTCAATTTAATCATGCCAATATAAAACTTCCATCATCTATTGATAAGATTTTGAGTTATATAATAGTTTCACCTAACATGCATAAAGTTCACCATCATTATGTTATGCCGTATACTGATTCAAATTATGGCAATATTTTTTCTGTTTGGGATAGACTTTTTGGTACTCACATGAATTTAGAACCGTCAAAAATAATATATGGTGTTGATACCTTTTTTGACAAAGAGGAAAATGAAAAAATTAATAGTTTACTTTACAGACCATTTGAAAAATCTAGAGCTCCTATAAAAAAATAACTTACATTAAATTAGAAAAGAATATAGCATTCATTAATAGTTTGTTAGTTCCATACCAAAAAGCTCTAAAATTAGTATTATCTGTAAAAACTAATACTTTTCCTTTTCTTAGGCTATAAGTAGCAAATGGTCTAGAGTTTTTTATTGATTTAAGATTCTCTTTAGAAATATACCCACTTATTAGTGGTTTATTTGAGTATTTAATCGGATTATTATACCCAATTGAGTCATTTTTAATATAAATATTAGTATTCCTAAAAATAGAAAGATTATTATTATAATATCCGTAATTTATAGGATGTGACCTATCCAATTCAGCCTTAAAGATTGCGCCACTTGTTAACTGAGCTCCATAATGGTTACTTTTATCTTCATATTTTAAATTCTTAGTACTAGTCTTGTTTTGATTGAATTTGAGTTTTATAAAATTATTTTTAGTTAACCAATTAATAGAATTTCTGTATCCTATTAACTTTCCACCATTTTCAACCCAAGTTTTTAATTTATCTATGGATTTTGAATCAAAATCGTACCTCCCATTAACCATTATTATTGTATTATATTTTGAGAGATCATATCTTAAAATATTAGATTTTTTAATTTTTGTTATCGGTATCTTATACCTTGTGTCTAATAAATGCCATATTTCTCCTGCATCATAACTTGTTACACCTTCTCCTACTATTAATGCAATATTAGCTTTTGAAATATTGGAAAATTTACCACTACCTAAATCAATACCTTTAGTATGGCTAGTTTTATAGCCATAAAAATTTACTCCACTGGTTTTACTAAGTGAAAGTATTTTTTTATTAATCTCTTGAGAACTTAATTTTTGATTTTGCATTGGAATTAATAACGTACCATAATCAAACCTTTTTGAATCAATTGAAAAAGGTCTTGTTCCTACTTTCACCCTGATTCCTGAGTTAAGTAATTCATATAAAACTTTTGGTGAGTAGTAATCATTCCAGGTAAACAAATATGCGTAATTATTAGGATTATATATTTTCCCTTTTGGTTTTGATAAAACTAATTTTTCATACTTTTCTTTAGATGAATAGTTAGTGTAATCTAAATTAAAAGAGTGTAAAAATGACCAGGCTGAAATGTCATAAAATAAACTATCATTAAAACTTTTTCTTTTTTCAAACATAGCTTCTATTAGTCTTATTTTGTCTTGATTCTTAGGGACTAAAATCGAATTTTCTGGTTTATATATTACATTATCAATAGTTAAACTTTTATTTAATTTATTAGTTGAAATATTATGTTTTTTTAAAATTTCATAAAATTTATAGAGCTTTGATCTATCTTTTTTATCAGAAATTAAATAATAGTCATTTTTATTACTTAATGCAATCTTTCTTGAATTATTAAAGAAATTAACCTGATATGCTAATAAGGTATTTTTCATTTTTATAGCAGCTTCAAGAGTTGAAAGTGAAGTGGTAAGTTGATTTTTAATTGTAAAAGGAAAGGATAATAGTCCATTTACGCTTTCTACTAAATGCCCCCTTGAACTAGCTTGTTCAAATAAGATTCCAATACTTCCATTAATATCTGGAAATGTAGATCCTTTTCCATAATAAAAATCATCATAATTTTCTTCACTATAAAATAATGAACCTATTTCACTAAGTCTTTTTTCATGGAATTTTCCTATCTGAGCAGTTAATTTTTGATTTTCATTAGGAGTTAATGGATTTACTCTTGATGGGATTCCGGGTTGATAGAAAAAAGTCGAATTTGTACCCATTTCATGATGATCAGTTAAAATATTTGGAGACCAATCATGGAATGTTTTAATTCTAGCTTTAGTTTCCGGCAGTTGAACTGGTAGCCAATCTCTATTCATGTCAAACCAATAGTGATTAGTTCTTCCTCCAGGCCAATTTTCATCAAACTCTCTATCATAATTATCAGAATTTAGATTCAAACTTTTATTTGTATTTGCCCAGTGTGCAAACCTTTGTAATCCATCAGGATTAAAAGATGGATCTAATAAAATGATACTTTTATCTAATGCTTCTAATAAGCTATTTTCATTTGAAGCAGCGAGGTGATAAGCATACAACATTGCTGCATTACTTCCACTTGGCTCATTTCCATGAATTGAATATCCTTGATAAATAACAACAGGCATGGCATTTAAATCTTTTTTAACACCATCTTTTGAATTTAATTTCAGGTGTTCTCTTCTAATAGATTCTATTTGTTGTTGATTTTTTTTTGATGTTATAGTTAAAAGAATTAAAGATCTACCTTCATAGGTTTTCCCTCTATCAGTAATTGAAATTCTGTCAGAAGCAGTTGCTAATGAATACATATACTGAACTAATCTATCATGACTAATATGTGAATTTCCAATTTGTTCTTCTCCTAAAGTAAATAAATTTGGCTTGGGAATCTCTTGATTATAAGATTCTGTATTACTGAAATAATAAGATAAATTAACTTTGTTTTGAGAAAAAGAGATTAAACTAAAAAAAAGTAATATGCAGTTTAATAATCTCATGTTAAAGAAAATTTAAATATCATCAAAATCAACATCAGTAAAATTTTCTTCTGAAGATGATTTAGTTTCTTCAGTTTCTTTTTTTTCATCTGTTTCTTCTTTTTCTTCTTTTTCTTCAGGTTTTGAATGATGATCTTCTTTTACATAATCTTTTTGGTGTCTTTCACTAATTACTTCTAGACCTTTTTCATCAATTATATATTGAGTCATTTCCTTAACAAGATCATTAAACCCTTGAAAATCTTCTTTGTACAAATAAATTTTATGCTTTTTGAAGTAAAAACTACCATCCTCATTGGTGAATTTTTTGCTTTCAGATATGGTTAGATAATAATCTCCAGCTTTTGTAGATCTAACATCAAAAAAATAAGTTCTTCTACCGGCTCTAAGAATTTTTGAGTAAATATCTTCGGCATCATTGTATTTTCTTTCTTCCATTTGTAATAATTTATTCTCCAAAAATGAAGAAAAAATATAAACTCACCAAATATCTAAATAATTTATTTTAAGATGATTGCTTTAATACTGCTTTAGAGTAGTATCTGTTATTTTTAACTAATTCTTCATGAGAACCAAATTCAATTACTTTTCCATTCTCTAAAACAAGTATCTTGTCACATTTTTTAGCAGAAGAAATCCTGTGTGTAGCAACAATTAGAGTTACTTCATTACTAATTTTATTTATGTTTGACAATATTTCCTCTTCTGTTTCGGTATCTACAGCTGATAAGCTGTCATCCAATATAAGTATTTTGGGTTTTTTGATTAGTGCTCTAGCTATAGCTAGTCTTTGTTTTTGTCCACCAGAAAGGTTTACACCTCTTTCCCCTAGCAATGTTTCATATTTGTTTTTAAAACCATTAATGTCTTTTAATAAACAGGCGTTTTTAGCTGCATTTTTTACTTCTTTAATTGAAGCATTGTAGTTTCCAAATTTTATATTTCTTTCAATGGTGTCAGAAAATAAAAAGGTAGATTGAGGAACATACCCAATAGACTTTCTTAAATTTTTAATATTTATTTTTTTAATGTTTATGTTGTCAAAAAGAATTTCACCTTTTGATGGGTCGTAAACTCTACAAATGAGCTCAAGTAATGTGGTTTTTCCTGAACCTACATTTCCCATAATAGCTATTGACTCTCCTTTATTAATTGTAAAAGAAATGTTATTATTAGCTATAATTTTAGTTTCAGGATAGATAAAACTTACATTTTTAAAATCAATTTTTCCTTCTATTTTTTTATTGCTCTTAGATAGATAAGTTATACTGGAGTTTGTTTTTAAAAATTCATTAATTCTTTTTTGAGATGCTTCTGCTTGCTGCACAATAGATGTTATCCAACCAACTGTTGCAACTGGCCATGTTAACATATTTACATAAATAATAAATTCAGCTAAAATTCCTAATTCAATTTCATTATTCATGTATTGTCTCCCCCCAATAAAAACAACTAAAATATTACTAATTCCAATTAACAAAATCATTAGAGGAAAAAACCAAGCTTGAATTTTTACTAATGACATGTTTTTATCTTTACTTGAAGATGCTAGTTTTTCTAATTGATTGTTTATGTTTTCTTCTACAGTATAGGTTTTGATAATTTTAACACCACTAAAAGATTCCTGTGTATAAGTAGTGAGTTTAGATAAAAACTCTTGAACAATTTTACTTTTTAGATTAATTAATACACTTATTTTATAAATTATATATGAAAGAATAGGTAAAGGAATTAGTGTGTACATTGTAAGCTTAGGAGCAACACTAACCATGTATGTTATTACTATTACAAAAAGTGTAGAGGTATTTATTGCGTACATAATTGCAGGACCAATGTACATTCTTACTTTACTTACATCTTCACTAATTCTATTCATTAGATCACCAGTCCTATTGTTTTTATAAAAGTCAAAACTTAGAGATTGGTATTTTTTATAAATTTCATTTTTAAAATCAAATTCTATGAATCTGGAAACATTTATTAGCATTTGTCTCATAATAAAAGTAAAAACTCCAGCTATAATGGCTGATCCAACAATAATTAAAATGTTTATAAAAAGTTTTTCTTTAACTATTTCAATTTCTATTGAGGATGCAATGATATAATTTTCTAGAATAGTTATTGAGTCTCCAATAAGGTTTGGAACAACTAGAGCAAATATTCTAGCTATAATAGTTATAAATATCCCAATTATTATTCTGATTTTGTATTTTAGAAAATACTTGTATAAATATTTTAATTCTACCATTAATTATTAAAGTCTCAAATATACATCAATGAGTATTTAAATGTTTCTAAAATTCTTCTCTTTTTATAAAAATAAATTTATTTTTGCCACCTATTAAAGTTCTTTAAAATGTTAAATAGACGACAATTACGTTTAAAAGTCATGGAGGTTGTATATGCTTATGATAAGTCTATTGAAAAAAACATTGATTATCAGATAAAATATTTTTTATCCTCGAATAAAAATTTTTATTGCCTATATATAACTATACTATCAATTTTTAATAAACTTTATATTTATTGTAATGAAAGAAATCTTAAAAACAATAAAAAATTTTTAAAGGATAATAACGATAATTTCTATAATAAATTTTCAAATAATTTATTTATTAAAAAATTGTCTTCTGATAAAGTATTATTAGAAAAAATAGAGTTACTAAAAATTAAATATTGGGATGACCATCCTGAATACATAACTTCTTTGATTAAAAAGATAGAAAAAAGTGATATTTTTCTTTCATATTATAAGAAGAATGAAAATTCATTTGATAGTGATAAACAATTTGTAATTAATATATTTAAAAAAATTATTGCTTCAGATAATAAGCTTTATGAATTTTTTGAGGAAACTCAAATATCATGGGTTAATGATTTACCACTAGTTAATAGCTTGGTGTTAAACACATTAAGAAAAATTCAAAAGAGATCTAGAAAATCTTGCATAATAACCAAAATTTATAAAAATGAAGAAGACTCAGAATTTGGTATAAATTTAATTAAACAAGTAATATTAAATAAAGAAATGTTAAAGCAAGAAATAGGAAAGATTACTTCTAATTGGGATAGTGAAAGAATTGCACAGATTGATTTGATATTATTACAAATGTGTTTGACTGAATTTTTGTTTTTTAATTCAATTCCTATTAAGGTTTCCATTAATGAATATTTGGAATTAGCTAAGGAATATTCAAGTCCAAAAAGTAATATTTTTATTAATGGCATTATGGATACGATTTCTAAACAATTTATCCTTGAAGGGCGAATAAAGAAAAATAAGAGGGGTTTACAATAATTTACTATTTTTGAACAGATATAAAATTAAATTATGAAAATAACGAAAACAGATATTAGATCATCAATTTATCCTTTTTTAATAGCATTTACAGTTTCACTTTTTCTAACATCTTGTGGATCAGATCCCTCAAAAAAAATAAAGAAAGAAAATATAGAATCTGCCAAAGAAAGAATTAATTCAGATTTTGACTATCCATCTATTGATTTTAATAAAACAAATCATGATTTTGGAGAAATTATTGATGGGGATATAGTAGAAACTACTTTTACATTTACAAATTCTGGAAATTCAGATTTGAAAATTTTAAATGCTTCAGGTAGTTGTGGTTGTACAGTGCCGGAATATCCTAGAGACACCCCTATTAAACCAGGTGAATCTAGCTTTATTAAAGTAAAGTTTGATTCTTCAAATAAACCTGGAATGCAGAGAAAAACGGTTACACTTGTAACTAATACTTCAAAGGGTAAAGAACTTTTGAATATTAAAGCTTTTGTTTTACCTAAAAATAACTAAATAGATTGATATGGATAGTTCTTTAATGCCTCTAACTTTAATGCTTATAGGATTCTTTTTTTTAATGATATATCCTCAAATGAGGAGACAAAAAAAAGAAAAGAAGTTTTTGTCAGAACTAAAAGTTGGAACTAGAGTGGTTACAAAGAGTGGCCTTCATGGTAAAATTGTTGAGATAAAAGATGGAAGTGACACATGTATAATTCAAACTATGGCTGGTAAAATTAGATATGAAATTTCAGCTATTTCTTTAGAAATGAGTAATAAAATTAATAAAAAGTAGTGGTTAATATTATTAAGTTAGATGTATAAGAAACTGTTAAAACCTATTCTTTTCTGTATTGATCCAGAAAGAGTTCATAAAATAACATTTTTCTTTATCAACTTAATATTTAAAATACCTTTATTATCTGCTTTAATCTCAAAAATTTATTCTTTAAATAATCCGATTCTTGAAACCGAAGTTTTTGGAATAAAATTCCCAAATCCAATTGGATTGGCAGCAGGCTTTGATAAAAACGCTAAACTATATAATGAGTTTTCAAATTTTGGATTTGGTTTCATTGAAATTGGTACAGTTACTCCATTGCCACAAGAAGGTAATCCAAAAAAAAGACTATTTAGATTAGTTAGTGATGAGGCTATAATTAACCGTATGGGTTTTAACAATATTGGAGTTGAAGAAGTTGTTAAAAGATTAAAGTTTAATAAAGGAGTAATTGTAGGTGGTAATATTGGAAAAAATAAGATTACAGATTTAAATAATTATATACAAGACTATTTAATTTGTTTTGAAAAACTATACCCTTATGTCAATTATTTTGCAATTAATGTAAGTTCTCCTAATACTGAAAAGTTGAGAGATTTGCAGCAAAGAGATTTGCTTAAAAATCTTTTAGAGGCAATTCAGAAAAAAAATAAATCATATTCTTTTCCAAAACCTGTTTTATTGAAGATCGGTCCAGATCTTTCTCAAGATCAACTCATTGATGTTGTTGAAGTAATTAAGGAAACTTCTCTAGACGGGATTATAGCAACAAACACAACTGTATCAAGAGACAATTTATCCTCATCAGAGAATTTAGTAAATCAAGAGGGAGGTCTAAGTGGTAAGCCAATTTCTAAAAAATCTACTAATATTATTAAATTTTTACATGAAAAAAGTAATGGATCTATTCCAATTATTGGAGTTGGCGGTATCATGAATCCTGATGATGCAATTGAAAAAATTAAAGCGGGCGCTACCTTAATTCAACTATATTCAGGTTTTGTTTATAGTGGACCATCCATTGTTAAAAAAATAAATAATGCAATAATAGATTATAGATTGAATCAGTAGTCTATTTTTTCTATATTTAGATAAAACATAATAATTTGGAAAGAATTGATAATTACGTGCCAAAATCCCTCGAGGATTATAATAGACTTTATAATGAAAGTATAACAAACCCTGAATCTTTTTGGGAAAAAATTGCATCTACTTTTATCTGGAAAAAAAAATGGAATAATGTTTTGTCATTTGATTTTAATAAACCAGAGTTTACTTGGTTTGATGGAGGGAAGCTTAATATATCAGAAAATTGTTTAGATAGACATTTAGTAGATAAAGCTGATCAAACAGCAATTTTGTTTGAACCAAATGATCCAAAAGAAAAACATCAGGAAATTTCTTATAGAGAATTACATAAGAGAGTATGTAGGTTTTCTAATGTTTTAAAGAAAAATAATATACATAAAGGTGATAGAGTTTGTTTGTATATGCCAATGGTACCTGAACTTGCAGTTGCTGTTTTAGCATGTTCTAGAATTGGTGTTGTGCATTCAGTTGTTTTTGCTGGTTTTTCTTCAACTGCTTTAGCTGCAAGAATTAATGATGCTGATTGTAAAATGTTGATTACTGCAGATGGTAGTTTTAGAGGAAGTAAGACAATAGATCTCAAGAGTATTGCAGACGAAGCTTTAGCTAGTTGTCCTTCTATTGAAGTATCTATTGTACTTAAGAGAATAAATAGTAATATACAATTAAATGAGATTGATAAGTGGTGGCACGATGAAATATCTATGGCTTCCAATGAATGTGAAGCCATTGGAATTGATTCTGAAGATCCGCTTTTTATTTTATATACTTCTGGATCGACAGGTAAACCAAAAGGTATGGTTCATTCATGTGGGGGATATATGGTGTATTCTGAATATTCATTTAAAAATGTTTTTCAATATAAAAAAGGAGATGTTTATTGGTGTACAGCTGATATAGGTTGGATAACAGGTCATAGTTATATTGTTTACGGCCCTCTTTTATCAGGTGCAACGACAGTTATGTTTGAAGGAGTGCCTTCATATCCTGATTTTGGACGTTTTTGGGAAATCTGTGAAAAACATAGTATTACTCATTTTTATACTGCTCCAACAGCAATTAGAGCTTTAGCCAAACATCCAAAATCTTTTGTATCTAAATATAATTTGAATTCTTTAAAAGTTTTAGGAACTGTAGGAGAACCTATAAATGAAGAGGCTTGGAATTGGTATAATGAAGTTGTCGGTAAAAAAAGTTGCCCAATAGTTGATACTTGGTGGCAAACAGAAACTGGGGGAATCATGATCTCTTCAATTGCAGGAATTACAGATCAAAAACCAACCTTTGCTACAAAACCTATGATTGGAATTCAACCTGTTCTATTAGATAATGATGGACAAGAGATTTCAGATTCAAATACAAATGGAATTTTAGCGATTAAGTATCCATGGCCTTCAATTGCCAGAACAATCTATGGTGATCATGAGAGATATAAAAAAGTTTACTTTACTGCTTACCCTGGTTATTATTTTCCAGGTGATGGTGCATTTAGAGATGATAATGAGAATTATAGAATAACTGGTAGGGTAGACGATGTTGTAATTGTTTCTGGGCATAATCTAGGAACTGCACCAATTGAGGATGCTATAAACTTACATGAAAATGTAGTTGAAAGTGCACTCGTTGGTTTTCCACATGATATAAAAGGAAATGCTTTGTATGCATTTGTAATTTTAAAAGATGATTCTATAAAAGAAAATATAAATACTGAAATTAATGACTTGATTTCAAAAACTATAGGTCCAATTGCAAAACCTGAAAAAATTCAGATCGTTCCTGGGCTTCCAAAAACTAGAAGCGGTAAGATTATGCGCAGAATTCTTAGAAAAATTGCTAATGGTGAAAAGGATAATTTTGGAGATATTTCTACACTACTAAACCCCGAAATAGTTGAATTAATAGTTAAAGGATTTTAACCACAATATTGTAATTTAGAATATTAATTTTTAAAATAATTAAAATCCTCACCTTCTTTAATCGTTAGTAAAGTTTCATAGATTAATCTAATTACGTTTTCTATATCATCTCTTGTAACCATTTCAACAGTGGTATGCATGTATCTTAGTGGTAAAGAAATTAAAGCTGAGGCAACTCCACCATTACTATATGCAAAAGCATCCGTATCTGTACCTGTGCTCCTTGAAGAAGCATGTCTTTGGAATGGTATTTTTTTCTTTTCAGCTGTTTCAATAATTCGTTCTCTTAACTTATTTTGAATGGCAGGTGCATAAGAAATAACTGGTCCTGCACCCATAGTGTTGTCTCCTTGAGTTTTTTTATTTATCATCGGAGTTGAAGTATCATGACAAACATCAGTAATTATTGCAATATTTGGTTTTATTCTTTGGGTAATCATTTCTGCACCTCTAAGTCCAATTTCTTCTTGAACGGAATTTGTAATATATAACCCAAAAGGAAGTTTTTTCTTGTTTTCATGTAAAAGTCTAGCAACCTCTGCAATCATAAATCCACCAGCTCTGTTATCTATGGCTCTACAAACAAATTTGTCTTTATTGAGTATGTGAAATTTATCGGGATAAGTTATTACACATCCAACATGGACTCCTATTTTTTCAACTTCTTTTTTGTCTTTTGCCCCAATATCAATAAAAATTGTATCTAGTTTAGGCTGTTCCTCTTTTCCAGGTTTTCTAGTGTGAATTGCAGGCCAACCAAAAACCCCTTTTATAATCCCTTTTTTAGTATGAATATCTACCCATTTTGATGGAGCTATTTGGTGATCACTTCCACCATTTCTTATAACATAAATAAGACCATTGTCAGTAATGTAATTTACATACCAAGAAATTTCATCAGAATGTCCTTCAATGACAACTTTGAATTTAGCTTTTGGATTAATAACTCCAACAGCTGATCCATAAGTGTCAGTTATAAACTCGTCTACATAAGGTTTAAGATAGTTCATCCAAATTTTTTGTCCTTCCCATTCATATCCAGTAGGAGAAGGATTATTAAGATATTCTTCAAAAAATTTAATTGATTTTTTATTAAGTATTTTTTTTGTAGCCATTAATAATAATTTGAATGTAAAAGTACATAATTACTTAAAAATATTATTGTTTATGTGTAATTTTATAAAATGAAAAAACTTCTTTCATGTTTAATTATATTCATTGTTTTTAGTTCTTATTCTCAGAAAAAGCAATATAAAGATTTGAACATTCTTATAAAAGTTGAAGGAGATTCTTTAGCTACTGAATCAATAGATTTAAGTGAAGTAACTATATATCCGGCATTGGAATTTTCTAGTTTTGATGATAAGTTAAGATACTATACAGTTAAAAGAAAAACGTTAAAAGTGTATCCTTATGCTGTGCTTGCTTCAAAAAGATTACAAGAATTAAATAGAAGGCTTCCTTTAATAAAGACCAGGGCTAAGAAAAAAAAATATACAAAAATTGTAGAAAAATTTATTGAAAAGGAATTTTCAGAAGAATTAAAAAAATTAACAAGAACAGAGGGGCAAATATTAATTAAGTTAGTTCATAGAGAGACTGGGCAAACTGTATATAAATTGATAAGAAAATTAAGAAATGGGTTTAGAGCATTCTCTTACAATTCATTGGCTAAGCTTTTTAGTATTTCAATTAAAATAGAATATGATCCAGAGAATAATGATGAAGATGCCATAATTGAAGACGTTTTAAAAAGAGCTTATGCTGATAAGACAATAAAATTGTCTTTAAAAGACTAATAAAAGAGCAATTTTTTTTTTAATTTATATGAGGAAAATAATCATTGTTGACAAATAATCTATTTTTTTATAATTCAAAGTTTGTGGGATTGAAAAAGCAGTGTATATTTGCACTCGCATTACGAAAGAAGTAATCAGGTTAAGTTCATTGAAAATATTGAGATAGACAGCGTAAAAATTATGTTTACATAATTTAAAATTAAGTAAAACCATTTTGAGTTCAATTCCAAATCAAATTTAAGTTGTTAAATTATTTAAAGTTTTACAATGAAGAGTTTGATCCTGGCTCAGGATGAACGCTAGCGGCAGGCCTTATACATGCAA
>CAYSTA010000007.1:0-58745 GCA_964433845.1 uncultured Flavobacteriaceae bacterium
TCATCTTTCTTGTCATCTTTCTTGTCATCTTTCTTGTCATCTTTCTTGTCATCTTTCTTGTCATTCTTCTTATCCTTCTTGTTTTTATTTTTTTGCTCATTTTTAAGCAACTCCTTAGCCAACACATAATTATATCTTGTTTCATCATCAGAAGGATTGTTAAGTAAAGCTTTTTTAAAACTAGTAACAGCATTTTGATAATCCTTATTTTGCATATAAACATCTCCTAAATTATGGTAAGCTTTGTGTAAATCTTCTTTGTTTTTTGCTTTTAAAATTGAAGTCTTATATTCATTAACTGCTTCCATATTAAGCCCACTTTTATAAAATGAATTAGCCATATTATAAGAAGCTACATTGTTTAATGAGTCTTTCGAAATAGCTTCTCTATAAAATGATTCCGCTTCAATTAAATTTTTATTTATAAACTCTACATTCCCGTTAAGAGTTAAATTATTTGATGCTTTATCAAAATCTTTTTCTTGACATAAAACATTTAATGAGACCATTAAAAAAAGGAGAATTCTAAATATTTTTTTCATTAAATAAGTTTAATTTTTCTACCCATAAAGTTTTCTTTTCAAAAACAAATAATTCCAAACATAAAAAAAATAGAGCAAAACCTAAAAACCACTGAAACTGGTCTTTATAAGCTACAAATTGTTTTGATTCAAATTCCTTTTTATCCATTTCTTTTAGTTTATCTATAATTTCATTTACAACTTCCTCAGTGTTTCCTCCGGTTATGTAAATTCCGTTACTTGAAAGTGCTATATCCTGAAGAAGTTGAGGCACAAGTTTTGTTATTACAACATCGCCTTCAGAATTTTTTTTATATGATTCTATTACCCCATTAGATTTTATAGGAATTGGAGCTCCTTTAACACTGCCTAACCCTATTGTAAAAATAGTTATTCCCAAATCTTCAACAAGACTAGGAATATCCTGATTTTCAAATTCATGATCCTCTCCATCAGAAAGAATACAAAGAACCCTATTTGTTTGATTTTCATCATCATAATAATCTTTGGCTAATTTAACAGCCTCTATTATAGCTGTTCCTTGTGATGAAAGCATATCTGAATTCAAGCTTTGCAAAAACATTCTGGCAGTAGAATAATCTGTAGTTATCGGTAAAATTGGCAAAGCAGATGCTGCATAAGCGATAATCCCAACTCTATCCGAGTTTAACTCATTAATCGTTTGTGAGACTAATCTTTTAGCTTTTTCAAGTCTATTTGGTGCTATATCCTCAGCTAACATACTTTTAGAAACATCAATAGCAAAAACTATATCTACACCTTCCCTTTTAACTGTTTTAAGTTGAGTCCCAACTTTAGGATTAACTAGCGCTATTGATAGAAATATAAACACGAGAATTAATAAAACCAATTTCAGTTTAGGTTTGAATCGAGAAGCTTGAGGAATTAAATCTTTAAATAAGTCGATTGAAATATGTTGTTTTTGAATTCGCTTTTTCCATCTGTTCAAAAAAATGAACCCTATCATCAATACAGGGACTACGAATAATAAATAAAAATATATGGATTCTTCTAACTGATACATTTAAATAAAACTTTTAAAAACGGTTGATCTAAGTAGCCACTCTAAAAACACAAGCGAAAAAGATATTAAAACAAAAAGCCTATACATTTCTTGAGCATTTGAATATTTAAACTCTTCTACTTCTGTTTTTTCAAGCTTATTAATTTCTTGATATATATCTTTTAACTTTTCATTATCAGTAGCCCTAAAATAAAGCCCCCCTGTTTGTTTGGCGATTGATTCTAATAGCGTTTCATCAATTTCAACTTTAGTTAATCCAAATCTAAAAGTTCCATTTGGATTGATTGCAATTGGCGCTAATGCATTTCCATTACTCCCCAAGCCTATTGTATAAGTTTTTATTCCAAAAGATAAAGCAAGATCAGCAGCTGTGTTTGGATCTATAAAACCTGCGTTATTAACTCCATCTGTTAACAATATTATTACTTTGCTTTTAGCTTTACTATCTTTTAATCTGTTTACAGCTGTAGCTAGGCCCATCCCTATCGCCGTCCCATCTTCAATAATTCCATCAAAAGTTATTTCATCTAAAGATTTAATAATTACTGATTTATCAGAAGTGACAGGAGTCTTTGTATAGCTTTCTCCAGCATATACTACTATCCCAATCCTATCACTTAATCTGTCATTTATAAATTCCTTAGCTACAGACTTCAAGGCGTCCAATCTATTTGGTTTTAAATCTTGTGCTAACATGCTAGAGGAAACATCAACAGCAATAACAATATCAATTCCTTTACTTGTCTTTGTTTGAGTTGAAACGTCTATAATTTGAGGTCTTGCAATTGCAACTACTAACATTATAATAGCTATAAATCTTAAGATGTCTAAAATTGGCAAAATTTTAATTTTTATACTTTTATAATTAAACCCTTTAATAGATGACATCTTAAATGATGAAGATTTTAATTTATTGAAATTATAACTCCAAAAGATAAAAAATGGCAATAAAATTAAAAGCCATAAAAATTCTGGGTTATTAAATGTCAAATTGCTAAACATATTATTCAATTTTAAATATTATTGATTTTTCTACTTTTTCAGCTACTTGTTTAGCATATAAATCATTCCTATTAAAAATCATTAAAACTTTTTGCTTACCATTATTTTCCTGGAACTTCAAACCAACATATTCTTTTTTTATTTGACTCCCATCTTGATCTAAATAATCAAATGAACCAAAAATTTTAAATGCAGGCTGACCTTGATCTATAAAAATATCTTGTTGTTTAGTCAAAATATTTGTAGCTCCTTTGTCCTTTAATTCTAAAATCAATTCATCAATTACTAATTGTATGTCTTTTTGCTCAGTCTTTTTATTATCTGAAATAATATTAATAGAAATATAAACTGTTTCTTCAATAGAGCCCCATTGAAAAACTTGATTTATTCCCTCTGATATAATTCTTTTTAAAACATTTGGTGTTGAAATTATAATTGGATGTGCACCATAAGTGCTTTCAATCCAAGTTTTATTTAAAATTGATTTAGTAGGTGTCCCTATTATCGTATCTGAAACATTTTTCCATCCAAAAATAGAAACAGATAAAATAAATACAATTATTATTGAGAATAGGAATCCTAAAAAAACTTTTTTTACAATTTTATTTCTCTTTTCTTTTTTTATCATTTCTAAATATTCCTTACTTTTTAACAACTCTTCTTCTGTTGGCTCAGGTATTGCATCCTTAGTGTCTAATAGGACTTTTTCTAAAATCTTTTTGTCTAGCGATGCCATTTCAAGCCCAGGATTTGATTTAGCAAACTTTACCAAATCTGCCGTTTTTAATACACTTTTAAATTTTTCTATAGTTTCCTGATTTAATGACAGTTTGCCAGAATCTTTCAATAGTTCTAACTTGTTAATTAATTCATCTGTTGTGCTTTCTAGGGCATCTAAACTAATATCCTCTTCTAAATAGTTTTTTACAATTTCTGTAAGCTTAGAATAATATTCTTTGTAGTCTAATTGTTCTTTAAGATCCTTTGCCTCTAAAAGCTTTAATGCTATAATTGCTTTTTCAATTGGTATGGGTAATTTTTCTTCTTCATTATTAGAATTTAATATTTTCTGATAAAGCTTATACCCTAATAACAAAAGAATAAATCCTCCTATTAAAGCTAAATATATTTTCCACCAACCATCATTATTTCTCTTAACCTCTATAATGTTCTTGATGTCAAAAAACTTTTTGCTTACTGTATCTACTTTAACATTTAAAACCTCAATTAAAATAGAGTCTGAATAATGAAGGATATTATCAATTGATATTTTTGGAGATTTTAACAAAAAAGAGCCCGGCTCAAAACTTGTGATTGAAAAATTTTTCTCAAATTTTATAGTCTTGCCTTTTATTGTATCTGTTTCAAATTCTTCAATTATTTCAAAAGGAAGTAAAAACTTTTTTTCTCCCCATTGAATATCTATAATTGTATCTGAATTTATTTGAATTTTATAATTAATTTGTTCACCAACTTTAATAGTAGTTGTATCAACATCTAAAACCAATACTGGCTTTTGTTGTGAAAAAATTTGAAAACTTGCACAAAGAAAAATAACAAAAATTGAATTAAACTTATCCACGAGTTTTAAAATAATTAAGTAGTTTTTTTACGTAGCTTTGATCAGTTCTACAACTTAAAACACCTGCTCCGTTTTTTGTAAATAATTGACTAAACCTATTATAATTGTTTGTATTAAAAGACCTATATTTCTCGCGAAGAATTGAGGATGAAGTGTCAATTAATTTAATTTCTTCTGTCTCCTGGTCATACATTGGTACAATACCCATATTAGGAATTCTTTCTTCCATTTTATCATAAATTCTTATCCCAGTAACATCATGTTTATTGGCGGCAATTTTTAATGTCTTCTCATAATTATCCGCTATAAAATCTGATAAAATAAAAGCAATTGACTTCTTTTTAATCACACCTATTAAAAACTCTAAAGCTTCAGAAATATTTGTTTTTTTACTAGAAGGCTTGAATTCTATTAACTCTCTAATAATTCTTAAAACATGCGTTTTCCCTTTACTTGGAGGAATATATAGTTCAATGTTATCTGAAAAAAGTATTAATCCTACCTTGTCATTATTTTGAAGTGCAGAAAAAGCTAAAGTTGCTGAAATTTCTGTTACAATATTTTTCTTTAAAGCATTCTCTGTTCCAAATAATTCAGATCCACTTATATCCACAAGCAACATAAGAGTTAATTCTCTTTCTTCTTCAAAAACTTTTACAAAGGGTTCATTATACCTTGCTGTTACATTCCAATCAATTGTACGAACATCATCTCCAAATTGATAATTTCTAACTTCACTAAAAGTCATTCCTCTCCCTTTAAAGGCGCTATGATACTCTCCTCCAAAAATATTATTGCTTAACCTTCTTGTCTTAATTTCAATTTTCCTTACTTTTTTTAAAAGTTCTTTTGTTTCCACGAATACAATTTAAATTATTATTACGATGAAAATTGAGGATGTGAATCAACAATTAAGGGACTTCAACCTGATTAACAATTTTATTTATGATATCCTCAGAAGTTACGTTTTCAGCTTCTGCTTCATAAGTTAATCCTATTCTATGCCTTAAAACATCATGAATAACAGCTCTAACATCCTCAGGAATTACATACCCCCTTCTTTTTATAAAGGCATAACATCTAGATGCGTTTGCTAAATTTATACTTCCTCTAGGAGAAGCCCCAAAGTTTATCAAGGATTTTAGCTCATCTAGTCCATATTTTTCCGGGTATCTTGTAGCAAAAATTAAATCAAGAATATATTTTTCAATTTTTTCATCCATATATACTGCTCTAACTGACTCCTGAGCTTTAATAATTTGCTTAATTGTTACAACTGGCTTTATATCTCCAAAATTATTGTTAATATTTGCTCTTACAATTTGTTGTTCATCATCAATATTTGGATAATCAATAACTGTTTTTAGCATAAATCGATCCACTTGAGCTTCTGGAAGAGGATAAGTCCCTTCTTGCTCAACAGGGTTTTGCGTAGCCATTACCAAAAAAGGAGGATCTAATTTAAATGTTTTATCTCCTATTGTAACCTGTTTTTCTTGCATGGCTTCAAGTAGAGCTGACTGTACTTTTGCTGGGGCTCTATTAATCTCGTCTGCTAAAATAAAGTTTGCAAAAACAGGGCCTTTTTTTATAGAAAAATCATTTTCTTTCATATTGTAAATCATAGTTCCAATAACATCTGCAGGAAGAAGGTCAGGCGTAAACTGTATTCTACTAAAATTCCCTTTTACTGCTTTACTTAATGAATTAATTGCAAGAGTTTTTGCCAATCCTGGAACCCCCTCTAATAAAATATGCCCTTGGCCTAAAAGACCTATTAGAAGTCTTTCAATCATGTTTTTTTGCCCTACTATAACTTTATTAATCTCTAGAATTAATAAATCAATAAAAGCACTTTCTTTTTTAATTTTTTCATTAATTTCTTTAATATCTACTTTGTTTTCCATAATATTAAAATTACTCATTAAACTAAGGGGGTGCAATTTGAATAAAAAAAATCATTCAAATTGTTAACAATTGGTTAAAAATTTATGAAGATAATAAGCTAAAAAATTCCATTTAATTCATTTTATCAAATATTTCTTCAGGGACTAAATCTTTAATAGATTTATTTTCCTTTATTAAATCTCTTATTAAAGTAGATGAAATTTCCATTATTGGAGCATCATATATTCTAACCATTTTATGGTTTTTTAGGTTATTCGATCCTTTTTTTAAATTTTTTCTTGGATACACACAAATTGGATATTTTAAAATTTTTTCACAATCCTTCCATAAATGTAAGCTGTTTAAATTATCCTCTCCCAAAATCACATAAAACTTTGTTTTAGGGTTCTTTTTTTTAATAAAATTGAGGGTGTCAGCTGTATAGTATGGCTTTGATAGTTCAAACTCTACACTAGAACAAATTATTTTTTTGTGATTATGGCAAAAGCTTTTTACCATATACAGCCTTTTTAGTTCGTCTGAAACATTTTGTGTTTTTTTAAAAGGATTTAAAGGGGTAACAACTAGCCATAATTCATCTAATTCTAATTTCTTTATAAAATATTTTGCTATGGAAACATGTCCATTATGTAATGGATCAAAGGTCCCAAAAAACAAGCCTTTCTTTTTCATGAATTATTTAAAAATTCTCTAACTAAATTATAAATCTGTGTTTTTGCAGATTTTAAATTATCATTGATTATAATTTCATCAAAATCTTTTTCTTTTAATAATTCTAATTGAGCCTTTGATAATCTAATATTTATAGATTCCTTTGAGTCTTTATTTCTAGAATAAAGTCTATTTTTTAATTCATTAATACTTGGTGGTTTTACAAAAATAGAAAGAGCATCCTCCTTATATATTCTTTTCAATTTAATTCCGCCCTCAACATCTATATCAAAAATTACATTATGTTCTACTAATAAATCTTTTGCAGAATTTTTAAGTGTCCCATAAAAAACTCCATTATACACTTCTTCATATTCTAAAAAATCTTCATTATCAATTTTTTCAATAAATTCTTCATTATTAAAGAAATAGTAATCCTTTCCATTTTCTTCATCCTTCCTTATTTTTCTAGTAGTTGCTGAAATTGAAAAAATTAAATTCAGATCATTTTGATCTAGCAAATACTTAGCCAATGTTGTTTTACCACTTCCTGATGGTGCACAAAGAATAATACATTTCCCCTTAGACATTATAAAACGTTTAAAAGTTGTTCTTTTATTTTTTCCAAATTATTTTTCATTTCAACTACAATTTTTTGCATTAATAAATAGTTAGATTTTGACCCAATTGTATTAATCTCTCTACCTATTTCTTGGCTGATAAAGCTCAGCTTTTTCCCTTTTTCTATTTGTTTCTCATTAACTGTCTTTTTGAAAAACATTAAGTGGTTTTTTAATCTAACCAACTCTTCATTTATATCATTCTTTTCTAAATAATAAATTAATTCCTGCTCAAATCTATTAAGATCTATTTCTTTTTTTAAGTCTAATAATTTTTTTTTAATCTTTTCTTTTACTAACTGAATTCTTTTTGGAGCTAATTTTTCAATTTTTACGACCAACTCTTGAATTGATTCTATGTTGCTTAAAAGGTCTTTTCTCAAAGAATTTCCTTCCTTAATTCTAAAATCTATCAATTCTTTCACAGCAATTTTAACTAATGAAATAATTTCATTATACAATTTCTTATTTAAAACAGCATTATTATTATAAACAGAATCTGGCAATTTAACAGCAATTTTTAATAGCTCTAAATCATTTGCTGGTGTTATTTTTTTCAAGTCTTTTATATAAGCACGAATAACCTTATGATTTAATTGAGATTTAAAAGCTCCCTCTGAAATTTTAAAGTTAATTTTAAAATCTACTTTTCCTCTTTTTAAAAATTTAACTAAAACTCTTCTAATATCATTCTCAATATTTCTAAATATTGGATTTAAGTTATAATTAAGATCTAAAGTTTTACTATTTAAAGATTTTATGTCTAAAGAAATTTTTCCAAACTCAGAATCTAATGATGCATTTCCAAAGCCAGTCATTGAGTGAAGCATGCACAAATTTAAGAAAGAATTATTTAAATACTGATTACAATTTACGAACCCAAATATTTCTAAAAGAAACTTGTGAGCAGCAGTGATTTTGAAGAGAAATTGGGCCATTACCATGTGCAATATTTTTTGGTGGCCCAACATTTTCAGTTGTTCCTAAGATTTCAACATGATTATGAATTAGTATGCCATTATGAAAAACGGTAAAGTATCCCGATTGAATTTTGTTCTGATCCGAATCAAACTTTGGAGCATCAAATATAATATCATAAGATTGCCATTCACCAGGGCCTCTAGAGGCATTAACCAATGGTATGTATTGCTTATATACTGCCCCTGCTTGTCCATTTACATATGTTGGAGATTTATAGCTATCTAGAATCTGAATTTCATATCTGTTTTGTAAAAAAACACCACTATTTGATCTGCTTTGATTTTTATGGGATGTATCTTCGCTTGTTTTCCATTCTACATGCAATTGAACTGATCCAAAATTTTCTTTAGTTTCAATTCCTCCCGAACCATCAAATACAACAGTAACCGAGCCATCGTCATTTATTTGCCAGCCACTTTCATTATTAGACCACTTAGCTTTCCACTTGGAGAGGTCAGATCCATCAAATAAAATAATAGCATCATCTGGAGGTGCTGAATCTGATGAGGAATACACCTCCTTGGGAATTGGCTCCCATATTTCCGTATCCTTAGATTTTTGAGAAAAGACAAGTAGAGAGGTGAGAAAGAAGAAAACAAATAATGAAACATTTGTTTTATTAGTAAACATAATCATGATTCTAGATTTTAATAAGAATTTCTATTTTTAAATATACTTAAATACTTCAGATTCTTTTTAGATAATTTATATTTGATTAATAATATTGCTTTAAATGGGGAAACATAATATGAAATTTAATACAAAAACTATACATGGAGGTCAAATCCCTGAGAAAGGATACGGGGCAGTAATGACTCCAATTTACCAAACATCTACATATTCTCAGTCCAGTCCAGGTATGCATAAAGGCTTTGAATATAGTAGAACAGGTAATCCTACTAGGAAAGCGCTCGAAAACTCTCTAGCGAGTATTGAAAATGGGAAGCATGGCTTAGCTTTTGGATCAGGGCTAGCAGCTATAGATGCAGTTTTAAAACTTTTTAAAACCGGAGATGAAGTTATCTCAACTAATAATCTTTATGGAGGATCATATAGATTATTTACAAAAGTTTTTGAAAATTTTGGGATTAAGTTTCGCTTTACTGAAATGTCTAATGCTGCTTCAGTAAAACAGCTTATTAACAATCGAACTAAAATGATTTGGGTTGAAACACCTACAAATCCCATGATGAATATTATTGATATAAAAGCTTTAAGTAAAATAGCTAAAGATAAAAAAATTCTTTTAGCAGTTGACAATACTTTTGCCACCCCCTTTTTACAGCAGCCTCTGGATTTAGGAGCTGATATTGTAATGCATTCAGCAACAAAATACTTGGCCGGACATAGTGATGTGGTTCTAGGAGCTCTAGTGGTTAAGGATAACCTATTGGCTGAAAAACTTCATTTTATTCAAAATGCAAGTGGCGCAATCTGCGGGCCAATGGATAGCTTTTTAACCTTAAGGGGAATAAAAACCCTACATGTTCGAATGAAAAGACATTGTGAAAATGCAAAACAAATTGCAACTTTTTTAAGTAATCATTCTAAGATCGATAAGGTATTTTGGCCTGGACTTAAAAAGCATCATAATCATCAAATAGCCAAAGATCAAATGAGTGATTTCGGGGCTATGATTTCTTTCACTACCAAGGGGAATAGTTTTAAAAATGCTATTCAAATAATACAAAATTTAAAACTTTTTACTTTAGCTGAATCTTTAGGCGGAGTAGAGAGTCTGTCTTGCCACCCGGCATCAATGACACACGCATCCATTCCAAAAAAAGAAAGAGAGCTTTTAGGGCTTGTTGATTCTCTTATTAGGCTAAGCGTGGGTATTGAAGACGCCGAGGATCTAATCTCAGATCTTAATCAGGCAATTAGATGAATTAAAATTAGTTCAAGTTAATTGTTTAACTTTGAGACATCGACTAAGTCCTTATTTTTCTAAAAAAACTCTATGAAAAAAATTATTGAAAATTTCATTTCAGAGATAGAACAAAGAAATTTGCATGAACCTGAGTTTATGCAAGCTGTTAGAGAAGTTTCAGAAACTGTAATCCCATATATTGTATCTCAAAAAATATACCATGGTAAGAATATTTTAATGAGAATGGTTGAGCCTGAAAGAGTCCTTATGTTTAGGGTTAATTGGGTCGACGATAAAGGAGAAATTAGAGTAAATAGAGGTTATCGTGTCCAAATGAATTCAGCTATTGGCCCATATAAAGGTGGGTTAAGGTTTCATCCCTCTGTTAATCTAAGTATTTTAAAATTTTTAGCCTTTGAGCAAGTGTTTAAAAACAGTTTAACGACTCTTCCCATGGGGGGAGGAAAAGGAGGCTCCGATTTTGATCCAAAAGGCAAAAGTGATGGTGAAGTAATGAGATTTTGTCAAAGTTTTATGACAGAACTTTATAGATATATTGGACCAAATACTGATATCCCCGCAGGAGATATAGGAGTTGGTGGAAGAGAAATTGGATATATGTTTGGTCAATATAAAAAATTAAAAAAAGAATTTACTGGCGTTTTAACAGGAAAAGGATTATCATGGGGAGGTTCATTAATTCGTCCAGAGGCTACTGGTTATGGTACTGTATATTTTGCTGAAAACATGTTAAATCATGTAAAAAATTCAATAAAAGGTAAAACAGTTGTTATTTCAGGTTCCGGGAATGTTGCACAATTTGCTGCTGAAAAATGCAATCAACTTTCTGCAAAAGTTGTTACGCTTTCTGATTCTTCTGGCTTTATTCATGATTCTGATGGCATAAATACTGAAAAGTTAAACTATGTGATGGATCTAAAAAATAACAAACGAGGAAGAATTTCTGAATATGTTAAAAAGTTTTCTAAAGCAAAGTTCTATAAAAATAAAACACCTTGGCAGGTCCCCTGTGATATTGCTCTGCCTTGTGCTACTCAAAACGAACTTACTATTAATGATGCTAAAACGTTAGTTAATAATGGTTGTATCTGTGTTAGTGAAGGAGCTAATATGCCCTGTACTCCTGAGGCAATTTCTGTTTTTAGAAAAAGCAAAACACTATTTGCCCCTGGAAAAGCATCTAATGCTGGAGGAGTAGCAGTCTCTGGTTTAGAAATGGCACAAAATTCGTTAAGATATAGCTGGACGAGAGAGGAAGTTGACAATAAATTAAAAGATATTATGCTAGATATTCATAACTCATGTATAACTCATGGGCTAGAAAAAGGATATGTAAATTATGAGAAAGGTGCTAATATTGCTGGTTTTATAAAAGTTGCGGATGCAATGCTTGCTCAAGGAGTGGTTTAGTTTTCTTTTAAGTTAAATTTCCAAAATGTTAATATCAACTGAAGCCATAGCTTTAAGTTCCATAAAATATTCTGAAAGTAGTCTTATAGTAAAATGCTTTACGCTTAGTGAGGGGATTAAATCTTACTTAATAAAAGGGATAAGATCTAGAAAAAAAAATTTTTTAAATCTGGGACTATTCCAGCCTCTGACTATTCTAGAAATAGATGCTAATCATAAAAACAATGGAAATTTAGAAAGTCTTCGATCTGCCAAAATTTTGCATCCATATAAAACAATCCCTTTTGATATTTATAAAAATTCTATCGCTTTGTTTTTATCTGAGATGTTGTTGAGGAGTATTAAAGAAGAGGAAAAAAATGAGGCTCTTTATTTTTTTATAAAAAATTCACTGATATGGCTTGACTCTTCATCAAACTATATTAATTTTCATATTCATTTTATAGTAAAATTTTTAAAATATTTAGGAATTTCCCCCAACGAAAGCAAGATAAATTTAAAAGGATTTGACATGGTAAATGGGGCTTTTTCTAATTCTATTAATAAAAATAATTACATCTCTGGTAAGGTGATAACTTACTTTAAAGAGTTTTTAGGCACAAATTTTGATACAAATGATCATACAATTAGTTCTTCCATGGAAAGAAAAGAATTATTAGAGTTTTTAATGAAATATATGCAAATACATTTGGAAGATTTTAGAAGGCCTAATTCGCTTAATATTATGTATGATCTTTTTAAAAGAAAATAAAATTTTATTATTTGTTTTTATATCTTTTTCTTTAAACAGTTTTTCACAAAAATTGATTATTAAAGACTCTAAGGAAAAGTCTGTCATCCCTAATGTGTCTGTCTACAATAGTCAAAGATCTCTCACGGTTTTATCCGACATCGAAGGCAATGTAGATTATTCTGGTTTTCAAAAATCTGATACCCTTATTTTTAGTCATATTGCTTATGAAAAATTTAATATTCAAATCAATAAAATACCAAAGTCTTCTTCTAAAACAATCATTTATTTAAATCCTAATCCTCAACAATTATCTGAAATTATTTTGTCTGTTGGCAGAAATAAAGAAAGCAGAAAAAAAATCTCGAAAAAAGTAACTCTAATAACCTCAAAAAAAACCGAGTTAGATCTCCCTCAAACCTCAGCAGATTTATTATACTATGGTGGAGGAGTTAGGATTCAAAAAACACAAGGCGGTGGAGGTAGTCCAGTTATTCGAGGATTTGAAGCTAATAGAGTTTTACTTGTAGTTGATGGTGTAAGAATGAATAATGCTATTTATAGGTCGGGCCATCTTCAAAATGCTATTACAATAGACCCTAATGTTCTTGAAAGAACTGAAGTTATTTTTGGCCCATCTTCTGTAGGTTACGGATCTGATGCACTTGGCGGGGTAGTTCATTTTTATACAATAAAGCCTAAAATTAATAATGAAAAGCAATGGACCATTAAAGGGCTAGAGTCCTATAATACTGATTTAAATCATATTGTCAGTAATCTGAATTTTGAATATAGTAAGGAAAAATGGGCAAGTTTTACTAGTTTCTCTTATTCTGATTTTGGAGACATTATTATGGGAGAAAATAGAACTCATGGCTTTAAAAGTTGGGGATTAAATAAATTCACTCTTAGTAAAGAAAAATTTAATACTACCAGTGTTTTAAACAAAAACCCAAATATTCAAAAAAACACAGCTTACTCTCAATTTGATTTATTACAAAAATTTAATTTTAAAACGTCTGAAAGCTCCAATTTGATTTTTAATATTCAGCACTCTAATTCGTCAAATATAGATCGTTATGACAAACTAAATGAATATAATTCAGCAGGAGATCTCAAGTATGCTCAATGGCACTATGGCCCTCAGAAAAGAACGCTTTTGTCAACTTCTTATAATTTTTTAAAAAATAATAACTGGTTAAAAAAAGGGACTGTAGTTGCTGCATTTCAAAAGATTAACGAATCTAGACATAATAGGAAATATCAATCTCTAACTATGAACTCACAAATAGAAGATGTAGAAGTTTTTTCTATAAATGCTGATTTTATCAGAGGAGAAGCCAATGTTTCTTCTCTTTCTTATGGGTTTGAATACACTCACAACAATGTTTCTTCAATAGCATATGGGGCCTCTCTAACTAAACAAAACAACTCTATTTCTAATATTAATAAAGTCAATTCATCGTTTAAAATTCCAACTAGATATCCAAGTGGCGGAAGCAATTATAGCACAGCAGCATCATATTATGAATTTAGAAAAGATCTTTCAAATAAATCCAATTTTAGTTTTGGCATGAGATATACATACACATGGTTAAATGCTAGGTGGTTAGAAGAAGCTTTAATTGATGCTAATTTAAATAGGATCAAAACACAAAAATCCTCATTAACAGGAAGTCTTGGGTATGTTTATAGGTCAAATAATACTTGGCAAATAAGCGCTAATTTCTCTAGTGGTTTCAGGTCTCCAAATATTGATGACATGGGTAAAATCAGAGAAAATAGAGGCCTCCTTTCCGTTCCAAACATGCAATTAAAACCAGAATATGCTTACAACTCTGAATTAGGATTAACAAAATTTTTTGATAATAAAATGACCGTTTTTTCACTTAATCTCTATTATACTCATATTACAGATCATATTATTAGAGATTATTTTCAAATTTTGAATGATACATCAACGCAAAATCCTGCAACAATTTTATATAATTCTGAGGAGGTAAAAACCATTGCAAATATTAATTCTGGAAGAGCGTACATATATGGTTTCTCCTTTGATTCAGAAGCCAAAATCATAAGCAATTTAATTTTCAAAAGCAACATTACCTTTACTAAAGGAGGAAGTGTGAATAGTTCTACTCCTTTACCTTCAATATCCCCTTTGTTTGGTTCGTTTTATTTAAAGTGGATTAATTCTAATTTTAAAACTCAATTCTCTTATAAGTTTTCAGGATATAAAAATCCTGAGGATTATAGTTCTGGTGGAGAGGATGGCCTTGAAGAAACTCCTTTATTAGGCTTCAATGGTAATGAACCAAATTACTATGGCACCCCGTCCTGGGGAATTTTTAAGCTTTCTTCTTCTTATAAAATTTCAAATAAACTAAAAGCTACTTTAATCTTTGATAATATATTTGACATTCATTATAGAGAGTTTGCTTCAGGCATATCTTCTCCCGGAAGAAACTTAAATATAGTTTTAGAACATAAGTTCTAAAATTTTCATCTAAAATGGTTACTTTCGCTTCTATCAAAATTTCATTTAATAAATGCCTTTTAAAGAATATAAAAGTTTAAATCTTTCGCAAATAGCCAAAGAAATTCTTAAAGATTGGGATTCTAATCAATCTTTTGAAAAAAGTATAGTTCTTAGAAAAGGGTGTCCAAAATATATCTTTTATGAGGGCCCTCCTTCTGCAAATGGCATCCCCGGTATTCATCATGTCATGGCTAGAGCCATAAAAGATATTTTCTGTCGATACAAAACATTAAAAGGCTTTCAAGTAACCAGAAAAGCAGGCTGGGATACACATGGTCTTCCAATTGAATTAAGCGTTGAAAAAGAACTGGGCATTACTAAAGAAGATATTGGGAAATCTATAACAATTGAGGAGTATAATAACGCTTGTAAAAAAGCTGTAATGCGTTATACTGATGTATGGAATGACTTAACAAAAAAAATGGGCTATTGGGTTGATATGGAAAACCCATATATAACATACAAATCAAAATATATCGAATCTGTTTGGTGGCTATTAAAAACCCTTTTTGATAAAGGGTTAATATATAAAGGCTATACTGTCCAGCCTTATTCGCCAAAAGCAGGAACCGGCTTAAGTTCTCACGAATTAAATCAGCCTGGAACATATCAAGATGTAACTGATACTAGTGTAACAGCTCAATTTAAAGTTATTAATAATACTTTGCCAAATTCAATCAATAAACTTGATGATGTTTATTTTTTGGCATGGACTACTACTCCATGGACTTTGCCTTCTAATACTGCTCTAACTGTAGGGAATAGTATTAAATATGTGCTCGTTTCTACTTTCAACCAATACACCAAAAGGCCTATTCATGTAATTTTAGCTAAAGATTTAGTGTCAAAGGTGTTTTTAGACCCTTTCATTCCAGTTGAAGATGAATCAAAGCTTAAATTGAGCTCTAAAAATAAAATCCCTTATTTCTTGAAACAAATGTTTAAAGGGAGTGATTTAATTGGAATTAAATATGAACAACTATGGAATGAAGCTCCCCTCCCTTGTGAAAATGCTGAAAATGCTTTTAGGGTCATTTCAGGTGATTTTGTAACTATAGAAGAAGGAACAGGTATTGTTCATACGGCGCCAACATTTGGAGCAGACGATGCAAAAGCTGCTAAAGAGGCTACTCCTGAAGTTCCTCCAATGCTAATATATGATGAGAATAAGCAGTTAGTCCCTTTGGTAGATCTACAAGGAAAATTTCGACCTGAACTAGGAAGTTTAGGGGGAAAATATGTTAAAAATGAGTATTATAGCGATAAGGAAAAAATCCCTGAAAGATCTGTAGACGTTGAAATTGCTATAAAATTAAAAGAAGAAAATAAAGCATTTAAAGTAGAAAAACATGTTCACAGTTATCCTAACTGTTGGAGGACTGATAAACCAATATTATATTATCCATTAGATTCTTGGTTTATTAAAGTAACAGAAAAGAAAAGTCTATTAAAGGAACTAAACCAAACTATTAATTGGAAGCCTAAATCCACTGGAGAGGGAAGATTTGGCAACTGGCTTTCAAATGCTAATGATTGGAATCTTTCAAGATCAAGATTTTGGGGTATTCCTCTACCAATTTGGAGGACTAAGGATTCAAAAGAAACCATAATTATTGGATCTGTTGAAGAGTTAAAAAGAGAAATTGCCAAATCTATAAGCTTAGGGTTCATGGAAACAGATCCGTTTGATTCTTTTCAGATTAATGATATGAGTGATTTAAATTATGAGAAAATTGATCTTCATAAAAATATTGTAGACGAAATAATTTTATCCTCAAAAAATAAAAAACCAATGTATCGTGAACCTGATTTGATTGATGTTTGGTTTGACTCCGGTTCTATGCCATATGCACAATGGCATTACCCATTTGAAAATAAAGAAATGATTGATGACAATCTTGCGTTTCCTGCTGATTACATAGCAGAGGGAGTAGACCAAACTAGAGGCTGGTTTTATACCTTACACGCTATTAGTTCAATGGTTTTTGAGTCTGTTTCCTATAAAAATGTAATATCAAACGGACTTGTTTTAGATAAAAATGGTCAAAAAATGTCCAAACGACTAGGAAATGCAGTGGATCCGTTTAAGACTATAGAAGAATTTGGCCCCGATGCAACGAGATGGTATATGATAAGCAATGCTAATCCATGGGATAATCTAAAATTTGATCTTGACGGGATTGAAGAAAGTAAACGTAAATTTTTTGGCACACTATACAATATATATTCGTTTTTCGCTCTTTATTCTAACATAGACAATTTTAATTTTAGTGAAAAAGAAATTCCTAATTCTGAAAAACCTGAACTGGATAGATGGATAATTTCCGAACTAAATTCTTTAATTCTTGAGGTTGATGATCATTATTCTAATTACGAACCAACAAAAGCAGCAAGATCCATTTCAAAATTTACACAATTGTATCTTAGCAATTGGTATGTTAGGCTTTCTAGAAGAAGATTTTGGAAAGGATCTTACGAAAAAGACAAAATTTGTGCCTACCAAACTTTATTTACATGTCTAATAGAAATAGCTAAAATATCATCCCCAATTTCTCCATTTTTTATGGATCGTTTATATTGTGACCTGATGTTAAATACTAATTTTAACTCATTTGATTCAGTTCATCATGAAAATTTTCCCAATTCAAAAAATGAATTCATAGATTCCAACTTACAAAACAAAATAAGAAAAGCACAAACAATCTGTTCTTTAATATTGTCTCTTAGAAAAAAAGAAAAAATTAAGGTCAGACAGCCTCTTTCAAAAGTAATGATCCCTTTTTCTTCTTCAGCAGAAAAATTAGAGTTTGAAGAAATTTCTGATCTTATAAAGTCAGAAGTAAATGTAAAAGAAATTGACCTTATAAGCTCTTCTTCAAGAATTTTAGTTAAAAAAGTGAAACCCAATTTTAAAAATTTAGGCCCTAAATTGGGAAATTTATTATCTGAGGCTGTCATAAAAATCAAAAAGTTTGGAAATAAAGAAATCCGCAAAATAGAAAATGGAGAACAAATTTGTCTAAAAATTAATTCTAAAAAATTTACTCTTGAAGCATTAGATTTTGATGTAGTTTCAGAGGATATTGAGGGTTGGTTAGTAGCTTCCGAAAATAACATAACGGTTGCGCTTGACATTACATTAAATAAAGAATTAATAAATGAAGGAATAGCTCGAGAACTAGTAAACAGGATTCAAAATCAGAGAAAAGAGATTGGTTTATTAGTAACAGATAAAATTATTTTAAAAATTCAGAAGGATAATATAATTGAAAAAGCTATTTTTGAGAACCGAGACTATATAGTAAATGAAACTTTAGCGGTTGATTTATTTTTTGTAGAATCTATACATGACGGTGTTGAAATTAAATTTGATAATATAAATACTAAATTAAGTATACATAAAAACAATTAACAATGGCGATTACAAGATATTCCGATAAAGATTTAAAAAAATTTAAAACTTTAATCGAGGGAAAAATTGAAAAAGCGCAAAAAGATTTAGCCCTAATAAAGAGCGCTTATATGAATGATGGAAATAATGGAACTGAAGATACCGCTCCTACGTTTAAAGCCTTTGAAGAGGGCTCACAAACTATGTCAAAGGAAGCAAATACTCAGCTAGCTATTCGACAAGAAAAATTTATTCGAGATTTAAATGCTGCTTTAATAAGAATTAAAAACAAAACCTATGGAGTTTGTAGAGAAACTGGCAAACTTATAAAGAAAAAAAGGTTAGAATTGGTTCCTCACGCTACTTTAAGTATTGAAGCTAAAAATAAAGTCTCATAAACTTTAAGTCAATTTTTTTAATCCGGCATTTTATATGACTTTAAATAAATCTATTTTAATAATTCTTTTTATTTTAATAATAGATCAATTATCTAAAGTTTATATCAAACTTCATTTCCCTTTGACTCTTTATGGAGACGCTTCTCTTCTTGATTGGGGCTGGTTTAAAATACTTTTTGTTGAAAATAAAGGAATGGCCTGGGGTGCTAAAATCAGCGACTTTATTCCTGTTATAAGTGAAAGATCTGGCAAATTAATATTAACTCTGTTTAGGGTTTGTGCCGTTCCCTTAATATTTTATTGGCTTTATGACAGTATAAAAAAGAAAGAAACCAAACTTTTAATAATTAGTATTTCTTTAGTCCTTGCAGGTGCGATAGGAAATCTTATTGATTCTGTTTTTTATGGATTTCTTTTCACTGATAGTTATCTAAATGTTGCTATTTTTAGTCCAGGGAATGGTTATGAATCCATTTTTTATGGCCATGTAGTTGACATGCTTCAGTTCCCAATGTTTACTTGGAATTGGCCAAGCTGGATTCCATATGTTGGAGGAGAAAGTTTTACTTTTTTTGAGCCTGTATTCAATATTGCTGATACTGCGATTAGTATCGGGGTTGGAATAATGATAGTCTTTAACAAAAAGGTTTTTCCGTAAAGCTATTTTTTAGTTTTAAACTTGTTCCCTTTATATATCATATATGGTGTCGCGGCAACTATTGGGACACAATATGCAATAAGTGCTGTTATTTCATCAAAAGCAATATAAAATATTACAAAAAATAATGTTGAATAAATAGTTAGGTTTATGAAAAACTTTCTAAAAAATTTCAGATAATTTATAAGGTCAAAGGATTCCTTTTCTTCTTTTGACATGGTGTTATATCCCGCCAGCAAGTATTTTGCATTATTTTCATTTATGCCAAAAGCAACAAAAATGAAACATAGATCTGCAAAAATTAATGCTATTAATATTTCAATGTCCATTATAGTTTTAAATTTTATTTGTTTAAAATTAAGAATTATTTTAGTGTCGTGAGTAAAAAAAAATTTGATGTAAAGCTAGCTACTATCCCAACTCTCCCAGGAGTTTACCAGTTCTTTAATGATTCCAATAAGATAATATATATAGGCAAAGCTAAAAATTTAAAAAATCGTATTTCATCATATTTTCAGAAAACCTTAGCCTCACAAAAGACTAAAAATCTTGTGAAAAATATTTATGACATCAAACATGTTGTCGTATCATCAGAATCTGATGCTCTTCTTCTAGAAAATTCTTTAATTAAAAAATTTCAGCCTAAATACAATGTATTGCTAAGAGACGACAAAACTTATCCGTGGATATGCATAAAAAAGGAGCGATTTCCTAGGATTTTTTTTAGTAGAAAGTTAATTAAAGATGGCTCTGAATATTATGGCCCATATACAAACTATAAGACTATTAATATATTGCTCGATTTAATTAATAATCTATATCCCATAAGAATTAGCAACTATAATCTTTCCGAAAAACAAATAAATTCTGAAAAGAAGGAGTTGTCTCTTCGTATGTTAAAAAAAGCTGGCAACATTATAATTCTTGGTTTTCATATAGGCGATTATAGCGGCTCTAATGAACACTTTATTTCAGAAAAGGATTATGACTCTAACATTAACTCAGTTAAACAGATTCTCAAAGGCAAATTTGCCTCGTCTAAGAAGCTTTTAAAAAAACAAATGCATAGATATTCTAAAAAAATGGATTTCGAAAATGCACAAAAGATCAAAGAAAAAATAACATTGTTAGATAACTATCAATCTAAATCAACAGTTGTTAGCTCTAAACTTAATAATATTGATGTGTTTAGTATACTTTCTGATCAAACTCATGCTTATATAAATTATCTACAAGTTGCACATGGTCGTATAGTTAGATTTCATAATGTAGAAATTAAAAAGAAGTTAGATGAAAGTGATAAAGATCTATTATTGCTCTGTATAATTGATCTTAGAAAAAATTTAAAGTCAAATAATAAAACCATCATTTGTCCATTTGATTTTAGCAAATTAATCTCTGCTAAATTTATTCTTCCTAAGGCAGGAGATAATAAAAAACTTCTTGAACTATCAAAAAAAAATGTTGCTATTTTTAAAATAGAAAAACTAAAAAAAATTCAAATTGTTGATCCTGAAAGACACGCAAAAAGGATCTTGGATCAAATGAAAAATGATTTAAGATTAAAAACAGCTCCTATTCATATAGAATGTTTTGACAATTCTAATATTCAAGGCTCAAGCCCTGTTGCTGCGTGTGTAGTATTTATTAATGGGAAACCCGCCAAAAAAGAATATAGAAGATATAATATTAAAACTGTTGAAGGGCCTGATGATTATGCTTCTATGGAAGAAGTTGTTTTTAGAAGATATCAAAGAATAATTAAAGAAAAAAAGCCTTTGCCTAATCTAATTATAATTGATGGAGGCAGGGGTCAGCTTAATTCTGGAATGTCTGCATTAAAAAAACTTAATCTAAATAATAAAATTCCTGTTTTAGGAATAGCAAAAAGATTAGAAGAAATTTATTCAACAAATGATCCCATCCCTCTTTATCTAGATAAAAGGTCTGAATCTCTAAAGGTAATTCAGCATATGAGAAACGAAGCACATCGATTTGCTATAACATTTCACAGAAATAAAAGAAGCAATAAAGCCTTAATCTCTTCAATTGATTTGATTCCTGGTATTGGAGAGAAAACCAAAATAACTCTTTTGAAAAAATATACCTCCTTAAAAAAAATTAAAGAAACTCCAGAAGAGCTAATAGCGAAAGATGTAGGTGTTTCAAAAGCAAAAAAATTAATGTCATTTTTAAATTCATCCAACTAGTATTTTATATTTTTGCATCTATGCGATTTAAAACTGTATTAATTTGCTCAATTTTTTTTCTATCAAATTTAATTTTTAGTCAAAACTCTTCAGGAAATAATTCTCCTTTTATAAGTTCCTCGTTTGATTCCTTTAAAGAAGGAGAATGGTTAAAGTTTAGAGTCCATTATGGGATTTTTAATGCAAGTTATGCAACAATTGATTTACAAGAAGACTCAGTAAATGACAAAAAAGTATTCAGATCAATAGCTATTGGTCGAACTACCGGAATTGCAAGAATTTTTTTTAAACTTGATGATATTTATGAAAGTTACTTTGACAAGACCAGTGTTAAACCTTTAAAATCAAAAAGAAATGTTTATGAAGGGGGCTACACAAAAAATGTTGAAATTGAATACGACTATAAGAATAAAATTGCTATAGTAAATGATATCAAACATGACACCATTAAAAAAGTTAATATTAAAGAAAATGTTCAAGATATAATTTCTACATTTTACTTCCTAAGAAATCATTTTGATGTTAGTAAGCTAAAAATCAATGATTTTATTAGAATAACCATGTTTTTTGATGCTGATAATTATAATTTTAAAATGAAATTTTTAGGATATGAGGATGTGAAAACAAAATTTGGAATAGTTAACTGTTATAAATTTAGGCCATATATTGAATCTGGTAGGATTTTTAGAGATAGCGAAAGTTTATCGCTTTGGGTTAGTAATGATAAAAACAAAATTCCAATAAAAATTGAGGCTGATTTAAGAATTGGGTCTATTGAGGCGGATTTAGAAGAATTCAAAGGACTAAAGTTCCCTTTTAAAATTAAAATTAATGAATAGGCTTTATCTCTTTTTCTTTTCGATATTAATCATTCATTCGTGTAATAATGCTCCAAAAGATGCCTCTCCAGTTGTAGTAAAGGAAAAAATCGTAAAACAATTTGGTTACATTCTAAACAATTATCATGTAGTTAAAGACACTGTTAGGAGCGGTGATTCCTTTGGGACTATTCTTGAAAAAAATAATTTATTTTATCCTCAAATTTATAATATAGTTCAAAAGGCAAAACAAGTTTATGATGTAAGAAAAATCAATATTGGGAAGCCTTACACGATATTGTTTTCCAAAGATTCCTTAAGAACCCCTGAATTATTTATATATCAACCAAATCTAATTGAATATGTTTTGGTTTCATTAAATGATTCTCTCTGGGCTGAAAAAAAAGCCAAAGCAGTAAAGCTTGTAGAATTTGAAGCTGAAGGCACAATAACAAGTTCTCTTTCTGAAACGATGGAAGAACAAAAACTATCTCCATTGCTATCCAATGAACTTTCTGAAATATATGCTTGGACTATTGATTTTTTTAGGCTTGAAAAAGGAGATAATTTTAAAATTATCTACACAGGAAAATATGTAGATGATTCAGTATATGTTGGTTTAAATAGAATTCATTCTGCTTATTTTGAACATAGAAAAAACCCTTTTTATGCTATTGAATTTGAAACAGATCCAAAACGAGGAATTTTTGAATATTTTGATGAAAAAGGAAAAAACTTGAGAAGAGCTTTTTTAAGGTCCCCGGTACAATTTAGCAGAATTTCATCACGATACAATCTTAAAAGAAGAATAGCATATTATGGGTACAGAGTTAGACCTCACAAGGGAACAGATTTTTCTGCACCTGTTGGAACGCCAATTCGAGCTACTGCCAGTGGGACAGTAATAAAATCAAGCTACACTCGTTCTAATGGAAATTATGTTACAATAAAGCATAATGCAACTTACTCTACTCAATATTTACACATGAAAAAAAGAGGAGTTAAAAAAGGGCAATTTGTAAGGCAAGGAGATTACATTGGAACCGTTGGTATGACAGGGAATACTTCTGGCCCACATGTTTGTTATAGGTTTTGGAAAAATGGGAGACAAGTAGATCCATTGAGAACAAAACTTCCTGAAGCAAAGCCAATCTCGCAAAACTTAAAAGATAAATACTTAACTTACATGAAGCCTGTAAAGCAACAGCTTGATTCTATAGTAACAAATGTTAACTTTGTAAAAAGAATTCGCTAGACACAATAATATAGATGTCATTAAATTATATAAACCCTACAAAAACGTCTTCATGGAAATCATTGAAATCTCATTTCAATGAAATAAAAGACATTGAAATAAAAGATCTCTTTAAAAAAAATACTAGAGCAAATGATCTAACAATTAATTGGGATAAATTTACTGTTGATTTTTCCAAAAATAGATTAAATGACAAAACTCTTGATTTGCTTTTCAATTTGGCAAAAGAGTGTGATTTAGATAATTCTATTAAAATGCAATTTGAAGGAGACAAAATAAATAAAACTGAAAACAGAGCTGTTTTACACACCGCAGTTAGGGCTAATGATAAAGAAGAAATTTTTGTAGATGATAAAAACATTGTCCCTTCCATTATTGAATCTCGAACTAAAATGAAAAATTTTACAGACAATGTTCTTTCTGGAAAAATTCAAGGCTCTACAAATAAAAACTTTACAGATATTGTAAATATAGGAATTGGAGGTTCTGATCTAGGTCCTGTTATGATTGTTGATGCTTTAAAATATTATAAGTCTAGACTTAATCCACATTTTGTTTCTAATGTGGACGGGGATCACGTTTTAGAAGTTTTAAAAAAAATAAATCCTGAAACTACTCTTTTTATTATTGTTTCTAAGACTTTCAAAACCCAAGAGACTCTTTCAAATGCAAATACTATAAAAAAATGGCTTGTCTCAAAATTAGGAAGGAAAAGTGTTTATAGTCACTTTGTGGCTGTTTCTGCAAACACAAAAGAAATTGAAAATTTTGGAATAAATAAAGAATATGTTTTTCCAATGAATGAGTGGGTGGGAGGAAGGTTTTCTCTATGGAGTTCAGTAGGTCTTTCAGTTAGTCTTTCGATTGGTTCAGATAATTTCGAAAGCTTGCTTAATGGGGCTAATAAAATGGACAACCATTTTAAATCCTCATCTATTGAAAAAAACATTCCTATAGTTTTAGCATTAATCAGTGTTTGGTATAATAATTTTTTTAAATGCGAAACGGAGGCTATAATTCCCTACTCTCAATATTTAAACAGATTGCCTGGATATCTACAACAAGCTATTATGGAAAGTAATGGGAAAAGCGTTGATAGAAATGGCGAAAAAATCAATTATCAAACTGGAAATATAATTTGGGGAGGTACAGGAACTAATGCCCAACATGCTTTTTTCCAATTAATTCACCAAGGCACCAAATTAATCCCTTGCGATTTTATAGGATTTGCAAACCCGCTTTATAAAGAAAATAATCAGCATAATAAATTAATGTCCAACTTTTTTGCTCAAACAGAGGCATTGATGATGGGTAAAAGTGCTTCCGAAGTTGAAAAGGAATTATCACAAAATGATAATGTGAAGGAGCTGCTACCTTATAAAGTGTTTGAAGGGAATAGGCCCTCCAATACTATTTTAATTGAAAAATTAAATCCGGAAACTTTAGGTAGCCTGGTTGCTATGTATGAACATAAAATTTTTGTTCAAGGAATCCTCTGGAATATTTATAGTTACGATCAATGGGGGGTAGAGCTAGGAAAAGAATTAGCTTCTAAGCTTTTACAGGAGGTTGAAAACAAGGATATTAAAGCTCATGATGATTCTACATTTTTCCTTCTAAAGAAATATTTAGATAATTAGAGCAGTTATTCACAATAATTGTTCAAAAAATTAATTTATAATTTACATTTTTCTACGAAAAATTAGTCACATTTGCTATAATACTATAAAACTACTAACAACATGAAAAAATTATCTCTTATGTTAACAGTGCTTCTTGTTTCAGGGCTCTGTTATTCTCAAAACATTTTAACTGGAACAGTAACCGACGCTGAGCTCGGAAGCCCACTTCCAGGAGCTACCGTTTTAGTTAAAGGAACTTCAAATGGAGTTTCAACTGATTTCAATGGTGCATTTACGATTAATGCTGCTGATTCAGGGACATTAGTTGTTTCATACATAGGTTATGATACCCAAGAAATCGAATTTAGCAGCTCTATGACAATTAATGTTTCTATGCAAGCTAGTTCAAATGAATTGGAGGGGATCACTGTATTTGGAACTGTTGACTTTGCAATTGATAGACAGACCCCAGTAGCCGTTTCTACTTTAACCGCTTCAGATATTCAAGAAAGAATTGGTAATCTTGAACTTCCTGAAATGCTTAATACTACTCCCGGAATTTATGCAACAAGAGCTGGGGGAGCTTTTGGAGACTCCAGAATTAACGTTAGAGGATTTGATTCTCGAAATACCGCTGTTTTAATTAATGGTATCCCCGTTAATGATATGGAGAATGGTAAGGTTTATTGGTCTAACTGGTCTGGTCTTTCAGACGTTGTTTCAGCAATGCAAGTTCAAAGAGGGCTTGGAGCTTCTAAACTGGCTATCTCATCTGTTGGAGGAACAATTAATGTAATAACTAAATCTACTGACCTTACAGAAGGAGGAAGAATTTCTGCTATGGTTGGTAATGATGGTTATGGAAAAACTGTTGCTTCCTATAATACGGGTGAAATGGATGGAGGTCATGCTTTATCGTTATTGTTTTCTCGAACAGCTGGAGATGGGTATGTAGACGGAACAATGTTTGAAGGTTACAATTACTTTTTAGGATATGGATGGAGAGACAGTTCAGACAAACATAATGTTCAGCTAATAGTTACTGGAGCTCCACAAACTCATCATCAAAGAACTGGAAGCTTTTATAATATGGCTTTGGGGGCACAGTATAAACAATATGGAATTCGTTATAACTACAACCATGGCTATTTAAATGGTCAAGAATTTAACTGGAGAAAAAATTTCTATCATAAGCCAATTGCTTCAATTAACTGGGAACATAAAATGAATGAAAGCACTAATCTTTCCGCTTCTGTTTATTACTCAATTGGTAGAGGAGGTGGAACTGGAGATATAGGGAGAGCCTATGGTTATCAATATGCAAGTGGAGATTTAAACTATAATGGTGGTTATGCTTTCAGGAATCCAATTACTGGTCATGTAAACTATGATAAAATATATTCATATAACAGTGGAGTCTCTACTACTTTCTACCAGGGAAAAACAGCTGCAAACTCCAAAGATGCTGCTACTGGATTGTTCATAGTTAATGATCAGGATGAAAGAGTAAATGGAGTAAAAAGAAATGGAATAGTTCGGAGAGCCTCTGTAAATTCTCATAATTTTGTTGGATCTCTTATTAATCTAAAGAAACAGCTTTCAGATAATTTAACTCTTGATTTTGGGGTTGATGTTAGGGCATACACTGGGATCCACTATAGAAGGCTAGACAACCTGCTTGGAGCGGATGGTTATAGAGATTTTGATAATAAAAACTATGCTGATAAGTCCATTAATAATAAAGGAAGTGCTGTTCGAACAACAGAATACAGCTCAAATCTTGGAAGTTTGTGGAATGTTTTTAGAGATACTGATAAAGAAGAAAAAATTGATTATCACAATGATGGAAAAGTTAAATGGAGTGGAATATTCACTCAACTGGAATATAAAGAAGACAAGCTATCTGCATTTGTTCAGGCAGCAGTCTCTAATCAAGGATTTCAAAGGATAGAATATTTTAATCAAGTAGGAACAGCAACTTCTGCCTGGAAAAATATTACAGGAGGGAATGTAAAGGGAGGAGCTAATTATAACATTAATGCAAAAAACAATGTTTTTGTTAATGGTGGCTACTACTCTAAACAACCAAATTTTGATGCAGTTTGGATCAATTATTCAAACACATTAAATCCTGATTTAAAAAATGAAACTGTTGTTGGCCTTGAAGCAGGATATGGATACAGATCTAATAATTTAAGATTTAATTTAAACCTTTACAAGACTACCTGGGAGGACCGATTTCTTAGTGATGGCGTTTCTGTTGGAGGAGTTAGAGGAACGGCTAATTATTATGGAATTAAACAAATTCATACAGGTCTAGAATTTGATGGAACTTTAGAAATAAGCCCTTTTGTTGAAGTTCAAGGGATGTTATCTCTAGGAAACTATAAATACGGTAGTGATGTTACTGCAGATGTTTTTGATTCTAGCAGAGTTAAAATAGGTACCTCTACTGTATACTTGAAAGATGTAAAAGTTGGAGATGCTGCTCAGACTACATCAAGATTAAACCTAGTTGTTAAGCCTACTGATTTATTTAAGTTTAATGTTAGTATGTTCTCAGCGTCTGATTTATATGCAAACTTCAACCCTGAAGATTTTGATACTGCAGGAGATTCGGCAATGCAAATTCCAGCATATGAATTATTTGATTTTGGGACATCTTATAATTTATCTATTGGTGGAGAAAAAGTGTACCTAAGGCTAAATGTCAATAATATTTTTGACACACACTATATAGCTGAATCATCAACTAATATCCTTGCAAATGCAGGAGATCCTACATGGTTGGGGGTTAATGAAAAAAATAGAGTTTTCCCTGGATGGGGAAGAACTTGGAACCTAGGGTTTACTTATAGATTCTAATTTTTAAGCATTTTTTTAATAAAAAAGCCTCTTATAAATAAGAGGCTTTTTTATTTAATATCCTTGATTTTTAATTGAATGGATGTAATGCCATTCCATGTGTTTTCATCAATTGTATAAAGCATTGAAAAAGTGGAATTAGATGAAATCTTAGTTGCTTTTTCAGAAAGCCAAAACCCAATTGCTGAAAATGTTTTATCTGATTCCTGTTCAACGCTTAATTTAAGATGTTCCTTGTTTTTTCCAATTTTGCTTAATTCTCCTTTTAAGCTTAAATGTTCTGATAAAAATATTGGCCTTCTATTTCCAGGGCCAAAAGGTTCAAATTGATTTAAAATTCTAAAAAATTTTGGTGTTATTGAGTCTAATGTAATTTTAGATTCTATTCTAATTTCCTTAATAGGAAGTTTATTTTTCACATAATTATTAACCGCTTCTTCAAAGCTTGATTTAAAGCTTATATAATTCTCTTTTTTAATAGTTAGCCCTGCTGCATATTTATGGCCTCCAAATTGTAAAATAGTAGTTTTACATTCTTCTAAAATTTTATATAAATCAACGCCTTTAATAGATCTTGCCGATCCTGTTAAGCTTCCGTCGTTCGACTTGCAAAAAACTATTGTTGGCTTATAATGTTTTTCTATTATTCTTGATGCTACTATTCCTATTACTCCCTTGTTCCAGGATTTTTCAAAAACAACCGTTGAGTTGGATTTTGGATTGTTCTCATCAACTATTTTTTTCAACGCTTCCTCTGTAATATTTTTTTCTATTTCCCTTCTTTTAAGATTTAATTTTTCTATTTTTTCAGCCAATTTTTCTCCTTTATTTAAATCTTTTTCCAAAAGCAATTCTAGAGCTAAGGATGCATGATCCATTCTACCAGCAGCATTAATTCTCGGCGCTATATAAAAAATGAGATCTCCAATATTAAATTCTTTTTTTTTGTTGTTCTTTAAAATACAATGAAGCCCTATTCTTGGGTTTGAATTTATAAGCTGAAGACCAACATAAGTTAAAATTCTGTTTTCACCGATCAAAGGAACAATGTCTGCTGCAATAGCCACAGCTACCAAATCCAAGTAACTAAGAATATTTTCAATCTCTAAACCTCTTCTTTTATTAATTGCTTGAATTAATTTAAACCCAACTCCGCATCCGCATAATTCTTTAAATGGGTATTTACAGTCTTTTCTTTTAGGATTTAAAATTGCATATGCATTCGGTAATTGATTACTTGGATTATGGTGATCACAAATAATAAAATCTATTTTTTTTTTTAAAGCATATTGAACCTGATCGCTTGCTTTAATTCCACAATCCAAAGCAATTATCAAAGTCTCTTTATTTTTTTCAGCTAAATCAATTGCCTTTAAAGATATTCCATAGCCTTCATTATTTCTGTCAGGAATATAGGTGGAAATATTTGCTCCAATGTCATTTAAAAAAGAGCTCAAAAGTGCGACTGAAGAAGTTCCGTCTACATCGTAGTCTCCAAAAATCATTATAGATTCCTTATTCTCTATCGCTTGTAATATCCTATTTACCGCTTTATTCATATCCTTCATTAAAAAAGGATCATGAAGCTGTTCAATGTTTGGTCTAAAAAAATCTTTTGCTTGATTAAAAGTTTTGATTCCTCTTTTTATAAGCATAGAAGAAATAACTTTATCGACATTCAATTCCTTTGAAAGCTGTTCAATAGCCTGTTGTTCTGTATTCTCTTCTATTGTCCAATTCATTTTATTTTTCTATTCCTTCAACAACAATAACATATTCTCCTTTAGGTTTTTTTCTTTGACATAAATCTACAATTTCACCAATTGTTCCCCTTAAAGTTTCTTCATAAAGCTTGGTTAATTCTCTTGACACTGAAATTCGTCTGTTTGAACCAAAAGTATCTTTAAAGTCCATTAATGTTCTTATCAACTTGTGTGGTGATTCATAAAATATCATTGTTCTTTTTTCTGATGAAAGATTTGAGAGTCTTTTTTTTCTGCCTTTTTTAATAGGTAAAAATCCTTCAAAAACAAATTTGTCTGCTGAAATTCCACTAACCAATAGTCCAGGAATAAGGGCCGTTGGTCCAGGAAGACATTCAATTTCTATATCATTTTTTAAACACGTTCTTGCTATTAAAAATCCGGGGTCTGAAATTCCAGGAGTTCCTGCATCAGAAATAAGCGCTACACTGGCTCCTTCCTTTATTTTATTAATTATTATTTCAACCTCATTATGTTCATTGAATTTATGGTGAGATCTTAATTTCCCATCAATATTCAGATGTTTTAATAATTTATTGCTTCTTCTAGTGTCTTCACATAAAATTAAATCAACGTCTTCTAAAGTTTTTATTGCTCTAATTGTAATATCATCAAGATTTCCAATTGGTGTAGGAACAATATACAATTTTGCCATGTTGAATTAATTTTTAGACATTTGTCAAACCATTAAAGTTAACTACTTTGATAACAATATCAATACGTTTGAAATGATTGGAAATAAAAAAAATTATAAAGGTAAGCTAGAGGTTATTTGCGGTTCCATGTTTTCAGGTAAAACAGAAGAGCTAATAAAAAGAATAAAAAAAGTTGAGCTTGATAAACAAAAATTCATAGTCTTTAAGCCTAAAACTGATTCTAGAAGCCCAAAAGATAAAATAATTTCCCATGGCAAGAACGAAATTGGAGCTAAAATGGTAGAAAATCCTAAAGAAATTTATTCGTCTTCAAAAAATTATGATGTAATAGGAATAGATGAGGCTCAATTTTTTGATCAAGATTTAGTTGTTGTTTGTAATAAATTAGCAAACGATGGACGTAGAGTAATCGTTTCTGGCTTAGATATGGATTATAAGGGGACCCCTTTTGGCCCGATGCCTAATCTTATGGCATGTGCTGAAGAGGTTACTAAAGTCCATGCTGTTTGTGTTGAGACTGGAGAGTTAGCTAATTATAGTTATAGAAAAAATGAAGCTAATGATCTGATTTTGGTTGGAGAAAAAAAGGAATATGAGCCTCTTTCTAGAAGCGCATTTATAAAAAGAATGGCGAAAAGAAAAAAAAAGAAATAATGGCTATCCAACAAACTGTTGTAGAAGTTAATTTAAAAAATCTAAATAATAATCTAAATTTTTTAAAGTCCAAATTAAATCCTAATACTAGAATAATGGGTGTTGTCAAAGCGTTCTCCTATGGCTCCGATTCTTTCATAATTGCAAAAGAATTAGAAAAACAAAAAATTGATTATTTAGCTGTTGCATATACTAGCGAAGGATTAGCTCTAAGAAAAAAAGGTATTATTGTTCCTATTCTTGTTCTGCATCCTCAAACAAATGATTTTAATACAATTATTGATTTTAAGCTTGAGCCAAGCATTTATTCATTTAGAATTTTAAAAGCTTTTATCTCCTGTTTAAAGTTTAATAAAAACTATCCTTTTCAAATTAAGTTTAATACTGGATTAAATAGGCTAGGGTTTCATGAAAATGAAATAGATAATTTAATTGGTCAGCTTAATGGATTAAAGCCTACTTATATTTTTTCACATTTAGGAGCTTCAGATGATAAAAATGAAAAGGATTTTTCCAATGATCAAATAAAAAAATTTTCATTGCTAGCCGAAAATTTTCAAAATAAAATTGGATCAAAAATAAAAAGACATCTCCTTAATACGTCTGGTATTTTAAATTTTTCTGAATCACAATTTGAAATGGTCCGTACAGGAATTGGATTATATGGTTTTGGAAATGACCCTAAATACAAAAACAATTTAAGGCCTGTAATTAATTTAAAAACTGTTATTTCTCAAATACATAAAATTCCAAAAGGAGACTCTGTTGGTTATAACAAAGGGTTCATTGCTAATAAAAATATAACTATAGCAACACTCCCTATTGGGCATGCAGACGGTATTAGCAGACAGTATGGTAATGGTAAAGGGAGTGTTATGGTCAAAGGAAAATTAGCTCCAATTATCGGGAATGTTTGCATGGACATGATGATGATTAACGTTTCTAAAATAGAATGTAAAGAGGGAGATGCCGTTATAATTTTTGATGATAAAAATCTTTCGGCAGAGGACTTTACAAAATCCGTTGACACCATTTCTTATGAAATATTAGCTTCACTTTCTAAAAGAATCAAAAGAGTTATTATAGCTTAAATTGTTTTGTTTAAAAAAAAATGATATTAACCTTATTGCGGCTTTTTATTTCTATTGAAATAATTATTTTTACTTTTTAAAATATTCTATATGAAGATTGCGTTGATTGGGGCAAGCGGTATGGTAGGTAGAGTAATCCTTGATCTTATTAAGGAGCGCAATTTATTATTTGAAGAGCTATTTCTCGTCGCTTCTGAAGCTTCCGTTGGTAAAAAGATTAAATTTTTAAATAAACTCCATTCTTTTATTGCTATTGAAAAAGCTATAGAGTTTGATCCTGATATTGCAATTTTTGCTGCGGGCAGAGAGGTTTCTTTAAAATGGGCTCCAATATTTGCAGCAAAGGGAACAATTGTAATTGACAACTCTTCTGCATGGAGAATGGACAATACTAAAAAACTAATCATCCCTGAAATTAATGGTTCCATTTTAACCCTAAAAGATAAAATAATCGCAAATCCTAACTGCTCTACAATTCAAATGTTAATGGTCTTGGCTCCGATTCACAAAAATTATAAAATAAAAAGAATTATAATTTCTACTTATCAGTCTGTTACTGGAACAGGTATGAAAGCTGTAAGGCAATTAGAAAATGAATACAAAGGGGTAAATGGAGAAATGGCTTATAATTATCCTATTCATCAAAATGCAATTCCACACTGCGACGATTTCCTAAATAATGGATATACTAAAGAAGAGATGAAGCTTTCAAATGAAACCCATAAAATTCTTGATTCAAATATTAAAATAAGTGCAACTGCTGTAAGAGTTCCTGTAATTGGAGGACACAGTGAATCTATTAATATTACTCTTGAAAATTCTTTTAAGATTTCCGAAATAATAACTTTATTAAATAAGACTTCTGGCATAACTGTTGAAGATGATCCTTTCAAATTGAAATATCCTATGCCTATCTATTGCAAGGGGAAGGATGAGGTCTTTGTTGGTCGAATTAGAAAAGATTTTTCTGAGAAAAATAGCTTAAACCTTTGGGTGGTTGCAGATAACCTTAGAAAGGGGGCTGCAACTAATGCTATCCAAATTATTGAATATCTAATTCAAAAAGGGATTGTGAAATAAATCTAATTTATTTCAAATTTCTCCATAAATTTTGTTGTATAATCTCCTGAAATATAGTCTGGGCTATCCATTAATTGCCTATGAAAAGGAATTGTAGTTTTTATCCCTTCTATAACAAATTCGTCTAAAGCTCTTTTCATTTTTTGGATCGCTTCTTTTCGATTTTGAGCTGTAACAATTAATTTTGCAATCATAGAGTCATAATTTGGAGGAATAACATACCCAGTATATACATGAGTGTCTAATCTAACTCCATGCCCCCCAGGCAAATGAAGATTTGTAATTTTTCCTGGAGATGGTCTAAATCCTGCATGAGGATCTTCAGCATTAATTCTACATTCTATAGAATGTAGTTTTGGAAAATAATGTTTTCCTGAAATTTTAATTCCTGCAGCTACCTTAATTTGTTCTTTAATTAAATCATAATCTATTACCTGCTCTGTTATTGGATGTTCAACCTGAATTCTGGTATTCATTTCCATAAAGTAAAAATTTCTATTCTTGTCAACTAAGAATTCTATTGTTCCTGCACCTTCATATTTAATAAATTCTGCTGCTTGTACTGCTGCTTGACCCATTTCTTGTCTTAATTTCTCCGTCATAAATGGTGAAGGGGTTTCTTCTGTAAGTTTTTGATGTCTTCTCTGAATAGAACAATCTCTTTCAGACAAGTGACATGCCTTCCCAAATTTATCTCCAACAATTTGAATTTCTATATGGCGTGGATTCTCAACTAATTTTTCCATATACATCCCGTCGTTGCCAAAAGAAGCTTTTGCTTCTTGTTTGGCGCTTTCCCATAATGTTAAAAGCTCTTTTTCCTTCCAAACTGCTCTCATGCCTTTTCCCCCTCCTCCTGCTGTAGCTTTAATCATGACAGGATAACCTATTTTTTTAGCTAATTTTTTGGCCTCATCAAAAGTTTCGATTACCCCATCAGATCCTGGAATCGTTGGTACGCCGGCCTCCATCATAGTAGATCTTGCAGAAGCTTTGTCTCCCATTCTTTCAATCATTTCAGCAGAAGCTCCAATAAATTTAATTTTATGTTCTTCACAAATTTTTGAAAAACGAGAATTCTCTGACAAAAATCCATAGCCTGGATGAATTGCATCTGCATTAGTTATTTCAGCAGCAGCTATAATATTTGCTATTTTTAAATATGACTCTGAACTATTTGCAGGGCCAATGCAAACTGCTTCATCCGCAAATCGAACATGTAAACTTTCTTCATCTGCCACAGAATAAACAGCAACAGTCTTTATTTCCATTTCCTTACAGGTTCTAATTATTCTTAAAGCTATTTCGCCTCTATTAGCAATTAAAATTTTTTTGAACATTTTATGTTTTTTTAATTACAACGTTGTAGTTAAGATGGGTCAATTAAAAAAAGAGGCTGATCAAACTCAACTGGAGAAGCGTCATCAACTAAAATTTTTACAATTTTTCCAGAAAATTCTGTTTCTATTTCGTTAAATAATTTCATTGCCTCTATAACACATAGAACATCCCCTTGAGAAATTATATCGCCAGTTTCAACAAAATTTGGTTTGTCAGGAGATGGTTTTCTGTAAAACGTTCCTATAATAGGCGATGTAATAGTTAATAAATTGTTTTCCTCTTCGCTTTTCTTGTTTTCTACAACCTGATCTGGCTTAGGCTCTATAGCTTGTGGAATATTTGCCTGTTGAATAACGGCTGGAGCTTCAGTATAAGCAACTGGCTTATTTCTTGAGCCCGTTTTTATTCCTATCTTAAGATCACTAGACTCTATTTTTACTTCACTAACTCCAGACTTTGCTACAAATTTTATTAATTGTTGTATGTCTTTTATATTCATAATAATTGTTTTTATTAACTGTTATACCCCCATTTTAAAAATGATGCTCCCCATGTAAAACCTCCCCCAAAAGCTGCAAAAATAATATTGTCTCCTTGTTTAAATTTATTCTCATAATCTGATAGCACTAATGGAATAGTTGCAGCTGTAGTATTGCCATATTTTTCTATATTCATCAAAACTTTAGATTCATTAATACCCATTCTGTTTGCTGTAGCATCAATAATACGCTTATTGGCTTGATGAGGAACTAAATAATCTATGTCATTATTCGATAAATTATTTCTCTGCATAATTTCATATGCTGCATCAGCCATATTGGAAACTGCATGCTTAAACACGCTTTTACCATCTTGAAAAAGAAAATGTTTCTTTTCCTTAACTGTTTGTAATGTAGTTGGCATTAATGACCCCCCTGCTTCAATTCCAAGAAATTCTCTCCCAATTCCATTAGATCGTAAAAACTCGTCACAAATTCCAAATCCTTCTCTATTTGGTTCAAACAAAGCGGCGCCAGCACCATCACCAAAAATTATGCAAGTATTTCTATCAGAATAGTCTACAATAGATGACATTTTATCTGCTCCAATTAAAATAATTTTTTTATATCTGCCAGATTCAATATAGGAAGATGCTACAGACATTCCATAAAGAAACCCAGAGCAAGCAGCATTAAGGTCATATGCAAAAGCATTATATGCTCCAATCTCAGTAGCAACATTAGCCGCTGTGGCGCTAATATGTATATCTGGAGTTATTGTAGCAACAATTACCATATCAATTTCTAAAGGGTCAATATCTTTTTTTTTTAAAATTTTATGAGCTGCATTAATTGCCATAAAAGAAGTCCCTAAGCCTTCATCTAAAATTCTTCTTTCCTTTATTCCTGTTCTTTCCGAAATCCACTCATCGGTTGTATCAACAAGCTTTTCTAAATCCTTATTCTTTAATATTTTTTTTGGCAAATAAGACCCTAAAGCTGTTATTGAAGCGTTAATTCTAGTCAAATTATTTTTTTTGAATTTTAATCAAAAATGGTAAAAAAATGGCAAAAAATAGCAAAAAATGCTAAAAAATGATAAAAAAATGGTAAAAATATGATTTTTAATAGTATTGACTATGCCTCTTCAGCATTATCAATTAGAACCTTGCCTCTATAATAAAGCTTGCCTTCGTGCCAATGGGCTCTATGATACAAATGAGATTCTCCTGTTGTTTTACAAACAGCTATTTGAGAGTCTTTTACTTTATAATGTGTTCTCCTTTTGTCTCTTCTTGTTTTAGAAATTTTTCTTTTAGGATGTGCCATAACTATTTTATTTTAACTCTTTTAATTTATCCCATCTAGGATCACCCTTTCTGTCAGCGTTTTCTTTAAAGTTAGATTCCAACGATTTTAATCTACTTAAAATATCTGATTTTAATGACCCGTCAATAATTCCGGGATGAATTAATTTTATTGGCAAAGATAACACTATCATTTCATATAATTGCTGAGAAATGTTTAATTGATGTGTCCCAATAGGCAAAACTAACAATTCTTCATCCTCATTATTAAAAACGGAGCCAAATTTAACGACTAAACTATAATTTGAATCATGAATGTAATCAAATGGCTCATTGGAAACATGGCAATTTAAATTAATGATTCCATTACAACAAAACTCTAATTCTAATAAATTGGGTTTCTTAATTAATTTAATAGTAGAGATTATTTTACAGCTATTGAATTCATCATATTCAAAATGTTCAAAAAATTCCTTTTCTATTTCAAATTCAAAATCATGCCTTCCTTCATTTAATCCTCCGAAATTAATTACATATTGATCTAGGAATTGCATTTTATTTTTATTTAAGGTCGCGAATATAAGTAATTTTAGGAACAGATGTGCTATTTGCTATTCCTTTTTGTTTTTGCTTGTAAAAAGGATTTTTCTAGCCTTTTTTTATGAGAAATTCTGTTTTTGTAAATATCTATTGCAGAAAATATTGCCTTTTTAAAAGAAGATGGATCTGCCATATTCTTTCCGGCTATATCAAAGGCAGTTCCGTGATCAGGTGAAGTTCGAACTTTATCAAGTCCTGCAGTGAAATTAACCCCTTCTCCAAAAGAAAGTGTTTTAAAAGGAATTAGGCCTTGATCATGGTAAATGGCTAAAACCGAATCATAATTCTTATAAAGTCCTGAACCAAAAAAACTGTCACTTGAATATGGTCCTGAAACTAAAGTTCCCGATTTTGAAATCTCGATTAATGTTGGGATTAAAATATCTTCATCCTCATTTCCAATAACGCCTCCGTCTCCTACATGTGGATTAATTGAAAGAACTGCTATCTTAGGCTTTATAATTCCAAAGTCTATTTCTAAAGATTTTTCCATTATAGAAATCTTTTTTTTTATTTTTTCATTATTAATTTCACTGACAATCGCATTAATTGATACGTGATCGGTTAAAAGGCCTATTTTTAAGCTCTCGCTTATCATAAACATAAGGCTTTCGCCACTAAGTTTAGTTGACAAGTAATCAGTATGCCCCGGAAAATTAAATTTTTCATTTTGTATGTTTTTTTTACTAATTGGTGCTGTTACCATTACTTCAACATTATTCTCAAGAATAGATTTTGTCACCAACTCTAATGATTTATAAGAAATCTCTCCTGAGGCATTTGTTGGTTTTCCAAATTCCGTAATAAACTCCTCCTCCCAAGCGTTCACTACATTTATTTGTCCTTGTTTTGGCGCTGCTCCATATTTAATTTTATTAAATTTTAAGTCTATATTAAAAAAGGCTGCTTGTTCAGAGAGCAATTGATGATTTGAAAAAATAACTGGAACAAAAAATTCAAGAATACGCTTGTCAAGAAAAGATTTTAAAATTATTTCTATCCCTATTCCGTTTGGATCACCACACGAAATTCCAACAATAGGCAACAATTTTTCTTTCATAAATATTTATAGTATTTATCACTAGTTTTACAAGAATAAATATATATATAAAATAAAGAATATGTTTACTGGAATTGTAGAAACAATAGCTGTTATTTCTAATTTGGAAAGAGAAAAAGGAAACTTAAATATTACCCTAAAAAGTGCTTTAACAAATGAATTTAAAATTGACCAAAGCATTTCTCACAATGGAATTTGCTTAACGGTTGTTGATATCAACAATAAAGAATATGTTGTAACCGCTATTGAAGAAACCATTTCAAAAAGCAGTATTGGGGATTGGAAAATTGGAGACGAAATAAATCTAGAAAGAGCAATGAAAATTGGTGATCGATTAGATGGTCATATGATTCAGGGGCATGTTGATCAAGTTGGGAAATGTATTGATATTGCAGAAAAGGATGGTAGCTGGGTTTTTACCATAAATTATAGTAAATCAAACAACATTACCGTAGAAAAAGGATCTATAGCTATAAATGGAATTAGTTTAACGGTAGTAGGATCCAATAGCAATAGCTTCAGTGTTGCTATAATTCCCTACACCTATAACAACACCAATTTTAAATCTTTAAAAATAGGTGACGCTGTTAATTTAGAGTTTGATATTCTTGGAAAATATTTGGAAAAAATGCTATCTAAACACAATTAATTCTACATTTTAATAATCCAGAACAAAGGGTTTACAGGGTTTGTGTTTTGAAAAACACTGAATTGAATTGTAGATTTTCCTGTTGAATTGTTTGTAAAAACTTCTCCAATATTTTGATTCGACACAACTTTGTCTCCTTTTTTTACATATACTTTAGAAAGATTTTTATAAGCTGTTATATAGTTCCCGTGTTGAACTAAAACTGTGGGATTGCTTCCTTTAAATTGTAGCACTGATAATATTACTCCATCAAATACTGTTTTTACTTTTTCATCCCTAGCTGTAGCAATAATTATTCCATTACTTTTGATCTTCGCTGTTTTTACAACTGGATGTGGCTGGGTCCCGAACTTTTGAATTACAACTCCTCTTATAACTGGCCAGGGCAATTTTCCTTTATTTAAAACAAAGTTCTTTGATAATTCTTTAGCTTCAGGCGTCAGGTCAAAACTATCTGATTTGTTTTTTTCTTTGTTAGATTTAGCAATCGCTTCTCTAATAAGTCTTTCTATTTCCTTGTCTATCTGTAAGCTTAGCCTCTGTTTCTTGTCAATTTCATTACGATATTTTTTTTCCTGTCTCCTTAATTCATGTGCTAATATGCTGCTTTCCTTTTTTTCTGATTCTAATGATTTTTGAATAGCTCTATTACTATTTAACAGTTCCTCTTTTTTTGTTTTTTGAAAATTTAACTCTTTATTTATCTCTCCTATTTCGTTAATTAAGCCAACAATTTTGTTTGCTTGTTTTTTTCTAAAAACAGCAAATTGCTTAATATACTGAATACGCCTATACGCTTGAAAAAAACTTTCTGAAGACAATAAAAACATTAATCTACTTTTCCCAGATTTTGTTTTATAAGACTTTAAAATCATCTCCTTATAGTCCTTTTTCACATTTGTTAAATTAGATTCTAATAAGGTTTCTTCTTTTTGATTTTTTTCTATTATATTATTTAAAAGATTAATCTGTTGATTGGTAAGTTTAACTAATTCTTCTTTTCTTTGAATCTTCAAACTTAGATTCTCAATGTCTGAATAAACTGCTGCCTTCTTTCTTTTATTGCTAAACAGCAATTCATTTATTTTCTTAATTTCTTTTTGTAACTCTACCCTCTTTAGTTCTAACTCTTCTCTATTATTTGTCTGTGAAAAACCATAATTTATAAATACTCCTAAAAAAATATAAACAGCAATATCTTTAACTCTAGTTTTGAAAATCATATCTTAATAAGCTTATATCCTTTAGGAATTTTAAAAGGGAAAGAGACGGGCCCTCCTAATTTATTTATTTTTAAACTAAGAGATGTTTCTATCTTCTTGTTTTTTGAACGTAAAAATACTTTTATTTCTTGCGGGAACAGCTGTCCATTTGTAATCTTATATTTCCCATAATTAACCGTTAAAATATTATTTTCAAAAGCAATAGACTGACTAATTAATCTTAAGTTAATTGGGCTAAAGTCATATCTTATAATAACATTATCTTTTTTCGACAATGATTGTAAACTATAGGCTTGATTATTAATTACTTGCCTCCATTTATTTTCTGTTAATTTAACTATAGGACGTCCTATAATTAAATTTTGAAAGGTCTTTAAAGATAGCTCTTGGTTAAATTCTCTTGAAAATGAAGTATATCCTCCTTTATAATAAGATTTGCTTATTTTTTCATAAAAGCTTATTTGTTCTCTTGTTAATAAGCCTTTAAACAATGGAATTAATAAAGACCCTGTAATCAATATTTTTTCATTTTTTTGTATTCTAATTCCAATATTGAATTGATTTGTAGAGTTCTCTTCAAATACTGTAGCTTGTGCCCTATAAACAATAAAATCAAAGCTTGGTGTTCTTTTTTCAATTTCATTAATTAATGTTTTGGTAGAAATTTTTTTAATGCCTGTTTTATATTCTACTTTTTTAATAGCATTACACCCTATTACTAATAAAGAAAATAAAAAAAGTGTTTTTTTCATTTATATTTATTTGATTCCTGTGCTGCCAAAACCCTTCTCTCCTCTATTTGAATAATTCAATGAGTCTACTGTTTGCCATTCTATTGTTTCATGTCTAGAAATAACTAATTGCGCTATTCTATCTCCAGATTTTATTTCAAAATTCTCATTTGATAAGTTGATTAAAATTATTCCTATTTCTCCTCTATAATCAGCGTCTATTGTCCCAGGAGAATTTAAAACCGTTATTCCTTTTTTTAATGCAAGTCCACTTCTGGGTCTAACCTGGGCCTCATAATTTTTGCCTAACTGAACATATAGCCCTGTATTAATTAACTTTCTTTCTAAGGGCTTTAAAATTATTTTCTTGTCTAAAAATGCTCTAATATCCATTCCCGCAGAAAGAGGAGATTCATACGCTGGTAAAGGGTTAGAGGACTTATTGATGACTTTAATAATCATAATAAATTTTGTTTTACTAAAATTAACTAATTAAAATAAGATTGCGCTAGCCATTAAGAGCTTCTGCGCCTCCAACTATTTCCAAAATTTCATTGGTAATTGAAGCTTGTCTAGCTTTGTTATAAGTAAGCTTTAATTCATCTCGAAGTTCAGAGGCATTGTCTGTAGCTTTATGCATAGCCGTCATTCTTGCCCCGTGTTCACTAGCAAAAGAATCTTTAATTGCTTTAAACAATTGCATTTTCAAAGATTTTGGAATTAATGTTTTTATTATTTCTTCTTGGGAAGGCTCAAAAATATAATTCAAAGTTGAATTGGGGCTTCCTTGTGTTGTTGAGATAGGCAAAAACTGTTCTGATTTTATAATTTGAGTGGCCGCATTTTTAAAACTATTGTAGACTATTTCAATATGATCATATTCATGATTAGCAAAAAGCTCCATTAGTTTCTCTACAACTAAGGAAACTTCTTCATAATTTAAATTATCAAATAAGTTACTTTCATTTTGAATTATTTTTTCTTCCTTTGAAAGAGAATCGTTGGCCTTTTTGCCAATAGTTAAAAAATGAATCTTAGAGTTCTTGAATTCCTCTCTTAATTTTAAGCTGTTAATTTCTTTTAAAACGTTGGCATTAAAGGCTCCGCAAAGACCTCTGTTTGAGCTAATTGCAATAACCAAAGCATTATTGATATCTCTTTTTTTGCTAAACGTTTTGTCTTCCGAAGAGCTACTAAATCCTCTCATTAATTCTGAAAGTTTATTAGAATATGGCCTCATTGCAATTATGGCGTCCTGTGCCTTTTTCAGCTTTGCAGCAGATACCATTTTCATGGCACTAGTTATCTGCATTGTAGAAGATACTGAAGATATCCTGTTTCTAATTTCTTTTAAATTAGCCATTTATTTTTTAATAAGTTGAGCTTAACTCTTCAGCTGTTTTAGTTAAGACTGAGACAACATCATCAGTTAATTTTCCCGACTTAATTGTTCCCATAATCTTTTTGTGTTTTAAATTTAAAAAATCTATATACTTTCTTTCGAACTCCTTTATTTTATTAACAGGCACATTTTTAAGCAAATTTTTTGAGCCTGCAAATATTATCGCAACTTGATCTTCAACAGTAAAAGGATCGTTTTGAGCTTGTTTCAGAATTTCAACATTTCTCTTTCCTTTTTCAATCACATTTAATGTTGCATTATCTAAATCTGATCCAAACTTTGCAAAAGCTTCTAGCTCTCTATATTGAGCCTGATCTAACTTTAGGGTTCCCGCAACTTTTTTCATAGATTTTATCTGTGCTGAACCCCCTACTCTAGATACCGATATTCCAACGTTAATAGCCGGCCTAACTCCAGAGTTAAACAGATTAGATTCCAAGAAAATTTGGCCATCTGTAATTGAAATTACATTTGTGGGAATATATGCTGAAACATCCCCTGCTTGCGTTTCAATGATTGGCAGTGCAGTTAAGGATCCCCCTCCTTTAACTAAAGATTTAAGTGGTGCGGGGAGATCATTCATTCCTTTGGCTATTTCATTATCTGCTATTACTTTCGACGCTCTTTCTAATAGCCTTGAATGCAAATAAAAAACATCCCCCGGATATGCTTCTCTTCCAGGAGGTCTTCTTAATAATAACGAAACTTCACGATAAGCAACTGCTTGCTTTGAAAGGTCATCATATATAATAAGAGCAGGTCTCCCTGTATCCCTAAAGAACTCTCCTATTGCGGCTCCAGCAAATGGTGCATAAACTTGCATTGGTGCTGGGTCAGAGGCATTTGCAGCAACTATAGTTGTATATGCCATTGCTCCTTTATCTTCTAAGGTTTTTGCAATTCCCGCAACAGTAGATGCCTTTTGGCCTATTGCAACATATATACAATATACTGGTTCCCCGGCGTCATAAAATTCTTTTTGATTTAATATTGTATCAATGCAAACTGTCGTCTTTCCTGTTTGACGATCTCCAATGACTAATTCTCTTTGACCCCTACCAATTGGGATCATTGAGTCAACCGATTTTATTCCTGTTTGCAAAGGCTCATTAACCGGCTGTCTAAAAATAACTCCTGGGGCTTTTCTTTCTAATGGCATTTCAAAAAGGGTTCCTCCAATGTTTCCTTTTCCGTCTATAGGTTTCCCTAGTGCATCAACTACTCTCCCAACAATTTTTTCGCCTACATTAATCGAGGCTATTCTTTGCGTTCGCTTTACTGTATCGCCCTCCTTTATTTGCTTTGAAGGCCCCAACAACACAACTCCAACATTATCCTCTTCAAGGTTTAAAACGATTCCTTCAAGTCCTGAATCAAACTCTATTAGTTCACCATATTGTACGTTTGAAAGACCATATACTCGTGCTATTCCATCTCCAACTTGTAAAACTGTTCCTACTTCGTCTAAAGAAGCCGAGGCGTCTAATCCTGTTAATTGTTGTTTTAAAATTGCTGAAACCTCAGCAGGTTTGATTTCTGCCATAATCTATATAATTGATAAGTTTGTATTATTGTTAAATTCTTGCTTAATGTTCTTTAATTTATTTTTAAAGCTTGCATTGTATTGAATATCCCCTAGCCTTAAAACAAATCCCCCTATTAAACTTTTATCAACACTCTTTATTAAAGTTGTTTTTTTGTTGGTTAGTCTGGATATTTTCTCTAAAATTTCCTTTTCTATTTCTTCATTAATCGGAACTGCAGAAGTTACAGTTGCAGATTGTATTCCCTTAAAGTCTTTATAAAGTCTCAAATATTTTTCTGATACTACATCTAGTAGATTCATTCTGTTATTTTCAAACAAAACATTGATTAAGCTTAAGCATAAGTTGCCGGCATCTTTAAAAATTAAATTTAAGGAGCTTCTTTTTATGCTGTTTTTTATCACCAAACTATCTATCATATGCCTCAGCTCAATATTATTAGCAAAAGTTTTTTTAACCCATTTCATGTCATTGTAGGTTTCTTCTAAGCTGTTTTTTTCAACAGACTCCAAAAGGAGGGCCTTGGCATATCTAATGGCTGCTCGAGTTGATTTCATCTATTTTATTTTAACATCTTTAACAAGCTCCTTAACAAGTTTCATTTGTGCTTTATCATCAGAAAGTTTTTCTTCTAAAACTTTTTCAGCAATGTCAACTGACAAATTAGCAACCTGTTTTTTTAAATCAACAATAGCTGCGTTTTTTTCGCTTACAATAGTTTCTTGGGCCTGAACAATAATCTTTTTTGCCTCAACGTTTGCTTCGTTTTTTGCATCGTCAATTAGTTTTTGTTTAATTTCTCTGGCTTCTTTCAACAATGTGTCTCTTTCTGCTCTTGCTTTTTTTAATGTTTCTTCATTGTCGGACTGTAAAGAGGCCATTTCTTTTCTTGCTTTTTCCGCTGATTCAAGTGCTTTTTTTATTCCATCTTCTCTTTCATTAATGGCTTCTAAAATAGGTTTCCAAGCAAATTTTCTTAGCAAAAATATTAGTGCAATAAAAATTAGCGTCTGCCAAAAAAACAGTCCAATCGAAAACTCTTCAAGTAATTTTTCCATAATAATAAAATAAGAATTCTTGCCAAAACTTTGGCAGTAAAACTGTTAACTTTAATTTATGCTGCAAATAGAGCTACAAAACCAAACCCTTCAGCCAAAGCGGCTAAAATAAGAGTAAGTGTTTGTATTTTCCCATAAGCATCAGGCTGTCTTCCAATAGCTTCCATTGCTCCTCTTCCTACTAAGCCGATTCCGATGCCGACTCCGATTGCGCATAATCCTGCGCCAATAATTGCTGGTATTTCCATAGTATTTAATTTAATTTAATTTAACATAATTTAATCATAATATCAATGCTCATGCTCCTCATTTGCAAAGCCAAAATAAAGGGCAGATAGTATAGTAAAAATATAGGCCTGTAACATCGCTACAAAAAGCTCAATAATCATTAGTAAAAAGGCCAAAACAAGTGAAAGCGAGCTCCCAATCCAATTATAAAATATAAACATTAGTCCAATTATGCTCATAATAACTATATGGCCTCCTTGCATATTAGCGTATAGACGAATCATTAAAGTTAAAGGCTTAATAAATACTCCTAAAACTTCAATTGGTGCTAAAATAATTCTTATTGGTTTTGGTACTCCAGGCATCCAAAAAATATGCATCCAGTAATTCTTGTTTGCAGTGATATTTGTTATGATAAAAGTTAGTAATGCCAATGAAAATGTTATTGCGATATTTCCTGTAACATTTATTCCAATTGGAGTTAAGCCAAAGAGATTTAGAAATAAAACAAAGAAGAAAATAGTAAGTAAAAAACTCATGTATTTTCTGTAATGTTTTTCGCCAATATTTGGTTTTGCTATTTCATCTCTAACGTATAAAACTACTGGCTCAAAAAATCTTCCCATGCCGGAAGAAATTCCATTATTTTTTTTATATGATCTTGCTAAGCTTCCAAATAACCACAACATAAAAAGTGCCGTAATAATTATAACCACAACATTTTTAGTAATTGAAAGATCAATCGGCTTTTCATTTAGAACTTTCTGAGATTCATCAAGCTCTAATGTTCCTTTTTGGTTCGTCTTGTAAATTCTATTATCGTGATAGTTTAAAGCATAGTATTGTTCTCCTTTATTAACTGTTTTTTCCCCATGCTTAAAATCAGAAGACATAAAAAACTTAAGGCCATTGTCATATAAAATCACTGGCAGCGGTATTTCAATGTAAACCTTCTCTCCTGATTGATTTTTATAAGAAGTTATCGTAAAGCTATGTGAATCTTTTAAATGATGAAAAATAAATTCTTTGATTTCAGTTTTTACATCTCCTTCATTTTTTTCTTTCGATTCAAAGGAATTTGCAAATCCAAAATTGAAAGTTAAAAAGGCTATAAAAAGTAAAAGAAAATGTTTAGGAATCATTTATAAATTAATTCTCACTAATTAAAAAATTGATCCGCCAAAGTTAAGCTTAATTGGGCAAAATAAAAACAAAATTTTAAAGTATTTAGGAAAGTTGTTAAGCTCTTATGTTAATTTTTTTTTATAGTCTTGTAGCTCAAAAAAAATCCGACAATAAAGCCAAGAATTGCAAATACAATTTTTAATGTTTCATCAAAACCATACTTATTGTCTAGATATTTTCCTATTTGAACAAAAAGGAATATGCTAATACCCATTTGAAAGGTATTAATAGCAAAAATTGCATAAGGATTAGGCTGTTTTTTCGGCTGGAGTTTCTTTTTCATCAGATGAAAGAGCTTTCATTTTTTTTGATCCTTTCATTGAAATACTAGCGTCTACATTGGCTCCTGTTTCAACGGCAAGTTTTTCTGCAATTACATCTCCTTCTATTTTAGCGGATGATTTTAAAGCTAGTGTCCCTGAAACATCAACAGTACCTTTAACTATTCCTGCAATATCAGAATTAGCACAAGCAATTTTTCCTGACACAACACCTTCTTCCCCAACAACTACTTTACCCGTTGTAACAATGGTCCCCTCAACATTTCCGTCTATTCTAAAGTCGGCCTTAGAGACAATGTCTCCTACTATCTTAGTTGTTTTTTCTATTATATCTATTTTATTAGATTCTCTTGATTGTTGCATAGTTGTTTTGTTTGTTATACTAAAAGCCATAATTTTTTATTTTTTATACAAGTCTAACGTCTTGTAAATCAGCATGTTTTTGTACTGGGAAGACAAAACTACAAAATTATTTTTAAGTCTTAATATGTCTGTATTTTCTTTAAGGAAATCTCTAGTAGAATTTGCCGCTTCTTTATTTTCAAAATCTTTAATTACTAACAAGGAGGTCTTATAATCATAAATGTCTATTGACGCTCTCCTTAAGTAATTTGTTTGTTTGTTTATTTCGCTCAACGTTTCTTTATTTAACTCCTCTTTATTAAATGAAAAAATCAAAAAGTATTTCCCCTTGGTTTCGTTTTGGGATTTCTCTTTCCATTTTTTGTTTATTTCCTTATTTATATTTTGTATTTCATTTATCCTGTTGCTGTTTGGATAGTTTGTGATTATTTTTTTTAATTCCTCATCATATCTCATTATCCCTTCTAGCCTTCCTATTGCAGCTGCTTTTAACAACTCAAAATCAACCACTCTCTCTTTATTTTCAATAAAGGCAAGTTCAGCTTCAATGCCTTTAATTACCTGTTCAATTTTTTGATCTTCAAAAAGCGTTTTCAAACTATCTAAAACTCTGATCAATTCTTTTTCCTCTATAACAAGCCTGTTTGAGCTAGTTAAAATCTTTGCAAATTTAGTTTTGGGGAACTCTACAATTATTTGCTTCTTTATTTGGTCCGCACTTTTTTTGTTTGTATTGCTTAAAGATTTGAATAGCAAATAGTTTGCTTCTGCTAGAATTTCTTTTTTAGAGCTTGATTTAATTAAATTTTGTAATCTTTTCTCTACTAAACCGTAGTCTTTATACTTCACTAAATATATCTCTGCAAGCCTTAAAAGAGATTTGTTCTTTAAAAAAATTATGCTGTCTTTTTGGGCTTTTGTTGTTGGAATTGAAGAAAGCAGATCTTTATTGTTTGTGATTTTAGACTCCTCTATAATAGGCGTGTTTTCTATTGGCTTCTCCTCTTCCTTTTTTGAACTAATAACAAAAGCCTTGGATGATCTCCAATATGAATTTCTGGATCTTTCGCCCCAAATAGATAAAAAAGAGCTCTTGCCTAATTCTACTAAATTATCGTCATAAAAATAAAAGTTGTTTTGTTTTGATCGATACTGTTGTTTTCTTGGGCTAGGGGGGCCACTTCTCTCCCCATCTATTTGTTCGTTTAATTTATTTTCTGAAATTTTAATTTGATCTAAAATATTGTTTAGCTTTTCATCATCATATGATGATATTCTAATTAAGCTATCATATAGATTAACTTTGTTTTCTAGTTCCATGATTTGGTTTAGCCCTTTTCTCTGTCTTTGAGTTTCCCAAAACTCTTTTGATTTTTTGTCCAAACTTGACATTGTACTGTCTAAATATTTTCCGGCCATTAGATATTTTGAGTCCTTAAAATAAATGTCTGAAAGTTTTCTGTAGCTTCTAGAAAGCAGGTTGTTATCTGAGCTGTTTTCTGTCATTGCTTTATTTAAAAACTTGATTCCATCTTTTTTTGAACCATTAGAAAAAAGTAACATTGAATAGTTATAATATATCTTGTCTAAGAAATCCTCATTTTCATAATTCTCCGTCATTTTAATAATTTGAGCCTCTTTATTTTTAATCTTTAAAGTGTCATAAAGCAAATTTTTTAATTTGGCGTTTATATAAAATTCTCTAGGAATTTTTCTTTTAAATTCAGCCACTCTTTTAAAATATATGTTTGCTGAATCTAACTTTGATTGCTGCTCTAATAGCTGACCAAGTATATACAGATACCTTGCTTTAGTAATTTTATTTGTTTCAAGCTCAGAAGCAATTATTAGTGTCTCTTCTGAACTTTCTAATTCGTCAAGCTGAAAATAAGCCATAGCAAGAACTGCGTTTGCATGGGCTTTGTTTTTTTGATTTATTTTTTCTTTTTTAAGTAAATTCTTTAAGAGTTCTATTGCTAAGCCCTCTTGTTCTAAACGGATATTACACTTTGCTTTCCAAATTGTCGATTCATCTAGCTCATCCTTTAAGGCCATCTGTTTATCAACTTGATTAAATGCGTCTAATGCGGGAACAAATCTCTGATCAAGGTATCTTGCTTTGCCTAACAGTAGATAGGCGCTTGCAATTTTAGGGTTTTCTTGTGTCCCATTAATTAGCATTGAATGTTTTTGAATCGTTTTAGCAGCCTTCTCTTCTCCCTTTATAAAGTTTGCATTATCAATGCCGTCAACAGTAATAATATCTTCGGATATTTTAATCTTTTCTATTGGTAAAATTTCCCAAAAATTTTCTCTAAAACTGTTCCCTGTTTGTAAAAGCCCCTCTTCTATAGATGCTGCTCCGTTAAACAACACATTATAACTTGAGACCATGGCGTGGTAACCTTTATTTAAGGGTTTGTTTTTTTTTGTTGAGCAACTAAAAAAAAGAAAGGCTAATAATATGGTATAAATAACTTTATTCAAAATAATTATGATATCCTATTGAATAACACAAAATACTGTGTTTTATTATCGAAAAGTAAAAATAATTGATTTTGTAGCAATTATCCTCCAAAATAAGCTTCTAGCTCTTTTAGCGTTTTGGGGCTAGTTATAATGTCTCTTATAACTTTCCCTTTTTCAAGAAGAACAATTCTCTCACAAACTTCTGTTACGTCCTGAATATCATGGCTAGAAACAAGAATGGTTGTCTCTTTCTTTTTTGAAAGGTCTTTTAAAATTTGCTTTAGCCTAATTTGAGTTGAAGGGTCTAAATTTGCAAAAGGCTCATCTAAAATAACAACCTTCGGCTCCCCTAATAATGCTGCAACTACTCCGGCTTTTTTTTGATTTCCTTTCGAAAGATCTCTTAAATACTTTTTTCCTCCTAATATCTCCCCATGAAAAAAATCTTCAAATTGATTTATAAATTCATCTACTTCTTTTTTCTTTAAGCCTCTTAATTCTCCGATGAAATAAAAGTACTCTTCAGGCATTAAATAGCCAATTAAAAAAGTGTCATCTAAAAATGCTGAGGTGAAAGATTTCCATTTTTCACTGGTGGCAACTTCCACACCATTATTTAAAACATTTCCCGTAGTTGGTTTTATCAAGTCCAATAAACAACTAAACATAGTAGTTTTTCCTGCTCCATTATTTCCTACTAAGCCAAAAGTTTGGCCAGGCGGAATGTCTAAGGATATAATGTCTAAAACGGTTTGCTTTGAATATTTTTTTGTAATATTTTTTAAAGTAATCATAAAATTAATTTTGTTTGTATGCTTTTAAAGTGGAATACTTTTCTGCCTTATATGCTCTTATTATTAAATTAAAAACCTGCTCTTTTAACAATATTCCTAAAATTCCTGCTATACCAACAATTAAACATCCTGTTGATGCAGAATAAAAATAATTTCCAATGGAGAACAAGGCTATTGGTAGCACCATTTGTGGAAGACTAATTAATACGGTTTTCATGTTAAAAGCTTTCGTGTCTCCAAAAACATTTTTATTAGAGTCTAGATCAATGGGTGTTTTGGTAAAGGCTCCTGCCCAAAGTGTTAAATATCCATTTATTCCTATATTGTATAGTCCTCCTGCTAATACCGCAAATACTGCGTCTAAGCCTAAAAAAGAGTAAATAAAACACGCCAATAATGTAGAAATTGCTGTACCAATAACTACCAAAGACCATTTTGATTTTATGTATTCTTTATATTCAATATTTTGACACATCATTAAGGAATAATATTGGCTATCCCAGCTAGGAACAAAAGAGCCAAACATAAATAAAAAGCCCCCTGTTGCAAATAAATACCCAAAAAATGTCATAAAATTCCCCCAAATATCTTCTTGAAAATAAAAGATGAACCCATAAAAGAGAAAGAATATTCCTGCAAAAACAGTACTCCTGGCTCTTTTTGATCTTTTAATTAGTCTTAAATCATTTTTTAAAAAAATTGCGGTTTTTCCAAATCTATCAAGCCATGAAAAGTCATCTATTTGCGCTTCTTTTGTTTTCTTTTTTAGGCCTAAATCTATATAAAGACCGTTCTTAAAATATTTGAAAACATAGAAATAAATCCAAATTAAAAAAATCCATGGCACAATCGCAAAAATTGGGTTGGAATAAAATGAATAGAAAAAGGCTTCAGAATAAATGGTAAAATCAAAAAGAGAATAATACTCTAACAGTTTTATTAACGCCAGTATTGTTGCAATAGAATATAAAAGTTTGTCGTTGTTGTTTAATATAAAATTTAGATAGTTTGTGATGTATACAAAAGCAATAATTGACAAATTCCATCCGATTAATTGATTGACTTGATAGTCTTTATTTATTAAGACCCAAGTAAGGGGAATCAGATAAAAAAACGCTATTATGTTGAAAAAAGAAAAAATAGATTTGACTAGACTATGTCTAACTATTTGTGATTTTGATATTGGAGTTAAAAGAAGGGGTTTAATAGAAACAACTGGAATTGGTTGAATAAAATACCTCATTACTATCCAATAGGCAAAAACGTAAATCAAGTTTTTATTTAGATAAATAAAAGGATCTTCTATGCCCAAGTTTTCTTTTAAAATCTTATATGTGATAAGCCCCAGCAAAGGAGCAATAAAGGCAAAATATAAAAGCCAAAACCATTTAAAAACTTTGGTCATGACATTAGCGCCAATAGATTCTCCTCTAAAAAAAGATTTCCATTGTAATTTTAGAAAGGTAAAAATCATGGTTGACAAATATATAAAAATTGTGTTTAATAATGTAATGTCTACTTTACTTTTTAAAGCGCTAGATTTAATTCTGTTTTTTTATTTTTGCAGTTAATTCTAAATATTGTTGCTTGATACAATTTCATTCTTTAAAAGTTGCTAAAATAAAAGAGGAAACTATAAATTCTGTTTCTATAGTTTTTGACATTCCCAATTCTCTGGAAGAAAAATATTCTTTCAAAGCTGGCCAATACGTTACTTTAAAGGCAAAAATTCGTGGGAATTTAGTTCTGCGTTCATATTCCATTTGCAGCTCTCCAAACAGCGGCTTAATAACGATTGGTGTTAAAGCGATCTCTAATGGGCTGTTTTCTAACTATGCTAACAATGTCTTACGAGAAGGTGATGTGCTAGAGGTTTCCTCGCCTCAAGGAAGGTTTGTCGTTGAAAATGCCAATTATAAAAACACCTTTTTGGGTATTGCGGCTGGTAGCGGCATAACTCCTGTCATTTCTATACTGAAGAGTGTTTTGCTTTCTCACAAGGAAAGTAAATTTATTTTATTATTTGGCAATAAGTCAATTAAAGAAACAATGTTTTATGATGAAATAGAAAAGCTGAAATCTTCGTTTGCAAATAGATTTTTTTGTTATACTATTTATAGTAATGAAAACAATCCCAATTCTGAATTTGGGAGAATTGACTCCGGATTTATTAATTATTGCTTAAAGAAACATTCTAATTTAAAATTTGACAAAACTTTTATATGTGGCCCTGAACAGCTTATTAAAAGCTCTTCTTCTGAACTAGTGAGTTTGGGATACAATGAGAAAGATATTTTATTCGAGCTTTTTCATTCGTCTACCGAAAACCCTATGCCTACAGAAATTCGAGGTGTAGAAACTACCGCATCGATTACTTGTGATTTTGAGGATTTTGAAATTCGCATTCCTAAAAACATGACGATTTTAGATGCTGCATTAAGCCAAAATATTAATGCCCCTTATTCTTGTCAAGGTGGCGTATGCTCGTCTTGTATCGGCAAACTTACAAGCGGTTCTGCAAAAATGATTGAAAACAATATATTAACAGATCTAGAAATTCAAGATGGTCTAATTTTGGCCTGTCAGGCTATTCCCACTTCTAAATCTCTTTCTATAGATTTCGATGATGTTTAGCGCTTTCTAAAACCTTTAAACATCTTGCTGCAACATCCTTATAGTTAATCGTTCTCATTACTTTTTCATATCCCTTAGGAATTTTTTTCCCATAAGCAGATGTTGGGATTTGGGGAAACGTTTCTCTATTTGAAACAATCATGTTTTCTGGATTTGAAGAAAACGGTGCAAAGCCACCAAAGGGATGAGTAAGGCCCCATAATGTAATTACAGGCACGTTGTAATTTGCAGCCAAATGTCCGTTTCCAGAATCCATAGAAATCATTAAATCTAGATTTGATATAATTTCTAGTTCATTATATAAAGATCCCAGCTTGTAGGCTCCAAAAACATTTTGATAGGCATTGGCCCATATTTCAAGCTTTCCTGTTTCAAAATCCCCGCTGCCAAACAAGAAAACTTGATGATCTCTTTGTAAAAAAGCAACCAATTGTTGCATTAAATCCAAAGGATACGTTTTGCCATTAAAGGAAGCAAATGGAGCTACCCCAATCCATTTTAGTTTATTATTGACTTCATAAATAATTTGTTGGATTTCATTGTTAATAATAAAAGGGTCTACAAATTGATGGCTAGTTAAATCAATATTAAATCCTAGCCTATTAAACACTTCACAGTATTTAAACTGAACAGGGGTTAAGGGTTTAAAAATTTTATTTTTCTTTCTAAATAACTTTTTTCTTTCTGTTCTTTGCTTGTCAACTCTTTTAATTTTAAAAAGATTTATTCTGAAAAGAAAACATAGAAAATGAGTTCTAATTACTGAGTGCAGATCTGCTATGTGGGTTGGTTTTAATTTTTTTAATTCTTTAAATAGAGTCCATAATCCTTTAACGCCCTTATGATTGTTCTTAAAGTCTACTTCATGAAAATTGATTTCTTGAAATTCTCTAAAAATCGGTCTATAAGCTTCCTTTGTAACTAAAGTTATTTTACAGTCTGGATATTTTTTAAACAAACATCTTAAGGCAGGTACAGTCATGGCAACATCTCCCATGGATGAAAACCTTAAAATTAAAACATGCGACATATTCTATTGTTTGTCTTTATTATAAAGCACGGGGTTTAAATCTTCGTCATTATACATTTTCATTTGCTTATAGGTCTTCATATATTTTGACCCCGATTCAATATCTTGTAAAAGCTGGTCAATTGCAGAGCAAAGATCTTCCTTTTGCTGAACTAAAACCTCTAGTTTAGCGCTGCAATTTTGAACATGTTCATTGCTGACTCCTTTTCTTTTAGTTTCTTCGTCCATGTGAAATATTTTCAAAGCTAAAATAGATAGTCTATCAATTGCCCATGCTGGACTTTCTGAATTAAAGGTTGCTGAATTTGAAATTTTAACATTTTTATACTTCTCCAAAAAATAACTATCTATGTATTCAACCAAATCCGTTCTTTTTTGGTTTGAATGGTCTATCGTTCTTTTCAATTCTAAAGCATCGATGGGATTAATTTTAGGATCTCTAATTAAATCTTCCAAATGCCACTGAACAGTATCAATCCAATTCTTTTGATATAAAAGGTGCTTAATGTCTTTGTTCTCAAAAGGATTTTTTGGTTTTGATTTTACACTATTTTGCAGGTGATAATCAGATATACATTGATCAAATACTTTGAGGCATATGCTGCTAAACATGATTTTTTTTTCAAAGATACTCAATAAGGGCAAACTTAAAAGTTTGTTTTTATTATTGTAATAATATTTTGATTTATTACTTTTGTACGGAATAATTAAAAATGACTGAATTTTTCTATTTTATTGAATACTTGTTTGTAGAGATATTGTTTATTCCCCTAGATTTTTTAAGATCCCTTGAGCTAGAAAGTTGGAGCCTGGCCAATTCTATAAACTTCCTTTTTATTATAACTATTATTTGTGCACTTTCTTATTGGACCTTCCAGCTGATGGGTGTTTCTAAAAGAGGAGAGGAGGATGAGGATCCTTCGGCTCATTCTTTTTTATAAATCAAACCCTAAGTCTTTTCTATAATACTTTCCCTCAAAATCAATTGCATTTATTGTTTTGTAAGACTTTTTTAATGCAGAATGAAAATCAGATGATTTAGATATTATGGATAAAACTCTTCCTCCATTAGTTAAAATCTCATTTCCTTCAGATTTAGTTCCTGCATGTAAAATAATTGAATCATGATTTGTGTTTAGTCCAGTAATCCTTTTTCCTTTTTGATAATCTTCAGGATAACCTTCTGAAACCATTACAACATTTGCAAAAGAGCTTTGATCAACATCAAGATTAATAGATTTTAAATCTCCCTTTGCAGTATTTGTCATCATCTCTAAAAAATCATTTTTGATTCTAGGAAGAACTACTTGGGTTTCCGGATCACCCATTCTAACATTATATTCTATAACATAAGGCTCGTCATCTACTTTAATTATCCCAATGAAAAGGAATCCTACATAGTCGATCCCCTCTTTAATGATTCCGTCAATTGTTGGTTTAATAATCTGTTTATCAACTTTTAAGAGGAATTCTTTGTTTGCAAAAGGAACAGGCGAAATAGCTCCCATCCCTCCCGTATTTAGTCCAGTATCTCCTTCTCCAATTCTTTTATAGTCTTTTGCATTTGGCAATGTTAAATATGACTTCCCGTCAGTTAAAACAAAACAAGATAATTCGATTCCTTTTAAAAACCCTTCAATTACTACCTTATGGCCAGCTTTTCCAAATTTGTTTTTGGCTAGCATGTTGGAAAGCTCTTTCTGAGCAGTTGATAAATCATTAAGAATTAACACTCCTTTGCCAGCAGCTGGGCCATCTGCTTTTAAAACATATGGAGGAGAAATCGTGGTTAAATGTTTAATGCCATCTTCTAGGGAGTCTTGATCAAAAGTTTTGTATGAGGCAGTGGGTATGTTGTGTCTAAACATAAATTCCTTAGAAAAATCCTTGCTGCCTTCTAGCATAGCTCCTGTTTTAGAAGGGCCAATCACCAAAACACCCCTTAATTCATTATCACTATTAATAAAGTCCGTCAAGCCGTTAATTAGGGGGATTTCAGGTCCAATAATTATTAGATTTATATTATGTTTAATTAGGTTTTTCTTAATTAGGCCAAAGTCATCAATTGAAATATTAATATTTGTTGCTAACTTACTAGTCCCGGCATTGCCAGGAGCAACAAACAATTTTTTACATTTTTTTGATTGCTTTATTTTCCAACAAAAAGCATGTTCTCTTGCGCCAGAACCAATGATTAGTACGTTCATAATTGTAAAATTAGGCTTAACAAATTACTTTCTAGTTAAAAAACTTTGTTTTTTTGTAATAAAAAAAAATGAACATTTAAATTCTTGACTTTCAGCTCTTTATGTCTATACTAAATTTAGAATAGCAATAAATGAACCTTTTATTTTTGTTTAAATTTAATTTTTTATATTTGCATAAAAAGGATTATGAGCTGGTTTGTCGCATACACTAGGCCAAGAGCTGAGTTTAAGGCTCAGGATTTTTATTCTAAGATAGGAGTAGTTTCATATGTGCCAGCGTTTTTAGAAGAAAGACAATGGTCTGACAGACTAAAAAAAGTTAAACGGCCGGCAATAAGCGGATATGTGTTTATTAAGCTAGACAAATTGGCGTATGAGCTGATTAACTCTAACCCTTTTACAAGAAGCATAGTTAAAAACGATGGTGTTGCCGTTGAAATACAAAACAAAGAAATTGATGTGCTAAAAAACACATTAGATAAAGGCTTGGTTACAAAGGCTGATTTCGCATGCGGCGATTTCGTATATATACAAAACGGCCCTTTTAAAAATAAAAAGGGAATGGTTGAGTTAATAGAAAAAAACACTATTGTATTGCTTCTAAACAAATTAAAAGTAAAGCTTTCTTTGGCTAAATCAAGGCTAAGCCTGGCGGGCTAAAATCGCCAATAGTTTGCTTTTTTCTTCGGCTTATATTGTGAGCCGAATAGCGAAGCTTTTAAATTATATTATGAAAAAATTTATTTCTTTTTTGCTTGTTCTGATTACGTTAACAATGTCCGGTCAAGACATTAATGATGCTATTAATAGTGTCTCTGATAAGAGTCCTGCAAAGGAGCTTGGCAAAATGAGCGATCAAGAGCTCTTGTCCTATTGGACACAGGCACAAGCGCAGGGCTACACATTAAATCAGCTGAAAACATTGGCAAGGGCTCAAGGGGCAACAGAGTCAGATATTTCACAGTTTGAAAAAAGGATCAAAGGGCTAAAGAGCTTCTCAGAGCAAGACGAAGATTCAAGAAAGAAAGTAGAAAACGACCTTACTTCCATTTTTGGAATAACCGATGCTAATTCAAAGATAGAACCAGATGATTCGCTGGCCTTTTCGTTGCCAATTTTTGGAATGAAATTTTTTGAAGCCGAAGCTTCTTCTTCAATTGACAATTTTAGTTCTTCTCCTCAGCTCAACATTGCGACTCCATCATCCTATCAATTAGGCCCTGGCGATGAGATAACAATTAATGTTTGGGGGGCGTCTGAGAACACTTATGTTTCAACAATCAATACCCGTGGTTATATAAAAATAGACAGAGTTTCTCCTCTTTATTTGAGCGGCTATACAATAGCTGGCGCTAAACAAAGGATTGGAAATGCTCTTTCCAAAATATATTCTGGGATTAATTCTTCAAAAGAGTCTTATCAAAAGGTTTTTTTTGATATTAGCCTCTCAGGATCTCGTTCAATTGTTCTCAACGTTGTTGGGTCTGTTAAAAAGCCTGGGACCTATACTCTTTCTAGTATGGTTTCAATGTTAAATGCGCTTTATGCCGCTGGCGGCCCTACTGAGTCTGGAAGTTTTAGAAACATTCAGGTTTTAAGAAATGGCAAGGTTTATAAAGCTGTTGACTTATATGATTATTTTGTGAAAGGCATAGCTCCTGTATTTAGTCTTAGAGATCAAGATGTAATTTTGATCCCAACATATGAAAACAGAGCTTTTGTAAATGGCGAATTTAAAGAAACAGGGATCTTTGAATTTAAAAATAATGAAACGCTTGAAGACCTGTTAAGCTTTACTGGTGGCGTTTCTTCATTTGGATATAAAAACAAAATTTTTATTGAATCTATCTCTGGAATGAATAAAAAAATATCTGCTATTGATTCTGACATGTATAACACGTCGATAATATCTGATGGGGACATTATTAGAGCAAGCCCTGTAGCGGACAAATATACAAACAGAGTTACCGTTCAGGGCTCCGTTTATCTTCCAGGGAATTACTCTATTGAAGAAAATCCTAATTTAAGCTCCCTGCTTTCTAGTGCACAGGGCCTAAAGGATGATGCCCTTATGTCTAGAGCTTTTGTTTATAGATTTCGTGAGGGGAAAGAAAAAGAGCTCCATTCTGTTAACTTGTCTGAAATTCTTTCGGGGAAAGAAAAGTTTGATCTTGAGGCAAATGATCGGGTTCAAGTTTTTTCAAAATCAATACTTGAAGGAAAAGATTTTGTGGAAATAAGAGGAGAGATAAATAGTCCTGACGATACTGATGGGCGGTTTCCGTTTTTTGAAGGAATGAGAGTTTCTGATTTAATTTTGCTGACGGGAGGAGTTAAAGAAAATGGTGATCTTTTCTCTATTAATGTTTTTAGACGAACATTTGATAAGTCTGGAAAAGAACCTTTTAAGTCTATTGTTGCTAAACTAAATTTAGACTATACAAGTCGCTCTTTTGATGAAAATCCAGTTTTAACTCCTGGAGATCTTGTTGTGGTTCGTATAAAGGAGGGTGTTGTTCAGCCGGAATATGCGGAAATAACAGGGCTTGTAAAATCCCCTGGCATTTATTCTCTTTTGAATAACAAGTATAGTCTATATGATTTGTTGAATGATGCGGGAGGAATATTAGAAGACGGCGCAATATCAGGTGTAAAAATTAAAAGAATTAATAGGGCTAAGGAGGAAATTGAGAAGGCTATCGGTAATTTAGCAAAAGACTCCTTGGGGTTTGAAATAGAGGAACAAAAAGATTATATAGAGTTCGGGGTAGATATTGCCCAGCTTTATAAAACTAAAGGTGCTGACCCAAGATATAATG